>CALRJN020000003.1:0-184069 GCA_943367555.1 Synechococcus sp. UW140 | reverse complement strand
CGACGAGCTGCTCGAGGCCGTGCAGCTGCCGCGCACGTTCGGCGATCGGTACCCGCACGAGCTGAGCGGCGGCCAGCGGCAACGCGCGAGCCTGGCCCGGTCGCTCGCCCTCGAGCCGACCCTGCTCGTCGCCGACGAGCCGACGAGCGCGCTCGACGTGTCCGTCCAGGCCAAGGTGCTCGAGCTCTTCGCCGAGCTCCAGCGCGAGTTCGGGTTCGCGGCGCTCTTCATCAGCCACGACCTCGCCGTGGTCGACATGCTCTCCGATCGCATCGCCGTGCTGCATCACGGGGTGCTCGTCGAGGAGGGGACCTCGGCGCAGGTGCTCGGCGCCCCGCAGCATCCGTACACCCAACGCCTGCTCGCGTCCTTGCCGGTGCCCGACCCCGTCGAGCAGGCCGCGCGGCGCGAGACCCTGCGGGCGATCCGCGCGAGGGAGGGGTAGATGAGCACCACCGTGATCGCTCGGGACCTCTCTCTGCGCTACCCGGCCGCGAACCCCGCGACCCGGTCCGTCGCGGTCAACGGCGTCTCCTTGCGCATCGAGCCCGGGGAGATCCTCGCGGTCGTCGGCGAGACGGGCTCGGGCAAGAGCACGCTGGCCAAGGCCGTCGCCCTCGAAGCCGACCTGCCCGGCGCCGACTCCCCGGTCATCAGCGGGGGCGAGCTCGAGGTGCTCGGCACGGCGGTTCGGGGGATCTCCCGGCGCCGACGCGATCGCCTCCGGGTCGGGGTCGGTTACCTCCGGCAGGAGGCCGGAGACTTCCTCGAGCCACGGCTGACCATCGGGGAGAACGTCGCCGAGCCGATCTTCTCGCGGGATCGCGATTTCGATCAGGACGAGGCCGGCCACGCCGTCGCGACCCTCATCGACGCCGTGCGGCTGCCGCTCGGCACGATGAACAAGTACCCGCACGAGCTCAGCAAGGGACAGCGCCAACGGGTGGCGATCGCCCGATCCCTCGTGCTCGGGCCCACGCTGCTCGTCGCCGATGATCCGACGGCGGGGATCGATGTCACGGTGCGCAGCGCCATCCTCGACGTCATCGTCGACCTCCAGCAGCAGCAGTCGTTCTCCGCCCTCATCGTCACGGCCGACCTCGGCGAGGTGCGGCGCGTGAGCAACCGCGTCGCCGTCATGCACCGCGGAATCGTGGTCGGTTTCGGCGATCTCGAGACCGTGCTCGAGAACCCCACCCACCCGTACGTGACCGGGCTGGCCCGGTCGCTCGACCATGCGCGGGTGGATCCCGCGAGACGGGAGCTCCGTGTCCACGACTAGCGCATCAGCCTGGTGGGTCGGGGCCTACACCCCCGACATGGAGGGCACCGCCGAGGGCATCGGGGTGCTGCTGCCACGGGAGGACGGGTCGCTCGCCTGGTCGCACGTGGCTGCGGCAACCCCGTCGCCGACCTGGGTCGCCGAGCGCGACGGGATCGTCTACGCGGCCGCCGAGGGCGCGGGGCGCGTCGAGGCGTTCCGCCGGGAGGGCCTCTCACTGACGCCGCTGGCCGGCGCCGACGCGGGGGGAGGATGGACCTGCCACCTCGGCTTCCTCGATGACGCGGTCGTCGCCGCGAACTATCAGGACGGCTCGCTCGGGGTGATCTCCCTCGTGGATGGCGCCCCCGCCGAACTGCTCCAGGTGCTGCCGAGCGAGGGATCGGGTCCGCATCCCGAGCAGACCGGGCCGCACGCTCATGCCGCGTTCCGTCTGGATGCCACGACCCTGCTGTCGACGGATCTCGGCGCCGACCGCATCCACATCCACACCATCGAAGGCTCGCAGCTCGTGCGCACGGGGTCGCTCGCGCTGCCACCCGGAACCGGACCGCGCGACCTCGCCCGGCACCCGTCGGGTCTCCTCCACGTGCTCGGGGAGCACGGGTGCACGCTCACCGTGCTCGAGTGGACGGGGTCCGGGCTCGAGGTCGTCACGACGCTCACGGTGCCGGGCTCGGTCGTGGGAGACCAGGCCGCGGCGATCGGCTTCGCGCACGACGGGCGCACGGTCTTCGCGGGGGTGCGCGGGTCGAACGCGCTCTCGGTGATGCGCTCGAGCGCTGACGGCCGCACGCTCGAGCCGATCGGAGCGGTGAGCACCGAGGGATCCTGGCCCCGCTCGCACGCCGTCGATGGCGATCTCGTGCACGTCGCAAACGAGCGCTCGAGCTCCGTGGTGTCGATGCGGATCGGCGCGGACGGCATCCCGAGTCCGATCGCGGACCCCGCTCCGGTGCCCTCACCGACACACCTTCTCGCCGTTCGGTAGGTGATTTGGTGCTGGCCCCTTCTTTGGTAAAGTGGGCAAGCTGAAAACGCAATCCTCGATAGCTCAATTGGCAGAGCAATCGGCTGTTAACCGATAGGTTCTTGGTTCGAGTCCAAGTCGGGGAGCTAGGCCCGGGTCCTCCACGATCCGGGTCTTTTGCGTTAACGCCTCCCGCGCGTACTCCCGGGGGAGTACGTCGGTGACACTCCCGCGCCGACGCGGGCGGGCACGGTGCCGCACTAGCATCGACCCATGCCCTACCCTGGTCGCTCCGCATCGCCGTGGCGCGACTGGTCCTCGGCAGATGGTCCGGGGGGTCACGGCCGGCACTGGAACGGCCCCTGGGCGATGGACTGGGACCACCGGCGACCACCAGAACCCCGGATGTCCGCGCGGGCCCGCCTGCTCATCCCCGTCGTCGTCTCACTCCTCTTTCAACTCCCGGCGGCGCTCTACTGGGTGATCGCGCGCCACAATGCCGGGCTGACCGGGTGGGCGAGCGTTGCTCTCGCGCTCGCCGGCCCGCTCGTGCTCCTCGGCGCGCGCCGGTTCCCCGGCACCGCCGTGATCGTCGTGACCCTGCTCGCGAGCGCGGACTTCGTGCTCGCCGATCCCACGCCGGGCCCGCCGTATGTGGCACTCGCCTTCGCGATCGTCGGCGCGATCGTGCGCGGCGCTCGGGTGTGGGCCTGGATCAGCGTGGGTGTCGCGTGGACGACGACTCTCGTGCTCGGGGCGGTGCTCGCCCTCGACTGGAACCCGGCCCGGGTGGCGATCTCGACCCTCGGCATCCTCATCGTCTTCGGCATCGGCGAGGCGATCCGCACCCGGCGCGAGCACTACGCCGACTACACGCGCGCGCGAGCCCAGCGTCAGCAGACCGAGGTGCAGGCCGAGCGCGTGCGCATCGCGCGCGAGCTGCACGACGTGCTCGCCCACTCGCTCAGCCAGATCAACGTGCAGGCGAGCGTGGGGCTGCACCTCATGGGCAAGCAGCCCGACAAGGCCGCGGAGGCCCTCGCGAGCATCAAGGAGACCAGCAAGACGGCCCTCGACGAGGTGCGCTCAGTGCTCGGGGTGCTCCGCGCCGAGGGTGGGCAGGATCCGACCGCTCCGCTCGTGCCCGAACCCGATCTCTCGCGACTGCCCGGCCTGGCGGCCTCGGTGACCTCCCAAGGGGTCGAGGTCGATCTCGATGTTCAGGTGGATGACGCGCCCAAGGCTCTCCAACTGGCGATCTATCGCATCGTGCAGGAATCGCTCACCAACGTCGTGCGGCACGCCCATGCCACCCGTGCCACCGTCACGGTCGCGCTCGACGGGAGCGACTTCGTGGTCACGATCGCCGATGACGGCGCGGGCGTCGCCCCGAACGCGAGTCTCGACTCCGGGCGGGGGGTGCTCGGGATGCGCGAACGCGCCGAGCTGCTCGGCGGCACGCTCGACACCGCCCCCGGCTCGTCCGGCGGACTCATCGTGACCGCGCGCATCCCGAACCGAGAGGCCCACGCATGATCCGAGTCGCCATCGCCGACGACCAGCAGCTGATCCGCGGCGGCTTCCGCAGCCTGCTGGAGGCCGAGCCCGACATCGAGATCGTCGGTGAGGCCGGAACGGGGGCGGAGGCCGTCTCCCTCGTGGCGGCGACGCGGCCGGATGTCGTTCTCATGGACATCCGGATGCCCGACGGCGATGGACTGTGGGCCACCGAGCAGATCGTGGCGAAGCCCGAACTCGCGGGCACCCGGATCGTGATCGTCACGACGTTCGAGCTCGACGAGTACGTGGGGCGGGCGATCCGGGCTGGCGCGAGCGGGTTCCTCGTCAAGGACACCGAGCCGGTCGAGTTCATCCGCGCCGTGCGCGTCGTCGCGGCGGGGGATGCCCTTCTGAGCCCCGGGGTGACCCGCCGGCTGCTCGAGCGCATCTCAGGCGACCTGCGCGAGGCCCCCGACACCGCGCAGCTCGCGGTCATCACCGACCGGGAGCGCGAGGTGCTCGCCCTCGTGGGCCAGGGGCTGACCAACGATGAGATCGGCCGCGAGCTCTTCCTGAGCCCCCTCACGGCCAAGACCCACGTGTCGCGCATCATGTCGAAGCTCGCCGCCCGCGATCGGGTGCAGCTCGTCGTCATCGCGTACGAGACGGGGCTCGTGAGCCCCGGCCGCGACCAGTAGCGCACGGGGCTCGTGAGCCCCGGCCGCGGGGAGTAGTCCGCATCCGAAAGTTGCGCCGGTGGGAGTACGGCAAGTGCCACCACCGGGCAGATTCCCCGAGAGCGGCACCCGGGCAGGCTCGTTGTATCGGCCCCGCCGGGGCCCTGAAACGAAGGACACACCCGTGCTCACCTCTCTCGCTCTCGCCGCCGTTCCCGCCCACCTGGCGGGTCCGGGCTTCGCGTTCGGCTGGATCTTCTTCCTCGTCATCCCCCTGTTCTTCCTCGTGCTGTTCGTGATCATGGGCGCGTTCGCCCGTCGCCGCTGGGCGCGCGGCGGCTGGGGCCCCGGTCACTACGGTCACGGGATGGGCTGGGGCTCGCCCACCCGCACCGCCGAGGCGAGCCTCGCGGAGCGCTTCGCTCAGGGTGACATCGACGAGAAGGAGTACCGCGCACGCCTCGAGGTGCTCCGCGCGAGCGCCCCGCAGCCGCCGACCCGCTGACGCGACGCCAGCCGGTAGAGTCTCCCTCTGTGCCCTCGGGCACGGAGGGAGATTCGTCGTTTGGCCAGCACAGCAGGGTCGCCCGGCCGGGCACCACGGAGTGCGGAGTCGCGTGCCGCGATCCGGGCGAGCTTCGCCGTGGGCCTCGCCGTCGCGGCGTACGGGATCTCGTTCGGGGCTCTCTCGGTGGCCGCGGGTCTCGACATCTGGCAGACGTGCGTTCTCAGTCTGCTGATGTTCTCGGGCGGTTCCCAGTTCGCGCTGGTCGGGGTGCTCGCCTCGGGAGGCACGAGCGCCGGCGTCGCCGCGATCGCGAGTGCGGCCCTCCTCGGCACGCGCAATGGTCTCTACGCCCTGCGAGTCGCCCCGATGATCGGCGGCCGCTGGCCGCGCAAGCTCCTCGCCGGCCACTGGACGATCGACGAGACGACGGCCGTCTCGACGGCCCAGCCCACCCTCGAGTCTCAGCGCACCGGGTTCTGGTGGACGGGCGCGATCATCTACATCGGCTGGAACCTCACCACGCTGATCGGCGCCGTGATCGGCGACCTCATCGGCGATGTCAGCGCCTACGGTCTCGACGCCGCCGCGGCCGCCGCGTTCCTCGGGCTGCTCTGGCCGCGGCTGCGGCAGCTCCAGCCCATCGTCGTCGCAGTCGGGGCCGCCGTGGTGGCGACCCTCCTTGTGCCGGTCCTCCCGCCCGGCGTGCCGGTGCTCGCCGCGGCGCTCGTGGCGGTCGTGGTGGGCCTCACCAACTGGTTCCGGCCCCGCACCGCCGAATCCGCCTCGGAGGATGCGTCATGACCGTCTGGCAGATCGTCATCCTCGGCTCGATCGCGGTCCTCGCGATCAAGCTCCTCGGCTATGTCGTGCCCGCCTCGATCGTGGAGAAGCCCACGCCGGCGCGCATCTCGAGCCTGCTCACCGTCGCCCTGCTCTCCGCGCTCATCGTCGTGCAGACCCTCGGCGCCGGTCAGGCCATCGTCGTGGATGCTCGGGTGCCCGCCCTCATCGTCGCCGCCGCGCTGCTGGCGCTGCGTGCCCCGTTCATCGTGGTCGTCGCGGCCGCGGCCGTCACGGCGGCGCTGATCCGGGCGTTCCTCTAGCTCGCTCGGGTCAATCCTCGAGGTGGTCGATTCCGGGCGTCCAACTCAGGCCGGGAACTCCCCAGTTCTTCTTCCGGATCGCCTTCCTCGATGCTTTCGCCTGATCAGAATCGAGCCGGTCGGCATACAGGATGCCCTCGAGGTGGTCGTACTCGTGCTGGAAGATCCGCGCCAGCCAGCCGTCGGCTTCGATCTCGAAGGGGGTGCCGTCGGCATCCTGGGCCCGAAGGATCGCCCGGGCCGACCGTCGGAGCGCGAAGCGCTCTCCGGGGATCGACAGGCAGCCCTCGGACTCCTCGTCCTCGTCGGCCTCCCCGGTCGGGGTGGGCGTGATCCACAGCACGGGGTTCACGGCGGTTCCGGCGTGCACGACGTCGGCGTCATCCATCCACTGCCAGATGAAGAGCCGCACGCCGGCACCGACCTGCGGGGCCGCGAGGCCGACCCCCGGCGCCTCGTGCATCGTGTCGACCATGTCGGCGATCAGCGTGCGCAGTTCCGCACCGAATTCCGTGACCTCGACGGCACGTTCGTGCAGCACGGGGTCGCCGGTGATTCGGATCGGGAGTACGGCCATTTACCCAGAATATCGGGGACGGAACGGGTAGATTCGACGAGTGCCACCCGAGCTGCAGGACTTAGCCGACCAGCTGACGCTGCCGTCGAGCGCGGCGATCGGGATCCCACTCGCCCTCATCGCGGCCGTGCTTCTCGCCGTCGGAACGCAGTTCCAGCACCGTGGAGTCGAACTCGTCGACGCGAGCACCGACGCGGATGCGCGGACGGGCTTGAACTTCCGGCAGCTGCGGCTGCTGCTGGCGCGCCCCGCGTGGGTGCTCGGCACCGTGCTCCTGGGACTCGCCATCGTGCTCCAACTCACGAGCCTCGCCTACGCGCCCCTCATCGTGGTGCAGCCGCTCGGGGCGGTCGCGCTCGTGATCACGGCGATCGTCAACTCGCGCGTGACGAAGACCCCGCTCGACCGCGTCTCGATCCGCGCCATCGTGATCTGCGTCGCGGGGGTCGGCGCGT
Source organism: Synechococcus sp. UW140 (assembly GCA_943367555.1). Classification (GTDB taxonomy): domain Bacteria; phylum Actinomycetota; class Actinomycetes; order Actinomycetales; family Microbacteriaceae; genus Rhodoglobus. The sequence goes on along the minus strand of CALRJN020000003.1, from coordinate 176,997 downwards.
TCGTGACGATCGCGGCGTTCGTCGCCGAGTCGCGACCCATCACCGAGACGCAATTGATCACGGTGCTCATCATCCTCGGGGTGGTGCTGGGCGTCTTCGTCGGGATCTTCGTCGCGATGCGGGGACGCACGCCGCGCCCGATCTTCTACGTGATCGCCGCGGGCACGCTCTTCGGGTTCGTGGTGACGCTCGCCAAGGTCGTCATCGACCGGGTGAAGACCCTCGTCGTCACCGACTTCTTCGCCTTCGGTCCCGCGGACTATCTCACCCTCACGTGCATCATCGGGCTGGTCGCGGCCGGACTGCTGGGCACCTACTTCGTGCAGACCGCCCACTCATCCAACCCGCCCGACCTCGTCGTGGCCGGTCTGACCGTGATCGACCCTCTCGTCGCGGTGTCGATCGGCGTCATCGTTCTCGGTGAAGCGGCCGGGGCGCCGTGGTGGGCGATCATCGCCTTCGTCGTGGCAGGAACCGTGGCGATCTGGGGCGTCATCTCGCTCTCGCGCCACCACCCTCAGGCGCTCACGAGAACTCCACTGGCCGACGTGGCCGACGGCGGCCCCGCGCGCTCGTGAAGTAGGCTGAACCACCGGGATTTACCGCACTCCAAGCGGGATACCGGATCGACCAGGGCGCACCGGCCCGCCGAGGACAAGGATCACCATCTCCGTGACGAAAGCCACGCGCCGATCTCCCCATGAGGGCAAGCCGCGTCTGCGCATCCTCATCGGTGCCGACACGTTCTGGCCCGAGATCAACGGTGCCGCGAGCTTCATCGCCCGTCTCGCCGCCGGCCTCGCCGAGCGGGGCCACGACGTGCACATCATCGCCCCGGCGTACAGCAACAAGAAGCTCGGGACGCAGATCGAGGAGCACGAGGGTCAGTCGATTTCCGTGCACCGGATCTACTCCTGGCGCTGGTATCCGCACCCGTGGCTCCGCTTCGCGCTGCCGTGGCGCGTCAGCGCGAACTCGGCGCGCGTTCTCGATCTCGTCAAGCCCGACGTCGTTCACTTCCAGTCGCACCTCATGATGGGCCGGGGGCTGACCGTGGAGTCGGTGAAGCGCGGCATCCGTCTCATCGGCACCAACCACTTCATGCCCGAGAACCTTCTCGAGTACACCGTCGTGATCCCGCATTCGTTGCGCGGCAGCGTCGCACGGCTGGCGTGGAAGGATGCCGACCGCATCTTCCGACGCGCCGAGCGAGTCACGACACCCACCCGCAAGGCGGCGGAGTACCTCGAGGCGATGACGTCGATCCGCGGGGTGCTCGCGATCTCGTGCGGCATCGATGCTCACCACTACACGCCCGTGATGGAACGCCGCCCCGAGAACCACATCGTCTTCCTCGGGCGACTCGTCGACGAGAAGCAGATCGACCGGCTCATCCGCGCCTTCGCCCAGCTCGATGCCGACCTCAACGCGACACTCGAGATCGTCGGCGGAGGGGAGCTCGAAGGCAAGCTGCGTGCCCTTGCGGCCTCACTGGGGGTCGCGGACCGCGTGCACCTCACCGGCTTCGTCGATGAGGCCGACCTGCGTGCCGCGCTCACTCGCGGCACGGTGTTCGCCATGCCATCCATCGCCGAGCTGCAGAGCATCTCCACGATGGAGGCGATGGCCACCGGCCTGCCCGTCGTCGCAGCGAACGCGATGGCGCTCCCGCACCTCGTGCACGAGGGGGAGAACGGCTATCTCTTCGAGCCCGGCAATGTCGACGACCTCGCCGAGAAGCTCACCCGGGTGCTGCGGATGCCCGAGAAGGACTATCTGGCCTTCAAGAAGGAGAGCCTCAAGATCGTGGAGTCCCACGACATCCAGCGCACTCTCGATACCTTCGAGAGCCTGTACCGAGGCGAAGAGGTCGTGGATGTCGCGACCGCCTCGACCGACTCGGCGGGCATCCCGACCTAACGCGGTGGTGGCGGGTCGAGCGCCCTACAGGGGGCGATCCGCACCGCCGACCCACTACCGTTCTCGCGGTGCGCTCGGCCTGTATCGTGGGGATCCGGGCACCTCGACGTGTCCGCGGGGCGGTAGCTCAGCTGGTTAGAGCAGCGGACTCATAATCCGTCGGTCACGGGTTCAAGTCCCGTCCGCCCTACCGAGTCGTCGTGCTTACTGTGCCGGCGCTGACGTGGAGCACACGGGGCACCACCACCCGGTGAACCGCTCGAGCATCACGAGTTCCCTCGGCCGACCGCACGTCGGGCAGGGTGGGTTCGGCTCGGTGTCGTCGCGGTGCTCGCGGGCGCGCGGTTCCGGGGCGGACGAATCGCTCACTTCAGGTCCCGCAGGCGCGCCGCGGCGCCGGTGCCCTTGCCGGTCCGGCGTTCGGATCCGACCGCGATCACCAGCAGCACCGCGCCGGCCGTGGCGAGCGTGATCCACCACGGCAGGGCACCGATGTTGCGGCCGATCTGCACCGCGAAGACGACGATGTTCTCGAGTGGGAGCGCGATGATGCCGAGGATGAACGGCGCCGCGAGCCGACGGATCGAGCCGATCAGGATCGCCACCAGAGCGAGCGCGATCACCAGGATGGCCCGCTCGGTGCGGGGATCGGTTCCGGTCGCCAGGATCGACGGCAGGAGCGTGACGACGATGCCGGGCGTGAGCAGGCGCCAGGAGCCGGTGAAACCGATCGGCCACGAGGTCAGGGTCGCACGGGCATCCGCGGTCTCCGGCGGCAGCGGACGCATGGCGATGATGCCGACGGCCAGCAGCGCGAGCCCGAGCGGCAGCGAGTAGGCCTCGACCCGAAGCTCGCGTTGGCTCCAGCTCGCGACCGCGGTGCACCACGCCACACCGAACGTCACCCACACCGGCGGGAGCGTGACGGCCCCACGGCGAGCCAGCGCGACCGTGACGATCATGAGGGCGAGCACCAGCAGCGCGAGTGCGAGCACCGTGAGGATCGCGAGCCAGTCGCCGCGCACCGCCGCGATCGGCCCGATGACCAGGTACAGCAATGCGGGAACGTAGCTGAACCGGGACCGGGAGCCGAGCATCCGGGCCGCGACGATCGCCAGCAGCGATCCGGCCACGGCGAGCCCGAGCACCGGCAGCATCACGAGCTCGGGGCGTTCGACGGCGAGCGGATCGAGCCCGAGGCCGTAGCGCACGCCCTGGATCGTCCCCGCGGATGCCGCGCCGATCGCGACCACGAGGGTCGGCGCGCGCAGGGGGCCGATCCGCCGCAGAGCGGCGAGCCGCGCGAGGCGGGGGATGGCGGCCGCGAACGCGATCAACACCACGGCACTGCCGAGCAGTCCGATCGTGCGCCACGGCACGAGCGACTCGCCCGACCCCGACACCGCGAGCACCACGAGCGTCGGGACGGCGGCCACCGCCAGTCCCGTCCAGTACAGGCCGGGCGCGGACAGCCCCATCCCCGGCCGGTCGCGGGCGACGAGGATCGCCGCCACCAGGGCGGTGGCGAGCGCGGGCGGCAACAGGTAAGGCTCGAGGAGGGTGATTCCCGCGAGCCACCAGACGCACCACAGCGCGCCGGTGAAGGCGACCCCGGCGACCGGCCAGCCGTAGCGGCGCTTCGCGAACACGGCCGTCGCGGTCGCGCCGATTCCCAGAATCACGAGCACGAGGAACGTCGTCGGGATGCCCGCGGCCGAGCGCACGAGGGCGAGCACCACTGCGATCGCGCCGGTCACGAGCGACGAGATCTCGATCCACACCCGCACCACACTGGTGTGTGCCGCCGAAACTCCCTGCGCGGCCACGGCTCCGGCGATGAGGCCGGTCGCCGGCAGCACGCACGCGACGAGCGTGGCGATGATCGGCAACGTGATGGGGGAGGCGCTCACCGAGAGCACTTGAGCCCCGAGACAGATCACGACCACCGCGAGCGCGGGCACGAGCAGCGCGGCCGCGCCCGCCCTGATCAGCAGCGTCAGTCCGGGTCGGCGGGTCAGCATGATCGCGAGCAGCAGGGCGAACGTGACCCCCGTCGACAGGGCCGTCCATCCGCTCCGGTCGATGAAGACCGACACGATCCCGATGGCGAACGGCACCGACGTGACGATGAGCACCGCGTACCATGACGCCGGCTTGAACCACGCCACGAGCGTCACCACGAGCGCCGCGAGCGCCCCGACCGTGGTCGTGAGGCAGAGCACCGCGATGGTCTCCAACCCCGCGAGGTCGAGCGCGGATGCCACGATGACCAACGCATACGCGTAGCCGACGCCCACGTGCACCGGCCGCACCGGGCGTGGCACCGTGCGCGCGACGGCGAAGAGCACCGCGACCACGGCGGCGCCCGCGAGGACGCGGCCGTCGGGATCCCGCCACGACACCACGGCCGCGACGACGAGCGCCACGTGCGCGGCCACCACCACCGGCACTCGCGGCGCGAGCGGAAGCCTGACCAGCACGGCGACCGCGCTGAGGGCCGTGGCCACAGCCAACAGCAATACGATCTGCGCGGGGACCGCGACGGCCGACCACACGGTCAGGGCCACGAGCGCGAGACCCGCGGCCCAGAGGGCGAGCGCGAAGGTGCGCGTCCCGCGTGTGCGCCAGGCCAGCACACTGGCCGCCCCAGCGGATGCCGCGAGCCCCAGTACGGCGGCCAGTTCGGTCGTTACATCCCCTGTGAACGCCCCGCCCGCGAGCACGGTGGCTCCGAGGCTGGATGCCGCGACGGCACCCGCGGGCACGCTGACGATCACGGCGACCGTGAGCGCCCCCGCGTGCAGCGCGGCACCGCGGAGCAGCGCGACGATCGCGAGCGCGACCGCCGCGGCGGCAGGCACGAGCGCGAGCAGCCAGACGACCTCGCCGAGGTCCGCAACGAGAGGCACGAGCGCGGCGGCGGCCGTGATCAGGAAACCCGACGCGAACAACCAGAAGCGCTCCAGCTGCTCGCGGGCCGAGAGTCGCGCCAGCACGGCGAGGGCGGCCAGAACTCCGGATGTGATCCACACCCGAGTGGGCGAGGGGTCGACGGGCACCAGCATGAGCTGGAGCGACACGACGGCGAGCGCGAGCAGCCGCAGCACGGTCGCCGTCGAATGGTCGGCGGCGAGCGGGCTCGCGAACCGCGCCGAGAACCGCCGCGCGACGGCGGGCGTGATCAGTGCCGCGAAACCGACGGCGACGTGCCCGAGCACGGGGGCCCAGTCGGAGTCCAGCGCGTAGAAGAAGGGTGCGGGCGACAGAGCGGCGCCGAGCAGGGCCGCCCACAGCCACGTGCGCAGCCGCACGAGCGCCGCGAGTGCCAGCAGGGATGCGGCGGCCACGAGCATCCCGATGCCACCGAACACCCACTCGCTCACCCCGTCGGGCGCCAGTTGGGAGACCGCCCACACGTCGAGCCCGACGAAGACGGCCCCGAGCGCCCCGACCGCCTCGGCCGAGAAGGTGAGGCCGCGGGAGGCCAGCAGCCATGCTCCCGCGAGGAAGACGGCGCTGATCACCCCGATGATCGTGGAACGGGTGCCGAGGTCGGTGAGGTCGGGATTGAAGAACGTGAACACGATCGCGGCGACCGCGAACAGGCCGGCACCCGCGACCGCGAGCACCGACTGCACGCTCAACTGCGACGCGGGGCGCTCGGAGACCGGCTCGGGCCGGGCGGGGGCGGCCATGGGTGCGACGGCAGCAGGCGTCGAGCTCACCGGCACTGAAGCGTCGGGCGCGGTGGCATCCTTCGGCGTTGCAGCAGCAGCGACCACGACCGGCAGTGCGTCGATCAGCGCCTGCCGCTTCCTCAGGGCGGCCGCGGCGGCGAGCGAGCTCTTCCACAGCGCGGCGCCCTCCGGCCCGGTGAGGTCGGCCCCGCAGGTCGCGCATCGGCCCCGCTCGGCCAGAGCCGAATCGCATCGGGGACACGATCCGACGCTGGTGAGGTACTGAGCGGCGTTCTCGGTCCACTGGCTCGGCATGGGACCAGCCTAGGTGGGGTGCCGCGCGAGACGGTGGTTTCCACAGCGGCCAGGATCAGAGCCCGTCGCAGCCTCGCGCTGCCAGCCCGCCATCCTCGCCCTCGTCGGCACCGTCGAACTCGACCCGCAGGTACTTCGGAGCCGTCAGGCGCCACGACTCCGTGACGAGCTCCACGAGGTGGTCCGGGTCGACCGCCCCGAGCCGGACGATGATCTTCGGCCCGCCCCACGTGGTGTGCGAGAAGACGAACGCGTGCGGCCAGCCCTGCACGAGGGCGAGCCTGTCATCCTCGTCGGCGACGCTCACGCCGATGCACGGCTCGGTCGACACGACCTGGCGCACGTGCTCCGCTTCGCTGGGCCAGGGGATGGCCTCCCACGCGTAGGGCTTCTTTCGAACGAACCAGGCGAGCCCGCCGCCCGACGGCCTCTCTTCGGTGCCCGGAAGGCCTGCGGCGATCCGGCTCACGTCATCGAGCGTCGGCATCGGCAGGGTCACCGTCCAGGGTCGCGGCCATAGGACCATTCTGCCGACATCGCGCCAGAATGCCCGGGCGAGACCGTGACGGCCGCTCGCGACTCGCCGCACTCCGGCCCGTCCGCCGCAACGACGAACGGCGCCCCGATCGCTCGGGACGCCGTTCTGGGGTCGTGCTAGAAGGTGCCGGCGTTGAGGCGCTCCTGGAGCGCGCGCACGGTCTGCGGACCGATCTCACCGTCCTGGTCGACGCCGAGGTAGCCCTGCAGTGCGCGGGCGCTCTGCGGTCCGAAGTCGCCGTCGGCGGTGACGCCGAGCTTGGACTGAAGGGCGCTCGCGGACGCGGGACCGAACTCGCCGTCGACGTCGACGCCCAGCACCGTCTGCAGCGCCTTCGTCGTCGCGGGTCCCCACTCCCCATCCACCGTCAGACCGGCTCCGGCGGCCGCGGCGGCCTTGGGGGCTTCGGCGGCGTGGGCCTTCGCCTCGCGGGCCGCCTTGGCCTCCTCGAACGCCTTGTCGTTGCGTGCCTGAACTCCGGCCTTGCGGGCCTCGTCGCTGCGACGCTGGCTGGCCTCCTCGGCCGTTTCCTTCGCCTTGTCTGCCACGGGTCTCTCCTGTCTTCGGGCCGGCCTTGCGCCGGACGTGGCGCTCACACTAGCACGGTGCATTTTCGAGGGCGTGGCCGGATGTCGACGGATGACACGATCGAAGGTATGTTCGATCGCATGGTTCACCACTGGAGACCGAGCGACCTGCTCGAGCAGTCGCTGCGCCCCGGTGAGTGGCGCATGTACGACCGGGGCATCCACCTCGGCACGATCCAATACGGACGAGCCAATGGCCGGCCCGTGCTCCGGGGGATGACCCCGGAGGGTCGCCTCCTCGGCTATGCCGCCACGCTCGAGGAGGCCAGCGACCGCCTCTGGGAGTGGGCGCTGAGGCGCCGTAGGTCGGCCCGTCAACCTGAATCGCCCCCTCGCGCGTCGTAGGGGTATGGAATCCCCACTCGTCACCATTCGCGCCAACCGCTACCGTGGCGGCATGACCGCCCCGCGCTCGTTGACCACCGCCCTCGCCGTTGTCGCGCTCCTTGCGCTCAGTGGCTGCACGCCTGGGACGCCGACTCCCAGCGCAACCCCCTCGAGCGCCACCCCTGCGGCGATCGCGACCCCGACCCCGACCCCCACCCCGACCCCGGTTGCTCCGGTCGCAGCGAGCGTCGTCGTGACGGCCACGAGCATCTCCGTTCTGGATGCAGCCTCCACCGTGATCGTGGATATCCCGTACACGTCCAACGGCGATACCGCGGCCGACCAGCTCGCGGTGGCTCTCGGGGCGACCCCCGTGGAGACCGTGCGCTCCGGGGGCAGCTGCGCGCGCCCCGGGACGGAGTACGACTTCGGCGGACTCAAGGTCGACGGCGCGGGGACCATCACCATGTACCCGCCCGCCATCTTCAGCGTCCATGTCACCTCGAGCACGACGGCGGCCGGCGTCTCGATCCTCGGCCCGAGTGGCGTCCAGGTCGGGATGGCCGCCACGGATGTCGTCGCGGCGATCCCCTCCTCAGCACCCTCGGTCGGAACCCTCGTGGATAACCTTCTCAACCTGCAGTCGCTGGGCGGCGTGGGTGGGCCGGACGAGGCGGGCGTGTCCGGACTGATCAACGGCGGGACCCTCGTGAACATGACGTCGCCCGTCTACATCTTCGGCGACTGCTGAGTCGGCGTCGATTCTGCCACCGTGCGAACGGTGGCAGAATCGCGCCATGAGCTTGCTCGACGCCGCGTGGTCCGCTCAGGGGGAGGATCCCGCCGTGCTGGAGGGGGTCCTCCGTCGGGGTGACGAGGTGCCGCTGGATGCCGTGCTTCCGGTCGGCCCGTTCGTTCACGATGCGGTGGCGGCAGCCTCGCTCTCCGCGGCGCTGTCGGCGGGCGTGCCCGAGCCGCGGATCTCCCTCGATCCCGCCCGCGTCGCGACCGCGGTGACGAGCGAACGCCACTTCCGGATCGGCGGCGAGCCCTGGCAGCCGTGGGCGGAGCTCTCGGACTTCTGGCCGACCGCGGACGGGTGGGCCCGCACGCACGCGAACTACCCGCACCACCGGGCGCGGCTGCTCGAGGCACTCTCGCTGCCCGACTCCACCAATGCGGAGGCCTTCCGGGCCGCCCTCGCCGGGCGGTCCGCGGACGACGTCGAGCGGCGGGTCGCGGATGCCGGCGGGGTCGCGACCGCGGTGCGGTCCGAGGCGGAATGGCGGGAGCATCCGCACGCGGCCGTCGTGGATGCCCAGCCGCTCATCTCGCTCGAACGGGTCGGGACCGCGGCCCCGCGCGGGCCTCTCGCACCGCGCGTGCTCGATCTGACCCGGGTGATCGCCGGGCCCGTCGCCACCCGCACCCTCGCGCTCGACGGAGCCGATGTGCTGCGGGTGGACCCTCCCGTTCTACCCGAACTCGAACTCCAGCACCTCGATACCGGCGCGGGGAAACGTTCGGTGATGCTCGGCGCCGACGATCCCCGGTTCTCCGCGCTGCTCGCCGAGGCCGACGTCGTCGTGCTCGGGTACCGCCCGGGCGCCCTCGACCGGTACGGGCTCTCACCCGAGGCCCTCGCCGACCGTGTCCCGGGCCTCATCGTCGCGCGCCTCAGCGCCTGGGGATCCCGAGGGCCGTTCGCCGCGCGGCGCGGATTCGACAGCATCGTGCAGGCCGCCACGGGCATCGCGGCGCTCGAGGGACTCGAGGGGATCGACGGCCGACCCGGAGCGCTCCCGGCTCAGGCTCTCGATCACGTCGCGGGATACCTCCTCGCGGCGGGGATCGGGTCCGCGCTTCGGCGCCGAGCGGCCGAGGGAGGCTCGTGGCTCGTCGAGACCTCGCTGGTACGGGTCGCGCACGAGTTGCTCGGGATGCCGCGTGGCCCGCGCGTCGAGCATCCCGCCTTCGGAGCCACGACGGCCCCGTGGGGGGACCTCGTGCTCGCGGAGCCGGCGCTCTCGTGGCCGGGTGGACCCCGCACGTGGTCGACCGGACCGGTTCCCCTCGGGTCGAGTCAACCCGAGTGGCTGTCTCGCGCGTCGTAAAGGTATGGAATCCCCACTATTCACCGCCCCGGCCAGCCGCTACCGTGTGGGCATGACCGCGAGACGCCCCGCGACCGCCGCCTTCGCCGTGCTGGCGCTCCTCGCGCTCACCGGCTGCATGTCGGGGGCACCAGCGCCCGGCCCGACCCCCTCGGGCGACACCCCGTCGGGCCTGTCGACCCCGACCCCGGACCCGAGCTCCACGCGGAGTCCCAGCCCGACCCCGACGGTGGCGGCTCCCGTGGCGGCGACTGTCGTCGTGACGGCGACGAGCATCACCGTTCTCGATGCCGCATCCACGGTGATCGTCGACGTCCCTTACACGATCGACGGCGACGAGGCCGCAGCCAAGCTGGCGCAGGCGCTCGGCGTGACGCCCGTGGAAAAGGTGCGCCCCGACGACAGCGGGTGTTTCTTCGCCGGCTCGGTGTACCAGTTCGGCGGTCTGTCGATCGACGCGACTGCGTCGTTCGTCGCGCCTCCGGCGGTCTTCAGCGCCTACGTCTCGGCCTCATCCACCTCGGGTGGGGTCACCCTTCTGGGCCCCGCAGGCGTACAAGCCGGCATGACCGCCGCGGAGGTCATCGCACGGATCCCCTCGGCGGCGCCGTCGAGCGGCGCCCTCGTCGACGCCCCGGTCGCTCTCGAGACCCTCAGTAGAGCGGGCACGTACGGTGCGATCGGGGTGCGTGGCGCCGTCGTCGCCGGAACGCTCGAGTACCTGGAGGCCCCGGTCTACCTCGAAGGCGAGTGCTGATTCGCCGCGAGGTCGCCCGCCCGCGCAACATCCCGGAATAGGCCCGTGTCGCCCCCGGTTGTGATCGGGGACTCGACAAGGATGGACCCATGACCGACGCTGCACCCCAGATCTCCGAGGCACAGACCCCCGAATCGCTTCTCGCGACCTACCACGAGCGCCGTGAGCTCTCGGTCGTGCAGCCTCTCGGCAATCTCGCCCTCGTCAACACCCAGTGGGTGGATGCCGAGCAGACGATCTACGGCGTGCCCGGTCGCTGGGCCCCGGGGGAGGGCGGCCTGCGGGTGATCGCGGCGGCGTCGGACGGCATCACCGTTGACGGCGTGCTCGTCGACGGCGACGCCCTCGTGCGCGGCAAGGACCAGCCGGAGCCGAGTGAGATCCGGTTCAGCGACACCGTGACAGGCTTCGTGATCGCCGGGGACGAGGGCGCCTATGCGCTGCGCGTCTGGGACTCCCAGTCCGAGGGCATCCGCGAGTTCGGATCGATCGACGCGTTCGGCTACAACCCGGAGTGGGTCATCACGGCGACGTTCACCGAGAACCCGGCCGGCACGACGATGGGCTTCGAGCACCTCAAGGACAACGGCAAGACCAAGGAGCAGGTCATCCCCGGGGAGATCACCTTCACCAAGGACGGGGTCGAGTACAACCTCGCGGCGTTCAAGGCGGGCCGCGCCCTCCAGCTCGTGTTCGCCGACGCCACCAACGGCGACAGCACCTACAGCGTAGGCCGGTTCCTCTTCGTCGCCCCGAATCCCGACGGCACGATCACGCTGGACTTCAACCGCGCCGTGCTGCCGCCGTGCGCGTTCAGCTACAACTTCAACTGCCCACTGCCGCCCAAGCAGAACCGCTTCGCCGTGCCGATCGAGGCCGGCGAGAAGAACGTGCTCACGAAGACCGGCGCGCTGCTGCACGGCTGAGCGGAACCGCGGCGCGGGATGTCGCGCGCGCACGTCACACTGGAACCGTGTACATCGTCCTCACCCGCACGCCCGCCCTCGCGGCGGTGCGGCTCGACGATGACCTCACCGAGCTCGCCCGGGACCCGATCCGCGACCTCGCGAGCTACGTGGGCGAGTGGGAGCGGCACGGTCCCCGCTGGGTCTGGGATGACACGTCCCGCTGGTATCCCGCCCTGCTCGCCGCGCGCGTGCGCGTCGAGCGCTGCTACGACCTGCGGCTCACCCACACCATCCTCCGTCACTCCGCGCTGACGGCGGACTCCGCGCTCGCGCGCGGACCCCGCAGCGCGTGGGACGCCCCCGCCGTCGTGGAGCACACCGAACCCAGCGGCGCCCTGTTCGAGCTGGAGCCTGCGGTCGAGGCCCCCGACGAGCCCGATCCGCTCGGCGAGTTCCGCGCCCAGCGCGCGGCCGTGGCCGGATCGGCGGAACCCGGCCGCATCGATCGGCTTCTCGCGGCAGAATCCGTCGGTGCGCTGATCGCGGCGGAGATGTCGTTCGCCGGCCTGCCGTGGCGCGAGGATCGCCACGACGAGCTCCTCGCCAAGCTGCTCGGCCCACGGCCGCGCGAGGGGGAGCGGCCCGAGCGCCTCCAGGGGCTCCTCGACGTACTGCGGGAGCGGCTCGAGTCCCCGGAGCTCAATCCCGATTCCCCGACCGACCTGCTCAAGGCCCTCGGAAGGGTCGGGCTCGCCGTCACCTCGACGCGCTCGTGGGAGCTCAAGCAGCTCGAACATCCGGCGATCGAGCCGTTGCTGGAGTACAAGAAGCTCGCGCGCTTGCTCTCGGCGAACGGCTGGAGCTGGCTCGACACGTGGGTCGTCGATGGTCGGTTCCGCCCGGACTACGTGCCCGGCGGTGTCGTGACGGGGCGTTGGGCCACGAGCGGCGGGGGCGCCCTCCAGCTGCCGAAGCAGATCCGGGGCGCCGTGATCGCGGACCCCGGCTGGAAGCTCGTCGTCGCCGATGCCTCGCAGCTCGAGCCGCGCATCCTCGCCGCCCTTGCGGGCGACCGGGACATGGTCGCCGCGGGCGCCGCTGGTGACCTCTATGCCGGCATCGTCGCGAGCGGGGCGGTCGAGACCCGCGACCAGGCCAAGGTGGCGATGCTGGGGGCGATGTACGGCGCAACGACGGGGGAGAGCGGTCGGCTCATGCCGCGGCTCGCCCGGGCGTATCCCCGCGCCATCGGCATGGTCGAGGATGCCGCGCGCGCCGGGGAGCGCGGCGAGATCGTCACGACGCGCCTCGGTCGCAGCTCGCCGCCGGGGGAGGGCGGGGCGTGGAACGAGTCGGTGAGCGAGGCCGAGCTGGTGCGGGCACGCTCCCGGGCTCGGGCGTGGGGGCGGTTCACCCGCAACTTCATCGTGCAGGGCACGGCGGCCGAGTGGGCCCTGTGCTGGATGGCGAGCACGCGCCGGCGCCTCCGCGAGCTCGACACGGCATGGCTGACCGAGGCCCCCCACCTCGTCTTCTTCCTGCACGACGAGATCGTCGTGCACACCCCCGCGGCCCTCGCCGACCGCGTCGAGGAGCAGATCAGGGCCGCCGCGGCCGAGGCGGGGCGGCTGCTGTTCGGAGAGCTGCCCGCGCAGTTCCCGGTCACGGTCGCGATCGTCGACGACTACGGGTCGGCGAAGTAGGCCGGCGAAACAGCCCGAACACGCGAATCACACGCTTGTGATTCGACCCCGGCATCCGCGATAATGGCCCCAGCGGTTCTGCCGCCCAATTTCATACGTCATGGCGCTCGAAAGAGCATCCGTTCCACCGGGTCGATGGGGAAGTCGCATCCAACCGGAACGGAGAAATCGTGACTGCCTCAACTGCTCGCGGAGTGCTGTACGTGCACTCCGCTCCTCGTGCGCTGTGCCCGCACATCGAGTGGGCCGCCGGGCGCGCGCTCGGTCGCGCCGTCAACTTCGACTGGGACACCCAGCCGGTGCTCAAGGGCGCTCAGCGCACGGAGTTCTACTGGGAGGGTCCCCGCGGCACGGGTGCCACGCTCGCGTCCGCCCTGCGCGGCTGGGAGCACCTGCGCTACGAGGTCACCGAGGATGCCGGGCTCGGCACCGACGGCGGGCGCTGGATGCACACCCCCGACCTCGGGATCTTCTTCGCCCAGACCGACACGGTGGGCAACGTCGTCATCCCCGAGGACCGCATCCGGTCGGCGATGGAGCTCGCCGGCGCGAACGCGATCGAGCTGCACCGCGAGCTGCGGCTCGCGCTCGGCCAGGCGTGGGACGACGAGCTCGAGGCCTTCCGGCATGCCGGCCAGGACTCGGCGGTCGTCTGGCTCCACAAGGTCGGCTGACGCGCACGGATCGGACGAAGGAGTCACGATGGAAACCCTGAACCGTGAGCTCGAGGAGCTCATCGCCGAGGCCGTGCCGCCCCTGATCGATCTGGCCCAGCTCGAACGCCTCGTCACGGAAGACGAACGGCACGCGTTCGACGGCGAATGCGCCGTGCACGACGGATGCCGCCGGATCTAGCCCGGTCGAACTAGCCCTGGTAGCTGCGGAACGCCGCGACGGCGTTGTGTCCGCCGAAGCCGAACGAGTTGCTGATCGCGAGCAGCGGTCCGTCTCCGAGCGCGCGCGGCGAGGTCACCACGTCGAGCGGGATCTCCGGATCCTGCTCCGTGAGGTTGATCGTCGGCGGAGCCGTGCGGGTGTGCAGCGCGAGGATCGTGAAGATCGCCTCGAGGGCGCCCGTTCCACCGAGCAGGTGGCCGGTGGCCGCCTTCGTGGCCGACACGGCGATGTTCGGCAGGTGATCGCCGAAGACCCGGAGCATGGCGTGGTACTCGGCGATGTCGCCGACCGGCGTGCTCGTGGCGTGGGCGTTGATGTGGGCGACATCGCTGGGCTTCGCGCCCGCCTGCTCGAGCGCCGCGATCATCGCGCGCGCGGCCGCCGAACCTTCGGGGTCGGGGGCGGTGATGTGGTACGAGTCGCTCGTGACGGAGCCGCCGGCGAGCTCGGCGTAGATCCTGGCGCCGCGCGCGAGCGCGTGCTCCTCGGTCTCGAGCACGAGCGTTCCGGCGCCCTCGCCGAGCACGAAGCCGTCGCGGTTGACGTCGTAGGGACGCGAGGCGGTCTCCGGGCTGTCGTTGCGCTTCGAGAGCGCCTGCATCGCGGCGAATGAGGCGATCGGCAGCGGGTGCACGACGGCCTCGGTGCCCCCGGCGATGACGATGTCGGCGAGGCCCTCCTGGAGGTGCAGGTAGGCGTTCGCGATGGCCTCGGTGCTCGAGGCGCACGCGGAGACGTCGGTGCGGGCGTACGCGCGCGAGGCGATGTTCATGCTGATCGCGGCCGCCGCGGCGTTGGGCATGAGCATCGGGATCGTCATGGGGAGCACGCGGCGCGGGCCCTTCTCGCGCAGGGTGTCCCACGCGTCGAGGAGGGTCCAGAGGCCGCCGATGCCGGTCGAGTAGTCGACGCCGATGCGGGTCGGGTCGATGTCCGGCGAACCGGCATCCGCCCACGCCTCGCGAGCCGAGATCAGGGCGAACTGGCTGGACGGGTCGAGGCGCTTGTACTCGACCCGCTCGAGCACGTCCTCGGGGCGCACCTTGGCCTCGGCCGCGAACGTGACGGGGAGGTCGTAGCGCTCGACCCAGTCGTGCGTGAGGGTGTGGGCTCCCGATTCGCCGGCGAGCAGCGCGGTCCACGAATCCTGGGCGGTCCCGCCGAGCGGGGAGGTGGCACCGATGCCGGTGACGACGATCTTCTTGGTCATATCAACGTTTCTGTCGGGAGGTCACGGCGGTGTTGTGGTCGGGCGCTCATCCGCCCGACCACACCACGAGGGGTCAGCCCTGGGCGCTGGTGATGAAGCTCACGGCGTCGCCGACGGTCTTGAGGTTCTTGACCTCTTCGTCGGGGATCTTCACGTCGAACTTCTCCTCGGCGTTCACCACGATGGTCATCATGGAGATCGAGTCGATGTCGAGGTCATCGGTGAACGACTTGTCCAGCTCGACGGTGTCCGTCGCGATGCCGGTCTCGTCGTTGATCAGCTCGGCCAGGCCGGCCAGGACTTCTTCGGTGGACAATGCCATTGTGTTCTCTCCTTGGGGATGTGATGTGACCGTGTGCAAGTTTAGGGGAGGCCGCGTGCTAGGGCAGCACGATCACCTGAGCGCCGAAGACCAGACCGGCGCCGAACCCGATCTGCAGGGCGAGACCGCCGCTGAGCTCAGGATGCTCGGCGAGCAGCCGGTGGGTGGCGAGCGGGATCGACGCAGCACTCGTGTTGCCGGTCGTCGCGATGTCCCGGGCGATCACGACACTCTCCGGGAGCTTCAGCTGCTTGGCGAACTCGTCGATGATCCGCATGTTGGCCTGGTGCGGAATGAAGGCCGAGATCTGGTCGGCCGTCACGCCTGAGGCCTCGAGCGCCTGCTTGGCGACTTTGGCCATCTCCCAGACCGCCCAGCGGAAGACCGTCTGGCCGTCCTGGCGGAGGGTGGGCCAGTCGGCCTCGCCCTCGCGGAAGTCGATGAGAGTGGCGTTCATGCCCACGGCATCCGCCTTCGAACCATCGGAGCCCCACACCGCGGCTCCGATGCCGGGGTAGTCGCTCGGACCGATGACGACCGCGCCGGCACCGTCGCCGAGGAGGAAGGAGATCGAGCGGTCGGTGGGGTCGACAAGGTCGGACAGCTTCTCGGCCCCGATGACCACGGCGTAGTGGGCGGCACCCGCTCGGATGAGGGCGTCGGCCTGGGTGACCCCGTAGCTGAAGCCCGCGCACGCGGCGTTCTCGTCGTAGGCCGCGGCGGGATTGGCGCCGACCCGGTCGGCGACGACGGCCGCGATCGACGGAGTCTGCTGCACGTTGCTGATCGTCGCGACGATGACGAGGTCGATGAGACTCGGGTCGACACCGGACTTCTCGATCGCCTCGCGCGCGGCATCCGTGGCGAGGTCGACGGCGAGCACCCCGGCCGAGGCGCGCGTGCGCGTCGCGATGCCGGTGCGCTGCTGGATCCACTCGTCGCTCGAGTCGATCGCCTCGACGAGCTCGTCGTTGCCGACCACGAGATCGCCGCGGGCGGCGCCATAGGAGTAGATGCGGGTGAACGCGGGCCCGTGGGACTGCGTGAGGGGGATGGGAGTGCTCATGGGGTCCCTAGTTCGCGTCGATCAGGTCGAAAGCGGCCTGCAGGTCGTCCGGCGTCTTGACGGCGACCGTGGGAACGCCCTTGAGCCCGCGCTTGACGAGCCCGACGAGCGCCCCGGCCGGAGCGAGTTCGATGATGCCGGTGACTCCGGCCGCCCCGAGGGCGTCCATCGTCCGATCCCACCGTACCGGGGACGACACCTGCCCGACGAGCAGGTCGAGGAAGGCGGCGCCGCTGGTCACGGCGGAGCCGTCACGGTTGGTCCAGATCGGCAGGGTCGGGTCGGCGGTCGGCAGGGTCGCGGCGAACGCGGCCAGACGAGCGACCGCGGGCTCCATGTAGCGGGTGTGGAAGGCTCCGGCCACCTGGAGAGGGATGACCCGAGTGCCGGCCACCGGGTCGGCCGCGAGGGCCGCCAGGGCGTCGAGGGCGCCGGCGACGACGATCTGGCCGCCGCCGTTGAAGTTGGCGGGGGAGAGGCCGAGCTCGGCGAGGCGGGCCAGCAGCGCGTCCTCGTCGCCGCCGAGCACCGCGGACATGCCGGTCGGCTCGAGGGCGGCGGCATCCGCCATCGCGGCCCCGCGCTCGCGCACGAAGGCGACGGCATCCGTCTCGCTCAGGATGCCCGCGGCGGCCGCGGCGGTGATCTCCCCGACCGAGTGGCCCGCGACCCCGCCGACCTTGGCGCGGCGGCCGTCGGCGAACAGGGCGGTGAGGGTCAGCAGTCCCGCCGCGACGATGAGCGGCTGGGCGACCTTGGTGTCACGGATCGTGTCGGCGTCCGAGGTGGTCCCGTGGGCGACGAGGTCGATCCCGACGGCCTCGGAGATGCCCCCGAGCTGGTCGCGGAACGACGACTCGGTGAGCCAGGGTTCGAGGAATCCGGGAGTCTGGGAGCCCTGTCCGGGCGCGACGATGACGATCACCGGTCCAGTCTGCCAACTTTCGGTGACCCGCGTCTGTCGGGGGTGTCCCAAGAACCACGACGATCGTTGTGGGATGCCCCAGCGTGTCGTCGCTCGGTAGGCTGACTGCATGGCCGATCCCGTTGCCGACTCCAGTGCCGGCACCGCGAGCGACACCGGGCTCACCTCCGGCGAGGTCGCCGAGCGCACCGCCGGCGGGCTGACGAACGCGTTCACCGCTCCGTCGAGCCGGAGCATCGCGAGCATCGTGCGGGCCAACGTCTTCACGCTGTTCAACGGGATCATCGCGGCGTGCTTCCTCGGCCTCCTGCTGCTCGGGCGCTGGCAGGATGCGCTGTTCGGGCTGTCGGCGCTCGCCAACACGATCATCGGGTCGGTGCAGGAGTTCCGGGCCAAGCGCGCCCTCGACCGCCTCGCCCTGCTCCACGCGCCGTTGGCCCGGGTGCTGCGCGACGGCGAGCAGCGCGAACTCCCGGTCGCCGAAGTCGTGCTCGACGACCTCCTCGTGCTGCGCGCGGGCGACCAGATCCCCGCGGATGCCGTGGTCGTGGCGGAGGCGCGTCTTCAGGTCGACGAGTCGATGCTCACGGGCGAATCGGATCCCGTCGACAAGGAGCCCGGGGCGGACGTGCTTTCCGGGTCCGTGATCGTGTCGGGGGAGGGGACCGCCCGGGTCATCCGGGTCGGAGCCGATTCGTTCGCCAACCGGCTCTCGAGCGAGGCCAAGAAGTTCTCCCTCGTGGCCTCCGAGCTGCGCACCTCGATCAATCGCATCCTCGGGTGGGTCGCCTGGATCATCGGACCGGTCGCCGTGCTCGTGGCCAACGCCCAGATGCAGGCCCTCGGCGGGTGGTCCGTGGCGATCGAGTCCGGCGCGTGGCGCGACGGAGCGGTCGGCACGATCGCCGCCCTCGTCGCGATGATCCCCCTGGGGCTCGTGCTCATGACGAGCATCGCCTTCGCCGTCGGCGCCGTGCGGCTCTCGCAGCGCAAGGTGCTCGTGCAGGAGCTGCCCGCGGTCGAGGGCCTCGCGCGCATCGACATCATCTGTCTCGACAAGACCGGCACCCTCACCGAGGGCGACATCGTCTTCGACGCGGTGCATCCGCTCAGCGCCGAGCCGCCGGAGGGCTGGGAGAACGCCCTCGCCTGGTATGGCGACGAGCCCGACGCCAACGCCACCGCGCGGTGCCTGCAGACCTCCTATCCCGTGAGCGAGCCGCTCGCGGTCTCGGGCCGCATCCCGTTCTCGTCGGCGCGCAAGTGGAGCGCCGTCGCCTTCGACGGCGAGGCGGCGGGCACCTGGGTGCTCGGCGGACCCGAGATGGTCTTCGCCGCGACGGGAACGGATGCCCACGCCGACCTCCGCGCCCGGGCCCGTGCGCTCGCCGAGACCGGCCGACGCACCCTCGTGCTCGCGCACGCCGATCGCGATCTCAGCGCGTCCGACCTCGCGGACGAGCGCCTGCCCGCGCACCTCGAGCCCGTCGCCCTCCTGACCTTCCGCGAGAGCGTGCGTCCGGATGCCGCGGCCACGCTCGACTACTTCGCCGACCAGGGCGTCGGCGTGCGCGTCATCTCGGGCGACAACCCGCAGACGGTCGCGGCGATCGCCCGTGAGGTGGGGCTGGAGGTCGTCGACGGCTACGACGCGCGCGAGCTGCCCGAGGATCTCGACGAGCTCGCCGACGTGCTCGAGAAGCACACCGTGTTCGGGCGCGTGACGCCCCAGCAGAAGAAGCAGATCGTGCTCGCCCTCCAGCACCGCGGGCACACCGTCGCGATGACGGGCGACGGCGTCAACGACGCCCTCGCGATCAAGGAGGCCGACATCGGGATCGCGATGGAGTCGGGGTCACCCGCCACCAAAGCCGTCGCGCGCATCGTGCTGCTCGACGGACGCTTCTCGCACCTGCCCGGGGTCGTCGCCGAGGGCCGACAGGTCATCGCGAACATCGAGCGCGTGTCGATGCTCTTCCTCACCAAGACGGCCTACGCGACCGGCCTCGCCATCCTGTTCGGGATCATGCTCCTGCAGTTCCCCTTCCTGCCGCGCCAGCTCTCTGTGGTCGACGGGCTCACCATCGGCCTTCCCGCGTTCGTGCTCGCCCTCCTCCCGAACGCGCAGCGCTACCGGCCGGGCTTCCTGCGCCGGTCGCTCTCGTTCGCCGTGCCCGCGGGGGTCGTGATCGCAGTCAGTCTCGCCGCCTACGCGCGCAGCGCCGACGCCCTCGGCATCCCGCAGGACGAGTTGCGCACCGGGTCGACCCTCATCCTCACGATCGTGGGGCTCTGGGTGCTCATCGTGCTCTCCCGGCCGATCGAGGGGCTCAAGCTCGTCGTCATCGGGGCGATGATGATCGGGCTCATCCTCGTCTACGCGGTGCCGATCGCCGCGGACTTCCTGCAGTTCGTCAACCCGAGCCTCACCACGGCGCTGCTGATCATCGCAACCGTGCTCGTGGCGATCCTCGGGATCGAGATCGTGAGATTCGTGCACCGGCGCTATGTGGCGCGCCTCGAGGCCCGGTCGGAGTCAGGGACCCGCGAAGTGCCGGCGGGCGGGGCCAAGCCAGAGGGCTAGGGCGATCAGGGCGGTCACGACCGGGTCGGCGATCTGGCTCACCAGGTCGGTCGGGTCGACGATCAGGTCGACGAGCGCGATCGCGAACGAGAGACCCAGGGCGATCGTCACGATGAGCCGAGCGGAGCGGCGCCCGCGGAAGAGCCCGGATGCGAGGGCGCACGTGAAGAGGCCGATGAGAATCGCTCCGGCTCCGAGGAGGGTCACGGTGAACTGGTCGCCGCGATTGGCGGCCACCTCGGGCGCATAGCGGGTGAGGATCGTCACGATTCCCCCGACGATGTCGAGGATGCCGGAGATCAGCACGAGGATGCCCGCGACGATCACGGAGATCGGGGGCCGGGGGCGGGGCGGGGTGCTCGTCATGTCAGCGCCTCTTCGCGGAGTCGGGGTCGGCGATCGAGCCGACGATGAGCGCCGCCTGCAGGATGAGCGCCTCGCGAGCGCCCGTGGCATCCCACCCGATCACGTCGCTGACCCGCTTGAGGCGGTAGCGCACGGTGTTGGGATGCACGAAGAGCTCCCGCGCGGTCGCCTCGAGCGAGCGGCCGTTGTCGAGATAGCACCACAGCGTGGCGAGCAGATCGGTGGAGTGCGCCTGGAGGGGACGGTAGATCCGGTTGATCAGGGTCGCGCGCGCGAGCGGGTCGCCCGCGAAGGCGCGCTCGGGAAGGAGGTCGTCGGCGAGGGTGGGTCGCGGAGCATTGCGCCACGATCGGGCGACGGCGAAACCCGCCAGCGCCGCTTTGGCGCTCTTGGAGGCATCCACGAGAGAGGCCACCTCGTGACCGAGCACGAGGTGCCCCGGACCGAAGCCGGGCTCGAGCTGGGCCGCGATCTCGAGGAACGGCATGGGCGGGGTCGCCTCGGCATCGGTCGGGGCCGAGCCGGCCCGGCCGATCACGAGCACGAGCCGGCTGCCCTGCACGCCGATGAGCACGTCGGCGTCAAGATGGCGAGCGGTGCGCCGCAGCTGGTCGACGTCGAGCATCTTCGGGGCCGTGCCCACGAGCACAGACACCTCGCCGTGGCCGTTCCAGCCGAGCGCGGCGATGCGGCTCGGCAGCTCGTTGTCGTACTCCCCGGAGAGGATCGAGTCGACGACGAGGGCCTCGAGCCGGGCATCCCAGAGCCCCCGGGCCTCGGCGGCTCGGGCGTAGACGTCGGCGGCCGCGAAGGCGATCTCCCGCGAGTAGAGCAGGATCGACTCGCGCAGGATGTCGTCGCCGTCTTTGACGCGCTGCTCGACCACCTCCACGGTGATGCGGATCAGCTGGAGCGTCTGGGTGAGGCTCACCGACCGCAGCAGCTCGCGCGGCGCGGCCCCGAAGACGTCGGCGGCGATCCACGGCGTCGACTTGGGGTCCTCGAACCACGAGATGAAGCTCGTGATGCCCGCCTGGGCCACGAGGCCGACGGCGGAGCGCCGCCCGGGGGGCATATCGCCGTACCAGGGCAGCGTGTCATCCAGCCGCTTCAGGGTCGCCGTGGCGAGCTCGCCCGAGATGGTCCTCAGCCAGGCGAGCGTCTGCTCCTTGGTCTTCTGCGCCGTGGGGATCTCCTCGCCTAGCTCTCGCCGCCGGCCGATCCCGTGGTGCCCGCCGTCACGTCGTGGATCTGGTACTTCTCGATCGCCTGAGCGAGGATCGAGCGGTCCACGATGCCCTTCTTGGCGAGCGACTCGAGCGTGCGGAGCGCGATCGAGGGACCGTCGATGAGGAAGAAGCGGCGCGCGGCCGCTCGGGTGTCCGAGAAGCCGAAGCTGTCGGCGCCGAGCGTCGCGTAGTCGCCGGGCACGAACTGCCGGATCTGGTCGGGGACCGCGTGCATGAAGTCGCTCACGGCGACGAACGGACCCTCCGCGCCGGAGAGCTTCTGCGTGACGTAGGGGACGCGCGGCTCGTCGTTCGGGTGCAGGAAGTTGTGCTGCTCGGCGGCAAGTCCCTCGCGGCGCAGTTCGGTCCACGACGTGACCGACCAGACGTCAGCGGCAACTCCCCAGTCCTGGGCGAGCAGCGCCTGCGCCTCGAGCGCCCACGGCACCCCGACGCCGGACGCGAGCAGCTGGGCCTTGGGCCCCGTGCCCGTCGACGGCGCGATGAGGTGGATGCCCTTGAGGATGCCCTCGACGTCGACGTTCTCCGGCTCCGCAGGGTGCACGATCGGCTCGTTGTACACGGTGAGGTAGTACATGACATTGGGGTCGGAGTGAGTGCCGCCGTACATCCGGTCGAGTCCATCGCGCACGATGTGACCGATCTCGTAGCCGTACGCCGGGTCGTACGAGACCACCGCGGGGTTCGTCGACGCGAGCAGGATGGAGTGCCCGTCGGCGTGCTGGAGGCCCTCGCCCGTGAGCGTCGTGCGTCCGGCGGTGGCGCCGATCACGAAGCCGCGGGCCATCTGGTCGCCGGCCGCCCAGATCGCGTCGCCCGTGCGCTGGAACCCGAACATCGAGTAGAAGACGTAGACGGGGATGAGCGGCTCGCCGTTCGTGGCGTACTGGGTGCCCGCAGCGGTGAACGCGGCGAAGGCGCCGGCCTCGTTGATGCCGACGTGCACGATCTGACCCTGGGGCGACTCCTTGTAGGCGAGCAGCTGCTCGCGGTCCACGGAGGTGTACTGCTGGCCGGACGGGTTGTAGATCTTTGCCGTGGGGAAGTAGGCGTCCATGCCGAAGGTGCGGGCCTCATCCGGGATGATCGGCACGATGCGGTTGCCGATGCCCTTGTCGCGCAGCAGATCCTTGAGCAACCGCGCGAACGCCATCGTGGTGGCGATCTCCTGCTTGCCGGAGCCCTTCTTGACGACCTCGTAGGCCGAGGTCTCGGGCAGGGTGAGCTGCGTGTACTTCGAGCGGCGCTCCGGCACGTAGCCGCCGAGCTCGCGCCGACGCTCGTGCAGGTACTGGATCGCCTCGTCGTTGGCGCCGGGGTGGTAGTACGGCGGCTGGTACGGGTCGGCCTCGAGCTGGGCATCCGTGATCGGGATGTGCATCACGTCGCGGAAGAGCTTGAGGTTGTCGAGGGAAAGCTTCTTCATCTGGTGGGTCGCGTTGCGGCCCTCGAACGACGCGCCGAGGCCGTAGCCCTTGACCGTCTTGGCGAGGATGACCGTCGGCTGGCCCTTGTGCTCGGATGCCGCCTTGAAGGCCGCGTAGACCTTGCGGTAGTCGTGGCCGCCGCGCTTGAGGCCCCAGACCTGCTCGTCGGTGTAGTCCTTGACCATCTCGAGCGTGCGGGGATCGCGACCGAAGAAGTTCTCGCGCACGTAGGCGCCGTTCTCGGCCTTGTAGGTCTGGTAGTCGCCGTCCGGGGTGCGGTTCATGAGATCGCGCAGGGCGCCCTCGGTGTCGCCTGCGAGCAGGGAATCCCACTCGCGACCCCAGATGACCTTGATGACGTTCCAGCCGGCGCCGCGGAAGAAGCTCTCGAGCTCCTGCACGATCTTGCCGTTGCCCCGCACCGGGCCGTCGAGGCGCTGGAGGTTGCAGTTGATCACGAAGTTGAGGTTGTCGAGGCCCTCGTTGGCGGCCCACTGGAGCGCGCCGCGGCTCTCGACCTCATCCATCTCGCCGTCGCCGAGGAACGCCCAGACCTGCTGGTCGGAGGCGTCCTTGATGCCGCGGTTGGTGAGGTAGCGGCTGGACTGCGCCTGATAGATCGCGTTGATCGGACCGAGGCCCATCGAGACGGTGGGGAACTGCCAGAACTCGGGCATGAGGCGCGGGTGCGGGTAGCTCGAGAGCCCGAAGGGGGCGCGCGACTTCTCCTGGCGGAAGCCGTCGAGGTGCTGCTCGGTGAGCCGGCCCTCCATGAAGGCGCGGGCGTACATGCCGGGGGAGGCGTGCCCCTGGTAGAAGATCTGGTCGCCGCCGCCGGCGTGGTCGGCTCCGCGGAAGAACCAGTTGTGGCCCACCTCGTAGAGGGCGGCGGACGAGGCGTAGGTGGAGATGTGGCCGCCGACGCCGATGCCGGGGCGCTGCGCGCGGTGCACGGTGATCGCGGCGTTCCAGCGGATCCACGCGCGGTAGCGGCGCTCGAGCTCCTCATTGCCGGGGAAGGCGGGCTCGTTCTCGGGGGCGATCGTGTTGATGTAGTCCGTCGTGGGAACCATCGGCACGCCGAGGTGCAGATCCTTGGAGTGCTTGAGCAGGCTCAGCATGATCTCGCGCCCGCGTGCGTGCCCGTGGGTGCCGACGAGGGTGGCGAGGGACTCCTGCCATTCGGCCGTCTCCTCCGGATCCTGATCGGTGTGATGAACCGAATACGGGTCCTGATCGTTTACGGTCACCCTGCGACCTCTTCCTTGTAGAGAGAGAATTTCGCCGACCGTCGGGTTGCGACGAGCCGGTCCGTACGTGCCATGATCGACGACGCGTGACGATTCTAGTTGTGGATGTTCGCCTGTTCGGTGCGCCGGTAGGATTGCCGATCGTGCGGGGGAGCATCCCCGCCCTCGATCCCTCGGAGAATCACGATGGCCCTCGCCGACGGCACCCTCGCCCCCGACTTCACCCTGTCCGACCAGTTCGGTCAGTCGGTGACGCTCTCCTCGTTCCGCGGCACGAAGGCCGTGGCGCTCGTGTTCTTCCCGCTCGCCTTCTCGGGCACCTGCACCACGGAGCTGTGCGAGCTGCGCGACAACCTCGAGCTCTTCCGGTCGGCGGATGTCGAGCTCATCGGCATCTCGGTCGACTCGAAGTGGGCCCTGCGCAACTGGGCGGAGAAGGAGGGCTACGACTTCACCCTCGTGGCCGACTTCTGGCCCCACGGCGAGGTGG
The DNA here is from genome assembly GCA_943367555.1 of Synechococcus sp. UW140. GTDB lineage: Bacteria > Actinomycetota > Actinomycetes > Actinomycetales > Microbacteriaceae > Rhodoglobus. The sequence goes on along the minus strand of CALRJN020000003.1, from coordinate 152,364 downwards.
CGCGAGCCTACGACGTCTTCCTCGACGACAAGGGCTTCGCCAACCGCGCGACGTTCCTCATCGACACCGAGGGCGTCATCCGGGCCGGGTTCGTCACGGGCCCCGGCGAGGCCCGCCCGATCGCCTCCTACCAGGAGGCGCTCGCGAGCCTCGCGGCCTGAGGCGCTATGCGGTCGTGAGGATGTTGACCGCCCGCGAGATCACGAGGGCGAGCAGCACGAACCCCGTGAGCGCCTGATAGCCCATGAGCGCCTTCGCGCGCGTCGTGAGCGGCATCACGTCGGTGGGGCTGAACGCCATCATGTTCGACAGCGAGAAGTAGACGTAATCGAAGAACACCGGCATCCAGTGCGGCTGAGCGCCGGGCTCCTCCTGCGGAAAGCGGAAGTCCTGCTGGGCATCGTCGCGGTGGCCCTCCATGCGGCGCGCGACCGGGCCGCCGCGATCGATCTCCCAGTAGATGAGCGCGAAGGCGATGACATTGGTGATCCAGACCGCGAGGGCCGTGAGCAGCACACTCGGCCCGGTGGCCTGACCGTTCACCAGTTCGCGCACGATCAGCACGACGTAGACCTGGTTGATCGCCGCGAGTGCCAGGGCGAAGCCCACCGACAGCCACTTCGACCAGGTGGTCTCCTTCCCGAGGCGGCGCGGGTTCACGGCGACCAGGGGCACCAGCACGAGCAAGCCGGCCGTGGGGATCAGCCAGCTCGGCAGAAACTGCACGGTGTTGGGCAGCAGCAGGTAGATCACGAGGGCGATGATCGCGAACACGGCCACGGGCCACCGGTGCTCGGTGCGGACCGGCTCGGTGCGCCCCCCGTCTCGGGATGCTGGAGGCTTGGCCATGCCCGAAGTGTAAGCCCGTACACTGGTGCCACGTCGTGACGGCATGCCGGAACGCACGGGCCTTTAGCTCAGTTGGTAGAGCGCCACGTTTACACCGTGGATGTCATCGGTTCGAGCCCGGTAGGGCCCACGCTCCGCGGCTGCGGCCATCGGCCGCGGGTGCGGAGCGTTGATGGTGCAGCGCGAGAACCGCTCGCTGGGCCCACGGAGCCGGTTCCGGCGCGTTGCGCAGCAACGGGACGGCCGTGCGACGGGGAGTCGAGCCCGGTAGGGCCCACGGGATCCCACGGGCTACGGTGGATGCCATGACCGAGTTCGAGCTCCTCCGCCTCTGGTCCCGCGCGCGCGGGCAGATCATCGTGTCCCAGCTCGCGCCCACGGCGCTCCTGGGCTTCACCGTGTGGCTCGGGATGACCGGCCTGGGGGAGGCGAGCCTCGCGGTGCGGATCGCGGCCGCCGGCATCCTGCTCGCCTCGGGGATCCTCGGTGCTCTCGCTCAGTTCTCCGCGGCGAGTGAAGGCCAGTCGGTCGCCGCCGAACTCGCGGCCGGCGGGGGAGCCGGCGCGGTCGCCGCGCGCGTCATCGCCTCCGCGCGTTGGCTCGCCGTGGTGAAGTTCGTCACGCCCGCGATCTTCGTCGTGGTGTTCGTGGCACTGCTGGTCGAGCTCTTCCTCTAGGTCGCCGCGCCGCGGATCCCGTCGAGCAGCAGCTCGAGCGCGCGACGGTAGTTCGCGTGCCCGGCGTAGCCGGCGAGGGCGGCGGCGCTCGCCGCGCTGTGCGGAAAGTGCGCCGCGGGCAACGGCGGCAGCTCCGGGGCCTCCCCGCCCGCGGTGAAGGCGGTGCGCCCGTAGTTGAGGGCGAGGATGCCCGTGAAGGCCGCGACGGCGGGCTCTCCGGTCAGGCCGCCGCGCGCGAGAATCCCGAGGAAGCGCTCGCCGAGCGTCGCCGCGCCGACTCCGGGGGACGGGCTCGCGAAGAGCGGACCGATCGCCCAGGGATGCTCGGCGAGGATGCGCCCGTGGGCGAGGGCGAGCTCGCGCAGCTCGTCGTGCCATGCGCCGGGTGACGGGGCGGGCACCCGCTGGAGCACCCGGTCGATCAGCGCGTCGACGAGATCGTCCTTGGTCGGGAAATAGCGGTACAGGGCCATGGCCGAGGATCCGAGTTCGGCGGCGACGGCGCGCACGGTCAGCGGCTCGCCCGTGCGCACGGCGACGGCCTCGGCGGCGTCGAGGATCTCATCAGGCGTGAGCGAGCCGCGGGCTCGACGAGGGCGGGAGGGGGATTGCGCTTCCATGACGTACAGCGTACATTACTTGTAACGTACAACGTAAACTACGAAAGGAACCTCCCCATGTCCCCCCTCCGTTGGGCCGCGACCATCGTCGGCTTCCCCCTCGGCGGCCTCGCCGCCATCCAACTCGCGAGCACGACCGCTGGCCCGGTGTCGGCTGCGCTTGCCGGCCTGATCGCCGGAGCCGTGCTGGGCACCGCCCAGTGGCTCGCGCTGCGCCCGCGGATCGCCGCGTGGTGGATCGCGGCGACCGCTGCCGGCCTCTCCGTTGGCGCCGCGATCGCCACCCTCGTGACCGGGGGAGCGACCGATCTGGGCAGCCTCGTCGCGTTCGGCGCGATCGCCGGGGCCGTCGTCGGGATCGCCCAGGGCACGCTGCTCGGGGCTCGCCGTCTCGCGCTGTGGGCCGTCACCGTAAGCGGATCGTGGGCCCTTGCGTGGCTCATCACCACCCTCGTGATCGTGGACGAGCAGCGCGGCTACGTGGTCTTCGGCCTGAGCGGTGCGGCCGTGGCGACGATCCTCACGGGCCTCGTGCTTCGCCCGTTGCTCGGCGCCCGGGTGCGCCCGGTTCGAGCGGCGGAGGTGTCCGCATGAGCCTCGTCACCGGCATCCTGCTCATCGCCCTCCCGATCGGGTTCAACGTCTTCTTCGCGATTCTTGCGGGGCAGTTCCAGTACCCGCAGATCCTGCGCAAGCCCACGGCCGAGGTTCTCGCAGCCTTCCGTGCCGGTGGCAGCCGCCTGCTGACCACGTGGTGGGGATTCGCCCTCACCGCGATCGTGTTCGCCCCCACCGTGGTGCTGCTGTCGGCCCAACTCACCGGTGCGGACCCGGTTCTCGTCGCCACCGCGACGACCCTCGGGGTGCTCGCGGCCGCCGTGCAGTTCCTGGGACTCGTGCGCTGGCCGTTCCTCGTGCCGTTCCTCGCCCGGGAGGCGGAGGACGCGTCACCGGCGCGGGCCGACGCGATCGACATCGTGTTCCAGTCGTTCAACCGCTACCTCGGCGTCGCTGTGGGTGAGCACCTGGGCTACCTCTTCACGGGGGCATGGAGCGTGCTCGTCGGCATCGCGATGCTCGGCTCGCCCGGGATGCCGGCCTGGCTGGGCATCGCGGGCATCGTCGTCGGCGCCGTCCTGGCACTGTGCTCGCTCGAGTTCGTCGGCCCGTTCGAGCGCGAAGGCTGGGCTCTCGCCGGCGCGGTCGTGCCGTTCGCCTACATCGCCTGGTCACTCTGGCTCGTCGCCACCGGCGTCGTCGTGCTCATCAGGGAGTTCGGGTGATCGTGAGGCGCTAGCCTCGGGCTGTGACCAGTGCCACGACCGCCCGATCGTCCAGCGCATGGGCGCTCGTGCTGGCCTCGCTGCTCTGGGGGACCACCGGCACCGCCGCGAGCTTCCTGCCGGCGAACGTCAGTCCGCTCGCGGTCGGGGCCTCCACGATGACGCTCGGTGGGGCGCTCCTGTTCGCGACCTCGGCACGGTCGTCCTGGGCCGTGCTCCGGGATGCCACGAGCCGCCGCTGGGTCGCGATCGGCGCACTCGGGGTGGTCGTGTACCCGCTCGCGTTCTACGCATCCATGGACCTCGCGGGTGTCGCGATCGGCAACGTCGTGTCCCTCGGCAGCGGGCCGGTGTTCGCGGCGCTCCTGGAGCGAGTGTTCGAGAAGCGGCGGCTGTCCGCGCTCTGGCTCGGCTGCACGGGCGGCGCGCTCGTCGGCATCGTCCTCCTCGCCCTTGGCGGGCACGGCGCGGCGGGGTCGGGGGGCGCGGTCGTGCCCGGCATCCTGCTCGGCCTGCTCGCGGGGCTCGCCTACGCGCTCTACACGTGGGCGTCGAGCCGCGCGATCCAGTCGGGGCAGCCGTCGCGCGGGGTCATGGGGTCGATGTTCGGTCTCGGTGCGGTTGTGCTGCTGCCGGTGCTGCTCGTATTCGGCGGCCCCTTGCTGCAGTCGACCCTGACCATCGGCGTCGCGGCCTACCTGGCGATCGGACCGATGTTCCTCGCCTACGTGCTCTTCGGAATCGGGCTGCGCACGCTGCGTTCGAGCACCGCGACGACGATCACGCTGCTCGAACCGGTCGTCGCGACGATCCTGGCCGTGGCCGTCGTCGGGGAGCGCCTCGACGCGCTCGGATGGGTGGGACTGGTCGTGATTCTGTTGGCGATAACTGTGCTTGCCTCGGCTCGGCGCCCGGGTACTGCCGGGGGATCGGCCTAGAATCCCTTTCATGGCAAGCGACGACGAGGTTCTCGACGACGCCTCAGATGATCCGACCTTCGCCACCGCGGGGCCGCGGCGGTCGACGTTCACGCCGCCGCAGGCAAGCCAACCCGAGGGTGAGCAGGCGTCGGATGCCACGCACGACGATGACGAGCTCGCCAACGCCCTCGCGGCCGACCTCAACCGGATGGCCTCGGGGTCGATCCCGCTTCCGACCCCCGAGCCCGAGCGCGCGCCCGCGCCGGAGCCCACTCTCGCCGCTCCCGCTCCCGTTCCCGCTCCCGCACCGGACCCGGACCCGGCACCGGCGCCGGTATCGGCCCCCGCTGCCGCTGACGGGCGGCCGCTCTGGTCGCTCGATCTCCCCGAGGTCGAACCCGACCCGAGCAGTTCCGCGGCCCCGAGCCCGGCGCCCGCTCCGGCCGCGCCCTCCTTCCCGACCGCTCCTCCCGCGGCGCCCGTGCTTCCGCCGTGGGCCTCCGCTCCCGCCCCCGACCCCACTCAGGCGTCTCCGAACCCCGAGCGGCCGGTGCGCCGTTCCCTGCCCGATGAGGATCTGGCGCGCCTCCTCGGCGATCCTGCCTCGCATCCAGGCGGCACGCTCGACGCCCTCGAGCAGCTCGAGCAGCAGATGCAGTTGCGCGAGCAGGAGGCTCGTGAGTTCCGTGCCTGGGAGGCCACCATGCTGGCCATCGGCACCCCGGATGCCGCCTCCGAGGTCGAACGGGCGCGCCCGGAGTTCACCGGCGTGCTGCCGCCGAGCTCGGGGTCGAGCACGATGATGCCGCCGATTCCCGCGCCCGCGCCGCCTCTGTCGACCGCGCCGCCGCTGCCGACCGCCCCGCCGGAGCCGACCGCCTCGCCTCTGCCGACCCCGCCGATGTTCGCCGCTCCCGCCCCGGAGCCGGCGTTCGATGCCCCGCTTCCCGCGTGGGACGTTCCCGCTCCGAGCGCGACCTGGTCGCCTGAGCCCGAACCCGAACCGCCCCTCGCCCCCGTGCCGCCGGCCCCCGCGTCCGTGGATCCCTTCCTCATGGGCGACCCGGGCGTGCCGCTCGAGGATCCGGCACCCACGAACTTCGACTGGTTCCCCGTCGCCGCGCCCCCGTCGGGCGACGCGCCCGTCGTCGTCGAGCCCCCGGCCCTGATCGAACCTCCGCCGTTCGGCAGTCCGGTCGGCGTCGCGCCGCAGGACACCCTCGAGATCATCGAGGCCGAGGTCATCGAGGACGACGCGCCCGCCCGAGCCGCCGCGGCCACGTCGGGTCCGCCCGCTCCGATGGCCGCCCCCTTCGACTTCATGGCGGCCCCGCCTCCGCCCGGCCCGACCGAAGCACCGGGGGCCTTCAGCTTCGACGATCTGCTCACGGGGGCCGCGACGGCGGAGATCCTCGACGAGGAGCTGCCGCGCCGGGCCGAACCCGTTCTCGATGCTCGGGCCGAGGAGTTCTTCGTCGACCAGCTTCCGGTGAGCGCCGACGAGGGAGTGCCGACGGACACGGACTCCATCCCCGTGATCGACCAGGCCTTCATCGAGGTGGAGCTCGATGATGACGTCGACGAGACGGACCGCGTCGGCGGTCCCGGCATCACCGGCCCCGTGGCCGTCACGACGGCGGGCGTCGCCAACGCGCCCGGTCTCGCATCCACGCCCTCCGGGCCGATCTCGACCGTGCGCATCCCGGAGGACGAGGTCGTTCTCATCGACAACGAGCCCGTGCGCCAGCGGGTCTTCAGCATCGAGGACGCCGGTCTCGAACCGACCCCGATCGACCACCGGGTCGGCCGCGCCGCTCGGCTGTTCTGGCTGTGGTTCGCGGCGAACTCGTCGGTGCTCAGCCTCGGCCTGGGTGCCGTGATCTTCACGGTCGGGATGAGTCTGCGCCAATCGATCGTCGCGGTGCTCGCCGGTGTCGCCCTCTCGTTCTTCCCGCTCGGCCTGACGACGCTCGCCGGCAAGCGCAGCGGCCAGCCCACGATGATCGTCTCGCGCGCCACCTTCGGCGTCGTCGGCAACGTCATCCCGGCGCTGCTCGCGCTCGTCACGCGAATCTTCTGGGGCGGCGTGCTGCTCTGGCTCGTCGCCTCGTCGGTCACCGTCGTGCTCGTGGGGGCCGGGCTCTCGGGGCCCTTCGGCGATCGCCAGCTGCTGCTCTTGGCGCTCGGGGCCACCGTGCTCATCGCCGTCGTGATCGCGTTCTCCGGCTACCCGATCATCGCCGTGATCCAGCTCGTGTTGAGCATCGTCTCGACGTTGCTCATCATCGGTCTCATCGTCATGACCGCCGGGTACATCGACATCGGCACCGCGCTGAGCACCCCGGACGGCTCCTGGCTGCTGACGGTGACCGGCGCGGTGCTCGTCTTCAGCTTCGTCGGACTCGTCTGGGCCAACAGCGGTGCCGACCTCGCGCGGTACCAGCGCGTGGGCTCCAGCGGTGCGGCATCCATGCTCTGGGGCACCTTCGGGGCGACCCTGCCGAGCTTCGTGCTCATCGGATACGGCGCGCTCCTGGCCGCCTCGAACGCCGACATCGCGGCCGGTTTCGTGCTCTCCCCGCTCGACACCCTCGCGTCGATGCTGCCGGTCTGGTACCCGATCCCGCTGCTGGCGGCCACCGTGCTGAGTCTGCTCTCGGGCATCATCATCTCGCTCTACTCGGGCGGTTTCGCCCTCAAGGCGGTCGGGGTCAACGTTCACCGGTCGTGGGCGGTCGTCATCCTCGCGGTGCCGCTCGCGGGTCTCGCCTTCCTCTTCGCGTTCGGCATCACCGGTGGACTCACCGACCTGTTCCGGGATGTCGCCACGACGATCGCGGTTCCCACCGCCGCGTGGGCGGGCATCTTCGCCGCGGAGATGATGATCCGCAACCGTCGGTTCGAGTCGGAGTCGCTCACCAGGCGCGGCGGCGTCTACGCCGACGTGCGCTGGACGAACCTCATCGGGCTCCTTGCGATCTCCGGGATCGGCTTCGGCCTCACGTCGGCGACGGTCAGCTGGTTGAGCTGGCAGGGTTACGCGTTCACCCTGCTCGGGGTGCCGCTCGACGGCGACCTCGCGGGAACGGATCTGGGCGTGCTCGTGGCGCTCGTGCTCGGCATCCTGCTGCCGATCGTCGCGGGGATCCCGGCGATCCGTCGTCAGGAAGAGACGCGACTCTGAGCGACGCCCTGCCTTCGCGCCGTCGGGGCCACCGGCAGCGCCATTTAGACTGAGGCCGTGTCCACCACCGTTGCCGATGTCGCCGCTGTCGCGGAACGGCTCTGGCCCGCCGCGGGGGCCGAGGGGTGGGATGCCGTCGGCCTCGTCGCCGGCGACCTCGATGCCCCGGTCACGCGAGTGGTCCTCGCCGTCGACGCCGTGCTCGACACGGTGGATGACGCGATCGCGAGCAGCGCGGACCTCCTGCTCGTGCACCACCCCCTGCTGCTGCGCGGGGTCACGAGCGTCGCGAGCGACCGGTACAAGGGCGCGGTGCTGACTCGGCTCATCCGGGCGAACTGCGCGCTCCTCGCCGCCCACACCAACGCCGACATCGTCGAGACGGGCACCTCGGCGACCCTGGCCGCCCGTCTCGGACTCGTCGACGTGCGTCCCCTCGAGCCCGGAGTCGACGCGGCCCGCGGCATCGGACGCGTCGGACGGCTGCCCGCTCCCACGACGCTCGGCCGGCTCGCGCGCACCCTCGGTGACCTGCTCCCGGCGACCGCCACCGGCATCCGGGTCGCGGGCGACTACGACCGGGTCATCGAGACCGTCGCGCTGTGCGCGGGAGCCGGCGACGCGTACCTGGCGCACCCCGCGGTGCTCGGGGCCGACGTGTACGTCACCTCGGACCTGCGCCACCACCCCGCCTCGGAAGCGAGCGAGAACGCCCGCGTTGCCGCCGGACCCGCCCTCGTCGACGTGTCGCACTGGGCCAGCGAATGGCTCTGGCTCGAGTCCGCGGCCGCCGAGTTACGCGCCGCCCTCCCCGACCTCACGATCACGGTGAGCGACGTGCGCACCGACCCGTGGGACTTCGTCGTCACCCAGTAAGCAGCAAGAGAGACACGAGACACCATGGCACTCACGGCTTCCCCCGACGATCAGGCGCTTCTGCTCGACCTTCAGGCCCTCGACACCCGGCTCGCGCAGCTCGACCACCGGGCGTCCCATCTCCCGGAGCTGGCGACGCTCGCCGAACTCGGCCGCGAGGATGAGGCGCTTCGCCTCGTCACCCTCGAGCAGCAGGGCGCCGTGGAGGACATCCAGCTCGAGCTCACGCGCGTGGAATCCGATGTCGAGGTCGTCGAGGCCCGGATCGCCCGCGACGCCGGCCGCCTCGAGACGAGCTCCTCGGTGAAGGATGTCGCGGCGCTCGAACAGGAGCTCGCGGCCCTGCGCATCCGGATCTCCGATCTCGAGGAGATCGAGCTCGCGGTCATGGAACGGCTCGAAGACGCCCAGGGCGTGCTCGCCGCGACTGTCGCCCAGCGCGCGACCCTGCGCGAGAGCATCGTCGCCGTCGAGGCCACCCGCGATGCGGCTCTCGCGGAGATCGCCGCCGAGCGCACGACCGCGGCGGCGGGTCGTCGCACGATCGAGGGCAAGGTTCCGACCGACCTCCTCGCCCTCTACGAGAAGCAGCGTTCCCGCTACGGCACCGGGGCATCCCTCCTGCAGGGCGGCGTGTCGCTCGCCTCCGGGGTGAAGCTGCTCGAGGACGAAATGCAGAAGATCCGCGCGGCCGCGCCGGATGCCGTGCTGATCTGCCCGTCGAGCGACGCCATCCTCGTGCGCACGGCCGAGTCGGGACTCTGATGGTCCGCACCCTCGTGATCGAGGCCGACGGCGGGTCCCGCGGCAACCCCGGGCTGTCGGGCAGCGGCGCGGTCGTACTCGATCCGATCTCGGGCGAGATCCTCGCCGAGATCGGACTGTACGGCGGGATCGCGAGCAACAACGTGGCCGAGTACAAGGCGATGATCGCCGGGGTGCGCCGCGCGCTCCAGCTGGACCCGGATGCCGAGCTGCACATCCGCATGGACTCCAAGCTCGTCGTGGAGCAGATGTCGGGTCGCTGGAAGATCAAGCATCCCGACATGGCGGACCTCGCTGCTCAGGCTCGCGAGCTGCTCACGGGCACTCCGGTGCGGTTCGAGTGGATCCCACGACTGGAGAACTCCCGCGCCGACAAGCTCGCCAACCTCGCGATGGACATGAAGGCCGACTTCGGCAACTGACCTAGACTTGCGCGAAGGAATGGGTCGGCAAGACGGTCGCGTCGGTTGGAGACAACCGCCGAGGAACGTCCGGGCTCCGCAGAGCAGGACGGTGGGTAACGCCCACCCGGGGCAACCCGCGAGAACAGTGCAACAGAAAGCAAACCGCCACTGGGCCTCGGCCCAGGGGTAAGGGTGAAACGGTGGTGTAAGAGACCACCAGCGGCCGCGGTGACGCGGTCGGCTAGGTAAACCTCGTCCGGAGCAAGGTCAGACAGGGAACGCTACAGGCTGCTCGCCCAGTTCCCGGGTAGACCGCTGGAGGGCTGCGGCAACGCAGTCCCGAGATAGATGGCCGTCGATGGTGCCTCGCGCACCGGGACAGAACCCGGCGTATCAGCCGGCCCATTCCGCTTCGCGCGAATCCGTCTCAGCTGGCGAGGGTGGCCCGCAGCCCCGGCGTGGCGAGCAGGTCGCCCGCGCGGGCGACCGTGAGCACGTCGACGTCGAAGCGGGCCGTCACCTCGTCGAGCATCGCCCGTCCGCCGGCGATGATCGCGGTCGCGAGCACGTCCGCCGTCACGATGTCGTCGGCGATCACGGTCGCCTGCACGAACTCGGCGGGGGCCCGGCTCCCGCCGAGCCAGATGTGGTCGCCGCGCTCCGCACTGCCCGAGGTCGCCATGGCGCGGCGGTCGCCCCGCAGGCGCACGGACGTGAGCAGGCGCGTGCGATCCGCGGGATCGACGATCCCCGCGATCACGGGTCCGTCGGTTGGGCGGGGGGAGATGAGGATGTCGCCGCCGACGTTGATCGTCACGCCGTGGCATCCGGCCGCCGCAAGGATCTCGCCGGCCTCGGCGATCGCGAGGGCCTTGACCACTCCGTCGAGATCGAGGACGCCGTCGGGGCGATGCGGGGTGAACGCGCCGTCGGTGCGGCCGCTCCAGGAGAGCGCAAGCGCGTAGGTGTCGCGCACCCGCTCGGAGCTGTCGGCGAGGGTGAGCGTGCCGGCCGCGATCCGCGAGAGCTCGCTGTCGGGCCGATAGAGGCTGAAGGTCGCGTCCCACGCGGCCATCGCGTGCTCGACCGCGAGGCCGGTGCGCTCGTCGAGACCGGAGGCCTCGACGGAGGCGACCGTCCCCATCGTGTCGAACACGCGGCGCATCAGAATCCGGCTTGATCCAGTGCTGATTGCAGCGAGGCGAGGTACGCGACGCTCGTGTAGGTGGCGCCACCGATCGTCGAGACGTTCGCCGATTGCGCGGACAGCACCTCCTGGCGAAGCATCGGCGCCGCCTGGTTGCTGATCGCGATCGAGCGTCCGTCCGAGTCGGTGAGCTTGAGGGCGGTGACCTCGGTGATCGCGCCGCTCGAGATCGTGACCGAGACCTGCACGGTGCCGAACCGGGTCTGCTGAACCGAGCCCGTCCAGGTGCCGTCGGAGGACGCGGCGGCCGGGGCGGCGGGCGCCGTGGGGGTCGCCGAGGGGGTCGTCGTGGTGGTGCTCGACCCGCTCGACGAGCTTCCGGTGCTCGGGATCGTCGTCGCGCTCGAGGCCGTGGTCGTGGTGGTCGAGGCCGCCGTCGTCGCGGCGATCATCGAGGCCCCGGCCTGCCAGCCGATGGCCAGCACGCCGATCGAGGCGAAGGCGGATGTCAGGACGGCGCGTGTTCTCACCAGTCGAACCTTTCTGAGTGGAGCTGCTGTTCGGGGATGCCGAGAGCCTTCGCATCGGCTTCGACGAGGTCGAGCCACGGGGTCGGGCCGCAGAGGTAGAGGTCCGAGCGCAGGAGGTCGGGGAAGACGCTGCGCATGGTCACGCCGCGACGCACGTCGGCATCCGCCATCCATCGCGCCCCGACGGGGGAGCGGCGTCCGAGCATCGTGTAGAGCGTGATGCCCTTCGCGGCGGCGAGCTGTCGGATCTCGTCCCAGTGGTAGGCCTCGTCCTCGTCGCTCGCGCGCAGGAGCACGGTGGCCTCGCCGGGCGCGATCGTGGCGTTCTCGAGTAGCGCCCGGATCGGCGTGACCCCGATCCCGGCGGCGACGATCGCGAGCTTGGGTGCGGTGCGGGCACGGTCCGTGAACAGGCCGTACGGGCCCTCGATCCAGACCCGCGTGCCGACCGGAACCCGGCTGATCTCGCGACTGCCGCGACCCAGGTCGCGAACGGTGATGCGCACGGCGGAATCCGTCGGCATCGCGGAGAGCGAGATGGGGTGGGAGTGCCACCACGTGCGCGGCGTCCAGAAGCGCCAGATGTAGAACTGGCCGCCCTCGGAGCCGAGCGCGCGCAGCGAGCGGCCCGAGAGGTGGATGGCTGCGACCCCGGGTGCGACCTCGCTGATCTTCGCGACGCGCAGCCCGTGGCGCAGGCTCGCGACCAGCGGTTCGACGAAGCGGAAGGTGAGGATGGCGCCGAAGGCGAGCACGTACAGGGCGATCCAGTAGACCCGCTGCAGGGTGCCCTCGGCAAGGACGCCCCCGACGCTCAGCTGGTGGGGGATCGCGACGGCGACCGAGAGGTAGCTGAGCAGATGGATGACGTGCCACACCTCGTAGCTGAGCTTGCGACGCACGGCGATCAGCGAGGTCACGACGACGAGCACCATGAGGCCCAGGCCGATGAACGCGAGGGGCATGTCGCCGATCGCCCAGATCGACCCGATCTCCGCGACGGGGTTGAGGCCCTCGGTGAGCCCGTAGCCGATCAGGAGGAGGCCGGCGTGGCCGAGGAGCAGGTACAGCGCGGGCTTGCCCAGGCGACGGTGCAGAGCGACCGCTCGGTCGTGGCCGATCGTGCGATCGAGAAGGGGGATGCGCGCGGCGAGCACGAGCATGACGAGCACGAAGTTCGTGCCGACCAGACCGGCCACGATCCCGAGGGAGGTCACCGCTCCGGCGATCGTGCCGAACTTCGCGGCACCGCCGGAGGCGAGAAACAAGGCGGCGGCGGCGGCACCGGACGCCCACATCAGGGTGACCAGGAAGTCCGACATCCGGGCACGGCGGGCGAACTGACGGCGACGATCGACACCCCGAGCACGCCCTGCCGCACGAGGAGGCACGGGACGGGTGTGGAGTTGTGTCGACATGTCCTCCACTGTGTCCTCGAACCCTATGGAGAAGCTATGAACGGGTCGGGTGGCCCGTGTGAGGTCAGGCGCCGATCGAGGTTCCGAGCAGGCTGCCGATGAGGAAGGTGGCGACGAGGGCGATCGCGCCACCGATCACGACGCGCAGCGTGGGCCGGATCCACGGGCTCCCGCCGATCCGGGCGCTCGTGGCGCCCGTGACGGCGAGGGCGAGAAGCACGGCGACGAAGGTCACCGGAACGCGGAGGTTCTCCGGCGGCAGCAAGATCGCGAGCATGGGGAGGATGGCGCCGAGGAAGAATGCGAGCGCCGAGGCGCCGGCGGCCTGCCACGGACTCACGATGTCGCGCTCGTTGATGCCGAGCTCGGCCTCGAGGTGCGCGGTCAGGGCATCATGCTCGGTGAGCTCTTCGGCCACCTTCTGCGCGGTCGCGGCGCTCATCCCCTTGAGGCGGTAGATCTCGGCCAGCTCGGCGAGCTCCTGCTCCGGCATCTCGGCGAGCTCGCGGGTCTCCTTGGCGATCAGGGCCTTCTGAGAATCGCGCTGGCTCGACACCGAGACGTATTCGCCGAGCGCCATCGAGATCGCGCCTCCGACGACGCCCGCGACACCGGCGGTGAGGATCGGCGCGATGGCGGAGGTCGCGCCCGCGACACCGACGACGATCGCGGCGACGGACACGATGCCGTCGTTGGCCCCGAGAACTCCGGCTCGGAGCCAGTTGAGCTTGGACGAGACCCCCGAGTTGTGGGGCTCGTTCTGGTGTCCGGTCGGGGAGTCGGGAGTGAGGGGCATGGGTCCAGAGTGCCATCCTTGATGCCTCGCGGCCAGCAAGGGCATCCTGAGTTGACCGAGCGGGCACGGGGGCGTGTCCTACAATCGCGAGATGACGGATGCGCTCGTGGCCCGATTGCGGGCCGCGGGGTGCGTCTTCGCCGAGGACGAGGCCGCGCTGCTGAGGGCGGAGCCGGTCGCTCCCGCCGATCTCGAACGGATGATCGCCGAGCGCGTCTCGGGTGTTCCCCTCGAGCACGTGCTCGGCTGGGTCGACTTCGCCGGACTCCGCCTCCGCCTCGGTTCGGGGGTGTTCGTTCCGCGCCCTCGCAGCGCGTTCCTCGTCGCCACCGCGGTGGCGGAACTCGAGCCGGGCGACGTGCTCCTCGACCTCTGCTGCGGCTGCGGGGCGATCGGTCTGGCCGCGGCCGACCGGATGCCCGTGCGCCTGCATCTCGCCGAGCTCGACCCGGTCGCGCTCGCCTGGGCCCGGGTGAACGCGGGGGCCTCGGCGACCGTTCACGAGGGGGACCTGTACAACGCGCTCCCGGACGAGCTGCGCGGCACCGTGGAGCTCATCACGGTCGTCGCCCCCTATGTTCCGACCGACGACCTCGCGCTGCTCCCGCACGAGGCGCGCGACTTCGAGCCCGCCCGCGCCCTCGACGGGGGCGCCGACGGTCTCGCGCTGCTGCGGCGCATCGCGACGGATGCTGCGAGCTGGCTCGCCCCCGGGGGACGCCTGCTCGCGGAGGTGGCGGAGCACCAGGCGCCCGCGGCCGTCGACCTCCTCACCGCAGCGGGTCTCGACGGGACCGTTGTCGAGGGCAGCGACGGAGAGACGCTGGTCCGTGGGACCTTCGGCACAGGCCCTGAGGCCCCGCACCCGCGAGACTGACGCGATCGGGCCGCTGCGTCCGCGTTCTCAGGCGTTCACATGAACTGGATGTTCAACGGTCTTCCCCTCCACGTGCTCATCGTGCACTTCGTCGTCATCGTCGTGCCGCTCGCGGCGCTCTGCCTCGTGCTCGGGACGGTCTGGCCCGCGGCCCGTCGGCGTCTGGGGATCGCCACGCCGATCGTCGCTCTGGCCGCGCTCATCTCCGTGCCGATCGCCGTCGAGGCCGGTGAGGCGCTCGAGGAGCAGGTCGCCGAGTCGGCGCTGAGCGAGCTGCACGCGCATCTGGGTCGCGATCTCCTCCCGTGGGCGATCGCGCTCTTCGTGGTCTCGGTGGCCCAGTGGATCTGGTTCCGCTTCTTCACGGGCACGGGGCGCTTCGCGTCACGGATCACCTCCGCCCCGGCCCGCCTCGCGATCAGCGTCGTGCTCATGGTCGCGGTGGCGATCGTCGTGATCGGGGCGGTCGTCGTGACCGTGATCATCGGCGAATCGGGCGCGAGCGCGGTCTGGACCGGTCGCCTCGGGGGCTGAGCGTGACCCTGCCTGCTCAGTCCTTCACGGCGAGGGCCGCCGCGCCGAGGATTCCGGCGTTGTTGCGCAGCGTCGCCGGAACGATCGGCGCGGTCAGGCGCAGGAGCGGCAGGAAGTCCTCGTAGCTCTTGGAAACCCCTCCGCCGACGATGATGAGGTCGGGGCTGAACAGGGCCTCGAGGGTCTCGTAGTAGCGCTGCAGGCGCGCCGCCCACCGCGCCCAGCTGAGGTGGCCGCGTTCCTTCGCCGAGTACGAGGCCCGCTTCTCGGCATCCTTGCCATCGACGATGAGGTGGCCCAGCTCGGAGTTCGGCACGAGCACGCCGTTGTAGATGAGCGCGCTGCCGATTCCGGTGCCGAGGGTCGTAAGAATGACCAGACCGGGCACATCCTTCGCCGCGCCGTAGCGCGCTTCGGCGTAGCCGGCCGCGTCCGCGTCGTTGACGAAGTGGATGTCGCGGCCGAGCGCCTTCTCGAACATCAGCTCCGCGCTCAGCCCGATCCAGCTCTTCGACACGTTCGCGGCGGACATCGTGTGACCGTTGCGCACGATCGCGGGGAAGCACACGCCGATGGGGACGCCCGCCTCGAGGCCGCCCAGGTTCTCGATGAGGGTGACCACGGTGGCGATCACATCGTTCGGTTCGCCCCCGGGCGGCGTCGGGAGCTTGAGCCGCTCGCTCAGCAGCTCGCCACTGTCGGTGTCGACGATGGCCCCCTTGATGCCGGTGCCGCCGATGTCGATTCCGAGAGCCTTGCGCATGGCGACATTCTCCCCTAGGGGAGGGTCAGGATGTCTGCGCCGCGCTCGGTGACCACGAGGGTGTGCTCGAACTGCGCCGTCAGCCGCTTGTCGCGGGTGACGACCGTCCAGTCATCCGCCCAGAGGTCCCAGTCCACCGTCCCGGGCTCCTCGGGCGTGCCGATCGTGAGCATCGGCTCGATCGTGAACACCATCCCGACCTCCATGACGGTGTCGTGGGCGGGAGCCGCGTCGTAGTGCGGCACGATCAGTCCTGAGTGGAACGCCTCGCCCACGCCGTGCCCGGTGAAGTCGCGCACGACGCCATAGCCGAAGCGGCGCGCGTAGCTCTCGATCGCGCGGCCGATCACGTTGATCTGCCTTCCCGGGGCGACGGCCTTGACGCCGCGGAACATCGCCTCCTCGGTGCGAGTCACGAGGTCGACCGCCTCGGGCGCGGCCCGCCCGACGAGGAACGTCTTGCTCAGGTCGCCGTGCACGCCGTCGCGGAACGCGGTGATGTCGATGTTGATGAGGTCGCCCTCGACGAGGGTCGTGTCATCCGGGATGCCGTGGCAGATGACCTCGTTGATGCTCGTGCACACGGCCTTCGGGAAGCCGCGATAGCCGACCGTCGATGGGTAGGCGTCGTTCGCGACGATGAACTCGTGGGCGATGACGTCGAGCTCGTCCGTGGTGACGCCGGGCCGGATCGCCGCGCCGACGGCCTCGACGGCCCGGGCCGCGATACGCCCGGCGGCGCGGATGCGCTCGACCGCCTCGGGGCCGTAGACGTCCGAACCGGCGAACGGGCGCGGCGCGCTCCGGCCTACGTACTCCGGGCGCGGGATCGACGCCGGCACCGGCCGAACGGGGGAGACGACGCCCGGAATGAGGTGACCCTGAACGTCCCGCGGCATAGTGTTGATCCTAGCTTCGGGGCACCGGCCCCGATCTCGCGGGTGGAGGTGCGGCATGGCCGACTGGTGGTACAACCACAAGACGGGTGAGGTCGAGGAGGGCGCGCAGTCGCTCTCGGTGGATCGCGATGGACCGTTCGCCACGCGCGAGGAGGCCGAGCGCGCACCCGAGATCATCGCCGAGCGCGCCCGCAAGTGGGCTGCCGAGGACTCGTCGGACTAACCGCGCTGGATCAGGCGAGCCGCTCGATCAGCGCCATCGCGTCGATCGGCGCGCGCACCTTGGTGTCGTTGTCGAAGTAGACGTAGGCGTCCTGGCCGGCATCGAGCCAGCCGCTTATGCGCTCGGCCCAACGGTCGAGGTCGTGCGGTTCGTAGGCCCCGCCGGGGTACAGCGCGGTATCCGCGTGCAGTCGCGCGTAGCGGAAGTCCGCGGTCACCGCGTCGATCACGGGCCACTTGCCGCCCGAGTCGCCCAGCACGGGCGCGACGAGGTACGCACGGCACAGGTCGACGAAGGCCGGATCGTCGAAGGAGCGGTGCCGCACCTCGATGGCGTGGCGCACGGGACGCTCGGCATCCGTCTCGAGGTGCTCCTTGCCGGTCATCCGGGCTCCGCGCTCATGGGCGAGCGCGACGGCTTCGGTGGTCGTGTGCGGCAGCTGCGCGAAGAAGCTCTCGAGCAGCGCCGGCTCGAATGCGAGGTTCGGGGGAAGCTGCCAGAGGATCGCGCCGAGCTTGGCGCCGAGGGCGAGGATGCCGGACGCGAAGAAGTTGGCGAGAGGCTCGTGCACGTCGTCGAGCCGGCGGATGTGGGTGATGAACCGCGGCGCCTTGACGGAGAACACGAAGTCATCGGGCACGGTGTTGCGCCAGGCCCGCCAGCTCGTCGGCTTCTGCAGCGAGTAGAACGAGCCGTTGAGTTCGATCGACGTCACGTGCGTCGATGCGTAGGCGAGCTCGTTCTTCTGGGTCAGTCCGGCCGGGTAGAAGCCGCCGCGCCAGTCCGGGTAGACCCAGCCGGCCATGCCGATCCGAACCTGCCCGGGCATCAGGTGCTCAGTCCTCGTAGGAGTGCTCGGGTCCGGGGTAGGTGCCGTCCGCGACATCCGCGCGGTAGCTCTTCACGGCCTCCTTGAGCACCTTGCGCAGGTTGGCGTACTGCTTGACGAACTTGGGGATGCGGCCTTTGGTGAAGCCCGCCCAGTCGGTCCAGACGAGCAGCTGGCCGTCGACGTGGGGTCCGGCCCCGACGCCGATCGTGGGGATGCGCAGCTCCTTCGTCACGCGCGCGGCCGCCTCGGCCGGCACCATCTCGAGCACGACCGCGAAGGCGCCCGCGTCCTCGACGGCGTGCGCGTCGGCGAGCAGCTGCGTCACCTGATCGCCACGACCCTGGATGACGTGGCCGCCGAGTCCATGCTCGCTCTGCGGGGTGAATCCGACGTGCGCCATGACCGGGATGCCCGCCGAGACGATCCGACGGATCTGCTCGGCGCTGCGCACCCCGCCCTCGAGCTTGACGGCGTGGGCGCCGGTCTCCTTCATGAAGCGGAAGGCGGTGTGGAGGGCCTCGTCGGCGCTCGTCTCGTAGGAGCCGAACGGCATGTCGGCGACCACGAAGGCGCGGGTGACCGCTCCGGCGACGGCGCGGGCAAGGGGGATGAGCTCGTCGGTCGTGACCGGAAGCGTCGTGTCGTGGCCGTAGACGTTGTTGCCCGCGGAGTCGCCCACGAGGAGGAAGTCGATTCCGGCCTCATCGAAGATGCCGGCGGTGAGCTGGTCGTAGCTCGTGAGGCCGGTGAACTTGATGCCGTTCTCCTTGGCACTCTGGAAGTGCCGGGTGCGAACGCGCTTGAGGTTGGCCTGAGCTGCCGCGGCGTCGGGGTCCGTCATCCCCCGAGTCTACCGATCGTGCTGGAGTTCGCCGCTGGCGCGGAGATCAAGAGGCACATCCACTCTTGCGTACGCTGTACATTATACGCTAACGTACAACGTACACTAATCAACCCCAAGGAATCAGGACACATCACATGACGCTTGTCTCCACCGCCAGCAGAAGGCTGGCCCGAACCACGGGAGTGCTCTTCATCGCCGGCTCGATTGCGTTCGCAATCGCCGCTGCGACCCTCTCGGCGACGTTCAACTGGCCGGACATCCTCCGAGAACCGGCGAGCGTCGTGCTCCCGGCCTATGTCGCCGGTGGCGCCAGCCTCACCTGGACCTGGTTCGCCACGGCGTGGACCTATGCGATCCTCGCGGTTCCGATGCTCCTCCTGCCGACCGTTCTGGGCCGGCGGGATGATGCTGTGCTTCGGGTTGCGACCACCATCGGTGCCGTCTCGGTGCTGCTCGCGCTCATCGGGTTCCTGCGTTGGGTCTTCGTCGTCCCGGCCCTGGCGAGTTCCTACGTTGCCGGGGATGCCACGACGCAGGCAGCCCTCGACGCGGCGTGGGTCGCCCAGCACCAGTTCGGAGGCGCCCTTCTCGGCGAGCACCTCGGCCAGCTGTTCGCGCTCGCCTGGAGCGTGACCCTCAGCGTGATCATCCTGCGCACCGGCATCCTGCCCCAGTGGCTCGGATGGACGGGCCTGGCCGCGAGCGTGCTCTACTTCCTCAATCAGGGCGATGTGATGGCGACCGCATTGCCCGGCTTCCCGACCTGGGACCTCGCCGGCCTGCTGGGGAGCACGGCGTGGGGCCTCTGGGTCGCCGCCCTCGGCGTGGTCGTGTTCCTCGGTCGCGGGAATCGGGTCAGCGCATGATCGCGAACATCGCCTTCAGAATTGTGCTCGTCATCGTCGGCGCGGTGAGCGCGGTCATCGCGGTCAACGTCGCGTTCGGCGGCCTGCACACCCTGGGCTGGCAGGGTCCGACCGACTACTTCACGGTCACGGACGAGGCCAACTTCGCCATCCGCGACAACCACGCCAGGTTCTTCGGCGGCGTGATGCTCGCGCTCGGGGCGTTCTTCATTCTCGCGGCGACGAACCCGCGCCGGTACCGCGGCGCGCTTCTGCTTGCCATCACGCTCATGTTCGCGGGCGGGCTCGCGCGGTTCACCCAGTTCGAGCTCGGCGTGACATTCGGTCCCGCCATCATCGTCTCGGCGCTCGTCGAGCTCGTGCTGATGCCGGTGCTCGCCGTGTGGGTCTGGAAGCTGGAGCCCGGACCGAAGGTCAGCCGGGTGCCAAGCGGAGTCGGGGCAGAGCCAGTAGCCTAATGATGCCGCTCGCGGCGCCCTTCGGCAGGTGATTAGAGGAGCTTGATGGACAAGCAGCGTGACTTCGTTCTTCGCACGATCGAAGAGCGGGGCGTCAAGTTCATCCGCCTGTGGTTCACGGATGTCGTGGGCACGCTGAAGAGCGTCGCGATCACCCCGGCCGAGGTCGAGGGTGCGTTCGCGGAAGGCCTCGGATTCGACGGCTCCGCGATCGAGGGCTTCACCCGCGCCTACGAGGCCGACATGCTCGCGCACCCCGACCCGGCCACGTTCCAGATCCTCCCGTGGCGCGGCGAGGTGGACCCCACCGCGCGCATGTTCTGCGACATCTCCACGCCCGACGGCCAGCCGTCGCTCTCCGACCCGCGCAACGTGCTCAAGCGCTCGCTGGCGAAGGCGGCTGACCGCGGGTTCTCGTTCTACACGCATCCCGAGATCGAGTTCTACCTGCTCAAGTCGGCGCAGCTCAAGAACGGCCTTCCCGAGCCCGTCGACTCGGCCGGCTTCTTCGACAACGTGCCCGGCGGCACGGCGCACGACTTCCGTCGTCGGTCGGTGCGGATGCTCGAAGACCTCGGCATCTCGGTGGAGTTCAGCCACCACGAGGCCGGTCCCGGCCAGAACGAGATCGACCTGCGCTACGCCGACGCGCTCACCACGGCGGACAACATCATGACGTTCCGCACGGTGATCAAGGAGGTCGCGATCGAGCAGGGCGTCTACGCGACGTTCATGCCCAAGCCGATGTCCGGCCATCCGGGGTCGGGAATGCACACCCACATGTCGCTCTTCGAGGGCGACGCCAACGCCTTCTTCGACGCGTCCGGTCACTACCAGCTCTCGACGATCGGCAAGCAGTTCGTCGCGGGCCTGCTGCGCCACGCACCCGAGATCACGGCCGTGACCAACCAGTTCGTCAACTCCTACAAGCGCCTGTGGGGCGGGGACGAGGCGCCGAGCTTCGTCACGTGGGGCCACAACAACCGCAGCGCCCTCGTGCGGGTGCCGCTCTACAAGCCCGGCAAGGGCCAGAGCGCGCGCGTGGAGTACCGGGCGATCGACTCGGCCGCCAACCCCTACCTGAGCTTCTCGCTGCTGCTCGCCGCGGGGCTCAAGGGCATCGAGGAGGGCTACGAGCTGCCGCCCGAGGCCGAGAACAACGTGTGGGAGCTCACCGACTCGGAGCGCCGCGCCCTCGGCTACAGCCAGCTTCCGGCCAGCCTCGATCACGCCGTCTCGCTCATGGAGGACTCCGAGCTCGTGGCCGAGACCCTCGGCGAGCAGGTGTTCAACTACGTGCTGCTCAACAAGCGCCGCGAGTGGAGCGAGTACCGCGCCCAGGTGACGCCCTACGAGCTGGAGAGCAACCTCGAGGTTTTGTAACACCCCATGTCCCGGTCACAGACGACCCTGACCGAGCTCGCCCGGCTCGGCTTCGCGGAGCTCGGGTCCGCGAGCGAGCGCCTTGACGCGCTCGGCTCGCCTGAGCTCGTGCCGCTCTTCGCCCGGGCGGCGGATCCCGACCAGGCGCTCCTGCTGCTGGGTGAGCTGCGAGAGCGAGCTCCCGAGGCGGTCGCGTCGCTCGTCGCGATTCCGGATGCCGCGGCGCGCCTGATCCGAGTGCTGGGCGCCTCGACCGGCCTCGGCGAGTTCCTCACCCGGCACCCTGAGCAGCTGGCCGCCCTCGCCGAGCCGCTCGAGGGACCGCTCACCGCGGCCGAGTACGGGGACGACCTGCTCGCCTCGGTCGACGGCCTCCGCGGGGACCCGGCGTGGGTGGCGCTTCGCGTGCGGTACCGCCGCCAGCTGACCCGGCTCGCGGCGTGGGACCTCGACCTCGCCGACCCGATCACCGGGTTCGACCGCGTCGCGGCCGCGCTGGCCGACCTCGCGGGCGCGGCCCTCGACGCGTCGCTGGCCGTCGCCCGCCGCGACGTCGCCTTCCCCGCCGAGCAGATCGCGGCCACCCGACTCGCGATCATCGGCATGGGCAAAGCGGGGGCGCGCGAGCTCAACTACGTCTCCGACGTCGACGTGATCTTCGTGGGCGAGTCGGCCGATCCCGAACTGCTCGGCGATGACCGGGCCGTGGAGATCGCGACGCGGCTGGCGATGCAGACGATGAAGGGCATCCACGACCTGGCCGTCGAGCCGGGACTGTGGGAGGTGGATGCCAACCTCCGCCCCGAGGGCAAGGACGGCGCTCTCGTGCGCACCCTCGACTCCCACCTCGCGTACTACGAGCGCTGGGCCAAGAGCTGGGAGTTCCAGGCGCTGCTCAAGGCGCGGCCGCTCGCAGGCGACCTGGAGCTGGGGGAGCGCTACGTCGCTGCGGTCTCGCCCAAGGTCTGGACGAGCGCCTCCCGCGAGAACTTCGTGGAGTCGGTGCAGCGGATGCGCGAGCGCGTCACCGAGCACATCCCCGCGAACGAGATCGACGTGCAGCTCAAGCTCGGCCCCGGGGGGCTGCGCGACGTCGAGTTCACGATCCAGCTGCTGCAGCTCGTGCACGGGCAGTCCGACCCGCTCGTGCGGCAGCAGGCGACCATCCCGGCGCTCGAGGCCCTCGCCGACCAGGGCTACATCGGGCGCGTCGAGGCGGCGGAGTTCGCGTGGGACTATCGGTTCCTGCGTCTGCTCGAGCACCGCATCCAGCTCTCCCGACTGCGACGCACCCACCTCATGCCGACCGATCCGGATGCCCTGCGCGTGCTCGCCCGCGCCTCCGGCCTCGCGACGACCGGCGACGACCTCGTGGAGCAGTGGCAGCGCACCAAGGTGGCCGTGCGCCAGCTGCACGAGAAGCTGTTCTACCGCCCGCTGCTCTCCGCCGTCGCGGCGCTGCCCGAGGGCGGCATCCAGCTCTCGAGCGAGCAGGCGGAGGCCCGCCTCGCCGCCATCGGATTCCGCGACCCGCGCGGCGCGCTCGCCCACATCGCGGCGCTCACCGGCGGGGTGTCGCGGCGGGCGATCATCCAGCGCAACCTCCTGCCGGTCATGCTCCAGTGGTTCGCCGAGGGCGCCGACCCCGACCACGGGCTGCTCGCGTTCCGGCGGCTCAGCGACGACCTCGGGGAGGCGTACTGGTTCCTGCGGATGCTGCGCGACTCCTCGGTCGCCGCCCAGCGACTCACCCAGGTGCTCTCGGGATCGCGCTTCGTCGGGGACCTCTTCGAGCGCATCCCCGAGGCCGCGGCGTGGCTCGAGAACGACCTGGAGCTTCGGCCCCGGCCCTACAGCGTGCTGCTCGAAGAATCGCAGGCCGCCGTCGCCCGCCACCTCGACGATCCGGATGCCGCGGCGCTCGCGCTGCGCACCGCCCGCCGCCGCGAGATCCTGCGCCTCGCCCTCGGCTCCATCCTCGGCGTCGTGACGATCGAGGAGCTCGGCTGGGGACTCTCGGACATCACGACGGTGATCCTCTCGGGGGTGCTCTCGCTCGCCCACCGCTTCGGCGACGGCATCGAGTTCGGCATCGTGGCGATGGGCCGCTACGGCGGCGCCGAACTCGGCTTCGGGTCGGACGCCGACATCATGTACGTCTACCGCGCCGCGGGCGCGACCGACGAGGAGGCGCAGCAGCGCGCCGAGCACATCGTGCACGAGATCAAGCGTTTCACCGAGGACCTCCGCGTGCCGCTCGATCTCGACCTCGGGTTGCGGCCCGAGGGCAAGAACGGCGCGATCGTGCGCTCGCTCGAGAGCTACCGCGCCTACTACGCGCGATGGTCGCTCACGTGGGAGGCGCAGGCGCTCCTCCGTGCCCGCCCCGTGGTGGGCGACCGGCGGGTTCTCGCCGAGTGGGAGGAGCTCGTCGACGAGGTGCGGTACCCCGCCGAGATCGCCGAGCAGGATGTGCGGGAGATCAAGCGCATCAAGGCCCGGGTAGAGAACGAGCGGCTTCCTCAGGCGGCGGATCCGGCGCGGCACCTCAAGCTCGGACGCGGGTCGCTCAGCGACGTCGAGTGGTTCGTGCAGTTGCTCCAGCTGCAGCACGGGGCGCGCGTTGACGGGCTGCGCACGACATCCACCCTCAAGGCCCTCTCGGCGGCCGAACGCGCCGAGCTCGTGACCGCCGCGGATGCCGCACGCCTGCACACCGCGTGGATGCTCGCCTCACGGGCTCGCTCCGCGATGACGCTGTGGACCTCGAAGACCTCCGATGTGCTCCCGATCGACCGGCAGCAGCTCGAGGGCGTCGCGCGCCTGCTCGAGTACCCGCCGGGCTCCGCGAGCCGGTTCGAGGAGGACTACCTGCGCACGACGCGGCTCTCCCGCCAGGTGTTCGAGAAGCGGTTCTACGGCACGAGCCGGGGGCCGGCGGCGACAGGGTAGGCGCCGGAGTTATCGGATCGCAATCCGACAGTTACTCGGCTGTGACTGGTTCTCGACAGGGTGGCCGGTACCGTCATGCCATGAGAGTCGCTCGCGTGGCTATGGGGATCGCAATGGGTGCTGCAGCCGTCGTGCTCCTCAGCTCATGTACGCCGCCATCGGAGTACGGCGTTCGGTTGAACGCGGATGACACCATCGACTTCGTGTTCTGCACGGGGTTCTACGGAGATGGTGACCTCATCGTCGACTACCAGCTCGACGAGGACGACGTCGATCGGCCCGAGTGGGTGATGACGTTCGAAGGGTACTCACGTCTGGATCGCATCCCAATCGAGTACGGGATCGCGCCTAGCATTTTGACAACCGTGTTGCTCGAGGACCCGCCTGCGGATTGGGTATCGGTGACGTTCGGGTCGGAGTTCGTCGAGCGGTCCGAACTCGTGGTCGACGAGTGGCTCTGGTCGACAGAGCTCTACCCCTGGGTGCCCGACCGGCCGTGCACCACGGTCCCTCCTGCCACGGAGTCTCGATGAGCTTCGTCGGTCTGGGCCTCGCCGTTCTGATCAATCTGGTGGTCCCTGTAGGAGCGACGATCTGGCTGGCGACGGGAAACTACCGTCGTCGGCAGACCACGCGGGGCGAGGTCGTGTTCTGGGCGATTCTCGCCGTTTACCTCGGGTTGGTCTCCATCTGGATCGTCAGAGCCATAATCGATGTCCCTCGATTCGAGGGATCCAGCGTTATCCCAGCAGGGATCTTCTCCCTGCCGATGAGCATCATCCCCGCGGTGCTCACGTCGCTCTCCATGGCGAGACTCTTCACTCCCGGTGAGTGGTTGGACTACGGGTACTTCATCGTCCTGCCCATCTTCCTCGTCGGCCTTCTGGCCTGGGCAGCGGTCCTGCCGGTCGCGATTCGCGCGATGGCTGGTATCGAGCGGGTGAACCGCGAGGCACGGATGGCTCGCGATGCATCACGGCAGGGTGAAGCATGACTCAGCGCAGGTCGATCACCGCGCGTGTCCTTGCCGGCCCGATCCCGCCCTCTCGCCCGAACCTGACGATGGCGCGTCACTCGACCGGTCGCAGGCCCTGCCGGTACGTCGTGGTGTCCCCGCACAGGCTGCCGATCGTCGCGTACCCGTACTGCCGGATGAGGGCCGCCGCCGAGCAGAGCTCGGAGCCCGTGCCCGCGAAGGCCTTCTGAAGGGTCACATCGTCGACCGAAGGACTCGTCAGGCGGCTGGTCTCGACGGCGGTGTAGACGAGTCGTGTGACGGGGAAGCTCGGGTTGACCGTGAGGCCAGCGGCACCGCCCTGGAACGGCGAGGTCGTGTCGATGTTGCCGAGCTCGGTGATCCCGCGACGCTCGGCCACGTCCGTCGGCAGGGATGCATGATTGCCCTGGGCGAGGTAGGAGGAGATCGAGATCGGAAGCAGGTCGCCCGCGGTCTCGACGTCCGTCGCCGAACCCTCCGGGGTGTCGCTCGCCAGATCGACCACGGCCGCACTCAGGTCCCCCTCGCTCAACCCGAGTCGCTCCAGCCAGAACGCCCGAATCTCAGAACCCACGGGCGGAAGCAGGGGCGTGATCGGGATCGTATCGAGGTTGGTGTCGACGTAGGACATCGTCACCCCGCGATAGATGTTGCGCAGCGTGAACGGAGCCGGCACCAGGGAGTCCTGGGACGGGGCACCGAGTGCGATGTCCCGGGGGAAGTCGCTCGCGGCGTTCACGGCGAAGGTGACGGCATCCCGGGCAAAGGGGATGAAGGTGAGCTCCGTGCCGGGGAACGCTGCCGACGGGCCGATGGTGCTGCGGGCGAAGTCGAGGGCGCCGGTCATCGGCACGCCGCCCAGAGTCCCTGAGGTGATCTCGGCAGAGAGGGCGACCTGCGCCTCGACGGAGTCCGAGGGCCGGGGGAACGCGGATCCGCCCGTGCGGGTGACGAGCGTCTCGGTGCCGGACGAGTCGGCGGAGGCCACGTAGGTGAGCAGGCTGCCCAGGCCGGATGTCACATCCTGCGTCTGCGCCGAACCGACCCCTGCCAGCCGCCGATACAGCCAGCCGTCCACGCCGGTCACCACCTGACCGCCCGCGGTGATCGTGATGACGGTCGCGCCGGCGACATCCGGGCTCTCATTGAACCACTCGTGGACGTACTCGGAGGTCGGGTCGATCCCATCGCTCTCCGGCGTTCTCCAGGTCCCGAACTGCACGAGGTACGTGCCCGGCGCGAGTTGACCCACCGAGTATGCCCCCAGGTAGTTCGACGCATACGAAACAACTGACTCGCTCGAAACGGTGGGCGCCTCCGCATCGAAGACGCGGACGGTCGCGCCGAGCGCCGGATTGGTGGCGTTGTTGACGGGCCGATCGAGTGCGTCCCGGATCACTCCGGTGATCGTCGACCCTCCGGGGAGCGTGATGTCCTTGCCGGTGACGGCTTCGGATGCGCCGACAGCGAAGAACGTCGCCAATGCCAGCGAGTTCGTGCCGCCCCACCAGCGCTGGCCGAGTCCGGAACTGGAGAAGGTGAGGGTGTACTCGCCCGGGGGCAACCCCTGTAGCAGGTAAGACCCGTTCTCGTCGATTCCACTGTACGAATAGCTGGCTTCGACGCCGGGCTCACGCGACACCACCGCGACCGACCCCGAGGAGACCGGGGCGTTCCCCGGGCCCCTCACGGTGCCGCTGATCGTCGCCCCGAGCTCGAGGGCTGCATCGATTCCGGTGATGTCGCCCCCGGCGGTCACGGCGATCGACGTGGCATCCACTCTCGAGTACACATCGTTCCACCATTCGGTCGCGAGGTTCCGACTGGTCGAGCGGAACTGCACGCGGTACGAGCCCGTGGGGAGTCCGACAACGGTGTACTGCCCGGAGGCGTCAGTGCTCGCCGTGAAGCCGTAATCATCCCCCAGCACGTCGACGGAAACCGAGGAGACGGGATCGGATTGATCATCGGTGACGGTTCCCGAGATCGTGCCACCAACCACGAGCACCGCATCCTTGCCGCTGACCGCTTCTGCGGCCGCGATCGGGAACGCGGGCAGCGTCTGGCGCGCGTAGTTGAGTCCGAAGGGCGCTGAGACATTGACGGTGTAGGTGCCCGCCGGGAGCCCCACGATCGTGTACTGGCCGTTGCTATCGGTTGTCGCTCCGCCGTAGATGCAGCACTCCGTGCTGCTCGCCGACACGGTGGCCCCGGCTAGCGGAAGTCCGGATGCCGCGGTGACCGTGCCACTCACCGTCGCGCCGGAAGAGAGGACCGCGTCGAGTCCGGTGACCTCGGCCTGTGCGGCAACCTCGATTGAGTCGCTCAGGGTGAACGTCGACGAGTCGTTCCACCACTCGGACAAGTAGTTCTGCCCGTAGCCGGATCGGAATTGCAGCGCGTAGGTGCCGGCGGGCAGCCGGCGCACCGCATAGGTGCCGTCTGCGGTGGATGTCGCGCCGCTGACGAACTGCATGTTCGAGTCCACGACCACGACTTCCACGCCGGAGATCGGTTCCCCCGACGGTCCGGTGACGGTCCCGCTCATCACCGAGCCCAGTGTCAGCACGACGTCCTTGCCTGTGATCTCGGACCGCGCCGGCACCGGGAAGAAGTCGGCGAGCTCCTGAGTGGGCTGGTCGTCCCACCACTCGCGCACGTACCCTGGCGCGGCGAACGTGTCGGTCACGAGCGTGTAGCTGCCCGCGGCAAGCCCGGTGATGACGTAGTCGCCCGAGGGGCTGGTGATCGCCGACCCGCCGTATCGCCCGTCCGAGCGATTCGCGCTCACGGACGCCAACGGAATCGGGTTGCCGCTCGCGTCGCTCACGGTGCCGCTGATCGTGGACCCGATCGCCAGCACCGCATCCTTGCCGACCACCGAGGCGCCGTCCGCGACGACGAACGTGGTGGCAAGAGTCTGCGATGGCTGGTCGTCCCACCACTCGCCCAAGAAGTTCCCGCCGGACTGGAAGTTCAGGGTGTAGGTGCCGGGCGCGAGCCCGTCGATGAGGTACTCCCCGGAGGCTGACGCGTTCGTCCCCGCCACGAAGTTGCCATCCGCGTAGGCCGTCACATAGGCGAAGCCGACGGGCGCCCCGAGCTCGTCGGTGACCGTTCCGCTGATCGACGCGGTGTTCGACGCGGAAGCGGCGATCGGAGCGATTCCGGCGGACAGGAGGGCGACGAGCGTCGCGAGCACGAGCATCCACCGCGCACGGTGGCGCGACGGGGAGTCGGCGAGTCGGTCGGTCACGGCGGTCCTGGGATCGGGGGAATCGAGGCCGCTCTCGGGGGTGAGCGATCGTCAATGTCACAGTATCGACCCGGAGTGACCCCCGGAGCCGATCTCGGGTCTGTTCAGCATCCGTTGAGGTGCGGTTCACCATCGAGAGGTTCAGCTCGTACTCGAACTAGACTCAATTCATGAAAGCACGCGTCGCGGTCTCTCTCGCCCTCGTGCTTGCCGTGAGCGGCTGCGCGCCCGCCGCCATTGCTCCAAGCTCCAGCCCGACGGCCACGCCGACACCCACGCCAAGTGCGACCGTCCGCGCGGTTCCGACCCCGTCATTCGATCTGTCCTGCTCCGACCTCGTGCCGCCCGCCGCCCTCGCTGAACTGTACGAGTCGGCGCCCAGTGAGCTGTCCCTGGGCGTTCCCGACTTCAAGGGCGACAACGCCTATCGGATTGCCGCCCGCCAGGATGGCGCGCTGATCTGCGAGTGGTCATGGCCTGACGCCGGCCCGTATCAGCAGACAGTGATGATCACGGCGGTTCGAGGCTTGACCTCCGGGTTCACCCAGTCCCGCGCGGTGTTCGAAGAGCAGGGTTTCCCTGGGTACTTGGACAACTTCCTCTACTACCGATCGCTCGACGACGAGCAGGGCTCGTTCGTGGCGGGGTGCTATTCGCGTTGGTCCACCTCGCCAACCAACGGCGCCACCTGCAAGTGGTCGGCCAATGCGGGTGACGTGTGGATCGAGGCGACCTTCGTCGACCTGCCCGCCAGCGAGGTCGGCGGCGTCTCGCCCCCCGACGAGTCGACTTCCATCATCCCGGTCGAGCCCGATTTCACCACCTCCCTGAGCGCACAGATCGTCCGGTCCGCTCTGGAGACGCTGGCGGCGGCGGCAGTCGTCGACCAGCCGCAACCTGCGTCCCCGCGGTCGTGCGATGAGGTCCTGCCCCCGACCGATGCGGCGCTGGAGGCGCTCGGCGTCACCCTGTCCGGTGGCCCGCTCGAGACGTCCATCACGGATCCCAACTGGTGGTTCGAATTCGGCCAGGCCCAGTGGAAGTCCAGTGCGAGCCGTCAAGGCTGGACACGCTGCCTCGGAGAACTGGGTGACCTCGGACGGCTCGAACTCCTCTCGGCCCCGGGAGCGGCGTGGATCGTCGACGCGGGCGCTCCCTTCGGTCCGGTCAATGCTGTGGACTACGGATTCGAGGAGTGCGGTGGTTCTGAGGCCGGCGAGGTGTGCACGCTGGCGGCGGTGGTGGGAACCGACGTGTTGGTGATCGAACTCGAGAACGTGCCGGATGCGGTGAGCGTGGGCCGCACCGTGCTTGCCGCGATGGTCGCGGCGCACGATTAACGCAACAGCGGCCGCCCCGAAGGACGGCCGCTGCGTGCTGTGGAACTCGCGTTACACCGAGAAGTACAGCTCGTACTCGAACGGGTGCGGACGCTGCGCCATCGGAGTGATCTCCGCGGTGCGCTTGTAGCTGATCCAGGTGTCGATCAGGTCCTGGGTGAACACGTTGCCCGCGGTGAGGAACTCGTGGTCGGCCTCGAGAGCGTCGAGGGCCTCGGCGAGCGAACCGGGAACCTGCGGGATGAGTTTGGCCTCCTCCGGGGGCAGCTCGTACAGGTCCTTGTCCACGGGCTCGTGCGGCTCGATCTTGTTCTTGATGCCGTCGAGACCCGCCATGAGCTGGGCCGCGAACGCGAGGTACGGGTTGCCCGAGGCATCGGGCGCGCGGAACTCGATGCGCTTGGCCTTGGGGTTCGTGCCCGTGATCGGGATGCGGATCGACGCTGAGCGGTTACCAGCCGAGTACACCAGGTTGACGGGCGCCTCGAAGCCGGGGACCAGACGACGGTAGGAGTTGAGCGTCGGGTTGGTGAACGCGAGCACCGCGGGGGCGTGCTTGAGCAGTCCTCCGATGTACCAGCGCGCGATGTCCGACAGGCCGCCGTAGCCCTTCTCGTCGTAGAACAGCGGCTTGCCGTCGTTCCACAGCGACTGGTGCGTGTGCATGCCCGAGCCGTTGTCGCCGAACAGGGGCTTGGGCATGAAGGTCGCGACCTTGCCCCACTCGAGCGCCGTGTTCTTGACGATGTACTTGAACTTGAGGATGTCATCGGCCGCGTTGACCATCGTGTTGAAGCGGTAGTTGATCTCCGCCTGGCCACCGGTGCCCACTTCGTGGTGCGCGCGCTCGAGGATGAGGCCGGCGTCGATCAGCTTGAGGCTGATGTCGTCGCGCAGGTCGGCCTGCTTGTCCACGGGGCTGACCGGGAAGTAGCCGCCCTTGTACGGGGTCTTGTTGGCGAGGTTGCCGCCCTCCTCGATGCGACCCGTGTTCCAGGCGCCCTCCTCGGAGTCGACCGCGTAGAAGCTCTGGTTCTGGGTGACCGAGTAGCGCACGTCGTCGAAGATGTAGAACTCGGCCTCGGGGGCGAAGAACGCGGTGTCCGCGATGCCGGTGGAGGCGAGGTACTTCTCCGCCTTCTTGGCCACCTGGCGCGGGTCCTTGGCGTAGATCTCGCCGTTGCGCGGGTTGTAGATGTCGAAGATCATGATGAGCGTGCGCTCGGTGCGGAACGGGTCGAGGTACGCCGTCGTCACATCCGGAATCAGCTGCATGTCGGATTCGTGGATGTTGGCGAAGCCGCGGATCGACGAGCCGTCGAAGAGCTGGCCGACGGAGAAGAACTCCTCGTCAACGGTGGACGCCGGGATGTTGAAATGCTGCTGCACGCCGGGGAGGTCGGTGAAGCGGATATCAAGGAACTTGACGTCGGTGTCCTTGATGAACTTGAGCACTTCGGAAGAATCACTGAACATGTGAAGGACTCCAATGAGCTTGGTGCTGATCGACCGCAGACGCGGCCACTCCCGAGGGTAAGCGCGCGCGATTTCGCCGCGGTCACGCAATTGTTTCGCGCAGGTTACGCGTCGGGCGCGCCCGTAGAATCGGGGGATGCCCGCCGCCCCGCTCGCCTCATCGGACTGGCCCGGGAAGGGCCTCGGTCTGCCCGCCTCCGGATCCCGGTCGGTGGCCCGGATCGGCCGCCGCTTCGCGGCCCTCGCGATCGACTGGGGCGCCGCCGTCATCCTCTCGATCGCCTTCTTCTCCTACCAGGCTCTGGCGACGCTCGCGATCTTCGCGGTCATCCAGGCGGTGTTCCTGCTCACCCTCAACGGCAGCCCGGGGCACCTCGCGCTCGGCATGCGGGTGGTGCCGATCACCGGGGGGTACCTCGGCCTGTGGCGCCCGTTCGCCCGCACGGCGCTGCTGTGCCTCGTCATCCCCGCGGTGATCTTCGACAAGGACCAGCGGGGGATGCACGACCGCCTCATCGGCACCGTGCTCGTCCGACGCTAGCCGGACGCTCGACGGCTCTAGCGCGGACGCGGCGCGCGCACGCGCGAGGGGTCGACGCCCTTGGGGATGGGCAGTCCGTTCTTGCCGAGCGAGTTGAGGCGGTTCGACACGGCGAGAACCTCCTGCTTGCGGAGCACGGACTTGAGCGACCGCAGCTTTCCGGAGAGCTTGTGCAGGGGCACGGATTCCGCATCGGGGCCGACGTAGAGGAAGCTCACGGGCACGTTCGGGATGATGCGCGAGATGGCCTTGCGCTCGTCCTCGAGCATGCGCTGCGTGCGGCTGCGTGGACCCTCACCGATGAGGGCGACCCCGCCGCGACCGACGGCGCGGTAGACGGCATCCTGTGTCTTGTTGAAGGCGACCGGCATCTCGCTCGCGGTCCAGCCCCGGCGAAGCGAGTTCTTCAGCACCGCACCCACCGCACCGGGCTGCCCGACGATCTGCGAGTACGCCGCCTTCTCGGCGAGGCGCCCCAGCACGATGAGGAAGACGAGGATGCCGCCGAGCACGCCCGCAAGCACGTACAGCACGATCGTGAGCACGTTGCCGCCGCCGATGAGCAGGGCGAGCACCACGCCCGCCAGCACGGGGCCGAGGAAGGCCAGCAGGAGCCACCAGATCGCCGTGCTGTCGTAGCGACGGGTCATCTGGAAGACCTGATACATCTGCTTCAGACGACCCGGCTCCTTGGCGGGCTTGGGAGGCTTGGGCGTCGAGTCCTTGGTGCGTGCCATGGGTCAAGGATACGGGGTGCGCGAACCGGCGAAGTTCGGGCGGTCAGACCGCCTGCGCGAACCCGAGCGACTCGTCGGCGAGGTGCCGCAGGCCTTCGGGGATTTCGCGGCCCTTCGCCACCATCGAGCGCGCCCACAGGCGACCGGCCCGGTAGCTCGAGCGCACGAGAGGACCGGCGAGCACCCCGAGGAACCCGATCTGCTCGGCCGCCTCGGAGAACTCCACGAACTCCTGCGGCTTCACCCACCGGGCGACCGGGAGGTGGCGCGGGGTGGGGCGCAGGTACTGGGTGATCGTGATGATGTCGGTGCCGGCGTCGTGCAGATCCTGCAGCGCCTGGAGCACCTCGTGCGGCTCCTCGCCCATGCCGAGGATGAGGTTCGACTTGGTGATGAGCCCCGCGGCACGCGCCTGAGTGAGCACGTCCAGCGAGCGCTCGTAGCGGAAGGCCGGACGGATGCGCTTGAAGATGCGCGGAACCGTCTCGACGTTGTGGGCGAAGACCTCGGGGCGCGAGGAGAACACCTCGCCGAGGAGGTCCGGGTTGCCGGAGAAGTCGGTTGCGAGGATCTCGACGCCCGTGCCCGGGTTCTCGGCGTGGATGCGGCGCACGGTCTCCGCGTGCAGCCACGCGCCCTCGTCGGGCAGGTCGTCACGGGCGACGCCGGTCACGGTGGCGTAGCGGAGGTTCATCTTGGTGACGGACTCGGCCACGCGACGCGGCTCATCCGTGTCGTAGTCGGCGGGCTTGCCCGTGTCGATCTGGCAGAAGTCGCAGCGGCGGGTGCACTGGCTGCCGCCGATGAGGAAGGTCGCCTCGCGGTCCTCCCAGCACTCGAAGATGTTGGGGCAGCCGGCCTCCTGGCACACGGTGTGGAGGCTCTCGCCCTTGACGAGGTCCTGCAGCTGGCGGTACTCCGGACCCATCTTGGCCACGGTCTTGATCCATTCGGGCTTGCGCTCGATCGGCGTCTCCGCGTTGCGCACCTCGAGCCGCAGGAGCTTGCGCCCCTCGACGTTGTTGGCGGCAGGATGATGGGTGGTGCTCATGCGGCAACTCCAGCCTTGGCCACGGTGAGCGCGGCCTCGAGGTGACGGGTGATGAGGGGCACGACCTCGGTGGGGGAGATGTCCCGCCCGAGCTCACGGCTGATCGAGGTGACGCCGGCGTCGAGGATGCCGCACGCGATGATGCGGCTGTAGGCCTCGAAGGAGTTGTTGCAGTTGAGCGAGAAGCCGTGCATCGTCACGCCCTCCGCGACCCGGATGCCGATGGCCGCGATCTTCTCGGCGCCCACGGGCTGGTCGTAGCTCATCCAGACCCCCGAGCGACCGGGCACGCGACCGGCGTCCAAGCCGAGCTCCGCGAGCACATCGATGATCACGCCTTCGAGGAGGCGCACGTAGCCGACCACATCGATCGGGTCGGGCAAGCGCACGATCGGGTAGCCCACGAGCTGGCCCGGGCCGTGCCAGGTGATCTTGCCACCGCGGTCCACGTCGATCACGGGGGTGCCGTCCGACGGACGCTCGACGTCTTCGGTGCGCTTGCCCGCCGTGTAGACCGAGGGATGCTCGAGGAGGATCACGGTGTCGGGGGCGGTGCCGTCGACGACGGAGCGATGGGTTGCGCGCTGAAGCTCGAGAGCCTCGACATACGGCACGGAGTTGGCGCTTAGCCCCGCGACGACGAAGTCGACCACGGGATCGAGTCTACGTCCGTTCCCATCCTCCCCACCCCCTTCGGCGACCCCGCGGCACCCGGCGCGCCCCGCCGTCTCGGGTTCGAGGGTCCGGCGCACGGAGAGTGGGGGAGTGCAGACGGACTCGCTCATCGGCTACCGCCTGCTGCGTCGACTCGGCGAGGGCCGCCGGGCCGAATCGTTCCTCGCGATCGCCGAGGGGCTCCCCGATGCCGAACCGGTCGTGCTCAAGGTGCCGCTGCCGGGCACCTCCGACGCGAGCACCCTGATCGAGGCCGAGGCGCTCGACCGCGCGCGGGGTCCGCACGTCGTCGACCTCCTCGACCTCGCCACCGGACCGCGGGGCACCCAGGTGCTCGTCCTCGCTCGCGTCGCCGGCCTGTCGCTCGCGCAGCTTCTCGCCGCCCGAGGCTCGATCGGGGTGGGCGAGGCGATCACGGTTCTCGTGCCGATCCACGAGACTCTCGATCGCCTCCACCGCGGCGGGGTCACCCATGGGCGGGTGCGCGCGGATGCCGTGCTCTTCGGCGCGGATGGCGCTCCGGTGCTCGCCCGGTTCGGAGCGGCGAGCCTGACCGACCCCGCGCGTCCGGAGGCGCTCCTCGAGCAGGACGACGCCGTGCTCGCCGATCGTCGTGACTTCGCCGCCCTCGCCTCCCGGGTCGTGGCGGCGGCCGGGGTGGTCGAACTCGCGGAGTCCGACGACGTGGCGTGGGGCGAGTGGCCGGCAGTGCTCTTCGCCCTCGGGATGCCCGAGCCGGTGCGATTCGACGCCGCGACTTCATCGCCTCCGAGCGTCGTGACGCGCGCGCGGGGACCGGTCGCGATCGAGGCGAGCGAGCGTCCGGGACCGTTTCGCCGCTTGGGTGACCTGGTCTCGGGGGGTCCTGACAGCGTCCGCGCCGCACTGGCACCGATGGTCCCGCGCCTCGGCCGCGCCCTCGCGGCGGTGCGGCTCCGGGTCTGGGCGGCGGGCGCCGCGGTGCTCGTCGGGCTCGTCGCGGCGCTGCTGCTCGTCCCCGTCTCCGACCCCGACACCCCGGTGGCGACCGCGGAGCCGTCCGCACCGCCCGAGGACGCGCCGGAGCTGAGCATCCCCTCACCGACCCTCGAGGATGACCCCGTCGCCGCGCTCGTCGCCCTTCTCGCGGTTCGGGAGCAGTGCATCCGCGACCGGTCGGTGCTCTGCCTCGACGGCGTGGGTCAGTCGGGGTCGAGCGCGCTGGCGGAGGATCAGGATCTCGTGCGAGCGCTGCAGCAGGGCGCCGAGCAGACCCCCATCCCGACCGTCACCCTCGACCGGCTCGTGCTCGAGGAGCGGCTCGGCGACTCCGCCCTCGTGGCCGTCCAGGACCCGGCCGACAGCGAACCGGCCTCGATCCTTCTCATGAAGGACGAGGCCGGGTGGCGGATCAGGGGCTACCTGACGGGATGACTCAGATGCCGAGCTTCCCGGCGAAGTCGCCGCCCTCGAGGCGGGCCTTCACCGCGGTGAGGAAGCGCGCGGCATCCGCACCGTCGACGATGCGGTGATCGTAGGACAGGGCCAGGTAGACCATCGAGCGGATCGCGATCGCGTCACCGCCGGCGTCGCTCACGACGACCGGCTTCTTGGTGACGATGCCGGTTCCGAGGATCGCCGACTGCGGCAGGAACACGATGGGCGTGTCGAACAGCGCGCCGCGCGAACCCGTGTTGGTCAGCGTGAACGTGCCCCCGGCGAGCTCGTCGGGCTTGAGCTTGTTGTCGCGGGTGCGCTCGGCGAGATCGGCGATCTGCTGCGCGAACCCGGCGAGGCTGAGGCTCGCGGCATCCCGGATCACCGGGGTGAGCAGCCCGCGCTCGGTGTCGACCGCGATGGCGAGGTTCTCCTGCGCGGGGTAGACGATCGAGTCGCCCTCGACGGTGGCGTTGATGATCGGGTAGGCCTGCAGGGCCTCCGTCGCCGCGAGAGCGAAGAACGGGAGGAAGGAGAGCTTGACGCCCGTCTTCTCCTGGAAGGCACCCTTGACCTGGTCCCGGTAGTGCGCCACCGCGGTGACATCCACCTCGACGACCGAGGTGAGCTGCGCGGAGGCCTGCATCGAGATGACGGCGCGCTCGGCGATCACCTTGCGCAGGCGCGACATCGGCGCGGTGGTGCCGCGCAACGGCGAGATCTCGAGCGGTGCGGACGCGACGACCTTCGGTGCAGCAGCAGGCGCGACGGCCGGAGCGGCCGCCGCCGCGAGCACGTCCTGCTTGCGGATGCGACCGCCGACGCCGGTGCCGGACACCGTCGCGAGGTCGACTCCGGACTCGTGGGCGAGCTTGCGCACGATCGGCGTGACGTAGCCGGTGGCGTCCTGCGCGGCGGCAGCAGGGGCAGGAGCGACGACGGGTGCCACTACCGGCGCGGGCGCAGCGACAGGCGCGGGGGCCGCGACGGACGCGGGGGCAGCGACGGGCTCGGGCGCCGCGACAGGAGCGGGTGCCGCAACGGGCTCCGGTGCGGGCGCGGGTGCCGGTGCGGGCGCGGGTGCCGGGGCGGCCACGGGCTCGGGCGCCGCCACGGGCTCGGGGGCCGCGACGGGAGCGGGAGCGGGAGCGGCCGGAGCGGCGGCACCGGAACCGTCACCGATGGTGACGAGCGGGGTTCCGACCTCGACGGTCTCGTCCTCCGCGACGAGGATGGCCTCGATCACGCCCGCGACGGGCGAGGGAATCTCCGTGTCGACCTTGTCCGTCGAGACCTCGAGCAGGGGCTCGTCGACCTCGACGCGGTCTCCGACCTTCTTGAGCCATCGGGTCACCGTGCCCTCGGTGACACTCTCCCCGAGTGCCGGAAGGTTGACGGATTCGCTCATCAGTGATGCTCCTTTGTGACGCTTCTGCTCTACAGCTTAGTTCTGAGGTGGTCGGGTGGGGCCGGTCACATCGCGTGCAGCGGCTTGCCGGCGAGCGCGAGGAACGCCTCGCCGAGGGCCTCGTTCTGCGTCGGGTGAGCGTGCAGCAGCGGCGCGATGTCCTCCGGGTAGGCCTCCCAGTTGACGGCCAGCTGGGCTTCACCGATCAGCTCGCCGACCCGGGCACCGATCATGTGCACGCCGACGACGGGGCCGTCCTTGACGCGCACGACCTTGATCGAGCCGGAGGTGCCGAGGATGTGGCTCTTGCCGTTGCCGGCGAGGTTGTAGTCGTAGCTGGAGACGGCATCCGCGCCGTACTTCTCGGCGGCCTTCGCCTCGGAGAGGCCGACGGAGGCGACCTCGGGCTCCGAGTAGGTGACCTTCGGGATGTTGACATCCTCGATGACCACGGGGTTGAGGCCGGCGATCTCCTCGGCGACAAAAATGCCGTGCTGGAAGCCGCGGTGGGCGAGCTGGAGACCGGGCACGATGTCACCGACGGCGAAGACGCCGGGGATGTTCGTGGCGAGGCGCTCATTCGTGATCACGAAGCCGCGGTCGATGGTCACACCGACCTCCTCGAAGCCGAGACCCGCGGTGGCCGGTCCACGACCGACGGCGACGAGCAGAAGCTCCGCCTCGATCGTCTCGCCGTTCTCGAGGGTGACGACGACACCCTGATCGTTCTGAGTGACGCCCTGGAAGCGCACCCCGAGCTTGAAGTCGATGCCGCGCTTGCGGAACGCGCGCTCGAACTGCTTCGAGATCGCCTCGTCCTCGTTGGGAACGAGGTGGGGGAGGGCCTCGATGATCGTGACCTCGGAGCCCCAACTGCGCCAGACGGACGAGAACTCGACCCCGATCACGCCGCCGCCGAGCACGGCGACCTTCTTCGGGATGTAGTCGAGGTCGAGAGCCTGCTCCGAGGTGATGACGCGTCCGCCGATCTCAAGACCAGGGAGCGAGCGGGAGTAGGAACCGGTGGCGAGCACGACGTTCTTGCCGGTGACCGTGTCATCCCCCACCTGCACGGTCGTGGGGGAGATCAGGCGCCCCTCGCCCTCGATGGTCGTGATGCCGCGGGCCTTGATCAGCCCCTGGAGTCCCTTGTACTTGCTCGACACGACCTCCTGGCGGTAGGCCGTGACGACCGCGATGTCGACGCCGCCGAAGGTGGAGTTCACGCCGTACTTGGCGGACTCGCGGGTGACGTCGGCGACCTCGGCCGAGTGGAGCAGGGCCTTCGTCGGGATGCACCCGACGTGGAGGCACGTGCCGCCGACCTTGTTCTTCTCGATGAGGCCGACGGTCATGCCGAGCTGGCTCGCGCGCAGCGCCGCTGCGTACCCACCACTTCCGCCACCGAGAACGACGAGATCAAAAGTGTGCTCAGCCAAGTTTCCCGCTACTCCTCTGTAAGGATCTGAAACACCGGCGTCGGGGGATGTGGTGGACGACCGGCCGGGCGAAAGACAACCGCCGCCAAAACCCTACTACTTCCGACCCAGAGACTCGGCCAGCTCGAGCAGGGCGCGCACGGTCACGCCGGTCGGTCCCTTCCCGGTGAATCCCCACCCGGTGCCGCCGTTGTTGGCTGGTCCCGCGATGTCGAGGTGGGCCCAGGGGATGGTGCGCTTGTCGTCGCCCTCGCCGGTCGATCCGACGAAGTCCCGCAGGAACGCCGCCGCGATCAGCATGCCCGCCGCGGTGTTGCCGGGCTTGATGTTGGCGATGTCGGCGACATCCGAGGCGAGCATGGGGCGCAGGTCCGAGGGGATCGGCATGGGCCAGAGGGTCTCGCCCACCCGGGCGCCCGCTTCGACCACCTGGGTCACGAGGGTGGTGTCGCCCATCGTTCCCACATAGCGGTTGCCGAGCGCCACGAGCGCCGCGCCGGTGAGCGTCGCGACGTCGATGATGGCGTCCGGATGCTCCTCGCTCGCCGCGACGAGGCCGTCGGCGAGCACGAGCCGGCCCTCGGCGTCGGTGTTGAGCACCTCGACGGTCTTGCCCCCGCGAATCGTGATCACGTCGTTCGGGCGCAGCGCGCTGCCGGACGGGAGGTTCTCCGCGAGGCAGAGCCACGCGGTGATGCGCACGGGCACCTCGAGCCGTGCGGCGGCGAGGGTGACGGCGAGCACCGTGGCCGCGCCGGTCATGTCGTACTTCATCCCGATCATCGAGGCCGGCGGCTTGAGCGAGAGGCCGCCCGAGTCGAAGGTGATCCCCTTGCCGACGAGCGCGAGGTGCTTCTCGGCGCCCTCCGGTGCCCACATGACCTTCACGAGGCGCGGCCCGCGGGTCGACCCCTGGCCCACGCCGAGGATGCCGCCGTAGCCGCCCGCGCGCAGCTCCGCGTCGGCGAGCACTTCGACGGAGGCGCCGGTGCCGTCCGCCAGGGCCAGCGCGGCGTCGGCGAACGTCTCGGGGTAGAGGTGCGACGGAGGCGTATTGACGAGGTCGCGCACCGTGTGGATGGCCGTCGCCGTGATGGTCGCGCGCGCCACCAGGGCCTCGGATGCGTCCGTCGCGGCGACCGTGATCGAGGTCGCGGGAAGGGTGCCCGGCTCGGGGGTGGCCGAGCGGTGCTCGGTGTAGGAGTACGCGCCGATGGCCGCCCCCTCGAGAACCGCGAGCACGTCGGCATCCGATGTCGTGGGAAGCCCGAGCACTAGCCTCGAGATCCCCCGCAACTGTCGCGCGGCCGAGCCCGCCGCGTAGCGCAGATCGTCCGAGGTCACGGCGCCGCTGCCGACGCCGACGAGGGCGATGCTCGCCGTCGCCCCGCCCACTCGTGGCACGCGGCGCACCTCATCCTGTGCACCGGTGACCCCGATCGAGGACAGGGCCGCCCCCAGGTCCTCGAATTCCGCCGCATCCGTCAGCAGCACCGGACCGGACTCGGTCTTGCTCACCCCGAGCACGAGCACGTCACCCACGATCGTCGAGGCGGGGGCGGGGGAGAGAGCGAGCTCGGCGACGGTCATCCGGCCATCGTATCGAGCGGGGCTGGACGTGTTCGCTCAGGGCATGACGAGGGCGGCGGTCCGGTGCGGGTGCCCGGTTTAGAGTGGTGGAATGCGCGATCCCGATGGCCTCTACGACCTCACCGAGGGACTCGCCGAGGTGCCGCTCGGCCTGCCGTTGGTCGCGGGTCTCACCGGGTTCGCGGATGCCGGGGCGGGCGTCACGCAGTTCAGCGAGTACCTGCTCGACACGCTCGAGCACTCCACCATCGCCGTCTTCGACAACGACGCGCTGCTGGACTATCGCGCGCGTCGGCCGATCATCCACTTCGACCAGGATCACCTGACGGACTACCGTCCCGCGAGCCTCGCGCTCTACCTCGCGCGCGATGAGCTTCACCAGCCGTTCCTGCTCCTCACGGGGTACGAACCCGACTTCCAGTGGGACCGGTTCACCGCGGCCGTGCTCGGACTGATCGAGAAGTATCAGGTCTCCACGTCGACGTGGGTGCACGCGATCCCGATGCCGGTGCCGCACACCCGGCCGCTCGGGGTCACCGTCAGCGGCAACCGCGCCGAGCTCATCGACGCGATGTCGGTCTGGAAGCCGCGCACTCAGGTTCCCGCGAACGCGCTCCACCTCGTCGAGTACCGGCTGCAGGAGGCCGGGCACCCGGTCGCGGGATTCGTGATCCTCGTGCCCCACTACCTCGGCGACACCGAGTTCCCCGGTGCGGCGGTCTCCGCGCTCGAGAGCGTGAGCGCGGCCACCGGACTCATCTTCCCCACCGACCGCCT
This sequence comes from Synechococcus sp. UW140, assembly GCA_943367555.1. Classification (GTDB taxonomy): domain Bacteria; phylum Actinomycetota; class Actinomycetes; order Actinomycetales; family Microbacteriaceae; genus Rhodoglobus. Next base: position 111,561 of record CALRJN020000003.1, on the reverse strand, counting down.
GCGCGAGGAGAGTCGCGACTTCCTCGCCAAGATCGACGGCCAGGTGGATCAGAATCAGGAGCTCGCGAAGCTCGTCGCCACCCTCGAGGAGCGTCACGACAGCTACATGGAGGACAACCCGCTCCGGTCGCCGCTGACCGACGAGGATGGCGAGCTGCCCAGCGCCGACGAGATCGCGGCCGAGCTGCAGAACTTCCTCGCGATCCGTCGCAACGGCGACGAGTCGGCCGCGCCCGACGCGCTCTGAGCTGCGCTCGGCGGTGACGCGCGCGGCCTAGCATGGTCGCGATGAACTCGCGGCGCTCCTGGTTGATGTTCGGGGTGGCGATCGCCGCCTACCTCGTCGCCGTGCTCCAGCGCAGCTCACTCGGAGTCGCGGCCGTCGAGGCGACCGATCGTTTCGGCATCACCGCCGCGGCGCTCTCGACCCTCGGGGTCGTGCAGATCGTCGTCTACGCGGCGCTGCAGATCCCGGTCGGCGTGATGCTCGACCGCGTCGGTCCCCGAATGCTGCTGGCCACCGGTGCGGCCCTGATGGCGGTCGGTCAGGCGACGCTCGCCGTCGCCCCCACGATCGAGGTCGCCCTCGTCGCGCGCATCCTCGTCGGCGCGGGCGACGCGATGACCTTCATCTCCGCCGTGCGATTCCTCTCGTTCTGGTTCGCCGGGCGGATGCTGCCGATCGTCTCGCAACTCCTCGGCACCGCGGGCCAGCTCGGGCAGGTGCTTTCGGCCATTCCGCTCGCTCTCGCGCTGCACCTCTGGGGGTGGCTTCCGAGCTACCTCAGCGCGGCCGCCCTCTCGGTGATCGCCTTCCTCGTGGTGGTGCTGCTCGGGCGAGCGCGGGGACCCGCGGAGCCGGAGCTCACCCGGCCGACCTGGCGGGCATCCCTCGGTCACCTGCGGGAATCGCTCGCGCGTCCGGGCACCCAACTCGGGTTCTGGAGCCACTTCGTGCTCGGGGGCTCGGTCACGATGTTCTCCCTGCTCTGGGGATTCCCGTTCCTCTCCGTCGGGCTCGGCTACGGGCCCACGGGTGCGGCCGGGCTGCTGACCATCATGATCGCGAGCGCGGCGCTGTCGGGTCCGCTGCTGGGCCTGCTCTCGGCGAGGTTCCCGCTGCGGCGCAGCAACATCGTTCTCGGGCTCGTGCTCGCGCTCGCGATCGTCTGGACGGCGACCCTCGCGTGGCCGGGCAGTCCGCCACTCTGGCTGGTGGTGCTGCTGCTCGTCATCATCGCGGCGAGCGGTCCCGGATCCCTCATCGGGTTCGACTTCGCGCGCACGTTCAATCCGCAACGGTCCCACGGCTCGGCGAGCGGAGTCGTGAACGTCGGCGGCTTCACCTCGGGGTTCGTGCTGATGCTCCTCGTCGGTCTCGTTCTCGACGCCATCGATCGCGCGCGCGGCGGAACCGGTGCCCCCGACGAGCTCTACTCGCTGGAGTCGTTCCGCGGCGCCTTCCTGGTGCAGTACCTCGTGATCGGCGCCGGTCTGGCCTTCCTCCTCCGGGCGCGTCGACTCACCCGACGTCGCCTGCACGCCGAGGAGGGAATAGAAGTGGCTCCGCTCTGGGTTTCACTCATCAGGGCATGGCGCCACCGGCGCGGCTGAACCGCCGCCGGGGGACCACGGGGGACGGCGAGCTGGCGAGCGGCTTCATCAAAGCGTGCAATAATTGACGCAAGACCCGGTCTCGTCCACGGATTCGTCGCCAGCGCTTCGGCGCGACAACGAACAAGGACTTGACATGGGTCTTCGTACTGCCCTGAAACCGGAAAGGTGTTCACATGGCAACCCGAACTACGGCGGCTGCGCCCGCCAAGACCGCGAAGGCCCCGACCGCTCGTGCCGCCAAGGCGGCCCCGGTCGATGAGGCGCCGATCGCGACGCCGGTGAAGGCCGCCACGAAGGCCCCGACGAAGGCCGCCGCCAAGGCCGCGCCCGCCACGACCGTGCCCGCGAAGGCCCCGGCGGCGAAGGCCGCGCCGACGAAGGCTGCGCCCGCCAAGGCCCCGGCCGCCAAGGCTCCGCGCAAGTCCGCTTCGCCCGTCTCTGCTGTTGACGCTCCCGCACTCGACGACGACGTCGATCTCGATGAGCCCGTCGACATCGAGGAGATCGAAGTCGAAGAGGTGGATGTCGAGGTCGACGTCGAGGCGGTGATCGCCGTCGTCGAGGTCGAGGTCGACGCCGATGAGGCGGAGGCCAAGGACGACGACGATGACGACGACGAGAAGTCGACCGGCAAGGACGAGGAGCTGCCCACGGGCGCCCTCGTGCTCTCCCTCGTCGACGACGAGGACGAGGTTCCCGTCTACTCGTCCGCGATCACCGGCGCCACCGCAGACCCGGTCAAGGACTACCTCAAGCAGATCGGTAAGGTCGCGCTCCTCAACGCCGCCGAGGAGGTCGAGCTGGCGATGCGCATCGAGGCCGGCCTGTTCGCCGAGGACAAGCTCTCGCACATGAGCGCCGCCGAGCAGAAGTCCGCCCTCGGGCGTGAGCTGCTCTGGGTCGCCAAGGACGGGCAGCGGGCCAAGAGCCACCTGCTCGGCGCCAACCTGAGACTGGTCGTCTCGCTCGCCAAGCGCTACACCGGTCGCGGCATGCAGTTCCTCGACCTGATCCAGGAAGGCAACCTCGGCCTCATCCGTGCCGTCGAGAAGTTCGACTACACCAAGGGCTTCAAATTCTCGACCTATGCGACGTGGTGGATCCGTCAGGCGATCACCCGCGCGATGGCGGACCAGGCCCGCACCATCCGCATCCCCGTGCACATGGTCGAGGTCATCAACAAGCTCGCTCGCGTGCAGCGCCAGATGCTCCAGGATCTCGGTCGCGAACCCACGCCCGAGGAGTTGAGCCGCGAGCTCGACATGACTCCCGAGAAGGTCATTGAGGTGCAGAAGTACGGCCGCGAGCCGATCTCGCTGCACACGCCGCTCGGCGAGGACGGCGACAGCGAGTTCGGCGACCTCATCGAGGACACCGAGGCGGTCGTCCCGGCCGACGCCGTGGGCTTCACGATGCTGCAGAAGCAGCTCGAGAGCCTGCTGGACTCCCTGTCCGAGCGCGAGGCCGGCGTCATCCGGATGCGCTTCGGCCTCGGCGACGGCATGCCCAAGACCCTCGACCAGATCGGCGACACGTTCGGTGTCACGCGCGAGCGCATCCGCCAGATCGAATCGAAGACGATGGCCAAGCTGCGTCACCCGTCCCGTTCGCAGTCGCTGCGCGACTACCTCGAGTAGGGCCGGATCCTGACCGCGCTGGCGATTCTCGCCGGCCGCCTCGCCCGCGCGCTCCTCCGCCTGCGTGGCGGGGGCTCGGCGGCGCCAGGACGTCTGCTGCTTGCCCTCTCCCCGCGCTTCCTCTCGCGGGCGGTCGAGCGGATGCCGCTCGGGGTGGTGTTCGTCTCCGGCTCCAACGGCAAGTCGACGACGACGCACATGCTCGCGAGCATCCTGCGCGCCCACGGCCTGAGCGTCTTCACCAATCCGACGGGCGCCAACCTGCCCCAGGGGATCGCGTCGGCGATGCTCGCGACCGTTCCGCTCGATGGTCGTCTGCGCGAGGATGTCGCGGTGCTCGAGGTCGACGAGGCCTTCGGTCCGCGGCTCGCGCGTCAGCTCGCTCCGCACAGCGTGCTCCTCATCAACATCCAGGTCGACCAGCTCAACCGCTTCTACGACCCGGCGCGCGTCGCCGGAATGCTCGAGGAGTTCGCCGCCGTCGCGACCCGCCACCTCGTGGTCAACGCCGACGACCGAAACCTCGTGGACCTCGCCGCGCGGCTCGCCGGGGGACCCGCCGAGCAGTCCGCCTTCGCGATCGCTCCGGCCCTGCTCGCCGAGGGCCCTGCCTGGCTGGCGCGCGGCGACAACCCCGCTCTCGCCGAGAGGGCGGGCCGCGTCGACGCGGCCGTCACCGTGGAGGAGCTCGCCGCGCGAACCGCCGTGCTCTCCGTGCGCGGGGAGACCATCCCCGTCGCCCTGCCGGCCCGCGGACTGCACTACGCGGTGGATGCCGCCGCGGGGACCGCGATGGCCTCGGCCCTGCTGGAGGATCGCTTCAGCTCCGCGGCGACGATCGCGGGACTGGCGGCGATGGAGCCGGTCTACGGACGCGGCGAGGTGCTGCACGTGAACGGCGAGGACATCGAGCTGCTCACGATGAAGAACCCGCCGAGCCTCCAGGTGAATCTCGACTATCTCGAACCGCACCCCGAGCAGGTGTTCGTCGCGGTGGACGAGGGCACGCCAGACCCGTCGTGGATCTACGGCTCCGACCTGTCGCGCCTCGACCACATCGACGTGCTCACCGGCACCAAGGCGTGGCAGCTCGCGACGCGGTTCGCCTACAGCGACATCCCCGTCACGACGATCGAGCCCGACCTCGCCCCCGCGCTGTCCGCGTTCCTCGCGCTGCCAAAACCGAGGCGCGGCGTCAAGACGATGATCGTGAACTACGAGCAGATGATGCTCGTGCGCAAGCAACTCGGCTACCTCGAGCTCGAGGGGAGCGGCGCATGAGCGGGATCGTCGTGCTCCACCTCTACCCGCGTGAGCTCGGCATCAACGGGGACGTCGGCAACGTCATGGCCCTGGCCCGGCGCGCCGAGTGGCGCGGGATGCCGCTCACCGTCGTCGATCATGAGATCGGGGCCGCGCTCCCCGAGGTGGTGCACCTCGTGCACATCGGAAGCGGACCGGTGTCGGCGCAGGAGCTCGTGCACGAGGATCTGCTCCGGATCGCGCCGACGCTGCGTGAGTGGGCCGCCCAGGGCGTCCCATTCCTCGCGATCGCGGGCGGCTGGCAGCTGCTCGGTACCTCGCTGACCCTCGCGGACGGACGGCGCCTCGAGGGGGCAGGCGTGTTCCCGAGCGAGGCCGTGCTGTCCGGCGCGCGCGTCGCCGATGAGGTCTGGACGGCCGAGGCCGCCGGGTTCGAGAACCATGGCGCGATCACCACCTCGCACGGCGTGGCGTTCGCGGGCGGGCGCGGATTGCGGGTCGGCGACAGCATCGCGACGACCCTCCACGGTCCGTTCCTGCCGATGAACCCGTCGTGGGCGGATGGGCTGCTGGCCGTCGCGGCGGAGCGGGCGGGCATCACGATGGGTCCAGACGACGAGCGGATCGCCCGGGCCGACGAGTACGCCGTCAAGGCGCGCGACGCGATCCGGCGTCGGCTGCGCCTCTAACCCAGGTAGACGCGGGGCAGCCGCTCGCCCGCGCGCGCGACGATCTCGTCACCGATCGTGCCGCCCCACCGGGCCCAGTCCTCGGCCGTCGCATCCCCGCGGTCACCGGGACCGAAGACGGTCGCGTCGTCGCCGACCGCCACGGGGCTGCGCTTGACGTCGAGCGTGAGCGAGTCGATGCGCAAGGACAGGATCGGGTAGGCGCGTCCGCCGATCGCGACCGTCGCCTCGTTGATCGCGGGCACCTGGATGCCGTCGCCGCTGCCGACGCCGATCGTCGCGACACCGTCGGCGACGGAGACCACGGGGGCGCGCATCGCCATGACCGGGGTCAGCCCGAGGTCGCGGCCCGAGCGGTCATCGAAGGGGGAGATCCCGTAGGCCGCGATGCCGAAGCGCACGAGATCGAGGCGGGCCTCCGGCATCCGGATCCCGGCCGAGCTCGCCGCGAGGTGCCGCAGCGGCGGCACGCAGCCGAGGGAGGCCGCGACGGCGACCGCGTCCTGGAATCGCGCGAGCGCCTCGGCGTCGTCCTCCGGGGAGGCGTCGGCGAGGTGCGACCAGAGTCCGACGATCTCGATGCGCCCGGCGCGCTCGGCGGCGAGGGCGGCGGAGACGAGGTCGGGCCAGTCCTCCGGCCGGGCGCCGTTGCGGTGCAGCCCGGTGTCGATCTTGAGGTGCACGCGCGCCGGGCGTCCGCGCGATGCCGCGGCCGCCGCCTCCACCTGCCACCGCGCCGAGACCCCCAGGTCGATCTCGTTGGAGATCGCGGCGGCGAAGTCGGTGCCCGTGCCGAAGAGCCAGGCGAACAGCGGAACCGTGATGCCGGCGTCGCGCAGGGTGATGCCCGCGGGCACCTCGAGCACGGCGAGCCACGGCGATCCCGCCTCGACGGCGGCGCGGGCGAGCGGCACGAGACCGTGTCCGTACGCATTCGCTTTCACGGCGAGCATCGTCTGCGCGGGCGCCACCGTCGCGGCCAGCCGCCGCACGTTGCGGCGGAAGGCATCGAGGTCGATCTCGAGGCGGGGCTCGCTCATGCGATCACCCGCTCCACGCGCCAGCCGAGGTTCGCGAGCAGCTCGAGCGGCGACCGTTCGGCGTGGGCAGCCCAGTCGATGGCGGTGGGATGCCCGTGGGCGGCATCCCCGAACATCACCGCGTCATCGCCCACCGACGGGCGGAACTGTCCGCAGTCAACGACGAGCTGGTCCATGGCGACGCGACCCACGAGAGGCAGGATCGTGCCGCCGATGGCCACCGACGCCCGGTTGGACGCCAGACGCGGGATGCCGTCGGCGTAGCCCAGGGCGACGAGGGCGAGAGTCGTGTCCGACGGGGTGCGGTAGCTGTACCCGTATGAGACGCCGACGCCCTCGGGCACGTCCTTGACCGCGATGACCTCCCCGACGAGCGTCATGACGGGACGCGCGCCCGGGACCACGCCGTACGCCTCCGCGGCGACGAGTCGCCGCACCGACGGCACCGTCATGAGTGCCGAACGCTTGATGCCCGCCAGCGCGGACTGACCGGGGGAGACGCGCACGGTCGACACGCCGAGCTCGAGCGCCACAGGGATGAGGGTCGCGGCGCCGTGTCCGTAGGCATCGGCTCGGGCGTCGAGCACGACATCCTCATCCCCGGCGAGAAGGGAGTGCAGGTTCGCGGCGAAGGCGGCGAGGTCGAGTCGCGCTGTTCGCCGCACCGATGCGGCCGGGCCGCCGGTCGTCACGATGAAGAAGGGGCGCGCCTCAGTCGACGACGGAGGCGGAGGTCTCGAGCAGGCGAGCCGTCTCGTCCTGCCAGTGGAGGGCCGTGGGGAGGAGCTTCTCCTTGAACTTCGCGCCGTGGTGGGCGCAGAACAGGAGGTCGCCGCTCGCGAGGGTCACCCGGATGTAGGCCTGGGCGCCGCAGCTGTCGCAGCGGTCGAGGGCCGACAGGGAGTAGTCCAGCTCGTTCTCGGTGGCGATCTGAGACATGTGCTGCTCCTTACGGCTCGGTCGGAAATCCCGTTGGTCAATACAAGCACGGACCGCAGACCCCCATGGGACATTCGGCGGGTATTTCGCTGTCCGCGTAGTGCTCACTGTCGGCTCGTGTCACGCCGTCGTCAGGTCGGTGCCGGACCGTAGTCTGGATGACGGCCCGCGCCACCGATTCCCAGGAGCTTCCCCCGTGTCCAACGCCGACTACTCCGCCCGCCATCTCTCCGTTCTGGAGGGGCTCGAGGCGGTGCGCAAGCGCCCGGGCATGTACATCGGCTCCACCGACAGCCGCGGCCTCATGCACTGCCTGTGGGAGATCATCGACAACTCGGTCGACGAGGCGCTCGGCGGGCATGGCGCCCAGATCAGCGTCATCCTGCACCCCGACTCCAGTGTCGAAGTGCGCGACAGCGCCCGGGGCATCCCGGTCGACATCGAGCCCAAGACGGGTCTGTCGGGGGTGGAGGTGGTCTTCACGAAGCTCCACGCCGGTGGCAAGTTCGGCGGCGGATCCTACGCGGCATCCGGTGGTCTGCACGGCGTGGGCGCGTCGGTCGTCAACGCGCTGTCGGAACGACTCGACGTCGAGGTCGATCGCGACGGCAAGACGTGGGCGATGTCGTTCCGCCGCGGTGAGCCCGGCATCTTCGCGGACACCGACGGCGTCGTGAGCCCTGATGCGCCGTTCAGCCCGTTCGTCTCCGGGAGCGAACTGCGGGTCGTCGGCAAGGTCGCCAAGGGCGTGACCGGCACCCGCATCCGGTACTGGGCCGACCGGCAGATCTTCACCAAGGGAGCGACCTTCCAGACCGAGGAACTGCACGATCGGCTGCGGCAGACCGCCTTCCTCGTTCCCGCTCTGACCCTCGACCTCGCCGACGAGCGCGGGGCCGAGCCCGTGCGCGAGCGCTTCCACTTCGACGGCGGCATCGCCGAGTTCGTCGACCACCTCGCACCCGACGCCCCCCTCACCGACACCTGGCGGATGGCGGGATCCGGCACCTTCACCGAGACGGTGCCGGTGCTTCAGGAGACCGGGGCGATGATGCCCACCGAGCTCACCCGGGACTGCCAGGTCGACATCGCGCTGCGCTGGGGCACCGGCTACGACACCGTGTTCAAGAGCTTCGTCAACATCATCGCCACGCCGAAGGGCGGCACCCACCAGGCCGGCTTCGAGCAGGGGATGATCAAGTTCCTCCGGGCCGAGGTCGAGAAGAACGCGCGCCGCCTCAAGGTCGGAACCGACAAGCTCGAGAAGGACGACATCCTCGCCGGCCTCACCGCGGTGCTCACGGTGCGGCTTCCCGAGCCGCAGTTCGAGGGGCAGACCAAGGAGATCCTCGGCACGCCCGCGGTGCGCACGATCGTGGCCAACGTCATCCAGAAGACGATGACGGAGAAGTACGCCTCGCCCAAGCGCGACGACAAGGCGCAGTCCGCGCTCGTGCTCGACAAGATCGTGGCCGAGATGAAGTCGCGCATCTCTGCGCGGGCGCACAAGGAGACGCAGCGGCGCAAGAACGCGCTCGAGAGTTCGTCGCTGCCGGCCAAGCTCGTCGATTGCCGCTCCAACGACGTGGCCAACAGCGAGCTCTTCATCGTCGAGGGCGACTCGGCGCTCGGCACCGCCAAGCTCGCCCGAGACAGCGAGTACCAGGCGCTCCTGCCGATCCGCGGCAAGATCCTCAACGTGCAGAAGGCCTCGGTGAGCGACATGCTCTCCAACGCCGAGTGCGCGTCGATCATCCAGGTGATCGGAGCCGGGTCCGGGCGCAGCTTCGACCTCGAGTCGGCGCGCTACGGCAAGGTCATCATCATGAGCGACGCGGATGTCGACGGCGCCCACATCCGCACCCTCCTGCTCACGCTGTTCTTCCGCTACATGCCCGAGATGATCCGGGACGGGCGGGTCTACGCCGCCGTGCCGCCACTGCACCGCGTGGTCGTGATGAACCCGGGCTCGAAGCCCAACGACACGATCTACACCTACTCCGAGGCCGAGCTGAACGCCGTGCTCGCGGGCCTGAAGAAGTCGGCCAAGAAGTATCAGGACCCGATCCAGCGCTACAAGGGCCTCGGTGAGATGGATGCCGACCAGCTCGCGACGACCACAATGGATCGCCACGCGCGCACCCTGCGCCGCGTCAACATCGGGGATGCCGAACAGGCGACCACGATCTTCGAGCTGCTCATGGGCAACGACGTGGCCCCCCGCAAGGAGTTCATCATCGCGGGCCAGGGTCTGGATCGCGACCGCATCGACGTCTGACCAACCGCCATCGGCGTCTGGTGGACACCGGGGCTGCCTAGAATGCGCCCGTGAGAGTCGAGGTCACGGGGGGAACCGTGCAGGGAACCGTGCGCCGCGGGCTGCGCATGTGGCGAGGGATCCCCTACGCCGCCCCGCCGGTGGGCGCGCATCGGTTCCGCGCGCCGCGGCCGGTGGTGCCCTGGGACGGCATCCGGGATGCCCGCGAGTTCGGCGCGATCGCCCCGCAGGACCGCAACGGACAGTTCCGCGTGCGCACCAATGCGCCGATGTCGGAAGACTGCCTCACGCTCAACGTGATCGCCCCGGCGGACCGCGTTGAGCGGGCGCCCGTGATGGTCTTCATCCACGGCGGCGCGTACTCGGTCGGCTCGTCGCGGGAGATCCACAAGCAGGGCGAGGGGCTCGTGCGGCAGGGGGGTGTGGTCTTCGTCAACCTGAACTACCGCCTCGGCGCCCTCGGCTGGCTCGACCTGTCGACCTACTCGGTGCGCGGTCGGCGGATCGACGCGAACCTGGGGCTGCGCGACCAGATCGCCGCGCTCGAGTGGGTGCAGGAGAACATCGCGGCGTTCGGCGGAGACCCCCGGCAGGTCACGCTCTTCGGAGAGTCGGCGGGGGCGAACTCGGTCACGACGCTCATGACGATGCCGTTGGCACGGGGGCTGTTCTCGCGCGCGATCGCCCAGAGCTCCCCGGCCAACGCGATCTACCCGCCCGAGGTGACGAAGCTGTGGGCGCGGGACTTCATCGAGGTTCTGAGTGGGATCGTCGACGACCTCGCGGTCGAGAGCACGAGCCGTGAGGATGCCGCGACCCTCCTCACGACCGCCACCACCGAGCAGATCGTCGAAGCGACCACGGCGCTCCAGCTGATGATGCCCGACCGCTACCCGGGCACGGTGGCTCTCTCGCCCGTGATCGACGGCACGATCGTTCCGGAGCGTCCGCTCGACGCCTTCAAGGCGGGACGAGCGCACCGCATCCCGCTCATCATCGGCACGAACGAGCGTGAGGGGTCGTTGTTCCGGGGCCGGTTGGACATTCTCGCGACGACCCCGCCGCGTGTTCGAGCGATCTTCGCGAACACCCGCAAGCGGTCGCGCAAAGCGCTCAAGGCGCAGTACCCGGGTCTGCCCGCCCCGCGCCCGGCGGCGGACTTCGGTGGCGACTTCGCGTTCTGGTATCCGAGCGTGAAGGTCGCGGAACGGCACGCGCGATTCGCCCCGGTGCACTTCTACCGGTTCGACATCGCGCCCCGGCTGCTGCGGGTGATGGGATTGGATGCCACCCACGGACTGGAGCTCTTCGCCGTCTTCGACCGGATGAACGGCTTCTTCGGGCGGGGCCTGAGCATTCTCGGCGGCCGCCGTCCCTTCGTTCGCGCCGGTCGCCGGATGCAGCGCTGGTGGCTGAGATTCGCGTGGACCGGCGACCCGGGGGACGATTGGCCGACCTACACCGCGCGCCGTCGCCGCACCCTCATCATCGATCGCACCGACCGGATCGACGAGGATCCGCATGCCGCACGCCGCCTCGCCTGGCAGGACTTCGTGCCGCACGTGTAGCGGCTCAGATCGCGGCGCCCACCGAACCGATCACGCCGTCGAGCGGGGTTCCCGAGGCGTCGCGCTTGGCTCCGGTCTCGGGCAGCGTGCGGATCGAGCCGTCGGTGCCGATCGCGTTCGCCGGCGCGGCGCCGACCCACGCGAGGGCGAGCACGTCCTCGCCCTTGAGGAAGCTGTGCGCGCGCACGCCGCCGGTCGCGCGGCCCTTGCCGGGGAACTCCGTGAGCAGCGACACCTTGCCGCGCCCCGGGTCCGCGCCGGCGATCGTCGCGACCGAGGTCGACAGCGTGACGACGATGTTCTCGGCGTCGGGGTCGACCGTGCCGAAGAACGTGACCGTCGCTTTCGCGCCGAGGTTGATCCCGGCCATTCCCGCGGCCGAGGGCCCCTGCGGCCGCACCGCGGCCGCCCCGAAATGCAGCAGCTGGGCATCCGAGGTGACGAAGACGAGCTCCTCGGCGTCGGACCCTTGAGCGATGCCGACGACCTCATCCCCGGGCTTGAGGGCGATGACCTCGAAGTCGGGCTTGTTGGGCCACGCGCCGGGTGAGACCCGCTTGACGACGCCCTGACGCGTGCCGAGGGCGATCGGCTCGCCGTCGAGCGTGACGAATCCGAGCACCCGTTCCTTCGCGCCGATCGCGAGGTATTCGGTGATCTTCGCACCGGCGGCGAGCTGGATCGAGTTGGCCGGCACGCTCGGCAGATCGATGCCGGTGAAGCGGATGAGGCGCCCGGTGCTCGTGATCGCGCCCACCTCGGTGCGACTGGTCGTGGTCACTCGCGAGCGGATCGCGTCGTGCCGGCTGCGCCGGCGCGCGGGCGGGATGCCGTTGCCATCCTCCGGCAGGTCGACGCGGATCGCGCGCCCCGTGGTCGAGAGCAGCAGCTCGCACGGGGCGTCCGCGATCTCGAGCACGGGTGCCGCCCTGCGGGTCGAGGCGGTCGTCGCGACCGAGGGGCGCGCCTGCGTCAGCAGGGTGCGCCGAGGGGTGCCGAAGCGTTCGGCGACCTCCTCGAGCTCTTCGGAGACGAGCTTGCGGATGCGCGCCGGATCGGCGAGGAGGCCCTCGAGGTGCTCGATCTCGGCGCGCAGCTTCTCGGCCTCAGCCTCGAGCTCGATGCGGCTGAACTTGGTGAGCCGACGCAGGCGCAGCTCAAGGATGTACTCCGCCTGGAGCTCGCTCAGGTCGAAGACATCGATGAGGCGCGCGCGGGCCTGCTCGCTGTCGTCGCTCTGCCGGATGACCTGGATGACCTCGTCGATGTCGAGGATCGCGATGAGCAACCCTTCCACGAGGTGCAGCCGCTCTCGACGGCGCGCCAGTCGAAACTCTGAGCGCCGACGCACGACCGCGAGGCGATGGTCGAGGTAGACCTGCAGCAGCTCCTTGAGGCCGAGCGTGCGCGGCCCGCCGTCGACGAGGGCGACGTTGTTGATCGAGAAGCCGTCCTCGAGCGGGGTGAGGCGGTAGAGCTGCTCGAGCACGGCATCCGGACTGAAGCCGGTCTTGATCCCGATCACGAGGCGCATGCCGCGGGTGCGGTCGGTCAGGTCCGTGACGTCGGAGATGCCGTTGATCTTCTTGGAGTTGACGCCGTCTTTGATCTTCTCGATCACGCGCTCGGTGCCGATGAGATAGGGCAGCTCGGTCACGACGAGCCCGGTCTTGCGTGCGGTGATCGCCTCGACGGTCACCTTGGCTCGCGTCTTAAACGCACCGCGGCCGGTGGCGTAGGCATCCCGGATGCCGTCGAGCCCGATGATCGTGCCGCCCGTCGGCAGGTCGGGTCCCGGCACGTAGCTCATGAGGTCGTCGAGCGTCGCCTCGGGGTGATCGAGCATGTGACGCGCGGCGCCGACGACCTCGATGAGGTTGTGCGGGGCCATGTTCGTGGCCATGCCGACGGCGATGCCGCTCGCGCCGTTGACGAGGAGATTGGGGAATGCCGCCGGCAGCACCTCGGGCTGGGTGAGCGAATTGTCGTAGTTGGGCACGAAGTCCACGACGTCCTCGTCGAGCCCGTCGGTCATCGCGAGGGCGGCGGCCTGCAGTCGCGTCTCGGTGTACCGCGGAGCGGCAGGACCGTCATCCAGGGTGCCGAAGTTGCCATGCCCGTCGATGAGCGGCACGCGCAGCACGAAGTCCTGCGTCAGGCGCACCATCGCGTCGTAGATCGACGCGTCACCGTGCGGGTGCAGCTTGCCCATGACGTCGCCGACGACGCGGGACGACTTGACGTGCCCGCGATCCGGCCGCAGGCCCATCTCCGTCATCTGGTAGAGGATGCGGCGCTGCACCGGCTTGAGGCCGTCCCGAGCGTCCGGGAGCGCACGCGAGTAGATGACCGAGTACGCGTACTCGAGGAAGGAGCCCTGCATCTCAGCGGAGACGTCGACATCCTCGATGCGTTCTCCGGAGGAGGGCGCGGACAGGGGTTTTTCGGGAGTAGCCATAGGATTGCCGCCATGCTACCGGCGCCCCGACCCGACGGCCCGAGCCTCGCCGGGGTGCTGGAAAGTTGCCTCGCCTCGATCGGCGGGGAGGCCGATCGTCTCGGCCTGGGACCGTCTCGGCGGGCGATCGTGCTCCTCGTCGACGGCCTCGGCGCCGACCTGCTGCGCGAACGCGCGGGGCACGCGCGCACGATGTCGAGTGCGCTGGGTTCACGTTCGGTGATCGAATCGGGGTTCCCGACGACGACCGCGACCGCGCTGGCCTCACTCACCACCGGCGCCCTTCCGGGCGCGCACGGAATGGTGGGCTACTCCGTGCTCGACCCCGCGCACGACCGGGTCGTCAACGAGCTCTCCGGCTGGGATGACCGGCTCGACCCCGCGACCTGGCAGCGTCAGCCGACGCTGTTCGAGCGGGCGATCGTGCGCGAGTTCAGCGCGACCGTCGTGGGTCCCGAGCGCTACCGGGACTCGGGGTTCACCGCGGCGGTGCTGCGCGGCGCGCGCTATGTCGCCGGGTCGTCGATCACGGACCGGCTGCGGCGGGCGGGCGAGCTTGCCGCCGAGTCGGGGCCGCCGGGACTCATCTACGTCTACGTGCCCGAGCTCGACATGGCGGCCCACGCGCACGGGGCGGCGTCGACGGCGTGGACGGTCGCGCTCGAAACGCTGGATGCCGCGGCGCGCGACCTCGTCGCCGCCCTCGGTCGCGAGACCGGCCTCCTCGTGACGGCGGACCACGGCATCGTCGACGTGCCGGCCCACGGCCACGTGCTCATCGACGGAGCGCCGGAACTGCTCGACGGCGTGCGGCACGTCGCGGGGGAGCCGCGGTGCCTCCAGCTTCACCTCGAGCCGGACCTGTCCGCCACCGAGCGGGAGGCGATCGTGGCGCTCTGGCGGGACTCGGAGTCCGGCCGGTCGTGGGTCGCGACCCGCCAGGAGGTCATCGACTCCGGGTGGTTCGGCCCCGTGGATCCGATCGTCGCCCCGCGCCTCGGCGACGTGTTCGTCGCGGCGCGCAAGGTCATCGCCTATTACGACGGGCGCACCGCGTCATCCGGCAGCCGAGCGATGATCGGTCAGCACGGATCGTTGTCGCCCGCGGAGCTGCGGGTGCCCCTGCTGCGCTTCGGCGCGTTCGCGTGACGCGGCGCGAGCGACCTAGGCGGGGTCCTCGTCGGGTCGGGCGCCGAAGACGATCTCATCCCAGCTCGGCATCGCGGCCCGGCCCTTCTTGCGCACGGTGGGCTGCGGAGCCGTCGCCCGCGCGGGCGCGTCGTCGGTGAGCGATTCGACGATCCGGATCGATCCGGTCGAGGGATGCGTGGAGCGCACGTCCTCGTCATCGAACGAGGCGGCCTCGCGTTCGCCGCGCCGGCGGCGCAGGGCCTCGAGCAGGTCGGCCGTCTGATTGCCGGGCACCGCCTCGGGTTCGGCGGCCGCGCGGCCGATGCGCACGGGCTCGGCGACCGCCGGAGTGGGGTCGAGCTCGGGGGTGACCTGGTCGCCCGCGAAGTCGAACGCTCCGCTGTCGAATCGCGACGAGTCGATGACGGGCTCGGTCGGGGACACGGCGCGCAAGCGCGGCATGAGCGGACCGGCGGCCTCGCCCTGCTGGGAGAGCATGACCGCCTCATTGTTGAGCGGCGCGAGGGCGTGGCGCTTGGGGTCGTACGACCAGCGGGCGTCGTGGTCGATCTGGTTCGCCGTGAACGAGAGCTTGACGATCCAGCCCGACGCGATGTCCTTCCAGGACGCCCAGCGCTCGTCCATCCCGCCGATCTCGAGAAGCCGCGCGCGGATCGCGTTGCCGAACGTGATCCCCTGGCGCATCGGATCGGTGTCGGCGGCGGTGTGCACGGTGACGGCGAGCGCGGAGGTCACCACGAACTCGCGCTCGGCGATCACGGGGCCCTCGAAGCGCTGGATGTACTCGAGCGGGGCGCCGGTGATCGACGCGACATCCTGAGCCGACATCCCGGACCGGATGTGCGCCTGAATGTCCTTGGGGGCGAGCTTGCGGCCGACCCCGGCATCCGGCAGAGCCGGCCTCAGGTGCGCCTGCAGCACCTCGTCGACGGGGATCCGGAAGCGCGTGCCGTCGTCGGACGACACGAGGAGCGCCCCGTTCTCGACTCCGATGACTCGCAGTTCCTGCATGCTGAAAATCCCTCCAGCGGTCCGATTCGCCTCAAGGATGACATGGGCCGATCGTGTTTCCGGGGAATAGTGAGGGCGTGCCGGAAGTTGACCAGATAGCGCGAAAGCGATGGGGTTTCGGGGGTTTGCTATTCCTCCGGGATTGATGCACACTGTCCCCGCCGATTTCGCACCGACACGAAACGCGATATACGAGAAACTGGACTGGCATGGCAACGGACTACGACGCTCCCCGCAAGACCGACGACGACTCCGAGTCGATCGAGGCCCTCAAGGAGCGTGTGCCGGACAAGACCTCGGGGTCGATCGACAACGATGACGCCGACAACCCGGGCAGCTTCGAGCTGGCGGGTGCCGACCTCTCCGACCTCGATCTCGACGTCGTCGTGCTCCCGCCTCAGGCGGACGAGTTCACCTGTGTGAACTGCTTCCTCGTCAAGCACCGCTCGCAGATCGACCACGACACCAAGCTCGGCCCGATCTGCCAGGAGTGCGCGGCCTGACCCTCGCGCCTCAGGATGCCGCGGCGTCGCCCTTCAGGGCGGCGGCGAGTTCCTCAGGGCGTCGGGTCGACACGAGCCAATAGGGCGTCGGATCCGCGGGATCATCCAGCTGGATGCGCAGCACGGGTTCCACCCAGCCGCGCAACAGAAGCCACGCTCGCGCGTCGAGGCGTTGTCCGCGCTCGAGTCGCGCCTCGTCGCCACGGAACGCCTCGGTCTGCGACACGACGGAGAGCGGCAGTCGGGCGCGCCCGGCGATCAGTTCGCTGCCGGTGACGGCGATCACGGGCGACTGCGCCAGAAGGAACCCGACGACGGCGAGGTAGAGCACGATCGCCGCGACGATCCCGACGGTCAGGTTGATCGGAAGGAACACGAGCAGGCTCGCCGGGATGATGAGGGCGGTGGCCAGATACAACCACACGCTCGGCCAGAGTCGCTCACGGTAGATCGTCATGCTCCTATTCGACCAGACTTCGGAGCGTTCAGCGTTCTGCACTACCCTCGTCACGTGGCTGACAACGTGGATGTGCTGATCTCATCCGACACCCTGCCCGCCTACGCGCACCCCGGAGATGCCGGCGCCGACCTGATGGCGGCCGAGGCACTCGTGCTCGCGCCGGGGGCGCGCGCCACCGTCCCGACCGGGGTTTCGATCGCGCTGCCCGACGGCTACGTCGCCTTCGTCGTGCCGCGCAGCGGACTGGCGGCCCGCCACGGGATCACGATCGTCAATTCGCCCGGCACGGTGGATGCCGGCTATCGCGGCGAGATCCGCGTCACCCTGCTCAACACCGACTCGAGCGAGCCGTTCCTGATCGAGGTCGGGGACCGCATCGCTCAACTCATCGTCATGCCCGTGTCGCGGGCCCGGTTCGTTCCCGTGGAGAAGCTGCCCGGAACTCATC
Source organism: Synechococcus sp. UW140 (assembly GCA_943367555.1). Lineage (GTDB taxonomy): Bacteria > Actinomycetota > Actinomycetes > Actinomycetales > Microbacteriaceae > Rhodoglobus. Next base: position 94,498 of record CALRJN020000003.1, on the reverse strand, counting down.
GCGGCACCGGCGGATTCGGCTCGACCGGAGTGCGCTCGCCTTCGAGCGCACCGACCCCTGGAGGAAGCACCCCGTGACCGACGCAGGCGAGCAGGAGCTCGACAGGCCCGAGTACCCCAAGTCCGCTCCCGATGATCGGGCGACCGCGGGTCCCCTCGATGAGGGCGAGGCCAACGCCGTCCGCCCGTACGTCGACCTCGGTGGGGTGAAGATCGTCCCGCGCACCGACCTCAACATCCGCTTGGAGGTCGAGGAGGCGACCAAGCGCGTCGTCGCGGTCGGCCTCGACTACGCGGGCTCGACGCTCCAGGTGCAGCCCTTCGCCGCTCCCCGCTCGAGCGGGCTGTGGTACGAGATCCGCCAGCAGATCGTGGAGCAGATCCAGAAGCAGGGCGGCACCATTCGCGAGGCGACAGGAGTGTTCGGGCCCGAGCTGCTCGCGCAGATCCCCGTCGCCGGGGCGCTGCCGCGCGCCGCACGGTTCATCGGCGTCGACGGCCCGCGCTGGTTCCTTCGTGGCGTGATCGCGGGCGCGGGCGCGACGGATGCCGCCGCGGCCGCGCAGATCGAAGACGTCTTCCGGTCGATCGTCGTCGTGCGCGGCACGACCCCGATGCCGCCCCGCGACCTCATTCCGCTGCGCATGCCGGCCACGGGAGCCCCCGCATGACCGCGGCGAACGAGACCGGGCCCGCCGACCAGGCCGACCCGGTCGACCCGGTCGACCCGCTCCGCGAGAGCCTCGAGTCCGTCGCGCGCCGCTCCGCGCTCGGCAAGGTCGCGCCGGGGGAGACCCCGACCGGCTCCGCCCTCCTCGCGGCGATGGGCGGCGTCCGAGGGCTGATCGAGTCGATCCTTCCGGGCCTGACCTTCCTCGTGGTCTTCACGTTCACCGGTCAGCTCCTGCCGAGCGTGCTCATCCCGCTCGGGATCGCGGTCGTGTTCGTCGTCGTCCGCGCCGTGACGCGGCAGCCGTGGACGAGCGCCGTCGCGGGGGTCGTCGGCATCGGTCTCTCGGCGGGCCTGTCGCTGATCACCGGGCGAGCGCAGGACAACTTCCTGCTCGGCTTCGGCATCAATGCCGTCTTCCTCGTCGTGCTGATCATCAGCCTCATCGCCCGGCGGCCGCTCATCGGCGTGATCGCGTCGCTGATCACGAGCGAGGGGTCGGCGTGGCGCGAAGACCGCGCGAAGGTCAAGGTCGCGATCATCGCCACGGTGCTCTGGATCGGGCTGTTCTCCCTGCGTCTGGGCGTCGAGCTTCCGCTCTACTTCGCGGGCAACACCGCCGCCCTGGCCACCCTCAAGCTCATCCTCGGCGTGCCGCTCTACGCGGCGCTCGTCTGGGTGACCTGGTTGCTCGTGCGCACGGTGTGGGCCCGTCGCGCGGACAGCGAATCCGCGCCCGAATGAGCCCCTGCGGTCGCCGTCGCGTTGTACTATTTATCTCGATATCAAGATAGTTGGGAGACACCGTGTCATCAGTGAACAGCTTCGGGTCCAAGGACACGCTGACGGTCGGATCCACCGACTACGAGGTGTTCCGCGTCGACAGCGTCCCCGGCTACGAGAAGCTGCCGTTCAGCCTCAAGGTGCTTCTGGAGAACCTCCTGCGCACGGAGGACGGCAAGAACGTCACGAAGAGCCAGATCGAGTCGCTCGGCTCGTGGGTCCCCACCGCGGAGCCCGACACGGAGATCCAGTTCACCCCGGCCCGCGTCGTCATGCAGGACTTCACCGGCGTCCCCTGCATCGTCGACCTCGCCACGATGCGCGAGGCCGTGAGCGCCCTCGGCGGCGACCCGACCAAGATCAACCCGCTCGCTCCGGCCGAGCTCGTGATCGATCACTCCGTCATCGCCGACCTGTTCGGCACGGCCGACGCGCTCGAGCGCAACGTCGAGATCGAGTACGAGCGCAACGGCGAGCGCTACCAGTTCCTGCGCTGGGGGCAGACCGCCTTCGACGACTTCAAGGTCGTGCCGCCGGGCACCGGCATCGTGCACCAGGTCAACATCGAGTACCTCGCGCGAGTCACCTACACCCGCACCGTCGACGGCGTGCTGCGCGCCTACCCCGACACCTGCGTCGGCACGGACTCGCACACCACGATGGTCAACGGCCTCGGGGTGCTCGGCTGGGGCGTCGGCGGCATCGAGGCCGAGGCGGCCATGCTCGGCCAGCCGGTCTCCATGCTCATCCCCAAGGTCGTCGGCTTCAAGCTCAGCGGCAGCATCCCCACGGGCGTCACCGCCACGGATGTCGTGCTCACGATCACCCAGATCCTGCGCAAGCACGGCGTGGTCGGCAAGTTCGTCGAGTTCTACGGACCCGGTGTCGCGGCCGTGCCTCTGGCCAACCGCGCGACCATCGGCAACATGAGCCCCGAGTTCGGGTCCACCGCGGCGATGTTCCCGATCGACGACGTGACGCTCGATTACCTGCGCCTCACCGGCCGCAGCGCGGAGCAGGTCGCGCTCGTCGAGGCCTACTCCAAGCTCCAGAAGCTCTGGCACGACCCCGCCATGGAGCCCGTCTTCAGCGAGTACCTCGAGCTCGACCTCGCCACGGTCGTCCCGTCGATCGCGGGCCCGAAGCGGCCGCAGGATCGCGTGGAGCTCAGCCGCGCCAAGGCGCAGTTCGAGTCCGACCTCGGCACCTACACGTCTCAGGCGTCTCAGCCCACCGAGGTCGTCACCAAGGAGGGCGCCGAGTTCACGCTCGACCACGGTGCCGTCGCGATCGCGGCGATCACCTCGTGCACCAACACCTCGAACCCGTCGGTGATGCTCGCGGCCGGCCTGCTCGCCCGTAACGCGTCGAAGAAGGGCCTCAAGGCCAAGCCGTGGGTCAAGACCACCCTCGCCCCCGGGTCGAAGGTTGTGACCGACTACTACGAGAAGGCCGGACTGACGAGCTACCTCGAAGACCTGGGCTTCTACACGGTCGGCTACGGCTGCACGACCTGCATCGGCAACTCGGGCCCCCTGGGCGATGAGATCTCAGCGGCGGTCAACCACAACGACCTCGCCGTGACCGCGGTGCTCTCGGGCAACCGCAACTTCGAGGGACGCATCAACCCTGACGTCAAGATGAACTACCTCGCGAGCCCGCCGCTCGTGATCGCCTACGCCCTCGCCGGGTCGATGAACTTCGACTTCGAGGTCGACGCGCTGGGTCAGGACTCCGACGGCAACGATGTGTTCCTCAAGGACATCTGGCCGGATGCCGCCGAGGTGCAGTCCACGATCGACTCGAGCATCGACACCGAGATGTTCACCCACGAGTACGCGGGGGTCTTCGACGGCGACGAGCGCTGGCGCAATCTTCCGACCCCGACCGGCTCGACCTTCGAGTGGGACGAGAACTCGACCTACGTGCGCAAGCCCCCGTACTTCGACGGCATGACGATCGAGACGACTCCGGTCTCCTCGATCACCGGCGCCCGCGTGCTCGCCAAGCTCGGCGATTCGGTCACGACCGACCACATCAGCCCGGCCGGATCGATCAAGGCCGACAGCCCGGCGGGCAAATACCTGGACGCCCACGGCATCGACCGCAAGGACTACAACTCCTACGGCTCGCGTCGTGGCAACCACGAGGTGATGATCCGCGGCACGTTCGCCAACATCCGCCTGCGCAACCAGCTGCTGACCGACGTCGAGGGTGGCTACACCCGCGACTTCACCCAGGCGGATGGCCCGCAGGCGTTCATCTACGACGCCGCGCAGAACTACGCCGCCGCCGGCATCCCGCTCGTGATCTTCGGTGGCAAGGAGTACGGCTCGGGCTCGAGCCGCGACTGGGCCGCGAAGGGAACGAGCCTGCTCGGGGTCAAGGCGGTCATCTCGGAGAGCTTCGAGCGCATCCACCGCTCCAACCTCATCGGCATGGGCGTGCTTCCGCTGCAGTTCCCGGCCGGCAAGACCGCGGACGACTTGGGCCTCGATGGCACCGAGATCGTGTCGATCACAGGCGTCGAGGAGCTCAACGAGGGTCGCACCCCGAAGACGCTCCACGTGGTCGCGGCCCCGAGCGAGCAGTCCGCGCCGGGCAAGGCCACGATCGAATTCGACGCGGTTCTGCGCATCGACACCCCGGGCGAGGCGGACTACTACCGCAACGGCGGCATCCTGCAGTACGTGCTGCGGAGCCTCGTCTAGCCATGGTTTCCACCCGAGGAATGCTCCGCCCGCGCGGGGCGTTCCCCGGGTGTTCCAAGAGGATTACGCTGAGAAGATGAGTTTGCTCGAGTCGATCCATGGACCCCGTGACCTCGATGCGCTGAACCCGAAACAGCTCGTCGAGCTGGCTGCGGAGATCCGCGAGTTCCTCGTGCGCGAGGTCTCGAAGACCGGCGGCCATCTCGGCCCCAACCTCGGCGTCGTCGAACTCACCATCGCCATCCACGCGGTCTTCGACTCCCCGAAGGACTCGGTCGTCTTCGACACCGGGCACCAGAGCTACGTGCACAAGCTGCTCACCGGTCGCCAGGACTTCAGCAAGCTCCGCTCCGAGGGGGGCCTGGCCGGCTACCCGCAGCGTTCCGAATCGCCGCACGACATCGTGGAGAGCTCCCACGCCTCGAGCTCGCTCTCGTGGGCCGACGGCATCTCGCGCGCCTTCACGATGACCGGCCAGACCGACCGGCACGTCGTCGCGGTCGTCGGGGACGGCGCGCTCACGGGCGGCATGACGTGGGAGGCGCTCAACAACATCTCCGACGACAACTCCCGCAATCTCGTGATCATCGTCAACGACAACGGGCGCTCCTATGCGCCCACGATCGGCGGCATGGCGCACTTCCTCAACGACGTGCGCACGCGGCGCTCGTACCGCAACCTCTACTCGACGAGCCGCAAGATCGCCGACAAGTTCGGCTCACCGGGCCGTGCGCTCTATCGTGGCCTGCGGGGTGGCCTTCACGGCTTCCTGTCCCGCTTCAGCAACAACGAGGCGCTCTACTCCAACCTCGACATCAAGTACCTCGGTCCGGTGCACGGCCATGACCTCCCGGCTCTCATCGAGGTTCTTCGGCAGGCCAAGAGCTATGGCGCGCCCGTGATCGTGCACGCGATCACCGAGAAGGGGCGCGGGTACCAGCCCGCCCTGCTCGACACGGCCGACCAGTTCCACGCCGTCGGGCAGATCGACCCGGAGACCGGCGAGCCGATCGAGGTCGCCTCCAAGCCCTCGTGGACGAGCGTGTTCTCCGAGGAGATGGTGCACCTCGCCGACGGCAACCCGCGCCTGGTCGGGATCACCGCCGCGATGCTGCGCCCGACGGGCCTCCACAAGTTCGCCGAGAAGTACCCCGACCGAGTGCTCGACGTCGGCATCGCCGAGCAGCACGCGGTGACGAGCGCGGCCGGCCTCGCGTTCGGCGGGTTGCATCCCGTCGTCGCCCTCTATGCCACGTTCGTCAATCGCGCCTTCGACCAGGTGCTCATGGATGTCGCGCTTCACCACGCCGGGGTCACGTTCGTGCTCGACCGCGCCGGCGTCACCGGTCCGGATGGAGCGAGCCACCACGGGATGTGGGATCTCGCGATCCTCCAGGTCGTGCCGAACATCCGCATCGCGGCGCCGCGGGACGCGACCCGCTTGCGCGAGGAGCTCGGCGAGGCCGTGGTCGTCGAGGACGCCCCCACGGTCGTGCGCTTCAGCAAGGGCAGCGTCGGAACCGAGTTCGACGCCGTGCGACGCACGCCCGACGGTGTCGACGTGCTGCGCGAGGCGCCCCACAAGGACGTGCTCATCGTCACCGTCGGCCCGATGGCCAAGATCGGACTCCAGGTCGCCGAGCGGCTCGCCGCCCAGGGCATCGGCGCGACTGTGATCGACCCGCGCTGGGTCGTTCCGGTGCCGGAGAGCGTCATCACCTTCGCCGCCGAACATCGACTCGTCATCACGATCGAGGACGGCGTTCGTGTCGGCGGCATCGGCACGCGCATCCGCCAGGACATGCGCGCCGCGGGCGTCGACACCGCGGTCAACGAGCTCGGTCTGCCTGACGAGTTCCTCGAGCACGGCAGCCGCGACTACCTGCTCGAAAAGGTCGGCCTCACGCCTCAGGCGATCGCGCGCGACGTCGTGGCCCAGGTGCTGGGCAGCAAGATCCCGATCGCGCGGCCGCTGCCCGTGGAGTCGACGAGCACCGAGCAGTCCGCGTCGGCCGAAGTCCCTCGCACGTGACGGTCGGCTACACCGTCGGGGACTACCTCCTCGACCGTCTCGCCGAGCTCGGGGTCGACCGCATCTTCGGCGTGCCCGGGGACTTCACGTTGGGGCTGCTCGATCACATCGAGGATGATGACCGAATCGACTGGGTCGGCATGGCCAACGAGTTGGGTGCCGGCTACGCCGCCGACGGCTACGCCCGCTTGCGCGGCCTCGGCGTCGTCTGCACCACCTTCGGAGTGGGGGAGCTGAGCGCGATCAACGCGATCGCGGGGGCCTACGCCGAATACGTGCCGGTGCTGCACCTGGTGGGGGCGCCGTCGACGCTCGTGCAGGGCGCGGGGCGCGCGACCCACCACACCCTCGGCGACGGCGACTTCGAGCACACCCTCCGGATGGCCGCCGAGGTGACCGTCGCCCACGCGATGCCGACCGCGGCGACCGCGACGGCCGAGATCGATCGCGTGCTCACCGCGATCGTGCGCGCCGGCCAGCCCGGCCACCTCTGCCTTCCGACGGATGTCTCGGCCGCCCCCGCCGAGCCGCCCACGGCCGCGCTGGCCGTCGGCCCGGCGCTCTCGGATGCCGCGTCTCTCACGGCGTTCCGCGATGCCGCGGCCGCCCTCCTGGGCAGCGGCGGACGCCCCGTCGTCGTCGCGGACATCCTCGTCGACCGGTGCGGCGCTCAGGAGCCGCTGCGCCGGTTCCTCGCCGAGACCGACCTGCCGTTCGCCTCGCTGCTGTGGGGCCGCCGGGTCATCGACGAGAGCCACCCGAACCACCTCGGCACCTACATCGCCGCGGCGGGGGATGACGCGGTGCGCGAGCGCGTCGAGTCGGCTCCGTCCGTGATCACCGTAGGCGTGCACTTCACCGACCTCACGAGCGGCTTCTTCACCCAGCAACTGCCCGCCGCGCGCATCGATCTATTGCCGCACGTGGCGAGCGCGGGGGAGCATACTTTCGCCGGCGTCGAGATGCGCGACGCGCTCAGCGTGCTCGGCAAGATCCTCAGGACGGCCGACCGCGTTCCCTCCGGGCTGGTGCCGCCGGTGCTGGATGCCGCGACCGCCGATCCGACCGGCCCGCTCACGCAGCAGCAGCTCTGGGCGGCCCTCACCGCCCACCTCACGGCCGGGGACCTCGTCTTCGCCGACCAGGGCACCTCGTTCTACGGGATGGGCGCACAGGACCTGCCGCGGGACGCGGCGTTCCTCGGGCAGCCGTTGTGGGCATCCATCGGCTACACGCTCCCCGCGGCGCTCGGCGGTGCCCTTGCGGCGCCCGACAAGCGCACGATCCTGCTCATCGGCGATGGCGCCGCGCAGCTCACGATCCAGGAGCTCGGCACGATCATCCGGCTCGGGACCCCGATGATCGTCGTGGTGGTCAACAACGACGGGTACACCGTCGAGCGGGCCATCCACGGGCCGGAGCGTCGCTACAACGACATCGCCCGCTGGAACTGGGCGGCTCTGCCGGCCGCGCTGGGGGCGTCTCCTGAGCGCGTGACCTCGACTCGTGTCGAGACGCGCGCGGCGCTCGAGGCGGCCCTCGGGGCCGCGGCTCCGGGCGGCCTCACCTTCATCGAGGCCGTGACCGACCGCATGGACATCCCTCCGCTGCTCTCCGCAATCGCGTCCGCCGCGGCAAAGGCGAACGCCCGCCGGCCCTGAGGCTCGGCGGGCGTCGACTCGCGCTGGGGTTCTACTTCACCCCGCGGATCGGCGGGTGGTGGAACGTGTCGCCGAAGGTGCGCTCGGACGCGCCGACGCGGTCGAGGTACGGAGTCGCGCCGCCCATCTGGAACGGGTAGCCCGCGCCGAGGATGAGGCACAGGTCGATGTCCTCGGCCGCCGCGACGACGCCGTCCTCGAGCATCCGGTGGATCTCGTCGGCGAGGCCGTCCTCGATGCGCACCTGCAGCTCGGCCGCCGTCATCGGGGTCGTGCCGCCCTTGACGATCTCGAGCGCCTTCTTGTCGACGCCCTTGATCTTGCCCTTGGCGTCACGCTCGAAGATGTGACCGAGCTCGGCGAGCTTGTGCAGATTGGCGCTCTCGAAGAAGCGGTCGGGGAACGCCGCGTGGTGGGTGTCGAGCACGTGCGCGCCGACCTTGAGGCCCACGAGCTCGAGCAGCTCAAAGGGCGTCATCGGCAGACCGAACGGCCGCGTGGACTCCTCGACGACCTCGAACGGCGTGCCGGTGTCGACCGCGTGCATGGCCTCGCCGAGCACCTTGGCGAGGATGCGGTTGACGACGAACCCGGGAGTGTCGGTCGTGATCACGGCGTTCTTGCGCAACGCGGCCGCCGTGGCCATCGCCGTGGCGAGTGCCTCATCGGTGGTGTGCGGCGTGCGCACGACCTCGATGAGCGGCATCACGGCCACGGGATTGAAGAAGTGGAAGCCGACGACCCGCTCGGGGTTTGTCAGCTTCGCGCCGATCTGCTCCACCGAGAGCGACGACGTGTTCGTCGCGAGGATCGCCTCGGGGGTGATGTACTTCTCGACCTCGGCGAACACCTCCTGCTTGGCCGCGAGCTCTTCGAAGATCGCCTCGATCACCCAGTCGCACGCGGCGAAGTCGGCCTTGTTCGTCGTCCCCCGCACGAGCGCGGTGAGACGGTTGGCCTCATCCGACGAGATGCGACCCTTGGTCTTCAGCTCGGCAATCTCGGCGTGGATCCAGGCGACCCCCTCATCCACACGCCCCTGATCGAGGTCGGTGATGATCACCGGCACCTGCAGGCGACGAACGAAGAGCAGCGCGAACTGGCGGGCCATGAGGCCGGCTCCGATCACGCCCACCTGGGTGACCGGACGCGCGAGCGCCTTGTCCGGAGCACCGGCAGGGCGCTTGGCGCGCTTCTGCACGAGATTGAAGGCGTAGATGGATGCCCGGAACTGGTCCCCGGCGACGAGGTCGGCGAGCGCCTTGTCCTCGGCCGCGAACCCGGTCTTCTTGTCGGTGTTCTTGGCCGCCTTGAGCAGCTCGAGCGCGGCGTAGGGAGACTTCGCGACCCGACCGATGCGGCTGGCGAGCGTCTTCTCGGCGATGCCGATCGCGATGTCCCACTTGACCGCGCGCTCGACTTTGCCGGGCGCGTTCGTGCGCTTGACCTTGATGGTGCCGGCGATGACGCCGTCGGCCCACTGGATCGAGTTCTCGAGGAAGGTCGCGGGCGGGAAGATCGCGTCGGCGATCCCGAGGTCGAACGCCTGCTGGCCGGTCAGCATCCGATTGTTCTTGAGGGGGTTGGAGATGACCACCTCGAGGGCGTTCTCGATGCCGATGAGGTTGGGCAGAAGCCATGCGCCACCCCAGCCCGGGATGATGCCGAGGAACACCTCGGGCAGCGCGAACGCCGGCACCGAGGAGTCGATCGTGCGGTAGTCGGCGTTGAGGCCGACCTCCACGCCGCCGCCGAGGGCGAGTCCGTTGGTGAACACGAACGACGGAACGCCGAGGTCGCTGAGCTTGCCGAGCACGAGGTGGCCGAGCTGAGCCATCTGCAGGCCGGTCTCGTAGTCGGGGATATCGCCCACCTTGGAGAGGTCCGCGCCGGCCGCGAAGATGAACGGCTTGCCCGTGACGGCGACCCCGTGGATCTCCTTCTTCGCCGCGCGCGCCTTCTGCTCATCGAGCACTGCGCCGAAGCGCAGCAGCGTATTCGGGCCGAGCGTGTTGGGCCGGGTGTGGTCCTTGCCGTTGTCGAGCGTGATCAGGGCCAGCGTGCGCCCACCGGAGAGCGGGATGTCGCGCACGAAGGCGTGGGTGATCACCTCATCGGGATCGAGGGCGGCGAGCTTGGCGAACTGCTCCATCGTCACTTCTTCTTTCCGTCGTAGTGCGGGTTCTCCCAGATGACCGAGCCACCCTGGCCGAGGCCGATGCACATCGCGGTGAGGCCGTAGCGCACGTCGGGACGCTCGGCGAACTGCGCGGCGAGCTGGATCATCAGGCGCACGCCCGAGGAGGCGAGCGGGTGGCCCATTGCGATCGCGCCGCCCCACTGGTTGACGCGCGGGTCGTCGTCGGCGATGCCGAAGTGGTCGAGCAGCGAGAGCACCTGCACGGCGAAGGCCTCGTTGAGCTCGAACAGGCCGATGTCGTCGATCGTCAGGCCCGCCTTGCGCAGGGCCTTCTCGGTGGAGGGGACCGGTCCGATGCCCATGATCTCGGGCTCGACGCCGGCGAAGGCGAAGCTCACCATGCGCATCTTGGGCGCGAGACCGAACTCCTTCGCCGCCGCGGCGCTCGCGATGATGCTCGCGGTGGCCCCGTCGTTGAGGCCGGAGGCGTTGCCGGCGGTCACGCGACCGTGCGGACGGAACGGCGTCTTGAGGCCGGCGAGCCCCTCGAGGGTGGTCTCGGGCCGCAGCGCCTCGTCCCTAGTCGCGAGCCCCCAGCCGGCCTCGCTGCGGATGGCGACCGGGATGAGGTCGGGCTGGATCTTGCCGTTGTCGTAGGCGGCAGCGGCCTTCTGCTGGCTCGCCAAGGCGAACCGGTCGGCCCGCTCCTTCGTGAGCTGGGGGAACCGGTCGTGGATGCGCTCGGCGGTGTTGCCCATGTTGAGAGCATCCGCGCTCACGAGCTTCTCCGAGAGGAAGCGCGGGTTGGGGTCTGCCCCGAATCCCATCGGGTGGCGGCCCATGTGCTCGACACCGCCGGCGATGCCGATGTCGTACGCGCCGAATCCGATCGCGCCGGCGATCGTCGTGACCGAGGTCATGGCCCCGGCGCACATCCGGTCGATCGCGTAGCCGGGCACGGTGCGGGGGAGTCCCGCGAGCAGCGCCGCGGTGCGGCCGAGGGTCAGACCCTGGTCGCCGGTCTGAGTGGTGGCGGCGATCGCCACGTCATCGAAGCGATCGGTGGGGATCGACGGGTTGCGTTCGAGCAGCCCGATCATGGCCTTGACGACCAGGTCGTCGGCCCGGGTGTTCCAGAACATCCCCTTCTCACCGGCACGACCGAACGGGGTTCGCACCCCGTCCACGAATACGACGTCAGCTCTTTCGGCCACGATGCCTCCACCTTCCTAGGTCCTCGTTGATCCTAGGTGGGGCATCCGGGGCCCGAGAATCCTTTGTCTCTTCCTACGAATCGGCCTCGGGGGCCTCTTCGGGGGTTTGGTTGGCTTCGACAAAGGCATCCGCGATCGCCTGTGATGTTGCCCCAATCTGCCACTGGCGCGCACCGAGACCCTCGAGGGCCTCCCCGATCGCCGTCGGGGTGAGTTCCTCGGGCGGCAACCACGCGACACGGCGCAGCAGATCGGGGGTGAGCACGTTCTCCACGGGGATCGAGAGAAGTTCCGAGACCTCGGTCACCGCCGCGCGGGCGAGCTTGAGGCGCCGATCGGCGACGGGGTTCTTGTCGGCCCAGACCCGAGGCGGCGGCATCGAGTCGCCCGGCACCCGCACCGCGGGAAGGTCCGTCGTCGTGAGTCCGGCCTGAATCGCATTCCACCAGCGATCGATCTGCGTTCGGCTGGCGCGACCCGTGAATTCCTTGAGGGCGGCGAGGTCGCGTTTGGTCTCGGGCAGCGTGCGCGCGGCCGCGACCAGGGCGGAGTCAGGGACCAGCCGACCGGGAGCGGTGTCGATCTCCCGAGCGTAGGAATCCCGGGCCTGCCACAGTTCGCGTGCGACCGCGAGGTTGCGCGCCCCCCGCACCGCGTGCACACCGCCGAGGCGGCGCCACGGGTCGGTGCGCACGACCACGAAGTCGCGCCCGAGCACGGAGGTGAACTCCTGGTCGGCGATCTCCGTCTTGCGGTCGCGCTCGAGGAGCTCGCCGAGCTTCTCGCGCAAGTCGACGAGCAGTTCGACGTCGAGCGCCGCATAGACCAGCCAGGACTGGGGGAGCGGGCGAGTCGACCAGTCCGCCGCGGAGTGCTCCTTGGCCAGATGGATGCCGAGCAGCTCCTCGACGACAGCGCCCAGCCCCACGCGGGGCAGGCCCGCCAGACGGGCAGCCAGCTCGGTGTCGAACAGCCGGGTCGGATCGAGCCCCACCTCGCGCAAGCAGGTCAGATCCTGACTGGCGGCGTGGAGGATCCACTCCTCGTCGGCGATCACGTCGTTGAGTTCCGAGAAGGAGCCGATCGCGGGCGGGTCGAACAGGAACGTGCCCGCGCCACGGCGGAAGACCTGGATGAGGTACGCGCGCTGCGAGTACCGGTATCCCGACGCGCGTTCGGCGTCGATGGCGAGCGGGCCGTGACCGGCGGCGATCGCCTTCACCGCCTCCAGATACGCCTCGCGATCGGCGATGACATCGACCTCGACGTGCGCGGCTTGCTGAGGCGCGTCGGATTCGACGGGGGTCGTGCCGTCGGTGCTACTCACGTCCGGCTCGGCGCGCTGACAACAGGCTCACTCCCTCGATCGCCGGGGGAAGTCCGGCGAGCATGCACAACAGTTCGCCCCAGCCTTCCACATGTGCGGCGACGTCGTGATCAGCCGGTGTCCAGGAGGCCCGGAGTTCGATCTGGGCTCCGTCACCCTGAGACTCCAGTTCGCCGAAACCGGTCGAGAGGATGCGCGTGGCCGTGCCCGACGCGCCGGTGTACCGGGCTCCGCGCGCGTCGAGCGCGTCGACGAGCCAGGACCATGCGACATCCGCCAAGAACGGGTCGACCCCCATCTCGGTCTCCAGCGGCGCCTGCGCGAAGCAGATCACGCGGAAGGTGCCGCCCCAGGCCTCTGGCGCGGCCGGGTCGTGAAGCAGCACGAACCGCCCGGTGCCGAGCTCGGAGTCGGAGCCGTGTCGCGCGGGCGTGACATCCGCGGCCATGGCGAAGGAGTTCGGGGCCAGCGTGCCCGGCGCGGGGATCTCGGTCACGACGAGCTCCGACCGTATGCGCGCGGCACGAAGGGACTCCACCGCGGAACTGAAGGCCGCGGGCGGGATCAGGGAACGTGTGTCGGGCACGAGTGAAGATTAGGCTTGGATTCGGCTTGCGCCACTGAGGCACGCCGCTCCGGTTTGCGCGGACAAGGGAGGGGCACATGGGGACGACGGCACGGGCGCGAACGATCGCCGCAGCGGCCGGCCTCACCGTTGCCGCCCTCGGCGCGATCGCCGCCCTCTCGTCGGCCGCGATCGTCGTCGGGTTCGCCCGCACGATCGTGACCCCGCCGCGCCGTCGCCCCGAGGATGTGCGCATCCTCGCGATCGGTGACTCGACGATCACCCTCTCCGCCACGCTCGACTCCCTGACGCCCGGGCGCTACAGCCTCTGGTTCGATCAGGATGCCGGCCACGCCCGGGTGGGAGAGATCCTGACCTACGACACCGAGACGGTGACGCGCACGCTGCTCGGCGTCGACTTCGGTGAGCTCGCGAGCACGCGCCGCGGGCGACTCAGCGGCTGGTTCTATCTGCATCCCGAGGACCTCGGAGTCGAGTCGAGCGACGTGACCGTGGAGACGGAGCTCGGGCCCGCTCCGGCGTGGCTGGTGGCGGCCCCCGAGCCGACCGATCGCTGGGTCATCCAGGTGCACGGTCGCGCGGTGCGCCGGGAGGAGGCGCTGCGGGCCATCCCGGTGTTCCGGGATGCGGGATTCACCTCGCTGCTCATCTCGTATCGCAACGACGGGGACGCGCCGGCGAGCCCCGACGGTCGCTACGCGCTCGGCGACACCGAGTGGCGCGATGTCGAGGCCGCGATGCGGTACGCCGTCGACCACGGCGCCCGGGAGCTCGTGCTCATGGGCTGGTCGATGGGCGGCGCAACGGTGCTGCAGGCGCTGACCCGATCCGAGCTCGGCCCACTGGTGCGCGGAGTGGTGCTCGAGTCGCCCGTCGTCGACTGGGTGACGGCATTGCACTACCAGGGCGTGGCCAACCGGGTTCCCGCGCTGCTGCGCAACGCCGTGCTCGCCGCGCTCTCCCAGCGCTGGGCCGGGGCCATCACCGGGCTGGCGACGCCGGTGGACCTCGCGCGACTGGATCTCGTCGCGCGCGCCCAGGAGCTGCACGTGCCGATCCTCCTGCTTCACAGCGTGGATGACGGCTTCGTTCCGGCGACCGCGAGCGAGGCTCTCGGGGCCCTCCGCCCCGACATCGTGACCTACGAGCGCTTCGTCACCGCTCGCCACACCAAGCTCTGGAACTACGACGAGCGCCGGTGGACCGTGGCGATCGAGAGCTGGCTCAGTCGGCTCGGATGACCCAGCGGGCGAACAGGCACCCGTCGTCGCCGACGATGAGCTGAGAGAGTTCGAGCGGAAGCTCGGGGAGTTCGCCGATGAACGGTGCCAGTCGTCCGGTGGTGAGGCGCGGGCTCGTGGTGAGGCAGAGCTCGTCGACGAGGCCCGATGCGACGAGCTGCCCGGCGAGTCCGGGTCCGCCCTCGCACACGAGCGAGCGGTATCCCGAATCCCGCAACGCGACGATCGCGTCCGCCGCCGACCCCGAGGAGACCTCGATGAGCACCGCATGCGGAAGTGCGGCGCTCGCTCGCGCGAGAGCCTCGGCAGGGCCGAGAACCAGCAGTCGTCCGGGTTCGGCGCCCTCGAGGCGATGGCCCTCCAGATCGCCGGTTCGGGTCAGCACTGCCAACCGGGTTCGCTTGGGCGGCTGGTAGCCTTCCGCCCGCACCGAGCCGGCCCCGACCAGCACGGCATCGGAGAGTTCGCGGATGACGCCGAGGATCCGGCGGTCCGCCGCGCTCGTCAGGCTCTCGGAGGTGCCGTCCGAGCCCGCCGCACTGCCATTGACACTGACGACGAGATTGATCCGCAGCCAGTCCGCACGAGGGGGGCGGTACCACTCGAGCAGCTGGTCGCGGGACCCCGGTTCCTCGAGATCGAGCGACGCTGGGACGTCAGGCGTGACGCGGGTGACGATCACGCCGCGAGCTTTTCCCGGATCTGGCGCTTCGTGCGCGCGAGAAGCGCCGTCATGCCGCGGATGCGCAGCGGGCTCACCGCTTCGGTGAGGCCGATCGTGTTGGGGTAGTCGTCGGGCACCGCGAGCACCTGGTCCGTCGTGAGTCCCGCGAGGCCGACCGCGAGGATCGACGCGAAACCGCGGGTGGTCGGCGCCTCGCGGGGAGCGGTGGCGTAGAGGTGCACGAGGTGCGCGTCATCCACCTCGACGAAAATGAAGACGGGGGACTGGCACTCCTCGACCCGCTCAAGAAGGTCGGGGTGCTCCGCGTACCGAGCGGGCAGCTCGGGCAACTCGAGAGAGAACTCCAGGAGCAGCTGCAGGCGGTCCCGCACCTCGAGCTCGAGGAAGTCCTCGCGGATCTGCGCGAGCTGCGGCGGGAGGTCCTCGGTCACCGCTCGATCCTACCGAGCGGGAACGGCCCCCGGCTCGGCGCCCTTGACGATCGGCACCCGCACGGCGGAGCCCCACTCGGTCCAGGACCCGTCGTAGTTGCGCACGCCCTCGAACCCGAGGAGGTAGGTGAGCGCGAACCAGGTGTGGCTCGACCGCTCCCCGATGCGGCAGTACGCGATCACCGAATCGCCGTCCTTGAGGCCCGCGCCGTCTCGGTAGATCGCGTTGAGCTCGGCGAGCGACTTGAACGACCCGTCCTCCGCGACCGCCTTCGCCCACGGCACGCTCTGGGCGCTCGGGATATGGCCGCCGCGCAGTGCGCCCTCGTCGGGATAGGCGGGCATGTGGGTGCGTTCTCCGCTGTACTCCTCGGGCGAGCGCACGTCGATGAGCGGGTTGCCGAAGTGGGCGAGAACGTCCTCCTTGAAGGCCCGGATGCTCGAGTCGTCGCGCTCGACCACGGGGTAGTCCACGGGCGTCAGGGCGGGCTGGTCGGTCGTGTAGGCGCGACCCTCCGCCTCCCACTTGGCCCGGCCGCCGTCGAGCAGTCGAACATCCTCGTGACCGAAGAGAGTGAACACCCAGAGCGCGTAGGCGGCCCACCAGTTGTTCTTGTCGCCGTAGATCACGACGGTCGTGTCGCGGGAGATGCCCTTCGAGCCCAGCAGAGCGGCGAACGCGGCGCCGTCGATGTAGTCGCGTTCGACGGGGTCGTTGAGGTCGGTGTGCCAGTCGATCTTGACGGCGCCGGGGATGTGGCCGACCTCGTAGAGCAGCACGTCCTCGTCGGACTCGACGACCACAAGACCGGGCTCGCCCAGGTGGGCCTCGAGCCAGTCGCCGGAGACGAGGCGCTCCGGGTGGGCGAACTCGGCGAACTTCGGGGCGGGGTCGAGGGCGACGCTCATGATGAACCTCCGGGTGGTGGGGCAAGTAGGCTGGGGATCTCCCTGCGTCGAATCTACGAGACTCGTCGCGCGCCCGCACCGGGCCCCGGTAAGACAGCGACACATATCTCTCGACGGAGCGTCCTCACCCGTGCATTCCCCAGCGACACCGGCCCGCCTCGTCGACCGCATCCCCACGCTCGGCGGCGACGCGATCATCGCGCACCTCGTGCCGCCGCGTCAGTTCGTCACCGCGACCCTCGACTCGTACCGGCCCGACCGTGACCACCCGTCGCAGGGGGCCGCCGTCGCGGCGATCCGCAACTTCGTCGGCGGCTGGCACGCCGGGTCCGGAGGGCTGTTCTCGCGCCGCAAGGCCGCGGGCGCGCTTCCCGGCGTCTACCTCGACGGCGGGTTCGGGGTGGGCAAGACGCACCTCCTCGCCGCCCTCTGGCATCTCGCGCCGGGTCGCAAGTACTTCGGCACCTTCATCGAGTACACCGCCCTCGTCGGCGCCCTCGGCTATGCCCCGACCGTGCAGCTGCTCAAGGGCGCGTCGCTCGTGTGCATCGACGAATTCGAACTCGACGACCCGGGCGATACCCGTCTCATGTCGCGCTTGCTCTCCGAGCTCGTCGCCTCGGGTACGAAGATCGCGGCCACGTCGAACACCCCGCCGAACGCGCTCGGCGAGGGACGGTTCGCCGCACAGGACTTCCTGCGTGAGATCGACTCGCTGGCTGCCAAGTTCACGACGATCCGCATCGACGGTCTCGACTATCGTCGCCGCGACACCCAAGCCCATGCCCGCGTGTCACCGGATGTCGCTTCCGAACTCCTCGCGTTCCCGGAGGTGCTCACGCTCGACCCGTTCGACGCGGTGCTCGCTCACCTCGGGACCGTGCATCCGTCGCTCTATGTCAGCCTCGTCGAGGGTCTCGGCGCGATCGGGCTCACTGGGGTGCACGAGTTGAGCAACCAGACCGACGCGCTTCGCCTCGTGGCCTTCGTGGACCGGCTTTACGACGCTCAGGTGCGCATCGTGGCCGACGGCATCCCGCTCGACCGCGTGTTCGCCGAGGACATGCTCGCGGGCGGCTACCGAAAGAAGTATCTCCGCGCGGTGTCCCGCATGATCGCCCTCACCAACGGCGTCGACTAGGCCGGGGTCGCCGCGCGATACGCCCGCGCCCGCAGGGCCGTGAGCACCCCGCCGACGATCGCCGCGATGATCGAGGCGATGATCACGGCGAGGGTGACCTGGTCGGCCACGGTGCCGAGATCCTCGAAGGCGAGTTCGTTCATCAGGAGCGAGACCGTGAAGCCGATGCCCCCGAGGGCGGCGATCGCCACGATGTCCGGCAGCGGGAGTGCCTCCGCCCGCGCCCGACGACCCGACAGCCAGCCCGCAACGAGTGCTCCTGCGGTGATCCCGACGATCTTGCCCACCGGCAGCGCGACGAGCACCGCCCAGAAGGCGGGGCTGAGCTGAGCGGGACTCCCGGTGGGGATCGGCACGAGCGACGCGACGATTGCGAACAGTGGGAGCACGATGACGTTCGACCAGGGCTCAAGTCCGTGCCGGGCGCGCGCTCCCGTGCCGCCTGCCATGACGAGCCCGAGCGCGACGCCCGCGATGGTCGGGTGGATGCCGGAGTGGTAGACGAGCACCCACGCGGCGATGCCCAGCACGATGAGCGCCGGGATCGCCCACGCGCGCTGGCGGCCCCGGGCCCGGTAGCTCACCCACCCGAACAGCAGCACGACCGGCACCGCGATGAGCAGTGGAATCGGCCTCAGGTCGTCCGTGAAGAACACGGCGATGATGAGGATGGCGATGAGATCGTCGATCACGGCGAGGGCCAGCAGCAGTGCTCGGAACGCCGGCGGAAGTCCCCGGCCCACGATCGCGAGCACCCCGAGGGCGAAAGCGATGTCGGTCGCCGTCGGGATCGGCCAGCCTGCCACCAGATCGGGGTTGCCGATCACGATCAGCAGGTAGACGAGCGCGGGCACGATGACGCCGCCCACCGCCGCGATCGCGGGAATGAGCGCCTTGCGGGGCGAGTTCAACTCACCGTGCTGCAGCTCGTGCTTGAGCTCGATGGCCGCGAGGAAGAAGAAGATCGCGAGCAGTCCGTCCTTGACCCAGTGCCCCACGGAGAGGTCGAGACCGAGCAGCGGAATGGCTAAGTGGAAGCTCTCCACGGCGTGGGCTCCCGCCGACAGCGGCGAGTTCGCGAGGGTCAGCCCGAGGGCGGCGGCGGCCACGAGAAGCATCGCGGCGAAGCGTTCGGACCTCATCAGCGTCATCCCTGAAGTCTACGGAACGGATTCGGAGCCAATCGGGGGCCCGGCGAAACACGATGTTTACACACGCGCGGTGGGTGTAACAGGACGGAAACACGACCGGCACTTCCGGTGAAACGTCGGCTCGACACACTGGGCACGCACCGGACGTTCTCCCCCCGCGGAAGTGACCGTGCCTCCTTCGCAGCAACAAAGAAAGGTTCACCATGGATTCAGGCAACACCGCCTTCCTCCTCCTGGCCTCGGCGCTCGTTCTCCTGATGACGCCGGGTCTGGCGTTCTTCTACGGCGGACTCGTCAAGGCCAAGAGCGTGATCAGCATGATGATGATGAGCTTCGGCGCCATCGGGCTGGTCGGAGTGCTCTGGGCTCTCTACGGGTACGCGATCTCGTTCAGCGGCGAGGGCGGCCCTGGCTTCGCCGGACTCGACGGCTTCTGGGGCATCAACCTCGGCAACCTCGGACTCGCCGGCGCTTACGACCAGGCGCTCAACGGCACCGACAACGGGCTTCCGTGGCCGGACCTCGCGTTCGTGGCCTTCCAGGCGACCTTCGCGATCATCACCGTCGCCCTGATCTCCGGCGCGATCGCCGACCGCGCCAAGTTCGGCTCGTGGATGATCTTCGCCGGCATCTGGTCGACGATCGTCTACTTCCCCGTCGCGAGCTGGGTCTTCAACTTCACGCTCGGTGACAACGCCAACGCGGCGTCGTTCTCGGCGGCGAACTTCGCTGACGGCGGCTGGCTGACCTACGGTCTCCAGAACGTCTTCGGCGTCGGTGCCCTCGACTTCGCCGGTGGTACTGCGGTTCACATCAACGCCGGTGCTGCGGCCCTGGCGCTGGCCCTCGTTCTCGGCAAGCGCGTCGGGTTCGCCAAGGGTGCCCACGTGCCGCACAACCCGCCGTTCGTGCTGCTCGGTGCCGGTCTGCTCTGGTTCGGCTGGTTCGGCTTCAACGCCGGCTCCGAGCTCGCGGCCGACAACTTCGCGGCGATCGCGTTCATCAACACCCTTATCGCGCCGGCGGCAGCACTTCTGGGCTGGCTCGTCGTCGAGAAGATCAAGGACGGCAAGCCGACCTCCGTCGGTGCCGCGTCGGGTGCCGTCGCCGGTCTCGTCGCGATCACCCCGGCCTGTGCCTTCCTCACGCCGGGCTGGGCGCTTGTCCTCGGTGCTCTCGCTGGTGTGATCTGCGCCCTCGCGATCGATCTGAAGTTCAAGCTCGGCTTCGACGACTCGCTCGACGTGGTGGGCATCCACCTCATCGGTGGAATCGTCGGAACCCTGTTCCTCGGATTCTTCGCCACCGGTGCCGGCTGGATCTACAGCGGCAGCCCCGTGCAGCTCCTGGTTCAGGCGATCGCGGCCTTCTCGGTGCTGATCTACTCCTTCGTGCTGGCCTGGGTCATCGGCTTCGCGATCGAGAAGACGATCGGGTTCCGCGTGAAGAACGAGGACGAGATCGCCGGCATCGACACCGTGATCCACGGTGAAGAGGGCTACGTTCTCGCCGACGCGAAGTAGACCAACTCGCAACACCCGGTGAGGGGTGCCGCTCCGTTCGAGCGGCACCCCTTACTCTTTTGTCTGAGGGGGACTCGTGGAGCTGTGGGCCATCATCACCGCATCCGTCGTCGCGCTGGGGGTCGTGACGGCGTCGATCGCGGTCGTGTACCGACGGATGCTCCCCTCGACGATCTGGGCCCGATCGGCTCTGCTGTCGGTCGCCTGCGCTTCCGTGGGAATGGTCGTGTGGGCGGCGTTGGGTCCTCTCGCCGCCTCCCCGGTGCTGGGCTGGTTGGTCCTGCCCGTCACCGGCCTTGCGGGCCTGGCGACCTTCACGGCGACCGTCGCGGTGCGAGCGACCGGAGCCGGAGCGCTGCCGACCCTGCTCTTCGGCGGGCTGTGGGCTGCGCTCGTCTTCGTGCCGACCGCGCTCCTGACGTTCGGGCCGGAGATGCCGTTCGGCCTCCAGCCGGTCGACCACGGCGGGTCGCTCGCGATCAATGTCGCGACCGGGGCCACCGCCCTCGGAGTGCTCGTCAGCGCGGGGCCCAAGGCTCCCCGACTCAGGGCCGCCGTGCTGCCGCTGGGCACGGGGATCGCCGCCGTCGTGCTCCTCGTGGCCGGGTGGATCACCTGGCTCGTCGGCGCCGAACTCGCGATCGATGAGGTGACGCCGAGCATCGTGCTCAACGGCCTCATCGGGGCGGTCGGCGGCGCCGTCGGGTGGCTCGTCGTTCAGCGCATCCGGCATCAGTCCTCCTCGCTCAGCGCGGTCGCGGCGGGCCTGCTCAGCGGCCTCGTCTCGATCACCGCCGGTGCGCCGCTCTTCAGCCCGTTCTTCGCCGGGGTGGCCGGCATCCTGGCCGGAGCCGCCGCCTGTTTCTTCACCCTGGAACGCATCGGTCGCAGTCGTCGGCAGCAGTGGTTCGTGGTCGGCTCGCACCTCATCGCCGGGGCGGTGGGCATCGTGCTGCTCGGACTCCTCGCGACCGGGATGGGCTTCCTCTTCACCGGTCAGATCTCGTTCTTCCTCGAGCAGGCTCTGGCGACCCTCCTCGTCGCCGTCTACTCCAGCGGCGTCTCCTTCGCACTCTGGCAGGCACTGCGGCGGCTGCCGGCGAGCGTTCGAGTGCGTCAGTCGGAAACGGCGTGATCGAGCCGATTCACGTCGACCCCCCACCGCTGCCGGGGCGGGAGGTCGCGAGTCAGCACTGGACGCGCCTGGGCTTCGTGCACTGGAAAGTCGACTCGGCGGACGTCGCGCCGCTGCTGCCCTCCGGCATTCGTCCCGACGAGTTCGACGGGTCGAGCTGGGTCGGGCTCATCGGCTTCCACCTCGGGCGGGCGACGATGTTCGGCAGTCCGCCGGTGCCCTTCTTCGGGTCGTTCCCCGAGATCAACGTGCGCCTCTACGGCGTGGATGCCGCCGGGCGGCGGGGCGTCGTGTTCCTCTCGCTCGAGGCATCCCGCCTGCTCGCGGTGCTGTCGGCCCGCGTCGCGTTCTCGATCCCGTACTTCTGGTCGCGCACCGGCATGGAGGTCGACGAATCATTGACGACGTACACCGCCGATCGCCACGGGTCACCGGGCGAGACGCGCTTTACCGTGCGCGGGCTCGGCACGCCAGTGGTGGATGACCCGCTCGCCGACTTCCTGACCGCACGCTGGGGCCTCTACACCCGTCGCCTCGGGCGCACGATCTTCCTTCCGAACACCCACGAGCGCTGGGAGCTGGAGGCGGCGGAGCTCGTGGAACTCGACGATTCGCTCGTGGCGCGGGCCGGCATCCCGAATCTGGTGGATCGCGCGCCGGACTCGGTGCTCGTGAGTCCCGGCGTTACGGCGCGGTTCGGCCCGGCGCGATCCGTGCCGCGAGCCTGACCCGCGGCGGAGGGACCGAGGCCTCGCCGAGGGCGCGTCGACCCAGCAGGGTCGCGCCCGCGACTGCGGCCGGCATCATGATCACCGCGCCGAGCGGGATGAGGAACGTCAGCCACACGGCCGCGCCGAAGCCGACCGTCGCAGCTCGGTTGCCTCGGAGGGCGGCGAGTCGACCGGCGCGCGCCACGGCACGGGCGTCGAACACCCGGCTCGTGAGCTCGCCCGCGAGACACCACCCGCCGAAGAGGGCTCCGAACGTCGGACCGAGTACGGGTCCGACGAGCGGGATGAATCCCAGCAGCACCGCCACGAACCCGATCCCCAGGGTCGGAAGCAGGATGCGCAGCCCGGCGACGATCCCGGCCCCGAGGGAGCGCCAGAACCCGCGATCGCCCTCCGCCGGCACCGGGCCGAACAGCCCCTCGACGTGGCGCCAGATGCGTTCGTAGAACGGGTCGCCGATGATCAGAGTGGCGGTGGTGAACGTGTAGACGACGAGCAGCACGGCGCCGCTGAGCAGCGAAAGACCGGTGATGACCCGGATGCCCGTGCGCCAGGGCTCGTCCCAGCGCGACGCGAAGGGCGTCGCCCACTCGGCGAGACCCTCGACGTTGGCCGCAAGGGCGACGATCCCGGCAACGACGACAGAGCCGACGATGAGGGCGGGCAGCATCCCGAGCACCATGAGCTTCGGGGCCGTCGCCCACACGCGTAGGCCGCGGAACAGCAGACCGACCCCGACGGCGAATTCGCGGAACGCCCCCGGTCGCTTGCCCGTCATGGGAACAACCCTACGGGCCGCGAGAGAAGGCGGCGGCCCGCGAAATTGCGGGAGAAGCAAGGGTGGTGGGCGATACCGGACTCGAACCGATGACCTCTTCCGTGTGAAGGAAGCGCGCTACCAACTGCGCCAATCGCCCGCGGGTTTCCATCTTGCCATACGTTGCGCGGTGGGTCGGTACGAGGAATCCGACGCGCGCGTAACCGATTGGCTCTCTCGCGCTCCATCCGTTACAGTCGTGTAGCACGCAGAAATGCGGGCAATGCGGATGTGGCGCAGTGGTAGCGCATCACCTTGCCAAGGTGAGGGTCGCGAGTTCGAATCTCGTCATCCGCTCGAGTGAGTAGTGTCAGCCTCGCTGACGTTCCTCACGCACGGTGGCGTGGCCGAGAGGCGAGGCAACGGCCTGCAAAGCCGTGTACACGGGTTCAAATCCCGTCGCCACCTCGAAGAGAGACATACGCACGACAAGACCTGGGCGGTTGGCGCAGCGGTAGCGCGCTTCCCTGACACGGAAGAGGTCGCTGGTTCGATCCCAGTACCGCCCAC
Source organism: Synechococcus sp. UW140 (assembly GCA_943367555.1). GTDB lineage: Bacteria > Actinomycetota > Actinomycetes > Actinomycetales > Microbacteriaceae > Rhodoglobus. The sequence continues at coordinate 71,101 of CALRJN020000003.1, read as the reverse complement.
TGAAGAAGACCCGAGATGATGCATCTCGGGTCTTCGTCTTTTCCGGCGAAAGTCGTTGTGCGCAAGGATGCGCGGCTTCCTCAGCTCTGAGAGGATGGGCACCCGTCCAGAGCCGAGAGGTCCTTCCATGTCGATCCGCCTTCGCCTGGCCATGGCATCCCTCACCGTCGTGATCGTGCTTTCCGGATGCGCGGCCCCGAGCGGTCCGGAAAGCCCGCAGACCGAGTCGTCGGCGGTCTCCACGGATCCCGGAGCGCTGCTCGAGGAGTTCACGGGGACGCTCTGTCCGGCGGTGGTGACGGACGTCGCCTTCAACGAGGTGTGGCTCGATCAGACCTCGTCCCTCGAGTCGATCGTGACGTCCGCGACCGCGGCCCGGGACGCCAGCGCGACCGTCGTGGCGGCACTCGAGCCGATGGGGCAGGCCTGGCCCGAGGAGTACCGCGCCGACCTGCAGCTCGTTCGTGAGCTCTACGTCGGCAAGGGCGCGGACTACGCCACGATCGCGCAGGCCTCCTCACTGGACGAGCTCGTCAACTTCGTGTTCGCGGATGCGACTCCGGGCAATGCCGCAGCGCAGCGAATTGCCGACGCCTTGGGTGAGCCGGAGATCACCTGCTGAGCACCCGCTGCGCCGCACGCATGATCGTGCCCGTGAGCCAAAATAACGGAAATCATTGACAGGAAATTCAAGTCCGGTATTTTGGTGGCATGAACTCCGAGAACTCGACCGCCCCCGTCCCTGTCACGTTGATCGCGGGGGACGGAATCGGTCCTGAAGTCGCCGCCGCCACGGTCCGGCTCGTCGATGCGGCCGGCGGACGCATCGCCTGGGAGCACGCGGATGCCGGCGCCGAGATGTTCCAGGCGGGGGTGCTCAGCGGCGTCCCCGATGACACGATCGCGTCGGTCACCCGAACCCGAACCGCGCTCAAGGGTCCGCTCATGACTCCCGTCGGTTTCGGCGAGAAGAGCGCCAATGTGACCCTCCGCAAACTCTTCGAGACGTATGCCAACATCCGACCGGTGCGGGAGCTTCCCGGGGTTCCGACGCCCTACTCGGGGCGCGGCATCGACCTCGTGGTCGTTCGGGAGAACGTCGAGGACCTCTACGCCGGAATCGAGCACATGCAGACGCAGGACGTCGCGCAGTGCCTCAAGCTGATCTCGCGCATGGGATGCAAGCGCATCGTCGGCGCGGCCCTCGAGTTCGCCGTCTCCCAGGGGCGTGGCAACGTGGCGGTGGCCACGAAGTCCAACATCATGAAGATGACCGAAGGGATGCTGCAGCGCGAGTTCGCCGCCGCGGCCGAGAACTACCCCGACCTCGAGACCTGGCACGTCATCGTCGACAACTGCGCCCACCAGCTCGTCAAGGCGCCCGAGCAGTTCGACGTGATCGTGACGACGAACATGAACGGCGACATCCTCAGCGACCTCACGAGCGCCCTGGTCGGGGGGCTCGGTTTCGCTCCGTCGGCGAACCTCGGCAACGAGGTCGCGATCTTCGAGGCCGTGCACGGTTCCGCCCCCAAGTACGCCGGGCGCGACGTCGCGAACCCCACCGCGATGATCTTCTCGGCGGTCATGATGCTGCGTCACCTGGAGCAGTTCGAGGCCGCGGAGACTCTGGAGCAGGCGGTCCTGCGCACGCTCGAGGACGGCATCCACACCCAGGATGTCAAGGTCGGCGAGCCGGTCGGAACGGTGGCGTACACCGAGGCGATCGAAGCACGCATCGGGCAGGTGTCGAGCGTGCCCTCGCGCGTTCACAAGCCCCTGCGCCTTCCTGTCATCTCCCGCGAGGACGGACGAACCGAACTCGGGTCCCGCGCCACGGTCGGGGTCGACGTCTTCGTGCAGTCGACAGACAGCCCGGAGCGGATCGCCGAGCAGCTCAAGCGCTGCCTCCCCGGCACGCCGTACACCCTCAAGATGATCTCCAACCGCGGCACCGTGGTGTGGCCGAGCACCGGTGGGTCGACAGACTGCGTGGATCACTTCCGGTGCCGGTTCATCGCCGACCCGAAGGCGTGGACGCCCACGTCGGTTCTCGGGCTCCTGGAGAACATCGGCAAGGTGTACCGGTGGATGCACGTGGAGAAGCTCGAGATGCACGACGGCGTGCCGTCCTACACCCGGGCTCAGGGAGAGAACTAGCCAGCGAACCCGGGTGATCCCCGAGGAGAAACCTTCGCTCACTACACTGACGCCACCCATCCCTCGGTGAAAAGGCGGCGATCATGGACAACGACTCGACCACTCGGGCCGTTCCCGCGATCGAACCCGAATACGAACGCGAGTTCATCGCGGGTCCGGACTACGCGCGCCGGGTCACCCGGGCGTTGGTGCGCCAGTCGTTCACCCGGCCGGCCTTCGTCACGTACGTCGTCGTCGTGGGCATCGCGTGGGTCGTGGTGACCCTCGGCGGTCTCGCAGTTCTCATCGGGGGAGGGGGATGGCTGCCGCTGGCGATTGCCGCGGCGGTCCCGGTTCTGTTCGTGGTCTTCCGGTTCTGGAATGTGCGCACGGTGCTGGTGCGCGCCCGAGTGTTCGCCTTCGAGGGCGCTCGGTACGCGGTGCGGGTCGGCGACCACTCGATGAAGCTTCTGGCGCCGTTCAGCACCGGAGACGTCGAGTACGCCGCGTTCGATGGGGTGTTCCTGAGGAACGACGTCGTCATGCTGAAGTATCGGAAGGCTCAGCTCTACACGATGCTCCCGGCGGAACTGTTCGCGTCGCCCGCCGACTTCGCCGCGACCGTGCAGGCCAGCATCGACGCATCCCGCCGCCGGTAGTGGTCGCTCCTGACCACTAAAGTTGACGGGTGAGCCAGACCGGATTCGACCTCTTCACCGACCGCTCCGTCGTCGCCATGCGCGTCAACGGCGAACTCAAGGACCTCGCGGCCAGCGTGGGGGAGACCGACACCGTCGAGGCCGTGACGATCGACTCCGCGGACGGACTCAACATCCTGCGTCACTCGGCCGCGCACGTGATGGCGCAGGCGGTGCAGTCGATCAATCCGGAGGCGAAGCTCGGCATCGGTCCGCCCGTCACCGACGGCTTCTACTACGACTTCGATGTGGCCGAGCCCTTCCAGCCCGAGGACCTCAAGGCCATCGAGAAGGCCATGGATCGCATCATCCGGCAGGGTCAGCGCTTCCAGCGGCGCGTCGTCAGCGAGGCCGAGGCGCGTGCCGAACTCGCGGGGGAGCCCTACAAGCTCGAGCTCATCGGTCTCAAGGGCGGCGCGGCGGAGGAGGGCCAGGACGGCGAGTCCGTCGAGGTCGGCGGGGCCGAGCTCACGATCTACGACAACGTCGACGGCAAAACCGGCGAGGTCTACTGGAAGGACCTGTGCCGCGGGCCGCACCTGCCGAACACCCGGATGATCGGCAACGGCTGGGCGCTCGTGCGCAACGCCGCGGCCTACTGGCGCGGCTCCGAGAAGAACAAGCAGCTGCAGCGCGTCTACGGCACGGCGTGGCCGACGAAGGACGAGCTGCGGGCCTACCAGGAGCGGCAGGAGGAGGCGCTCAAGCGCGACCACCGCAAGCTCGGCGCCGAGCTCGACCTGTTCTCGTTCCCCGAGGAGATCGGCTCGGGCCTCGCCGTCTTCCACCCCAAGGGCGGCATCATCCGTGCCGAGATCGAGAACTACATGCGCGAGCGACTGCTCGCCAACGAGTACGAGCTTGTCAACACCCCGCACATCACCAAGGGGCACCTCTACGAGATCAGCCAGCACCTGCACTGGTACAAGGACGGGATGTTCCCGCCCATGCACCTCGATGAGGAGCGCGACGCCGACGGCCACGTGACCCGGCAGGGGCAGGACTACTACCTCAAGCCGATGAACTGCCCCATGCACAATCTGATCTACCGGGCCCGCGGGCGCTCCTATCGCGAACTGCCGCTGCGTCTGGCCGAATTCGGCACGGTCTACCGCTACGAGAAGAGCGGCACCCTCCAGGGACTGACCCGCGTGCGCGGCCTCACGCAGGATGACGCACACATCTACGTCACCCCCGAGCAGGTCAAGCCCGAGCTCGCCCGTCAGCTCGAGTTCGTGCTCGAGACGCTGCGCGGCTACGGCCTCGACGACTTCTACCTCGAGCTGTCGACGCGCGATCCCGCGAAGTCGGTCGGTACAGACGAGCAATGGGATGAGGCGACCAAGACCCTGCGGCAGGTCGCCGTCGACTCCGGCCTCGAGCTCGTCGACGATCCCGGGGGAGCGGCGTTCTACGGCCCCAAGATCTCGGTTCAGGCGCGCGACGCGATCGGGCGCACCTGGCAGCTCTCCACGGTGCAGCTCGACTTCAACCAGCCCGCGCTCTTCGAACTCGAGTACACCGCGTCGGACGGCACCCGCCAGCAGCCCGTGATGATCCACCGGGCCCTGCTCGGCTCGATCGAGCGGTTCTTCGCGATCCTGCTCGAGCACTACGCCGGGGCGTTCCCGGTGTGGCTGTCTCCCGTGCAGGTCGTCGGCATCCCGGTCGCGGAGGCCTACGAGGAATACCTCGGCAGCGTCATCCGCCAGCTCAAGGACGTGGGCGTTCGCGCCGAGCTCGACGCCTCGAGCGAGCGGATGCAGAAGAAGATCCGCACGCACACCAAGGACAAGGTGCCCTTCCAGCTCATCGCGGGCGAGGAGGACAGCGCGAACGGCTCGGTGAGTTTCCGCTTCCGCGACGGGACCCAGGAGAACGGGATCCCGATCGCCGATGCGATCGCGCGGATCACGGACGCGATCCGCGACAAGGCCCAGGTCTGATGGTGCGCGACTACGACGGCACCGAGTTCGGTGACGTCGAGGATGCCGCGGCGTTCGCCGCCGTCCCTGACGCGTTCCAGCGGCTCTGGACGCCCTACCGCATCGCCTACATCACGGGAAACAGTCACACTCAGCCGGGGTCGGACGACTGCCCGTTCTGCCTCGCGCCGAGCCTTCCCGACGAGGAGGCCCTCATCGTCGCACGCGGCGAGCTCGCCTACGTGCTGCTCAACCTCTACCCCTACAACAGCGGCCACCTGCTGGTGTGTCCCTATCGGCATGTTGCCGCCTATGACGACGCGACGCCCGAGGAGGTGGCCGAGATCGGTAGCCTCACCCAGACGGCGATGCGGGTGCTGACCGCGACCTCCGGGGCGCACGGGTACAACATCGGGATGAATCAGGGCCGCCTCGCGGGGGCCGGCGTGGCGGAGCACCTGCACCAGCACATCGTGCCGCGCTGGGCGCTCGACTCGAACTTCTTCCCGATCATCGCGGGGACGAAGGCGGTGCCCCGGCTGCTCGGCGAGGTGCGCGACGAGATCGCCGCCGCGTGGCCGAGCACCCCGGCGAGCGACTGATCTCCGGTCCCGGAGCCAGCAACCCCCCATTGGCCCGTGGCCGCCCCCGACCCCACCACCGGCACCACACGTAGAATCAGGACACATGAGCAACAACAGCACGTCAGATCAGTTGGGCACGAGCCGCGTCAAGCGTGGACTCGCGGAGATGCTCAAGGGCGGCGTCATCATGGACGTCGTCAACGCCGAGCAGGCCAAGATCGCCGAGGATGCCGGGGCCGTCGCGGTCATGGCCCTCGAGCGCGTGCCCGCCGACATCCGCTCGCAGGGCGGCGTCGCGCGCATGAGCGACCCCGACCTCATCGACGGCATCATCGCCGCGGTGTCGATCCCCGTGATGGCGAAGGCCCGCATCGGCCACTTCGTCGAAGCTCAAGTTCTCGAGGCCCTCAAGGTGGACTACATCGACGAGTCCGAGGTGCTGTCGCCCGCCGACTACGTCAACCACATCGACAAGTGGAACTTCTCCGTGCCGTTCGTCTGCGGCGCGACCAACCTGGGCGAGGCGCTGCGCCGCATCACCGAGGGCGCCGCGATGATCCGCTCCAAGGGCGAGGCCGGCACGGGCGACGTCTCGGAGGCGACCAAGCACATCCGCACCATCCTCGGCGAGATCAACGCGCTCAAGGGCAAGTCGAAGGACGAGCTCTACGTTGCCGCCAAGGAACTGCAGGCGCCCTACGAGCTCGTGCGCGAGGTCGCCGAGGCCGGCAAGCTCCCCGTCGTGCTCTTCACCGCCGGCGGTGTCGCGACGCCTGCCGACGCGGCCCTCATGATGCAGCTCGGCGCCGATGGCGTGTTCGTCGGCTCGGGCATCTTCAAGTCGGGCAATCCGGCTCAGCGCGCCGCCGCGATCGTCAAGGCCACGACGTTCTACGACGACGCGTCGGTGATCGCGGAGGCGTCCCGCGGGCTCGGCGAGGCGATGGTCGGCATCAACGTGTCCGACCTGCCCGCGCCGCACCGTCTCGCCGAGCGTGGCTGGTAGCTCCGGCGGCGCAGCACCTCGCGTCGGCGTCCTCGCCCTTCAGGGGGATGTGCGCGAGCACCTCATGGTGCTGCGCGGCCTCGGTGCGGATGCCGTGCCCGTGAAGCGCCCGGAGGAGCTCGCGCGCGTGGCCGGCCTCGTCATCCCCGGCGGTGAATCGAGCGTCATGGACAAGCTCAGTCGGCTGTTCGGACTCGCCGAACCGTTGCGAGCCGCGATCGCGGGCGGCCTTCCCGTGTACGGCACCTGCGCGGGACTCATCATGCTCGCTGACACCCTCGAGGATGCCATCGAGGGCCAGCAGACCCTCGGCGGCTTCGACATCGTCGTGCGACGCAACGCGTTCGGTTCGCAGCTCGACTCGTTCGAGACGGACCTGCACGTGCCCGCGTTCGGGGATCCTCCCGTGCACGCCGTCTTCATTCGCGCGCCCGTGGTCGAGTCCGTGGGTCCGCGCGCGACAGCGCTCGCGACGCTCGCCGATGGTCGCGTCGTGGCGGTCGAACAGGGACCGCTGCTCGGCACCTCGTTCCATCCGGAGATGACCGGCGACACCCGGTTCCACGAGCGCTTCCTCGCGACGGTGCACGCCGCCTGAGGTCCCGCGAGCCGGACGGTGCGGCATCATGGGCGCATGAGACTGTATTCGGACTTCGCCCCCCGACGCTCCCGCCAGATCATCGCCGACCTCATCGCGTTGGGCCTGATCGGATTCTGGATCTGGCTCGGCGTCACCGTCTACGGGCTCATCGAGGCGCTCACCGACTACGGGCGGCAGATGGAGGAGGCGGGGGCCGGGTTCGCTCAGACGATGTCGGACGTCGGGGAGAACCTCGGCGGCGTCCCGGTGATCGGCGGCGGCATCCGGGTTCCCTTCGACGGCGCGAGCGAGGCCGGAAGCGCGCTCGAGGCGGCCGGTCAGAGCCAGCAGGAGGCCATCCACGCGTTGGCCCTCGCCGTCGGGATCGGGGTCGCGGTGCTGCCGGTGGTCACCATCCTGCTGTTCTGGCTCATCCCTCGCCTCCGGTTCGCCGTCCGGGCGGGCCGCGCCTCGGCGCTGGCGGCGGGCGAGGCGGGAATCGATCTGCTCGCTCTGCGGGCTCTGGCCAATCAGGACCTCGGCGCCCTCACCACGGTCGACGCGAATCCGATGGCGGCGTGGCGGCGCGGCGACGATGCGGTGCTGCGGGGCCTCGCGGCGCTCGAGCTGCGGTCGGCCGGCGTGCGTCTGGGCGACTAGCCCAGGACGCGATCCAGAACACGGGCCCGGGCGAGCGCTCGGTACCCGTCCGTGGCGATGGCCTGCGCCACGGAGGTGATGAGGCGGTGCCCCACCCCCGGTCGTGAGTGGGATGCGGGCACGACGAAGGCGAGGGTGAGGGGCGCTTCGGCCTGGCCCTCCCGTTGGAGCCGCCGGGTGATCGCGAACCGGAACCCGGCCTCGGTCGGTCCCCACGAGCACTCGAGCTCGTCCAGCACGCCGTGCTGAGGTCGATAGACGGCAGCGAACGCGACCATCGCGCGCACGCCGTCGGCGGGAGTCAGCGCGTCGAGTGCGAGCTCCCGCTCTTCCAGCAGGCGCAGGAAGGCGTTGCGGGCGTAGGCCACTCGGAACCAGCGTGCTGACACGCTGCGATGGTACGGCAGGATGGGCTCGACGAAGGGAGCCGCCGTGGCCGCTCTGATCCCGCCCGAGGGCCTCACGTTCCTCGCCGACCTCGAGCGTCACAATGAGCGCGCGTGGTTCGAGGAGCACAAGGCCGACTATGCCGCCGCGGTGAAGGATCCGTGGCTGGATGTCGTCGATGCGATCTCCGAGCGCCTCGCCGAATTCGCCCCCGCGTACGTGCGACCGGCGGCGCAGGCCGTGTTGCGGATCCACCGCGACGTGCGGTTCTCGAAGGACAAGACGCCCTACAATCCCCGCGTCGCCGCCGCGTGGGCGCGGGCCGGGCTCGACAAGTTCGGCGCTGCAAGCTTCTACCTCGCCGTCACGCCGCGCGGCGTCGAGCTCGGCGCCGGCAGCTACGCCCCGACGACCGCGCAGCTCGCCGCCATCCGTGACCACCTGCTGCTGCATCACGGGGATGCTGGGCGCGCGCTCGAGGCGGCCGCCGCGGTCGCGGACACCTCCGACGGGCAGGAGCTGCAGCGCCCGCCCCGCGGATTCCCGGAGGATCACCCCGCCCTCGACCTGGCGTTCCGCCGCCGATGGGTGGCTCTCGCGGCGCTCCCGGCCGAGGCATCCACTCAGGCGGACTTCGTCGAGGCAGTCACCGAGCGGTTCCGCGCCTTCGTGCCTCTCGTCGAGTGGCTCAACGTGCCTCTCGCCTCGGTAGCTCCGCACGCCCGGGCCTGACCGTCGAGGTGGTGCGGCCGCCGCTGGCTAGGATGTGAGTCATGTCCGGCCATTCCAAGTGGGCGACGACCAAGCACAAGAAGGCGATCATCGATCAGCGCCGTGCCAAGTCGTTCGCCAAGCTCATCAAGAACATCGAAGTCGCTGCCAAGATCGGCGGACCCGACCTGTCGGGCAATCCGACCCTCGTCGACGCCATCCAGAAGGCCAAGAAGACGTCGGTGCCCAACGACAACATCGATCGCGCCGTCAAGCGCGGCGCCGGCCTCACCGGCGAGACGATCGACTATCAGACGATCATGTACGAGGGCTACGGCCCCAACGGGGTCGCGCTGCTCATCGAGTGCCTCACCGACAACAAGAACCGCGCCGCCGCCGACGTGCGCACCGCGATGACCCGCAACGGCGGCACCATGGGCGACCCGGGCAGCGTGGCCTACAACTTCCACCGCAAGGGGGTGATCTCGATCACCAAGACCGACGGGGTCACCGAGGACGCGATCCTCGAGGCCGTGCTCGACGCGGGCGCCGAGGAGGTCAAGGACCAGGGCGGCGGCTTCGAGGTCATCACCGACCCGTCGCAACTCGTCGAGGCCCGCACGGCTCTCCAGGCGGCCGGGATCGACTACGACTCCGCCGAGGCCGAGTTCGTCCCGACCCTCTCCGTGGACGTCGACGCCGAGACCGCGCGCAAGGTGTTCCGCCTCATCGACGCCCTTGAGGACTCCGACGACGTGCAGAACATATATTCGAACTTCGCCGTGTCGTCGGCCGTTCAGGACGAACTGGATCAAGACTAGGGAGCATGACCCTTCGAGTGCTCGGCATCGATCCGGGCCTCACCCGCTGCGGCGTGGGCGTGGTGGATGTCTCGGCCACGCGCACGGCGACGCTCGTGCATGTCGGGGTGATCCGCACCCCCGTCGATCTGCCGCTGGAACAGCGCCTGCTGGCGATCGCGCACGGGATCGAGGAGGTGCTCGATGCGCACGCGCCGCAGGCCGTCGCGCTCGAGCGTGTCTTCGCGCAGCACAACCTCCGGACGGTGATGGGCACGGCCCAGGCGAGCGGGGTCGCGCTCCAGGTCGCGGCCGCGCGGGGTCTCGCTGTGGGCCTGCACACGCCGAGCGAGGTCAAGGCGGCGATCACGGGATACGGCGCTGCCGACAAGAAGCAGGTCGGCGCCATGGTCGCCCGAGTGCTCGGGCTCGCCGAGGCGCCGAGCCCCGCGGATGCCGCCGACGCCCTCGCGCTCGCGATCTGCCACGCGTGGCGGCGAGGGACTGTCGTCGCGGTCGCGACATCCGCTTCCCTGACCCCCGCCCAGCAGGCGTGGCAGCGCGCAGAACGCGCGGCCGCGACGTCGGGCGCTTCTAGGCTGTCGTCATGATCGCGTCCGTTCGGGGAACCGTCCTTGCCGCCGCCGGCACCACGGCGATCATCGAGGTCGGGGGAGTCGGTCTAGCCGTTCAGGTGACCCCGCAGCATGCGCTCACCCTGCGCGTCGGCTCCGAGGCGACGGTGCGCACGGCCCTCATCGTCCGGGAGGACGACCTCTCGCTCTACGGCTTCACGGATGCCGACGAGCTCGCCGTCTTCGACCTGCTCCGCGGCGTGAGCGGTGTCGGCCCCAAGAGCGCGATGGGAGTGCTCGCCGTGCTCGCTCCTGCCGAGATCGCCCACGCGGTCGCCGTGGAGGATGACGCCGCGTTCCGCAAGGTCAGCGGGATCGGGCCCAAGACCGCCAAGCTCATCGTCGTGTCGCTCGCGGGCAAGCTCCACGCGGTCGCGACGGCGCGCACCGCGACGCCGGGGCGCGCATCCACGGTCGGCGAGGATGTCGCGATCGCGCTCGTCGGGCTCGGGTGGCCGGAGCGCGTCGCCCAGCAGGCCGTCGAGGAGGCGCTTGCCGGGGCATCCGACGCCGACCGGGGCTCCGTGCCGGCGCTGCTGCGTCTCGCCCTCGCCGCTCTGGGACCCCAGCTCGCCGGGAGCGCCACTTGACCGAGCCCGAGTCCATCGTGCGGCCGACCCCGGAGTCCGAGGCGGAGCTCGCCTTCGAGGGTGCGCTGCGGCCCAAGTCCTTGACCGAGTTCATCGGCCAGACGAAGGTGCGCGGCCAGCTGCAGCTGCTGCTCACCGCCGCGGCGATGCAGAACCGCACCCCCGATCACATCCTGCTTGCGGGCCCCCCGGGGCTCGGCAAGACCACCCTCGCGATGATCGTCGCGCACGAGAGCGCGCGTCCGCTGCGCATGTCGAGCGGTCCGGCCATCCAGCACGCGGGCGATCTCGCCGCGGTGCTGTCGTCGCTCGTGCCGGGGGAGGTGCTCTTCATCGACGAGATCCACCGGATGGCCCGGTCGGCGGAGGAGATGCTCTACCTCGCGATGGAGGACTTCCGCATCGACATCATGGTGGGAAAGGGCGCGGGCGCGACATCCATCCCGCTCGATCTGGCGCCGTTCACCCTCGTCGGGGCGACGACCCGGTCCGGACTCCTGCCGAACCCGCTCCGGGACCGCTTCGGCTTCACCGCCCACCTCGAGTTCTACGACGAGGCCGAGCTCGAGCAGGTGCTCCAGCGGGCGGCCCGATTGCTCGAACTCGACATCGAGCCGCGGGCCCTCGCCGAGATCGCGGGCCGCTGCCGCGGCACGCCGCGCATCGCGAACCGACTGCTGCGCCGAGTACGGGATTACGCGCTCGTGCACGGATCGGGCGCCGGGCTCGATGCCGTGCATGCCGCCCTCGATCTCTACGACGTGGATGCCCTGGGTCTCGATCGCTTGGACCGCGCGGTGATGCAGACGGTGCTCACGCGGTTCGATGGCGGGCCGGTCGGCCTCAACACGCTCGCGGTTTCGGTCGGCGAGGAGTCGGAGACGATCGAGTCGGTGGTGGAGCCCTTCCTGGTGCGGATCGGCCTGCTCACGCGCACCCCGCGGGGCCGGGTCGCCACGCGCCAGGCGTGGAAGCACTTCGGGATGACGCCGCAGACCGCCTCGGCGGGCGCGGTGGGGCTCTTCGACGATGAACTATGATTCTGGGGTGGCCTTTCAGGCAGTCTGCCTAGACTGACCGGCCTCCAGACTCTGCTCGCGCGAGTCCCTGCAGGTCAGGGCTCAAGTACGAAAGGCCACACCAATGGATCCGTTGACTATCGCCATGCTCGCCATTGCGGCGGTGCTCATCTTCTTCATGTTCCGCAACAGCCGCAAGCGCAAGCAGCAGGCCGAGGAGCTCGCGGCGAAGATCGTTCCCGGCGTCGAGGTCATGACCAACTTCGGCCTCTTCGGCACCCTCAAGTCGGTGGACGAGGTCAGCAACGTCGCTGAGCTCGAGACGAGCCCCGGCGTCATCGTGAAGGTGCACCGCCAGACGCTCGCCAAGGTGGTCACTCCCGTCGAGGGCGACGGCAGCGAGCCGCGCTCGGTCGAGGAGGCCATGGCGATCGCCAACCGCGAGGCCGAGGAGCGCGAGGCGGCCGAGAAGGCTGCCGCCGCCAAGGGCGACACCGGCAAGCCCGCCTACGGAGAGCGCATCGACCCGACGGACACCAAGCCCGCGCGCCGCACGACCAAGAAGGCCGCGGAGTAACCACTAACCTAGGGTGCTGGCGTCGCCGTTCGATCGGCTGCGTCAGCACTGCCTGATGCCCGACGGGTATCGGAAGTCCCGCAGAGAAAGCTGAGTTCGTCGGTGGCCAGATCTACCCCCGTGAAGAAGGCGTGGCGTTCGCTCACGTGGCTCGCGGTCATCATCGTCGGGCTCATCGGCCTGAACGGGATCGGTGTGCTCACGGGCGGCGGATCCTGGACCCCCAAGCTCGCGCTCGACCTTGAGGGCGGCACGCAGATCATCCTCGCGCCCAAGCTCGAGAGCGGGCAGACGGTCACGCAGGAGCAACTCGACCAGGCAGTCGCGATCATCCGCCAGCGCATCGATGCCAGCGGTGTCTCCGAAGCGGAGATCACCACGCAGGGGGCGCAGAACGTGGTCGTCTCGATCCCGGGCACTCCTGACGACGAGACGATCGCCCGCATCGAGTCCTCCGCGAAGCTGGAGTTCCGACCGGTGATCTTCGCGGATGCTGCGGCGACGAGTTCGACCGACAGTTCGAGTTCCCCGACGCCCGCGCCGAGCGACGGAAGCACCCCGACACCGACGCTCGAGTCGGAGCCCACGACGAGCCCCACCGACGCGAGCGACCCCGCCTGGGTGACCTCCGCGCTGTTCGATGAGTTCACCAACTTCGATTGCGCGAGTGTGATCTCGGCTCAGACCAACGTCGCGCCGTCCGACGAGCCGCTCATCACGTGCGACACCTCGGGGGTGGAGAAGTACATCCTCGGTCCCGTGGAGGTCGCCGGCGAAACCATCTCCGACGCGTCGGCCGGACTCATCTCCAACAGCCAGGGCGCGAGCACGGGTCAATGGGGTGTGTTCATCACGTTCGACGAGACCGGCACGCAGCAGTTCGCCGACGTGACGACCCGTCTGTACGGTTACCCGACGACCGACGTGCGCAACCGCTTTGCGATTGTGCTCGACGGCAGCGTGATCTCGGCCCCCACGACGAACGCGATCATCTCCGACGGTCGGCCGCAGATCAGCGGCTCGTTCACCCAGGAGAGCGCGCAGACCCTCGCCGATCAGCTCAAGTTCGGTGCTCTTCCGATCGGATTCGAGGTGCAGAGCCGCGACACGATCTCCGCGACCCTCGGCACGACTCAGCTGCAGAGCGGTCTCCTGGCCGGCCTCATCGGTCTGATCCTCGTCGTCGTCTACTCGCTTATCCAGTACCGTGCCCTCGGCTCGGTGACGATCGCCTCGCTCGTGATCGCAGCATTGATCACCTACCTGCTGATCCTGCTGCTGTCATGGCGTGCTGACTACCGGTTGTCGCTCGCCGGTGTCGCGGGACTCATCGTCGCGATCGGCATCACCGCCGACTCGTTCATCGTCTACTTCGAACGCATTCGTGATGAGCTCCGCGACGGACGGGCCCTCGATTCCGCCGTCGAGGCGGGATGGAAGCGCGCGTTCCGCACCATCGTCGCGTCAGACGCGGTGAACTTCTTGGCCGCATCGATCCTCTTCATTCTCGCGGTGGGCAACGTCAAGGGCTTCGCGCTCACGCTCGGTCTCACGACCGTCGTCGACTTGCTCGTCGTGTCGCTCTTCACGCATCCGGTGCTGCAGCTGCTGGCTCGAACGAGGTTCTTCGGCAACGGCCATCCGCTCTCGGGGCTCGATCCGCGAGCGCTCGGGGCGGTGTATCGGGGTCGAGCCCAGTTCCGCGAGCCTGTCGCGGTCACTGAGGTCAAGAAGGCGTCGAGCAGCCGTGAGGCCGCGCGACGACAGACGATCGCCGAGCGCAAGGCCGCCGAGGCCGATGCCAGTCTCCGGGGGAAGGATTCCTGATGGCCAGCTTCACCGATTTCGGCAACGACCTCTACACCGGAAAGCGCTCGATCGACTTCGTCGGCAAGCGCCGCATCTGGTTCACCATCGCGAGCATCATGGTGGTCGCGGCGATCGCCATTCCGTTCCTGCGGGGCGGGTTCGTCTTCGGGATCGAGTTCGTCGGTGGCTCCGAGTTCCAGATCGCCGAGCCGGCGACCCTCGATCAGCAGCTCGCGACCAACGCTGTCGCGAGTGTCGTGCCCGGCGCCACGACCCGCGTCTCGATCGTCAACAACGGCGACGCGATCCGCGTGCAGACCGACCTCGTCTCGTCGTCAGAGACCGATGAGATCCGGGATGCCCTCGCCGCGGCCTACGGCGTCCCGATTGACAAGGTGACGTCGTCGTTCATCGGCGCGACCTGGGGCCAGGACATCACGCGTCAGGCCCTCACGGCCCTCATCGTGTTCCTCGTGCTTGCCGGCGCGGTCATGACGCTGTACTTCAGGACGTGGAAGATGGCGGTCGCCGCCATGGTGGCACTCCTTCACGACCTCGTGATCACGGCTGGCGTATACGGGATCCTCGGGTTCGAGGTCACCCCGGCCGCCGTGATCGGTTTCCTCACGATCCTTGGCTACTCCCTCTACGACACCGTCGTGGTCTTCGACAAGATCCGGGAGAACACCAGCGAGGGCACCTCGCGAACGTTCGGGGAGTCGGTCAACCTCGCCGTCAATCAGACCCTCGTGCGATCGATCAACACCTCCGTCGTCGCGCTCCTTCCGGTCTCCTCGATCCTGTTCATCGGGGCCGTGCTGCTCGGGGCGGGGACGCTGCGCGACATCGCGCTCGCGCTCTTCATCGGCATCCTGGTCGGCACGTACTCGACGATCTTCATCGCCGCCCCGCTCTACGCGCTGCTGCGTCAGAACGAGTTGATCGTGCGCAAGGACGACAAGAAGAAGACCGCGGTGCGCGCCACCTCCGGCGCCGTGCGCTGATCGTGAGCGACGTCGAGTTCCGGCAGGTCTCTCCGGAGGAGGCGATCGCCCTGGTCGCCACCGGCACGCCCCTGGTCGACGTTCGGGAGCAGCACGAGTGGGATGCGGGACACGCCCCGTCGGCCGCGTTCGTTCCCATGTCGCGCATCGACGAGCTCGTCGACGACCTGCCCGAAGGCGAGTTCCTCGTGATCTGCCACAGCGGCATGCGGTCGCAGCGCGTCACCGAGTTCCTCGCGCATCAGGCCCGGGATGCCGTCAACGTGGCCGGCGGCATGGTCGCGTGGCAGGCGGCCGGCGGAGCCGTCGTGCCTGAACCGCGCCCGTAGACTGGGATACGGGAGGTGGTGCGGTCATGACGGAGACGACCACGGCCTCCTCCCTGCGCACCCTGCTGCCGCGCATCTTCTCCCGCGCACAGCCGGTGGGTGCGGTCGATCTCCTGATCAAGACCGTGCGCACGCACCACGCCAAGGCTGACGTCGGGCTCATCGAACGCGCCTACGCTGCGGCCGAGCGCGCGCACTCGGGTCAGAAGCGCAAGAGCGGCGAGCCCTACATCACGCACCCGGTGGCGGTCGCGCAGATCCTCGCGGAGCTCGGGATCGGGGCGAAGACCGTCGCCGCCGCCCTGCTGCACGACACGGTCGAGGACACGGAGTACTCCCTCGATCTGCTGCGCAAGGACTTCGGCGAAGAGATCGCGATGCTCGTCGACGGCGTGACCAAGCTCGATCGGGTCAAGTACGGCGACAGCGCGCAGGCCGAGACCGTGCGCAAGATGATCGTCGCGATGTCGAAAGACATCCGCGTTCTCGTGATCAAGCTCGCCGACCGACTGCACAACGCGCGCACGTGGGGCTTCGTCGAGGAGGCCTCCGCGAAACGCAAGGCGACCGAGACCCTCGAGATCTACGCGCCGCTCGCCCACCGCCTCGGCATCCAGGCGATCAAGCTCGAGCTCGAGGACCTGTCGTTCGCCGTGCTGCACCCCAAGCTGTACGTGGAGATCGAGAGCCTCGTCTCCAAGCGCACCCCGCAGCGCGAGCAGTTCGTGCAGGAGGTCATCGACGCCGTCAACGACGACCTCAAGGCATCCAAGATCAAGGGCATCGTCGCCGGGCGGCCCAAGCAGTACTACTCGATCTACCAGAAGATGATCGTGCGCGGCCGCGATTTCGACGAGATCTACGACCTCGTGGGCATCCGCATCCTCGTGAACTCGGTGCGCGACTGCTACGCCGTGCTCGGATCGATCCACGCCCGCTGGAACCCGATCCCGGGGCGCTTCAAGGACTACATCGCCACGCCCAAGTTCAACCTGTACCAGTCGCTGCACACGACCGTGATCGGGCCGCAGGGCAAGGCGGTCGAGATCCAGATCCGAACCCAGGAGATGCACCAGCGCGCCGAGTTCGGAGTGGCCGCCCACTGGAAGTACAAGGACCGCGTCAACGGCGGCAGGGGCGATGCGGCTCCGCTGCGCGACGACGCCGACATGGCCTGGCTGGCCCACATCACGGACTGGCAGGAGGAGACGGAGGATCCGGGGGAGTTCCTCGACAGTCTGCGCTTCGAGATTGGCGCCAAGGAGGTCTACGTCTTCACCCCGCAGGGCAAGGTCATCGGCCTGCCGGCCGGGGCGACGCCCGTGGACTTCGCCTACGCCGTGCACACCGAGGTCGGCCACCGCACCATGGGCGCCAAGGTCAACGGGCGCCTGGTCCCGCTCGAGTCGACCCTCAACAGCGGTGACTCCGTCGAGGTCTTCACCTCCAAGAATCCGGATGCCGCCCCGAGCCAGGACTGGCTCAACTTCGTCACGAGCACTCGGGCCCGCAACAAGATCCGTGCGTGGTTCACCAAGGAGCGGCGCGACGAAGCGATCGAGCAGGGCAAGGACGCCATCGCGCGAGCGATGCGCAAGCAGAACCTTCCCCTGCAGAAGCTCATGAGCCAGGACTCGTTCGCCGAGGTCGCCGCGCAGATGCGCTACGACGACGTGACCGCGTTGTACGCCGCCGTCGGCGAGGGCCACGTCTCGACCCAGTCGGTGATCGAGAAGGTGCTCGCCTCCCTCCACACCGAGGCCGAGACCGAGGACTCGGAGATCGAGTTCCGCCCCAAGGGCCGCAGCCGCGCTCTCAAGAACAGCGATTCCGGCGTTCTCGTGCGCGGCTCGCCCGACATCCTCGTCAAGCTCGCCAAGTGCTGCACTCCGGTGCCCGGCGACGAGATCGTCGGATTCGTCACGCGAGGTGCAGGCGTCTCCGTGCACCGCTCGGACTGCAACAACGTCGTCTCGCTCAAGTCCGAGCCGGAGCGCATGATCGAGGTCGAGTGGGCGCCGACATCGAAGACGCTCTTCCTCGTGCAGATCCAGGTCGAGGCCCTCGACCGTTCGGGGCTGCTCTCCGACGTCACGCGAGTGCTCAGCGAGAACCACGTCAACATCCTGTCGGCGACCGTCTCCACGTCGAGCGAACGCCTGGCTCTAAGCCGATTCGTGTTCGAGATGGGAGATACGACGCATCTCGACCGTGTGCTCAACGCCGTTCGTCGCATCGATGCGGTCTACGACGTCTACCGGGTCAACAGCGGCTGACGCTGCTCGAGTCGGCGCAGCCGGCGCTCGGCCTCGTGCTTGTGCGGCAGGTTGCGACGTGCCTCGATCGCCGTGCGGAGATCGGCGATGCTGAAGTCTCCACGCCGGGCGAGCTCGAGCACGAGGTGCTCCTCGGGTGGGCCGAATCGCGGGCTGCGCACGAGATCCAGGGCGGTGCGCACCGGCGTCGTCACGGCGAGTCCCGCGAGGATCGTGGTGTCGGCCGACGCGATCACCACCTCGCGCACCAGCACGCCGCCGCCGAGCACACGGCCGACGCGCGCGCCGATCGCGACCGCGTACCGGGCCGGCCGTGGCATCCGGTCGATGGCGCCCCAGATCCAGGCGGCCGTGTGCTGTTCCGCGATGATCCGCTCGTGCAGTCCCGGCCGCAAGGAGGCCGCTCGGTGTGCCGCGGAGTCCGGGGTGTCGATCGGGGCGAAGCCGTCCCCGAGTCGGAACAGCTGACCGTCGAGCCGGGCGGCGGCCAGCTCGGCGAGCGGGAGGTCGACGGGGGTCAGCACGGGCGGCAGGCTCAGCGGCATCCGTTCAGCGTGCCCTCTCGCGCACCGCAGAACAGCGCCGATCGCGGATCCGTGGATGAACGGGGCGAGCGCCGCAGCGTCAGGACTTGAGAGCGCCCAACCAGGCCTTGCGGGCCTCGAGCGCCTCCTGGGCCTCGGCGATCTTGCGCTTGTCGCCGCCGGCCTTGGCCGCCTCGAGCTCGCGCTCGAGTTTGGCGATCGCGTCGTTGAGCTGCCCGAGGAAGCCCTCCTCGCGCTGCTGGCGCTCCGGGTTGCTGCGCTGCCAGTGCTCGTCGTCGAGCTTGCGAACCGCGGCCTCGACCTTGCGCAGGCGATCCTCGACGACCTTGACCTGGTCGCGCGGGACCTTGCCGATCGCGTCCCAGCGCTTCTGGATGGAGAGCAGCGCGGTGAGCGCCTTCGCGCGGTCGGTTTCGGTCAGGAGGGGTTCGGCCTCGGTGAGCAGGGCGAGCTTCAGCTCGAGGTTGGCGGAGAACTCCACGTTGTCCTGCGCGTCGACCTCGGACTTCGCGGCGTAGAGCGCGTCGCCCGCCTCCTTGAACTTGGCCCAGAGCGCGTCGTCGAACTTCTTGCCGGCCCGACCGGCGGCCTTCCACTCATCGAGCAGCGCGCGATACGCCGGAATGCCGTCCGGGCCCCGTCCGAGAAGCGCCTCGGCGCGCTCGACGAGGGCCTGCTTCGCCGACCGGGCGTCCTTGTGCGCGTTGTCGAGTTCGGCGAAGAAGGCCTTGCGGTGGCCGTCGATCGTCGCGCGGGCGGCGCGGAACCGCTTCCAGAGTTCGTTGGATTCGTTCTTGGGAAGTCTCGGGCCGTCGGCCTGGTGCTGCTGCCACCGCGCGAAGAGCGCGTCGACGGAGGCGGTGACCTGCTTCCACTGCGCCTTGGCCGGATCCTGGGCCGCCAGAACCTCGATCTCGGCGACGAGCGCCTCACGCTCGACGAGAGCAGCGGCGACCGCAGCCTTCGTCTCCTCGGACTGCTTCTCGGTGAGCTCGGTCACCGTGCCGCCCAGGGCTTCGATCCGCGTCTGCAGGGCGGCGAGGTCTCCCACGGCATTAGCCGTCGAGATCGTCGCCGCGAGCGTCGCGACCGTCTTGGCGATGTCGGATGCCGGGGCTCCGCGCTTGGCGCGCTGCTCGACGAGCGTCACCTGACCGGCGAGTTCGGTGAACTTGCGCTCGAAGTAGGCGAGCGCCTCCTCGGGGGTGCCGTCCGGGTACTGCCCGACGACCCGTTCGCCCGCGGCTTCGCGCACGTAGACGGTTCCCGTCTCGTCAACGCGACCCCAGGGGGCTTTCTCGTCAGTCACGTCTTCTACCTTGCTCGTTCGAAAGGGGGCTGTGCCCGCAGGCGACCCCAGCTTATGGCACCGGACGGGGCAGGCGCGGGGGCGTTACTCGATCGTGAATCCGGTGATCGTGGTGGGGATGAGCGGGGGGCCGTCCGTCGCGCCGTCGGCGATCCCGGCGTTGGTGATCTTGGCCTGCAGCTCATCGAGGCCGCTCGTGACCTGGCCGACGACGGTGTACCCGCCAGCCGTGTCTCCCGGCAGCGTGGTGTCGCTGAAGACGATGAAGAACTGCCGGCCGTTGCTGTAGGCGTTCTCGGCCGCGCGCGCCATCGCGATCGTGCCCGCCGGGTAGATGCCGTCAGCGGGTGCGTTCTCGATCGGCCCGAACGAGTAGGTCGGGTCGGTGGCGCCGGTGCCATCGAGGGATCCGCACTGGATCAGTCCGGTGCCGGGGGCGGCGAGGATGCGGTGGCAGGTCTTGCTGACGTAGTAACCCGTGAGCGAGTCGGCGAGGATCGACGACACCGCCTGGGGCGCGGCCGCACCGTCGAGCGTGATGCCGAGGGCGACGTCGTTGAGGGTCAGCGTTCCGGTGTGGCTCCGGTTGCCGGCAAACGAGGGATCGGGCACATCGCCGACGTTCTGACCGACGGGCGGAGCCGTCTCGCTCGCGGAGGGGGCGGGCGTGGGGGTTCCGGGGCCCCCGTTGAAGTAGAAGATCTGGGTGACCGCGGCGAGCGCAGCGATGACGACGACCGCGCCGACCGCGAGCAGGTTGTCGCGGCGGCGGCGCTTGATGCGATTGTCGTGGACCGTCTGCCGCGCGGTGAACCGCCGCAGGCGCTCGCGTGCTTCTCGCGCCTCGCGCTCGGTGCTCTTGCTCGCGGCCACGGGGCTTCTCCTCTGGGGAACGGGGGTGGGGGTGCGCGGTTCACCTCGAGGGGGCGCGCACTGAACTTTACGATGCCCGCCGAGGCCGCGCCAAATGGGCCGACAGTGCTCGCGGTTAGCATGGTGACGATGAACGCACAGCCGGGGCTCCGCAGTGGGGCGACGCCTCTCGCGGTGCGGATGCGTCCCACCTCGCTCGAGGAGATCGCGGGCCAGCGGCATCTGCTCACGCCGGGCTCGCCCCTGGTCAGTCTGGCGACCGACAAGTCCGGCGCGCAGGGGTCGGTGTCGATCATCCTGTGGGGTCCGCCCGGCACCGGCAAGACGACGATCGCCAAGACGATCGCGCTGAGTTCGGGCCGCAAGTTCGTCGAGCTCTCCGCCGTGACCGCCGGGGTGCGCGACGTGCGTCAGGTGATGGAGGAGGCCCTCTCGGCCCGGGACCTGTACGGGCTCTCGACCGTGCTCTTCCTCGACGAGATCCATCGGTTCACGAAGGCGCAGCAGGATGCCCTGCTCCCCGGCGTGGAGAACGGCTGGGTCATCCTTGTGGCCGCGACCACCGAGAACCCCTCGTTCTCGGTGATCTCCCCGTTGCTCTCACGCTCCCTCCTTCTGACTCTCGAGCCGCTGGGCGATGACGACCTGGGGCTGCTCGTGGATCGTGCCGTCGAGGATCCCCGAGGGCTGGCCGGTGCGGTCAGCCTCGATCCCGGCGCTCGGGACGCGATCATCCGGCTGTCGTCGGGGGACGCCCGGCGCGCGCTCACGGCCCTCGAGGCATCCGCTCTCTCCGCCTCGGCGTCGAACACGGGCGACGGGATGCCCGTGATCACCGACGAGATCGTCGCCGCGGCGATCGACCGTGCCCTGCTGCGCTACGACCGTCAGGGGGACGAGCACTACGACGTCATCAGCGCCTTCATCAAGTCGGTGCGCGGGTCCGACGTGGATGCCGCGCTGCACTACCTGGCGCGGATGATCGAGGCGGGGGAGGATCCGCGTTTCATCGCCCGGCGCGTCATCATCTCCGCCGCCGAGGACATCGGCATGGCCGATCCGCAGGCGCTCGTCATCGCGATGGCGGCTGCCGATGCCGTGCAGTTGATCGGGATGCCCGAGGGCCGCATCCCGCTCGCCGAGGCGGTCGTCTACCTCGCGACGGCGCCGAAATCCAACGCGGCGTACGTGGCTCTGGATGCCGCGATCGCCGACGTGCGCGCCGGCCGGATCGGTCGCGTGCCCCCGCCGCTGCGCGACGCCCACTACCCGGGAGCGAAGCGACTGGGCCACGGCAGCGGCTATGTCTATGCGCACGACGCCGACGTCGGAGTCGTCGCCCAGCAGTATCTTCCCGATGAGCTGGTCGGCACCGAGTACTACCACCCGACGTCGCACGGCAACGAGCGGGATGTCGCGGCCCGGCTCGAGAAGCTGCGCGCGATCATCCGGGGTTCCTGATAGTCTTGTCTGTGCCCAAGGCCTGATTTTCGCGCGCGGCTGCAACGAAATCACCGGCCGAGGAGCGATTGGTCTGTAGCCGACCTCGTTCCGCAGGGTCATCCCTCTGATTTCGCCAGTGTTGTTGTGCGCGCGCATGCGTGCGCGCGAGCGCCTGGTTGCCATCGTCAGCAGAACAAGAGAAGGAACCCGTGTCCACCAAGTCACGCACCCGCAGCAAGACCCGCCTCTCGCGCGCGCTGGGCATCGCCCTCACGCCGAAGGCGGCCAAGTACCTCGAGAAGCGTCCGTACGCCCCGGGCGAGCACGGCCGCACCAAGCGCAAGCAGGACAGCGACTACGCCGTGCGTCTGCGCGAGAAGCAGCGCCTGCGCGCCCAGTACGGCATCCGCGAGGCCCAGCTCAAGATCCAGTTCGAGGAGGCGCGCAAGACCGCCGGCCTGACCGGTGAGAACCTCGTCGAGCAGCTCGAGATGCGTCTCGACGCGATCATCGTGCGGTCGGCCATCGCGCGCACCACGGCGCAGGCGCGCCAGATGATCGTGCACCGCCACATCCTCGTCGACGGCAAGCTCGTCGACCGCCCGTCGTTCCGCGTGAAGCCGGGCCAGCTCGTGCACGTCAAGGAGCGCAGCGAAGGCATGGAGATCTTCCAGGTCGCCGCCGCCGGCGGTCACGTCGATGTCCTGCCCAAGACCCCCGCCTACCTCGAGGTCGAGATCGACAAGCTGCAGGCCCGCCTCGTGCGCCGCCCCAAGCGTGCCGAGGTTCCGGTCACGTGCGAGGTCCAGCTCGTCGTCGAGTACTACGCGGCTCGCTAGCGCGCGCTGGAGCTATGGGCGACGCATCGCGTCGCCGCGACGCCAGCGCCGACGAGGCTACGCCTCGGCGGAGAGCATTACTGTAAGGAGCGGGTCGCCATTCGGCGGCCCGCTTCTCTCATTCCAGGAGGATGTCGACATGTCCGGTGGTGACATCGCGGGGCTCATCGCGGCGGGGATCTTCGCCGTGCTGGTCGGACTGCTTGCCGTGCCTCTCATCAAGCTCGGTCGCGTCTTCGACGAGACCTCGAGCGCGATCCGTGACCTGCGTGACAACGTGACGCCGCTTCTCGAGGAGGCGACGACGACGATCACCGAGACGAACCGCCAGCTCGCGCGCGTGGACGCGATCACGAGCAGCGTCGAGGAGACGACGGCGAATGTGTCATCCCTCGTCGCCCTGTTCGCCGCCACCGTGGGCGGGCCGCTCATCCGAATCGCCGGCTTCTCTGCCGGGGTCCGCGCGGCGATTCTGGGTCTGCGCCGGTCTCGGAATCCCGCGGTCCCGAGCAAGTAAGCTGGCATCACCACGACCTCTAGGAGCCCCACCATGAAGAGCGCAATCTTCCTCGTCGTCGGAGCCGCCATCGGTTTCGTTGTCGCCCACCAGGTCTCCCGCACGCCCGAAGGCAAGGCGTTCTTCGACGATGTGGACGCCAAAGCCCGTGAGTTCGGCAGCGCGGTCGTCGACGGCTACAAGGCCCGCGAAGCGGAGCTGCGCGCCGCGGTCGCGGAGGCCGAGGACGTCATCGCCGACCTCACCAAGCGCGCCAAGTAGCCTTCAGGCCCGCTGCGACCGCGGACCTGCTCGACGACCGGGGCACCCGGACGCCATCACCTCACGACCCGGGATTCCTTCATGTACACCGCAGACATCCAGAGCCGCTGGCTGAACTTCTTCGGGGACCGCGGTCACACCGTGGTGCCCTCGGCCTCGCTCGTGAGCGATGACCCGACGCTCCTGTTCACGGTCGCCGGGATGGTGCCCTTCGTGCCCTACCTCACGGGCTTGGTGCCCGCACCGTTCCCGCGCGCGACGAGCGTGCAGAAGTGCATCCGCACCCTCGACATCGAGGAGGTCGGCAAGACCCCGCGGCACGGCACGTTCTTCCAGATGAACGGCAATTTCTCGTTCGGCGACTACTTCAAGGAGCAGGCGATCGAGTTCGCCTGGGAGCTGCTGACCTCGAGCGAGTCCGCCGGCGGTCTCGGCTTCGACGAGAAGGATCTCTGGGTCACCGTCTACAAGGACGACGACGACGCCGTGAACTTCTGGAAGAAGACGGCGGGTCTGCCCGACCACCGCATCCAGCGGCTCGACATGGACACCAACTACTGGTCCACCGGCCAGCCCGGCCCCGCGGGTCCCTGCTCGGAGATCTTCTTCGATCGCGGCCCCGCCTACGGGATCGACGGGGGACCGGCGACCGACGACGACCGCTACGTGGAGATCTGGAATCTCGTCTTCATGCAGTACTTGCGCGGCGAGGGCTCGGGCAAGAACTTCGAGATCCTCGGCGAGCTGCCCAAGAAGAACATCGACACCGGAATGGGCATGGAGCGCGTCGCGTTCATCAAGCAGGGCGTCGAGAACATGTACGAGATCGACCAGGTGCGCCCGGTGCTCGACACGGCGGCCGAGCTGTCGAAGCGCGCCTACGGCGCCAACCACGACGACGATGTGCGGATGCGCGTGATCGCCGACCATGTGCGGTCGAGCCTCATGCTCATGAGCGATGGCGTGAGCCCGAGCAACGAGGGTCGCGGCTACATCCTGCGCCGTCTGCTTCGTCGCTCGGTGCGGGCGATGCGCCTGCTCGGGGTCGAGGAGCCGACGTTCGCCGAGCTGTTCCCGGCCTCACGGGATGCGATGAAGGCCCAGTACCCCGAGGTCGGCACCGACTTCGACCGCATCTCGCGGCTCGCCCTCGCCGAGGAGGAGACGTTCCTGCGCACCCTCGCGAGCGGCACGACGATCCTCGATGTCGCCGTCGCACGCACCCAGCAGGCGGGGGCCTCGCAGCTGCCGAGCGACACCGTGTTCCTGCTCCACGACACCTACGGCTTCCCGATCGATCTCACGCTGGAGATCGCCGAGGATGCCGGGCTCTCCGTCGATCGCGACGCGTTCGACGCGCTCATGCACCACCAGCGCACGATCGCCAAGGCGGACGCCAAGTCCAAGAAGCAGCATCTCGCCGACCTCTCGGTCTACAGCGAGTTCCGCGCCCACGGCGAGACGGTGTTCACGGGCTACGACCAGCTCACCACCGAGAGCACGATCCTCGGACTCATCGTCGACGGTGCGTCGGTGACGAAGGCGGTCGCCGGGGACATCGCCGAGGTGATTCTCGCGGAGACCGCGCTATACCCGGAGTCCGGCGGCCAGGAGGCCGACGCCGGCACGATCGTGGGTTCGGGCTTCGAGCTCGAGGTGCTCGACGTTCAGCGCCCGGTCAAGGGCCTCGTGAGCCACAAGGTGCAGGTGACCTTCGGCGAGGTCGGAGTCGGGGATGCCGCGACGACGCTCGTGGACCTTCAGTGGCGGCGGGGCGCGACGCAGGCGCACTCGGCGACCCACCTCATCCACGCCGCCCTGCGACAGATCCTCGGGCCGGAGGCCCACCAGTCGGGCTCCTACAACAAGGCCGGCTACATGCGCCTCGACTTCTCCTGGAACCAGGCGCTGTCGCCCGCGACGAAGAGCGAGATCGAGGAGGTCGCCAACAACGCCGTGCGCGACAACCTCGAGGTGACCACCCGGATCCTGCCGATCGACGAGGCGAAGGCGCTCGGCGCGATGGCGCTCTTCGGAGAGAAGTACGGCGACACGGTGCGGGTCGTCGAGATCGGCGGACCCTGGTCGCTCGAGCTCTGCGCCGGAACCCACGTGGGCCGGTCATCCGAGATCGGGCTCATCAATCTCATCGGCGAGAGTTCGGTCGGATCGACCAACCGCCGCGTCGAGTCGCTCGTGGGCATCGAGGCGTTCCGCGATCTCGCGGCCGAGCGCGCCATCGTGTCGCAGCTCACGGCGTCGCTCAAGACGCCGCGCGAGCAGCTGCCCGATCGCATCGCGGAGCTCGTGGCGAGCCTCAAGGCCGCGGAGCGCACGATCGCCCAGTACGAGGCGGGGCAGCTCGCCCAGCGCGTGCCGGCGCTCGTCGCGAACGCCCGTCCCCTCGGTGGGCTCACGGTCGTCGTGGAGCACGTCGGTGCAGTCGGCTCCAGCGACGACCTTCGCAGCCTCGTGACGGCGGTGCGCGAGCGGCTGGGCACGGGGGCCAGCGTCGTCGCTCTCGCGGCGGACGTCGACGGCAAGCCGGCGGTCATCGTCGCGACCAATGACGCGTCCCGCGCTGCCGGTCATCGGGCGGGGGCTCTCGCCAAGACGGCGGCGGGCATCCTCGGCGGCGGTGGCGGCGGCAAGGACGATCTCGCTCAGGGCGGCGGCTCGGACGTCGCGGCCATCCCGGCCGCCCTCGACGCCATCGTCGCGGCCCTCGGGTCCTGACCGTGCGCCCCGGCGTCCGCCTCGGCGTGGATGTCGGCACGGCCCGCATCGGCGTGGCCCGCAGCGATCCGCACGGGATGCTCGCCACCCCGGTGGAGACGGTACCGCGCGGTGATGGTGACGTCGCGCGCATCCTCGAGATCGCGCGGGACGTGGACGCGATCGAGCTGCTGGTCGGCCTGCCGTTGGCGCTCTCGGGGCGGGAGACGGCCTCCACGGGCGACGCCCGAGGGTTCGCCGAGCGGCTTGCGGCGGCGGCGTCAGTGCCCGTGAGGCTCGTGGATGAGCGGCTCTCCACCGTGTCGGCGAACTCGGCCCTCCGGGCCTCCGGACGCACCGCGCGCAACTCGCGTTCAGTGGTTGATCAGGTGGCAGCCGTGATAATTTTGCAACACGCTCTCGACTTCGAGCGCTCGGCCCAGAATCCGCCCGGTGCTGTGGTTGACCCGGATGAAGGACCCTGAGAATGGCGAACGAACCCAGCTGGGACGAGATCTTCAACCCTCGTCCCGCGGGCGAGCCCGCGGCACCGGTTCCTGCGGCGGCGCCCACCGAGTGGAATCCCTTCGAGGAGCTGGCGCCGTCGGCACCGCCCGCCGCTCCCGTTGCGCCGGCATTCCCTCCGACGGCCCAGTACCCGACCACTCCGTTCCCGGAGGCCCCGGCGTATCAGGCACCGGCGTATCAGGCACCCGCCTACCAGGCACCGGCTTACCAGGCACCGCCGCAGTACCAGGTTCCGCCCGCGTCTCCGGCACCGCAGTACGGGCCCCCGCCGGCCTCTCCAGTGCCGCCGCAGTACGAGGTTCCCCCGGCCTCCCCGGTGCCGCCGCAGTACGACGCTCAGCAGTATGAGGCTCAGCAGTATCAGGCTCCGCAGTACCCGTCCCCGCAGCAGTACCAAGCCCCGCAGCCGTACCAGACTCCGCAGGAGTATCAGGCGCCCCAGGGATATCAGGCACCGCAGGGGTATCAGGCGCCCCAGGAGTATCAGGTTCCTCAGGGCTACCCCGCGCCCGCCGCCCCCGCGCCGGCTCAGTACGACGTCCCTCCCGTGTACCAGCCCGCGGTGCAGCCTCAGGCCCCGCCGGTCTATGACCTGACCCCTCCAGCCCCCCGCGCCCCGGAACCCCAGATGCCCGCGTGGCCGGTCTCGGATCCGTCGCCGGCGTGGCCCGCGGATCCCGCCAATGCCGCGCCCGCGGCCTGGTCGGCCGAGCCGATCGCGCCGGCCGCGCCGGCCTGGCAGTCCGAGCCGCAGGCGCCCGCGATGCAGGCCTGGCAGCAGGAGCCTGCCCCTTGGCAGCCGGCGTCGCCCGAGGCAGCCTCCGCGCCCGTGTCCGCGTGGACGATCGAGCCGGTCGCCCCCGTGCCCCTGATCGAGCCGACGGCAGCCCCCGAGCGCGCCGAGGACCCGTTCGCCGCGTTCGCCGACCTCTTCGAACCGGACCCGGCGGTTCCGGTCGCCTCGGCACCCATGACTCAGGAGTCCGCGCCCGCGCAGAGTCCGTTCGACTTCGGCATGGCCCCGGCGGCGGCATCCGCCGTGCCTGCGGTGGCCGACGACCCGTTCGCCGGACTGTTCGGCACGACCGCGCCCGTGGGCGCCGGTGCGGGACCGACCGGCTTCGCGGCCGATGATCGAGCCGGCGGTGGCGGCTACGGTGGCAACTACGGTGGCGGCGGCTCCGGCCGCGGCGACAGCGGCCGTGGCGGCGACGGCGGGGGAGCGCCCGCGCCCCGTCGCAAGCGCAGCCTGAGGTGGCTCGCGATCACGCTGCCGATCGTCATCGTGCTCGGCCTCGCCGGCGGCGGCGCCGCCTACGCGTGGTTCAACTACGAGGATCAGGTTCGCGAACTGTTCGGCTGGCAGTTGCCGAACGACTACGAGGGCACCGGGAACGGCGAAGAGGTGATCGTCACGATCCAGTCGGGCGACCTCGGCTCCGATGTCGCGAACACCTTGCACGACGCCGGGGTCACGATGACCTTCGACTCCTTCTACGACCTGCTGCTCGCGCAGTCGGAGAACGTCAACTTCATCCCGGGCAACTACACGCTGCAGAAGGAGATGAGCGCGCAATCCGCGCTCGACGCGCTGCTCGATCCCGCCAACAAGGTCACGTCGAAGCTGCTCATCACCGAGGGCACCGTGCTCACGAGCACCCTCGAGATCATCGCGGAGACGACCGGCATCCCGCTGGCCGACGTCCAGGCGGCCGCCGCGGATCCGACGGTCTACGGCCTCGCCGCGACGGAGCCGAGTCTTGAGGGCTGGCTGTTCCCGGCGACCTACGATCTCGACGGCAGCGAAACCGCGCAGCAGATTCTCCAGATGCTCGTCGACGAGATGATCAGTCGCCTCGACGGGTTCGGGGTCGCACCGGAGAGCCGACACGAGGTGCTGACCAAGGCGTCGATCATCCAGCGCGAAGCCGGGTCGAATCAGGATGACTTCTACAAGATCGCGCGCGTGTTCCAGAACCGCCTCGATCAGGGGATGAACCTGCAGTCCGACGCGACCGTCGCCTACGGCACGGGCAACCTTCAGACGGTCTGGACGACGGACGAGGAGCGCGCGGACGCGAGCAACCTGTACAACACGTACGCGAACCCGGGCCTGCCGATCGGACCGATCGGCGCCCCCGGAGAGCTCGCCATCCAGGCGGCGCTCGCGCCCGCGGACGGCCCGTGGCTGTTCTTCGTCCCGATCAACCTCGCGACCGGCGAGACCGTCTTCTCGGAGACGGCCGACGAGCACGAGGCGGCCGTGGAGCTGCTGCGCGCATGGTGCCGGGAGAGCGACGAGAACGCGTCCTACTGTGAGTGACGGGCCGCGCACCCGTCTCGCGGTGCTCGGCTCGCCCATCGCGCACTCCAAATCACCCGCGATCCACCGCGCCGCCTACGCGGCGCTCGGACTCGACTGGGTCTACGGCTCGGCGGAGGTGCGCGGCGACGAGCTTGCGAGCTTCGTCGATGAGTGCGGTCCCGAGTGGCGCGGCCTCTCCCTGACCATGCCGCTCAAGCGCGACGTGCTTCCGCTCCTGACGGCGCGGCATCCGCTGGTCGACCTCGTGGCGGCCGCCAACACCGTGCTGTTCACGGAGGAGGGCCCGGCGGGCTTCAACACCGACATCCCGGGTGCCGTGCGTGCCCTGCGCGAGGCCGGAGTGGACCGGCTCGAGTTCGTCCGCCTGCTCGGCTCCGGGGCGACCGCCGCATCGATGCTCGTGGCGGCGGCCCAGCTGGGCGCGTCCCGCGTGCTCGTGACCGCTCGCACGCCGGAGAACGCGCAGCCGCTGGTCGCGGTGGGCGCGGCGCTCGACGTCGACGTCGTCGTGCGGCCCTGGGGCATCGAGGATCGGTCGCTCCTCGTTCCAGATGCGGTGATCAGCACCGTGCCGGGGGGCGCCAACGACCTCGTGTTCCCGGAGGCTGTGCGATCGGGGGCCGTGCTCTTCGATGTCGCCTATGACCCGTGGCCGAGCATCCTTTCGACCCAATGGGATGCCGTGGGCGGCCGGGTCGTGTCCGGTCTCGATCTGCTCGTTCACCAGGCCGTCGGGCAGGTGCGGATCTTCCTCACCGGCGACCCGGACGAGGAGCTGCCGAACGAGTTCGCCGTGCTCGCCGCGATGCGCGCCGCGGTCGCCT
This sequence comes from Synechococcus sp. UW140, assembly GCA_943367555.1. Classification (GTDB taxonomy): domain Bacteria; phylum Actinomycetota; class Actinomycetes; order Actinomycetales; family Microbacteriaceae; genus Rhodoglobus. The sequence continues at coordinate 41,192 of CALRJN020000003.1, read as the reverse complement.
AGCCGCCGGGGCGCCCTCGCCCGCTGTGGGAGGATGAACCCATGCTTCGTTGGTTGACCGCGGGTGAGTCCCATGGGCCGGAACTCATCGCCATTCTCGAGGGACTGCCCGCCGGCGTCCCCGTTTCGCCGGAGGCGATTCAGGCCGATCTCGTGCGTCGAACCCTCGGCTACGGTCGCGGGGCCCGCATGAAGTTCGAGCAGGACGAGCTGTCGATCTCGGGCGGCGTGCGCTTCGGCCTGACGATGGGCAGCCCCGTCGCGCTGCGCATCGGCAACACGGAGTGGCCGCGCTGGGTCGACGTGATGTCCGCGACCCCCGTCGACCTCGAGACCCTGCCCAAGGGTCGCGGGGCCGCCCTCACGCGCCCCCGGCCCGGGCATGCCGACCTCGTCGGGATGCAGAAGTACGACTTCCCGGAGGCCCGCAACGTGCTCGAGCGCGCGAGCGCCCGCGAGACCGCCGCCCGAGTGGCGCTTGGCGCCGTCGCGCGCGCCTTCCTCGGCGGCCTCGGCGTGGAGCTCGTGGCCCACACCCTGTCGATCGGCGCGGTCCGCGTGCCCGAGGGCTCGCCCTTGCCGGTGCCGGGGGATGTCGCGGCGCTCGACGCCGATCCGCTGCGCTGCTTCGACGCGGCCACCTCCGCGGCGATGGTCGAGGAGGTCGACCGCGCCCACACCGACGGCGACACCCTCGGGGGTGTCGTCGAGGTGCTCGCCTACGGGCTCCCTCCGGGCCTCGGGTCGTACACGCACTGGGACCGGCGTCTCGACTCCCGCCTCGCGGCCGCGCTCATGGGCATCCAGGCGATCAAGGGCGTCGAGCTCGGTGACGGCTTCCTCACCACGACGCGGCGCGGGTCGCAGGCCCACGACGAGCTCGTCATCGGTGATGACGGCATCACCCGCCTCTCCGATCGCGCGGGCGGCGTCGAAGGCGGCATGAGCACGGGCACCGTGCTGCGCGTGCGCGCCGGCATGAAGCCCATCTCGACCGTGCCCCACGCGCTGCGCACGGTGGATGTCGCGACCGGAGCCGCGGCGGAGGCCCACCACCAGCGCTCCGACGTGTGCGCGGTGCCCGCGGCGGGCGTCGTCGCCGAGGCGATGGTGGCACTGGTGCTCGCCGACGCGATGCTCGAGAAGTTCGGCGGGGACTCGCTCGGGGAGACCCGCCGCAACCTCGACGCCTACCTCGCCGCGATCCCGGACGCGCTCACCACGGCTCGGGCCTCGCAGAGTGAGTGAGCCGCGCGCGGTCGTCGTGCTCATCGGCGCCCCGGGCGCGGGCAAGACCCGCACGGGAAAGCGCCTGTCACGTCTGCTCGGGCATCCCCTCATCGATACCGACAAGCGCATCGTCGCCAAGCACGGCGCGATCGCGACGATCTTCGCCGAGCACGGGGAGCCGCACTTCCGCGCGCTCGAGCGGGAGGCGGTCGCGAAGGCCCTGCGGGAGCCCGCGATCGTCACCCTCGGTGGTGGGGCGGTGCTCGACGAGCGCACCCAGGCCGAGCTCGAGGATCTCCGGGTCGTGCAGCTGACCGTGTCGCCGGAGGCCGTCGAGGAGCGCATCGCCGGCGGGAAGCGGCCGCTCGTGGCCTCGGGCATCGACGCGTGGTCCGCCCTCGTCGCGGCCCGTCAGCCGATCTACGACCGTCTGGCGGATCTCACGCTCGACACCTCGTCCCGTCCGCTCGACCAGGTCGCGGCCGAGATCGCCGACTGGCTGACCGAGGAGACCCCATGACCGAGACCACGATCATCCCGGTGCCGGGAGTGGATCCCTACGACGTGCTCATCGGCCGGGGCATCCTGCACTCGATCGCCGACCAGCTCGGGCCCCGCGTGGCGAAGGTGCTCATCGTGCACCCGCCGACGCTCGGCGCCAAAGCGGTCGCGTTGCGCGAGAAGCTCCTGGAGACCTATGAGGTCTACCTCGCCGAGGTCCCCGATGCCGAGGATGCCAAGCGCGTCGAGGTCGCGGCGTTCTGCTGGCAGATCATGGGGCAGACCGACTTCACGCGCACCGACGCGGTCGTCGGGCTCGGCGGGGGCGCCACGACCGATCTCGCGGGGTTCGTCGCCGCCACGTGGCTGCGCGGCGTGCGCCTCGTGCAGTGCCCGACGAGCGTGGCCGGAATGGTGGATGCCGCGGTCGGCGGCAAGACCGGCATCAACACCGCGGAGGGCAAGAACCTCGTCGGCGCCTTCTACGCGCCTGCCGCAGTGGTCGCCGATCTGGACACGCTCGACACTCTGCCGCGCAACGAGATCCTCGCGGGGTTCGCCGAGATCGTGAAGTGCGGGTTCATCGGGGAACCGGAGATCCTCGACCTCATCGAGGCCGACGTCGACACCGTCACCGATCCCACCAGCCCCGAGTTCCGACGGGTCGTCGAGCTCTCCGTCGGGCTCAAGGCCCGGGTGGTGGCGGAGGACTTCAAGGAGTCCGGCCTGCGCGAGATCCTCAACTACGGACACACCCTCGGCCACGCGATCGAGCACGCCGAGCGCTATCGTTGGCGCCACGGCGCGGCGATCTCGGTGGGGATGGTCTTCGCCGCCGAACTCGGTCGCATCGCCGGGTCGCTCAGCGACGCCGCCGTGGACCGGCACCGCAGCATCCTCGAGTCGCTCACGCTGCCCATCGACTACCCGCTCGGCCGCTGGAAGACGCTGCTGGCGACCATGCAGCGTGACAAGAAGGCGCGCGCGGGGATGATCCGCTTCATCGTGCTCGAGGAGGTCGGCAAGCCCGCCGTGCTCGCCGGACCCGAGGAGGCCATCCTGTTCGCGGCCTATCAGGAGGTCGGGGTCTGATGTCGATCGGCGAGGCCATCGCCGGCTTCGCGCTCGTCGCGGCGCTCCTGACGATCCTCCCCGGACCGGACAGTGCGCTCGTGCTGCGGTCTGCTCTCGTGCAGGGGCGTCGCGCGGCGATCGCGACCGCGCTCGGCATCAACTCCGGTTCGCTCGTCTGGGGGGCCGCTGCCGGAGTCGGGGCCGCCGCCCTCATCGCGGCCTCGACGATCGCGTTCACCGTGCTCAAGCTCGCGGGCGCCGTGTACCTCGCCTATCTCGGCATCCGCATGATTCTGGGCAGCCTGAAGAAGGACGCCGGTCTCGCCTCGGGGCCGCTCGCGCTCGACGCCCAGCCTTCGTGGTGGGGAGCCTACGGGCGCGGTGCTCTCACGAACCTGCTCAACCCCAAGGTCGGTGCCTTCTACGTGGCCTTGATCCCGCAATTCCTGCCCGAGGGGGTGAACCCGCTCGCCATGGGTCTCGTGCTCGCTCTCGTGCACGTGCTCGAATCGGTGATCTGGTTCGCGATCCTCATCGTCGCGGCGGAGACCGCGCGGGCCTGGCTCTCGTCGCCTCGCGTGATCCGATGGATCGACCGGGTGACGGGCGGGGTGCTGCTCGGATTCGCCGCCTTCCTCGCATTCGAGTCACGCGCCTGACGCGGGGGGCCCGCCGATACACTCGACACCGTGACCCGCGTTCTCGTTCTCAACGGCCCCAACCTCGGGCGGCTCGGCAGCCGCGAGCCCGACGTGTACGGCAGCGGCACCCTCGACGACCTCCGAGCGGAGCTGACCGAGGCGGCGCCCGGGTTCGAGATCGACCTTCGGCAGACCGACGACGAGGCCACCCTGATCGGCTGGCTGCACGAAGCCGTCGACACCGCCTCGCCGGTCATCCTCAATCCGGCGGCGTTCACGCACTACTCCTACGCGCTGCGGGATGCCGCGGCTCTCGTGACCAAGGCCGGCTTGCTGCTCGTCGAGGTGCACCTCTCCAACCCGCACGCGCGCGAGGAGTTCCGGCACACGAGTGTCATCTCGGCCGTCGCGACCGGCGTGATCGCGGGCTTCGGGTTCGACTCCTATCGTCTCGCCCTCGACCTCGTCGCCCGGCGGCTGACCTGATCGGCGCGTCGGATCCCCGGCGGCTCCGGTAGACTGGCCCGTCGGTTTCCCCCGCCGCACGGCGGACCCGTTTTCAACTGATCGGAACACTCCCATGGCCTCCACCGCTGACATCCGCAACGGCGTCGTTCTCAACATGGACGGCGGTCTGTGGACCGTGATCGAGTTCCAGCACGTCAAGCCCGGCAAGGGCGGCGCCTTCGTGCGCACCAAGGTCAAGAACGTGATGACCGGCAAGGTGGTCGACCGCACGTTCAACGCGGGCGCGAAGATCGAGACCGAGACGGTGGACCGCGCCGACTTCCAGTACCTGTACAAGGACGGCGACAACTTCGTCTTCATGGACCTCGGCAACTACGACCAGATCACCCTGAGCCCGGCCAACGTCGGCGACGCGGCCAACTTCATGCTCGAGAACCAGAACGTGACGATCGCGCTGCACAACGGCGACCCGCTCTACGTCGAACTCCCGGCGTCGGTCGTGCTCGAGATCACCTACACCGAGCCGGGCCTCCAGGGCGACCGCTCGACCGGCGGCACCAAGCCCGCGACGGTCGAGACCGGCTACCAGATCCAGGTGCCGTTGTTCCTCGAGCAGGGCACCAAGGTCAAGGTCGACACCCGCGACGGCAGCTACCTGGGCAGGGTCACGGACTAGGTGGGCGCCCGCAGCAAGTCCCGCAAGCGCGCTCTCGACATCCTCTACGGCGCCGACGTGCGCGGCGACTCGATCAATACCGTGCTCGCAGCGGAGACCGCGCGCCACGAGGCCGACCCGAAGCGCGCCAACTCCTGGGAGTACGCCCGCGCGATCGTCGTCGGCATCACCGAGCACGGCGACGAGATCGACGAGCTCATCGAGACCTACGCCCAGGGCTGGACCCTCGCCCGGATGCCCGCGATCGATCGCGCTCTCCTGCGGATCGGCATCTGGGAGATCCTGTTCAACGACGAGGTTCCCGACAGCGTCGCGATCGCCGAGGCGGTGGAGTCGGCCCGGGTGCACTCCACGGAGGACTCGGCCGGCTTCGTCAACGGGCTCTTGGGGCGGATCGCGGCGACCCGCGTCTAACGGGAGCGCCCCGCGTCAGCGGGTATAGTCGACACCACCAGACATCCTTTAAGTTCCGTCCCGAGAGGCGGGGAAGGAGGTCAGAATGTCGGCACGTCTCGTGCTCGAGCAGGCTGATATCACGCGGGCGTTGACTCGGATCTCCCACGAGATCCTCGAGTCCGATCGGGGATCGTCCGATCTGGTGCTCCTCGGGATCCCGACGCGCGGCGTGCTTCTCGCGCGTCGCATCGGGGCGATCCTCGACGGGATCGAGCCGGGCGCCGGTGCCGTCGGTTCGCTCGACGTGACGATGTACCGCGACGACCTCTCCCGCAATCCGACGCGCGCCCCCGCGCCGACCCAGATCCCCGTGGGCGGGATCGACGGCAAGACCGTGATTCTCGTCGACGACGTGCTCTACTCCGGCCGCACCATCCGTGCGGCCTTGGACGCCCTGAGCGACCTCGGTCGCCCGCGAGCGGTGCGGCTTGCGGCCCTCGTCGATCGCGGTCATCGCGAGCTGCCGATCCGCGCCGACTTCGTGGGCAAGAACCTCCCCACCTCGGCGAGCGAGCGCATCTACGTGCGGCTCGAGGAACTCGATGGCACCGACGAGGTCGTCATCGACGACGGGGGTGTGGCGTGAGGCACCTGCTCTCGACGAGGGACCTCGCCCGCGACGAGGCGATCGCCCTCCTCGACATCGCCGAGGACATGGCGGATGTCGCCGGCCGCGAGGTCAAGAAGCTCCCGACCCTGCGTGGCCGCACGGTCGTCAACCTCTTCTTCGAGGACTCCACCCGCACGCGGGTGAGTTTCGAGGTGGCCGCAAAACGGCTCTCGGCGGATGTCATCACCTTCAGCGCCAAGGGATCGAGCGTGTCGAAGGGCGAGAGCCTCAAGGACACGGCCCAGACCCTCGCCGCGATGGGGGCGGATGCCGTCGTCATCCGTCACTCGGCGTCGGGCGCGCCGCGCGTGCTCGCCGACAGCGGCTGGATCGACGCGGGCATCATCAACGCGGGCGATGGCACGCACGAGCACCCCACGCAGGCCCTGCTCGACGCATTCACGATCCGTCGCCGCCTGCACGGGGCCGCCTCGCGCGGGCGCGACCTCGACGGGGTGACCGTGACCATCGTGGGCGACATCCTCCACTCGCGCGTCGCCCGCTCGAACGTCTGGCTGCTCACCACGCTCGGCGCGACGGTGTCGCTCGTCGCTCCCGCGACGCTGCTCCCCGTCAGTACGACGGCATGGCCCGTCACCACGGGCTACGACCTCGACGGCGCCCTCGACGCCGCCCCCGACGTGATCATGATGCTGCGTATCCAGGCCGAGCGCATGAACGCCGCGTTCTTTCCGAACGCGCGCGAGTACTCGCGTCAGTGGGGCCTCGACGACGAACGGGTCGGCCGGCTCCCGGCGGCTACCATGGTGATGCATCCGGGCCCGATGAATCGCGGCCTGGAGATCTCCGCCGGCGCCGCCGATTCCGCGCGGTCGACCGTGCTCGATCAGGTCGCCAACGGGGTCTCGATGCGGATGGCCGTGCTGTACCACCTGCTGTCCGGAACCGAGGGGAACGCATGAGCATCCGCATCCAGGGCGCCACGCTGCCCGACGGGACGCGCACCGAGCTCCTGATCGAGAACGGGGTGTTCGTCGACGAGCTCGCCGGCGCCGCGGCGACGATCGATGCCGATGGCCTGCTCGCTCTCCCGGGCCTCGTCGACCTTCACACCCACCTGCGCGAGCCCGGCTTCGAGCAGAGCGAGACCGTGTTGACCGGATCCCGCGCCGCCGCGATCGGCGGCTTCACGGCCGTCTTCGCCATGGCCAACACGATGCCGGTGCAGGACACGGCGGGCGTCGTCGAGCAGGTGCTCTCGCTCGGGGAGCGCCACGGGTATGTCACGGTGCGTCCGATCGGGGCGGTCACGGCCGGCCTCGCTGGCGAACGACTCTCGGAGATCGGGGCGATGGCGCAGTCGCGCGCCGCCGTGCGGGTGTTCTCCGACGACGGCCACTGCGTGCACGACGCCCTGCTCATGCGTCGCGCCCTCGAGTACGTCACGACCTTCGGCGGCGTCGTCGCTCAGCACGCCCAGGAACCGCGCCTGACGATCGGCGCCCAGCTCAATGAGGGCGCCCTGTCGAGCGAGCTGGGCCTCGCCGGGTGGCCCGCGGTGGCCGAGGAATCGATCGTCGCCCGCGATGTGCTCCTCGCCCAGCACGTCGGGGCGCGCCTGCACGTGTGCCATCTCTCCACGGCAGGATCCGTCGAGGTGGTGCGCTGGGCGAAGGCCCGCGGCGTGCAGGTCACCGCCGAGGTCACGCCGCACCACCTGCTGCTCACCGAGGAGCTCGCGCGCGGCTACGACGCGCGCTTCAAGGTCAACCCGCCCCTTCGCCGCGACGAGGATGTCGTCGCCCTGCGGGAGGCCCTCGCCGATGGCACGATCGACATCGTGGCCACCGACCATGCTCCGCATCCGGTCGAGGCGAAGGACTGCGCGTGGGATGACGCGGCCAACGGCATGGTCGGCCTCGAGTCGGCGCTCTCGGTCGTACAGGCGGCCGTCGTCGACACCGGCCTGCTCGACTGGACCGATGTCGCCCGGGTGCTCTCGACGGCCCCGGCCCGGATCGGGCAGCTCGCGGGCTACGACCGGCCGTTCGCGCCCGGCACGCCGGCGAACCTCACCCTCGTCGACCCGAACGCTCAGCGGCACTTCTCGGTCGCCGACCTGCGCGGCAAGAGCGTGAACTCGCCCTACCTCGGGCGCCGACTGCCCGGACGGATCATCGCGACGATCCACAACGGCTACCCGACCGTGCTCGATGGCGAACTGATCGACGCCGAGCTCGTCGCCGCCCGCCCGGCGGTGAGCCGTGGATAGGGAGTGGCTCCTGGCGATCGTCATCGTGTTCGGGGCCCTGCTGCTGGCCCTCATGATCGCCGGATGGCGCACCCGCCGGGCGCGTCAGCAGGACTATGCCGCGCCGCCCGCGGTGCCCGAGGACACCGGCGAGCTCGTCGCCGAATTCGCGGGCAAGTACGTGGCGACGTGCCGGGGCGGCGAGCCCCTCGAGCGCATCGTGAGCCACGGTCTCGGGTTCCGGGGCACGGCGACGATCTCCGTCACCGATCACGGGCTGCTCATCGATCGGGTGGGGGAGCGTGCCCTCTGGATCCCGGCCGCCGCGGTGCGCGACGTGGGCCGCGCCACGTGGACGATCGACCGCGTCGTCGAGCCCGACGGTCTGCACCTCATCGACTGGATCCTCGGCGACCGCGTCGTCGACACCACCCTTCGTCTCGACGAGCCGACCGCGTTCGACCAGGCCCTCGCCACCGCCGGCATCCCCGAAAGGCAGACCCCGTGACCGTCACGATCGACCCCGCCGTTCTCGTTCTCGAGGACGGCACCCGCTACGACGGTCTGGCCTACGGCGCGCGCGGCCGCACGCTCGGCGAGGTCGTGTTCGCGACCGGGATGACCGGCTACCAGGAGACCCTCACCGACCCCAGCTACGCCGGGCAGATCGTCGTGATGACGGCGCCGCACATCGGAAACACCGGGGTCAATGACGAGGATCCCGAGTCGAGCCGCATCTGGGTCTCCGGGTATGTCGTGCGCGACCCGAGCCGGGTCGTCTCCAACCACCGCGCCGACGGCTCGCTCGACGATGCCCTGACGGCCCAGTCGGTCGTCGGGATCAGCGGCATCGACACGCGGGCGGTCACGCGGCGTCTGCGCGACGCGGGCGCGATGCGCGGCGGCGTCTTCTCCGGGCCGGATGCCGCGCTGCCCGCCGAGGAGCAGCTCGCGCTCGTCACGGGCGCCGCCGCGATGGTCGGCCGCAACCTGTCGGCGGAGGTGTCCACGGTCGACGGCTACGTCATCCCGGCGACGATCGAGTCGATCGGTCGGCTCGCGGTGCTCGACCTCGGAGTCAAGACCTCGACGCTGAACCAGCTCGCCGCGCGCGGGTTCGACGTGCACGTGCTGCCGCAATCGGTCGAGCTCGCCGAAGTGCTCGCGATCGACCCGGTCGCGGTGTTCTACTCCAACGGGCCGGGCGACCCGGGCGCCTCCGACCGGCACGTCGAACTGCTCCAAGGCGTGCTGCGCGAGGGACTGCCGTTCTTCGGCATCTGCTTCGGCAACCAGCTGCTCGGCCGCGCGCTCGGCTACGGCACCTACAAGCTCCCCTTCGGTCACCGCGGGATCAATCAGCCGGTGGTGGATGTCGCGACCGGGCGCACCGAGATCACGAGCCACAATCACGGCTTCGCGGTCGATGCGCCGATCGGCGTCGTGAGCGAGAGCCCGGCGGGCTTCGGTCGCGTCGAGGTGAGCCACGTCAACCTCAACGACAACGTGGTCGAGGGGCTGCGGGCGCTCGACATCCCGGCCTTCTCCGTGCAGTACCACCCCGAGGCGGCCGCCGGACCGCACGATGCCAACTACCTGTTCGATCGCTTCCGCGCGCTCGTCGTCGACCACAAGGACAACCACTAGTGCCCAAGCGCGCCGACATCACCTCGGTTCTCGTCATCGGCTCCGGGCCGATCGTCATCGGCCAGGCGGCCGAGTTCGACTACTCGGGCACGCAGGCCTGCCGCGTGCTGCGCGAGGAAGGCGTGCGCGTCATCCTCGTCAACTCCAACCCGGCGACGATCATGACCGACCCGGACTTCGCCGATGCGACCTACATCGAGCCGATCACCTGGCAGGTCATCGAGTCGATCATCGCCAAGGAGAAGCCCGACGCCATCCTGCCGACCCTCGGCGGCCAGACGGCGCTCAACGCGGCGATCGACCTGCACCACCACGGCATCCTCGAGAAGTACGGCGTCGAGCTCATCGGCGCCAACTTCGAGGCGATCAACAAGGGCGAGGACCGCCAGATCTTCAAGCAGCTCGTGCTGGATGCCGGCGCCGATGTCGCGCGCTCGCACATCGCCCACACGCTCGAGGAGGCCGTGGAGTTCGCCGAGGACCTCGGCTACCCCCTCGTGATCCGGCCGAGCTTCACGATGGGCGGACTCGGCTCCGGCTTCGCCTACACGCGGGAGGAGCTCGAGCGCATGGTCGCCGACGGCCTGCACCAGAGCCCCACGACCGAGGTGCTGCTCGAGGAGTCGATCCTCGGCTGGAAGGAGTACGAGCTCGAGCTCATGCGCGACACCGCGGACAACACGGTCGTCGTGTGCTCCATTGAGAACGTCGACCCGGTCGGCGTGCACACGGGTGACTCGATCACCGTCGCCCCGGCGCTCACGCTGACCGACCGCGAGTACCAGAACCTGCGCGACATCGGCATCGACATCATCCGTGCCGTCGGGGTGGACACCGGGGGCTGCAACATCCAGTTCGCGGTCGACCCGAAGACCGGGCGCGTCATCGTCATCGAGATGAACCCGCGCGTCTCGCGATCGAGCGCTCTCGCGTCGAAGGCGACGGGGTTCCCGATCGCCAAGATTGCGGCCAAGCTCGCCATCGGCTACCGGCTCGCCGAGATCCCCAACGACATCACCAAGGTCACCCCGGCGAGCTTCGAGCCCACGCTCGACTACGTCGTCGTGAAGGTGCCGCGGTTCGCGTTCGAGAAGTTCCCCGCCGCCGACGTGCGGCTCACCACGACGATGAAGTCGGTCGGCGAGGCGATGGCGATCGGCCGCAACTACACCACCGCGCTCCAGAAGGCGCTGCGCTCACTCGAGAAGCGGGGGAGCAGCTTCCACTGGGTCGGCGAGCCCGGCGAGCTGACCGAGCTGCTCGCGATCGCGAGCGTGCCGACCGACGGACGCATCGTCACGGTGCAGCAGGCGCTGCGCGCGGGAGCGACGATCGAGCAGCTCTTCGAGGCCACGGGCATCGACCCGTGGTTCCTCGACCAGATCGTGCTCATCAACGAGGTCGCCGACGCGGTCTCCACCGCATCCGAGCTGGATGCCGCCACCCTGCGCCTCGCGAAGGATCACGGCTTCAGCGATGCGCAGGTCGCTCAGCTGCGCGGAGTCACGGAGGCGGAGGTGCGCCACCTGCGCTGGAGCCTCAACGTGCGGCCCGTCTTCAAGACAGTGGACACGTGCGCGGGGGAGTTCCCGGCCCTGACGCCGTACCACTACTCGAGCTACGACCTCGAGACCGAGGTGATCCCGAGCGATCGCCGCAAGGTCGTCATTCTCGGGTCCGGCCCCAACCGCATCGGCCAGGGGATCGAGTTCGACTACTCCTGCGTGCATGCGAGCTTCGCCCTCGCCGACGCCGGATTCGAGACGATCATGATCAACTGCAATCCGGAGACGGTCTCGACCGACTACGACACGAGTGACCGGCTCTACTTCGAGCCGCTCACCCTCGAGGACGTGCTCGAGATCATCCACGCGGAGTCCCAGTCGGGCGAGCTCGTGGGCGTCATCGTGCAGCTCGGGGGCCAGACGGCGCTCGGTCTGGCGCAGGGACTCAAGGATGCCGGCGTGCCGATCCTCGGCACGACCCCCGAGGCGATCGATCTCGCCGAGGAGCGCGGACTCTTCTCCGCGATCCTCGACGCCGCGGGCCTCATCGCGCCGCGCAACGGCACCGCGACCAACGAGTCCGAGGCCATCGCGGTGGCCGAGGAGATCGGCTACCCCGTGCTCGTGCGCCCCAGCCATGTGCTGGGCGGCCGCGGGATGGAGATCGTCTACGACACCGACTCGCTCTCCGGATACTTCGACCGCGTGAAGGATCAGGCCATCATCGCGCCCGGCTCGCCCCTGCTCGTCGACCGGTTCCTCGACGACGCCATCGAGATCGACATCGACGCCCTCTACGACGGCACCGAGCTCTACATCGGCGGCATCATGGAGCACATCGAGGAGGCCGGAATCCACTCGGGTGACTCGGCGTGCACGCTGCCGCCCGTGACACTGGGCCGCGATGTCATCAACCGGGTGCGCTCGGCGACGCTCGCGATTGCCGAGGGCATCGGCGTTCGGGGCCTGCTCAACGTGCAGTTCGCCATCGGGCAGGGCGTGCTCTACGTGCTCGAGGCCAACCCGCGCGCCTCGCGAACCGTACCGTTCGTCTCCAAGGCGCTCGGCATCCCGCTGGCCAAGGCGGCCTCGCTCGTCATGGTCGGCCGCAGCATCCGGTCCCTCGTGGATGCCGGGCTGCTGCCCGCGCAGGACGGCTCCGTCGTGCCGATGGATGCCCCGGTCGCCGTGAAGGAGGCCGTGCTGCCGTTCAAGCGGTTCCGCACGGTCGAGGGTCACGTCGTCGACTCGGTGCTCGGGCCGGAGATGCGCTCCACGGGCGAGGTCATGGGGATCGACTCGAACTTCCCCAAGGCGTTCGCCAAGAGCCAGGAGGCGGCCTACGGCGGTCTGCCCTCGTCCGGCTCGGTCTTCGTGTCGGTCGCCGACCGCGACAAGCGGGCGATCGTGCTGCCGGTGCTGCGGCTCAGCCAGCTCGGGTTCGAGATCCTCGCGACCGAGGGAACCGCGGAGGTGCTCGCGCGCAACGGCATCGAGGCGCGGGTCGTGCGCAAGTACTCGATGGGCCAGGAGGTCGTCGCGGGCGACCCGTCGATCGTCGACCTGATCAACTCCGGTCAGGTGGATGTCGTCATCAACACCCCGAGCGGCCGCAGCGCCCGCGCCGACGGCTACGAGATCCGCACGGCCACGGTCGCCGCCGACAAGCCGCTGTTCACGACGATCGCCCAGCTCGGCGCCGCGGTGGCGAGCTTCGAGGCGATCCGCGACGGGTTCGACGTGAAGTCGCTCCAGGACTACGCGATCGATCGCGCCGCGAACCTCGCGCGGGCGCATGGCTGACTTCGGCGAGCGCCTCGCGGCCGTCATCGCCGCGCGCACGGGCCTCTGCCTCGGCATCGACCCGCACGCGTTCCTCCTCGAGCAGTGGGGCCTGCCCGACACCGCGGCCGGCGTGCGCGAGTTCGCGCTTCGGGCGGTGGATGCCGCGACGAGCACCGTCGGCATCGTCAAGCCCCAGATCGCCTTCTTCGAACGGCACGGCTCGGCGGGCTACGCCGCGCTCGAGGATGCGCTCACCGCCGCTCGTGCCGCGGGACTGCTCATCATCGCGGACGTCAAGCGCGGCGACATCGGCTCCACCGTCGCCGCATACGGGGAGGCGTGGCTCACGCCGGGACACCCGTTCGAGGCGGATGCAATGACGATCGTCGCCTATCAGGGCTTGGGATCACTCGCCGAGCCCCTCGCTCTCGCGCTGGCGAACGGCAAGGGGCTGTTCGTGCTCGCTGCGACCTCCAACCCCGAGGCCGCCGAGGTGCAGAAGGCGATCATCCGCGACGGTCCGCACTCGCGGAGGACGGTCGCGGCGGGTATCGTCGCCGGGGTGCAGACCCTCAACGCCTCGGCGCCCGTTCTCGGGTCCGTCGGGGTCGTGCTCGGCGCGACGGTCGACATCGGCGACTACGGCATCGATGTCGAGGACCTCGCGCGCACCCCGATCCTCGCGCCGGGGTTCGGGGAGCAGGGCGCGCAGATCCGCGAGCTGCCCCGGCTCTTCGGCCCTGCGGCCCGGCACACCGTCGTCAACGTCGGGCGCGGCCTGCTGAAGGTCGGACCGGCTGGGCTTTCTGCCGCGCTGAGCGCTCAGGCGGCTGAACTCGCTGCGGTGACCGCCGAGTGAGCCCGCGACCGGCGCCCCCGGAGGTGGATCGACTCGCAGCGGGTCGAGCCGCCGTCGCCGCACGTCAGGCGCGCGCGCGGGTGAAGCAGGCGATCGCGTCCCGGTCCCGCACCGCCCTCGACGTCGCCGAGCAGGGGTGGCGCGATCCGGAGAGCCCCGAAGCGGGTCTCCGCGTGCGCGAACTGCTCATGAGCATCCCGCACCTCGGTCCGACCCGGGTCGAGCGGGCCATGGCCGACCTGGAGATCTCGGACAAGAAACGCGTGGGCGGGCTCGGTATCCGACAGCGTCCCCGACTGCGCGACTACCTGGTCTCCCGTCAGGGGGCGGGGCCGACGCGGCTCGTCGTGCTCGCGGGCCCGACGGCGGTGGGCAAGGGCACGGTCTCCGCGCACATCCGCGATCATCATCCCGAAGTGCAACTCAGCGTGTCGGCGACGACCCGGCCGCCGCGTCCGGGCGAGGTCGACGGTGTGCACTACTACTTCGTCGACGACGCCGAGTTCGATCGGATGATCGCGGCAGGCGAGCTGCTCGAGTGGGCGACCGTTCACAATTCGTACCGGTACGGAACGCCGCGGCCCCCGATCGAACGGGCGCTTGCGGCAGGCAAACGGGTGCTGCTCGAGATCGACCTGCAGGGCGCGCGCTCGGTTCGTGCCGTGATGCCGGATGCTCTGCTCGTCTTCCTCCTGCCTCCCAGCTGGGAGGAGCTCGTGCGTCGACTCATCGGCCGCGGCACGGAGAGTCCGGAGGAGCAGCAGCGCCGGCTGGAGACCGCGAAGGTCGAATTGGCCGCCCAGGACGAGTTCGACGCGCGCGTCGTGAACGTCGACGTCGGTCAGGCGGCCCGGGAGGTCGTAGAATTGATGGATGCGCCGATCGGCGCGACCTCTTCACACACCCCAATGACGTCCACTCACACGTCGTGAGTTCACACCGAGGAGCACCATGGTTGACAAGCACTCCGGCATCATCGATCCCCCCATCGACGAGCTCCTGTCGAAGGTCGATTCCAAGTACCAGCTCGTGATCTTCGCCTCCAAGCGCGCGCGTCAGATCAACGACTACTACGCGGACCTCCACGAGGGATCGCTCTTCGACAACGTCGGCCCGCTCGTGGACTCCACCATCGACGACAAGCCGCTCTCGGTCGCGCTGCACGAGATCAACGAGGACAAGCTCGAGCTCAAGCGACTGAGCTCGGAGTAGTCTCCTCCGGTTGCCGAGCCTGTCGAGACGCGCCATGGGCGGCCTGAACGTCGTCGTCGGGATCTCCGGCGGCATCGCGGCCTACAAGGCCGTCTCCGTCGTGCGCGCGCTCGTGCTCGCCGGCCACGACGTCCATGTCGTCGCCACGGAGAATGCGCTGCGGTTCGTGGGGCGCCCCACGCTCGAGGCGATCAGCCGCAACCCCTTGCACTCCGACCTCTACGAGGGGGTCGCCGAAGTGCGCCACGTGGCGATCGGTCAGGCGGCCGACCTCATCGTGGTGGCGCCGGCGACCGCGAACACGGTCGCGAAGCTCGCCGCCGGACTCGCTGACGACCTGCTCGGCAACACGATCCTCGCGAGCACGGCACCGGTCGTGATCGCCCCGGCGATGCACACGGAGATGTGGCAGAACCCGGCGACCGTCGCCAACATCGCGACGCTCACCTCGCGCGGCATCACCGTGATCGGTCCGGCGGTCGGGCAGTTGACCGGCTCGGACTCGGGGCCGGGACGGATGAGCGAACCCGACGACATCGTCGCGGGCGCCCTCGCCGTCGTCGCGCCGAGCCGCGATCTCGCGGGCCGTCGCATCCTCGTCACGGCGGGTGGCACGCGTGAACCGCTCGATCCGGTGCGCTTCATCGGCAACCGCTCCAGCGGCAAGCAGGGTGTCGCGATCGCCGTCGCCGCGTCACGTCGGGGCGCCGAGGTCACGCTCATCGTCGCGAACCTCGAGATCCAGGACCCGCCCGGGCTGCCCGTCATCCACGTGGGGTCCACTCTCGAACTGCAGGAGGCGGTCGAGGCGAGGGCCTCCGAGGCCGACATCGTCATCATGGCGGCCGCGGTGGCCGACTACCGGCCCGAAACCGTCGCGGACGCCAAGATCAAGAAGGAGACGCAGGGCGACGTGCTCGACCTGCGGCTCGTGAAGAACCCGGACATCCTGAAGGGGATCGCCGAGCGTCGTCATCCGGGGCAGGTCATCGTCGGTTTCGCCGCGGAGACCGAGCCCGATGACGCGGCGCTCCTCGAGCTCGGCCGCGCCAAGATCGCGCGGAAGGGTGCCGACTACCTCGTCGTCAACAGAGTCGGCTGGACGGAGGGGTTTGCCACGGAACGCAACACGGTGCTCGTGATCGACCGGTCCGGGGCTATCGTGAGCGAGGCCACCGGGGCGAAGTCGTCGGTGGCGGACCGTATTCTGGACGTGCTGTCCCGGTCGTTCTGACCCATCAACGTCACCATCGAAGGACCACCCTGTGAGTTCACCGCTTCGCCTGTTCACGTCCGAGTCGGTGACGGAGGGTCATCCGGACAAGATCTGCGATCAGGTGAGCGACTCGATCCTCGATGCGATGCTCGCGCAGGACCCGCAGGCGCGCGTCGCCGTGGAGACCCTCGTGACCACCGGCCTCGTGCACGTCGCCGGGGAGGTGACGACGACCGGCTATGTCGACATCCCCTCGATCGTTCGGCAGCGCATCACGGAGATCGGGTACACCTCGTCGGACGTCTGGTTCGACGGCCGCTCGTGCGGCGTCTCGGTGTCGATCGGCGGTCAGTCACCCGATATCGCGCAGGGCGTGGACCGCGCGCTCGAGTCGCGCGTCGGGTCGAGTGAGGATGCCGACGACCTCCAGGGGGCGGGCGACCAGGGGATCATGTTCGGATACGCGACGACGGAGACTCCGCAGCTGATGCCCGTGCCGATCTGGCTCGCTCACCGGCTCGCCGAGCGGCTCGCCGCGGTGCGCCATGAGGGACTCGTCGACTTCCTGCGCCCCGACGGCAAGACACAGGTCACCGTCGGGTACGACGGGGTCATCCCGCGCACGATCGACACGATCGTCGTCTCGACCCAGCACTCCACCACCGTGTCGTCGGCGGTGATCGAGGCCGAAGTGAAGCGGTTGGTCATCGACCCCGTGCTCGAGGGCACCGATCTCGACTCGAGCGACCTCACGCTCCTCGTCAACCCCACCGGCCGTTTCGAGATCGGCGGTCCGCAGGGGGATGCCGGGCTCACGGGACGCAAGATCATCGTCGACACCTACGGCGGAGCGGCCCGGCACGGGGGAGGCGCCTTCAGCGGCAAGGACCCGTCGAAGGTCGATCGCTCGGCGGCGTACGCCATGCGATGGGTGGCCAAGAACGCGGTCGCGGCGGGACTCGCCGACCGGCTCGAGGTGCAGGTCGCCTACGCGATCGGCAAGGCATCGCCGGTCGGACTCTACGTCGAGACCTTCGGCACCGCTCATGTCGACGAGGAGCGTCTCATCGGGGCGATCCGGGAGGTCTTCGATCTGCGGCCGGGAGCGATCATCCGCGATCTCGACCTTCTCCGCCCGATCTACGCCCAGACGGCCACCTACGGTCACTTCGGCCGCGAGCTGCCCGACTTCACCTGGGAGCGCACCGACCGCGTCGACGAGCTGCGCAGCGCCGCCGGGCTCTGATGACGGGCGAGCCCATCGCGCGGGTTCTCGTGGACTCGCCGCTCCCGCAGCTCGATCGGCTCTTCGACTACGTGATCCCCGAGCACCTCCGGGAGGCCGCCGTCCCCGGCGTGCGGGTGCGCGTGCCGCTGCGCTCGGCGGGCCGAGTGGCCGACGGGCTGCTCGTCGAGGTCGCCCCGCCGGGGGAGTACACCGGGGTGCTCAGCGCCCTCGAGTCCGTGGTGTCCCCGGTGCGGGTGCTCACCCCCGCGGTGTGGCAGCTCGCCCGCCGCGCCGCGGATCGGGCGGCGGGCTCGGCGTCCGACATCCTCCGGCTCGCGAT
Organism: Synechococcus sp. UW140; assembly: GCA_943367555.1. Taxonomy (GTDB): domain Bacteria; phylum Actinomycetota; class Actinomycetes; order Actinomycetales; family Microbacteriaceae; genus Rhodoglobus. The sequence goes on along the minus strand of CALRJN020000003.1, from coordinate 23,533 downwards.
TCCGGGCCGCCAGGTGCGCGTGGAGAAGGCGTTCCTCGCGTCGACGGCGTCCGAACCGTTCCCGGTCGTGTCGGCGCCGCCGATCGAGGGCTACGGACCGGCCGTGATCGAGAGTGCGATCGAGGCGAATGAGCGCCTCGCGATCGACGCGATCCCGCTCGTGCGCGAGGTGGGCGACGGCGACTGGGTCGGGGGCTGGGCGGTCACGCTCGCGGCGGCCGCGGCATCCACCCTCGCCTCGGGGCGCTCGGCGATCCTCGCGGTGCCGGACTACCGCGACCAGGAGCAGCTCGACGCCGCCCTGCGCGCGATCCTTCCGCCCGAGCGGATCGTGCGCCTCGACGCCCGTCAGTCCAACCCCGATCGCTACCGCGCCTTCCTGCGCTGCCTCGCGGATGTCCCGCTCGCGATCATCGGCAATCGTTCCGTCGTCTACGCCCCGGCCCGCACTCTCGGACTCATCGCTCTGTGGGACGACGGCGACCCCCTCCACGCGGAACCGCTCGCGCCCTACGTGCACGCACGGGACGCCGCTCTCCTGCGACAGGAGCTGCAGGGCTGCGCTCTTGCGTTCGTGGGTCATGCGCGCAGCACCGAGGTGGAGCGGCTCGTCGAGGTCGGGTGGGTGCGCAGCATCTCGCCCACTCCGCTCGTGCTCCCGAAAGTCGTTCCGACCGCCCAGCAGGCCGCGACAGACCGATTGGCGGCCCAGGCGCGCATCCCGTCGGCGGCGTGGCGGGCGGCCCGAACGGCGCTCGAGGCTGGCCCCGTGCTCGTGCAGGTCGCACGACCGGGGTATGCGCCGCGCCTCGCGTGCGCAGACTGCCAGCAGACCGCTCGGTGCGGCCGGTGCGAGGGGCCGCTGACGCAGCGCTCCGCGACGTCGGTGCCGGCGTGCTCGTGGTGCGGCGCCCTCGCCGTCAGCTGGCGGTGTGCGCATTGCGAGGGCTCGACCCTGCGCTTCGTCGGCATCGGCGCGACGCGCACCGCCGAGGACCTCGGGCGCGCCTTTCCCGGGGTGCGGGTGATCATCGCCGACGGCGAGCGGCCGATCCAGCACGTCGGGGCGGAACCCGCCCTCGTGATCGCGACGCGCGGCGCAGAGCCGATCGCCGCGGGCGGGTATCGTGCGGTGCTCCTGCTCGACGGCGAGCGGATGGCGGCCCGGGAGTCCCTGCGCGTCGCGGAGGACTGCCTTCGTTGGTGGTCGAACGCCGTCGCCCTCGCCGGCGGTGGGGCTCCGAGCATCCTTGTCGGGATCGGGGGCGCACTGGCGACCGCCCTCGTGACCTGGCGGCAGGCCGACTTCGCGCGGGCCGAGCTCGCCGACCGACGTCGGCTGAGGTTCCCGCCGTCCGTGCGCGTCGCGACGGTCACCGGGACCACCGAGGCGGTGGCTCGAGCGATCGCCGAGCTGCCCGTGGACCCGGCCGATGTGCTCGGCCCGGTCGACACCGGTCCGGGCACCGTGCGCACGATCGTGCGGTTCGACTACGCGCGAGGCGTGGAGCTGGCGGCGGACCTGCGCGCCGAGGTCATCCGGGCCGCGACGAGTCGGCGCCGACCGCCCGCCGCGAAGGGGCCGCGGTCAGCGCCGCCCCCGCCGTTGCGGGTGCGATTCGACGACGTGGAGCCGTTCCTCGAGGACTGAGCGGACGTTTCGCGACCGCCCCGCTCAGGGACGGGTCAGTGAGGTCCAGACGATCTCCGCGATCTCCCGCGAATTGGATCCCGTGGTGAACACGGCCACCCACAGGTCAGTCGACCCGTCGCCGACGGCGTGGGTCTCAGTGAAGGTGAAGGAGTCGAGCGCCGCGAACGACCAGTAGTGCACGCCGGCGGCCGCCTCGCGGTTGAAGGCCCCGAGAGCGTTGCCGACCGCGACATCGGCTCCGGCGCGCACTCCCGCGTCCGCGCGGAAGACCGACACGATGAGACCGTTCTCGGTGTCGGGGATCGTCCATGTGCAGTGCCGTCCGCCAGCCGGCATCGCGGCCAGGATCGAGGTCTCGGTGGAGGCGCGACCACCCCCACTGCCGGTGGTGTCACCTTGAGATACCGCGTCCGGTGAGAGCAGCGTGCTGACCTGCGCAGGGGTGAGCAGCTCATCGCAGGTGCCGGCGAGCGGGTCCACGCTCGCGGGCGGGGCTGCGGACGGCGAAGCGGTCGCGGTCGCGGTCGGCGTCGGGCGATCGATGCCGGGATCCGAGGCGACCGGATCCGGTGTCGCGACCGGGTCGCTGGGCGTGCACCCGGTGAGGGCGAGAGCGACGAGGAGCAGGGCGGCGGAGGCGTGCAGGCGGGTCATGAGTGTCCTTCCGGGTGTCATCAGAACGACGAATGCCGACCCGAATCGGGTTGACACGCGCCCAGTGTGGCCCTGACGTGTCGTCGCACGGGCTCGGCACGCGGGAGAATCGACGGATGCACCCCTTGCGTCTCGTGTTCGCCGGCAGCCCCGAGGCGGCGGTTCCGAGCCTGCGGGTTCTCGCCGGGTCTGCGCACGCGATGGCGGCGGTGATCACGCGGGAGGACTCCCCGCAGGGGCGCCGCGGCGTGCTCACGCCCACCGCGGTCGCGGCGGAGGCGGAGGTGCTCGGCCTGCCGATCATCCGCGCCAATCGACTCGCCGGGGACGCCACGCAGGACATCGCGGACCTCGCGCCCGATCTCGGGGTCATCGTCGCCTACGGCGGACTCGTGCGCGAGCCGCTGCTGTCGACGCCGCGTCTGGGCTGGATCAACCTGCACTTCTCGCTCCTCCCGCGCTGGCGCGGTGCTGCGCCGGTGCAGCGCGCGATCATCGCGGGGGAGGAGACCACGGGGGCGACGGTGTTCCAGCTGGTGCCCGAACTCGATGCGGGCGACATCCTGGGTCGTCTCACGGAACCGATCGGCCGCCATCAGACCGCGGGCGCGCTGCTGTCCCGACTCGCCGAGCGCGGAGCGGGCCTGCTGCTCGACGTCGTCGACTCGCTCGCGGCCGGCACGGCAACCCCGGTGGCTCAAGACGGCGAGGTCACCCTCGCCCCCAAGCTCACGATCGCCGATGGCGAACTCGACTGGACCCTGCCGGCCGAGCTCGTGAGCGCTCGTCTGCGCGGCACGACCCCGGAACCCGGAGCGTTCACGACGATCGACGGGATGCGCGTCAAGATCCTCGAGGCCGCGGTCGCGCGCGACGTGCCGCGGTTGGCTCCGGGTGCCCTCGCCCTCGTCGGACGCGCCGTGCTCGTCGGCACCGCAACCGATCCGTTGGAGCTCGTGCGGGTGCATCCCTCCGGTCGGAACGCGATGGATGCCGCGGCCTGGTGGCGGGGACGGCCCGCGGGCGCCTCCGAGGGGGCCGGATGAGCCAGCCGCAGCCCGCGCGCCGGATCGCGCTCGACGTCATCCTCGCGGTGCGCGAGTCGGACGCCTACGCCAACCTCCTGCTGCCCGTGAGACTGGGGAGGGCCAAGCTCTCCGACGCCGATGCCGCCCTCGCGACCGAGCTCACGTACGGCACGCTGCGGATGCAGGGCTACTACGACCGCGTCATCGCCCTCGCGGCGGGGCGCGAGGTGGACCGCATCGACGCGCCGGTGCTCGACGTGCTGCGCCTGGCCTGCCATCAGCTGCTCTCGATGCGCGTGGCGACCCATGCTGCGGTCGACGAGTCCGTGGAGCTCGCCAAGTCGGTCGGTTCGCGCTCGGCCGTCGGATTCGTCAACGGAGTGCTCCGTACGATCACCCGCACGGGCGCCGACGAGTGGCGCGACCGCGTGCTCGCGGCCGCCGGCAGCGGCGAGGAGCGGCTCGCGCTGGAGTACTCGCATCCGCTCTGGATCACTCGGGCCTTTCGGCAGGTGCTCGTGGCCGAGGGACGTGAGGTCGAGCTTGAGGACCTGCTCGCGGCCGACAACGTCGCCCCGCGGGTGAGCCTCACGGCGCTGCCCGGTCTCGCGACGGTCGAGGAACTCGACGCCCACCGCGCGCCGTTCTCGCCCGTCGGGGCGATCCTCGACGGCGGGGACCCGTTGCGCCTCGCGGCCGTGCGTGCCGGACGCGCGCGGGTGCAGGACGAGGGATCGCAGCTCGCGGCCCTGGCGCTGAGCCGCGTCGCGCCGGTGACGGCGGGGGAGCGCTGGCTCGACCTGTGCGCCGGCCCGGGTGGCAAGGCTGCGCTCCTCGCCGCGGAGGCGGCCATCGGGGGCGCGACGCTCGTCGCCAACGAGCTCGTGCCGGCGCGCGCCGAGCTCGTGCGCAAGGCCCTCGCCGTGTTCGACCCAGCGCCCGAGGTGTGGGAGCTCGATGGCACCGAGATCGGCGAACGGCACCCGGAGCAGTTCGACCGCATCCTCCTCGATGCCCCGTGCACCGGCCTGGGTGCCCTGCGTCGGCGACCCGAGGCGCGCTGGCGCAAGCAGCCGAGCGATGTCGCGGGGCTGGGTGCGCTCCAGACGCGCCTTCTCGCCTCGGCCCTCGCCGCGCTGGCGCCCGGGGGCGTGCTCGCCTACGTCACGTGCTCGCCCCACGCGGCGGAGACCAAGGCGATCATCGCATCCGTGCTCCGCACGACCCCCGGGGTGGAGCGCATGGACACGCCGGCGGTTCTCCAGTCGATCGTGCGCGAGCCGCTCGATCTCGGCGAGGGCCTGCACGTGCAGCTCTGGCCGCACCGCCACGGTACCGACGCGATGTTCATCCAGCTGCTCGCGAAGGCCTGACCCGCACCGCGTCGGTAAGGTCGGATCATGGCGCGCATCAATCCGAGCATCCTCGCGGCGGACTTCGTCAACCTCGAGCGCGACATCGCGTCGATCGTGACGGCCGATCTCGTGCACGTCGACGTCATGGACAACCACTTCGTGCCCAACCTCACGTTCGGCCCGCAGATGGTCGGTCGCATTCAGGACGTGTCTCCGATCCCGCTCGACGTGCACCTCATGATCGACGACCCCGACCGCTGGGCCCCGGGCTACGCCGAACTCGGCGCCTACTCGGTGACCTTCCACGCCGAGGCCGCGGTCGACCCGGTCGCCCTCGCCCGTCGTCTGCGGCAGATCGGTGCGCGCGCGGGGATCGCGCTCAAGCCGGGCACCGACGTGGGTCCGTATCTCGAGCTCCTGTCCGAGTTCGACCAGGTGCTCGTGATGACCGTCGAGCCGGGCTTCGGCGGCCAGTCCTTCATGCCCGAGACGATGCCCAAGCTCCAGCGGCTTCGCGCTGCCGTCGACGCCGAGGCGCTCGACGTGTGGCTCCAGGTCGACGGCGGCGTCGACCTCACGACGATCGGCACCGCGCGGGATGCCGGGGCCGACACCTTCGTCGCCGGCTCCGCGGTCTTCCGCTCACTCGACCCCGCGGAGGCGATCTCGGCTTTGCGGGCGGCCGCCGAGGGCCACGCGCACTAGGTCCAGAACCCCTCGTGCACGTCCCGCGCGCCGGGCACGTCGACGGGTCCGACCACCTCGGTGGGTCGGCCGCCCCGAGCGAAGATCTCGCGGCTCGGCAGGTCGAGCAGCCCCTCGTCGCTCCCGTCCGGCACGAACTCCATGAGCGCGGTCTCGGGCAGCGCGTAGACGACCCGGGGGATGCCCGCCCAGAAGATCGCGCCGCAGCACATCGCGCACGGTTCGGTCGAGGTGTAGAGGGTGCTCGTGCGCAGCGCCGCGGCATCCAGTCGGGCGGCCGATCGACGCACGAGGTTGGTCTCGGCGTGCCCGGTCGGGTCGTTCCCGGTGACGACCGTGTTCTCGGCCTCCACGATCTTGCCGTCCACGGTCACGAGGATGGCGCCGAAGGGATGGTTGCCGTGGGCCCGCGCCTCCGCGGCGACCTCGACGGCACGGGTCAGGTAGGCGAGCTCGGTCGGCTCCACGGGCATCCTCCATGGGTGGGGTCTGGTTGGATAGCAGCATGACAGATTCATCGAAGTCCAAGCCCGAGGTCGAGTTCTACGAGGGCCCCGAGCCCACCGAGCTCGTCATCATCGACATCGAGGAGGGGACCGGCGACGAGGCGAAGCCCGGCGCGACGGTCGACGTGCACTACCTCGGCGTCGACTTCGAGACCGGCGAGGAGTTCGATTCGAGCTGGAGTCGCGGGCAGTCCATCCAGTTCCCGCTCCAGGGGCTCATCAAGGGCTGGCAGGAGGGCATCCCCGGCATGAAGGTCGGCGGCCGTCGCCAGCTCATCTGCCCGCCCCACCTCGCGTACGGTCCCGCGGGCGGCGGTCATCGCCTCTCCGGTCGCACGCTCACCTTCGTGATCGACCTTCTCGGCACCCGCTAGGCACGTCAGGGGTTGAGTTCGGCCACCCGCTGCATCGCCGCCTGGGCGAGCGCGGGCGTGCTCTCCCCGCCGGTCACGCAGACCCAGACGCCGCCGGCGAGATAGTGGGCTTCGAAGTATCCCGCTCGCTCAGACGTCTCCTCGACCTCGATCGAGTAGATCACCGAGTCGCCGCCGGTGCTCGTGCCGGAGGAGCCTGCCGCGCCGAGCGTGGCCGCGACGGCGGCCCCGATGGCGTCGGACGACGCGACGATGGAGACGCTGACGGCGTACTCGCTTCCGGGGAGCACCCACGTGCAGTTGAGCGAGCCCGCGGTGTCGAGGAGTGCCCGCAGGTCGTCGAACCTGGTCCCGCGTCCGCTGTCCTCCGGAGCATTGAGTTCCATGAACTCACCCATGAGCGCGGTGATCTGGTCGGCGGTGTACAGGTCGGCGCAGTCCGGGAGCACGAGGGCGCGCGGCTCCGGCGTGGTCGGTGCGGGCGACTCCGACGGCGAGCTCGTCCGCGGGGTCTCGGTCGGACTCGGGGCGGCCGGGTCGCACGCCGTCAGCAGGAGAACCAGCAGCGCGGCCCCTGCGATCGCGGATCGACGCACCATCTGACACTCCCTCGGTTGTTCGACCACCGTATCGTCAACCCGGGCTCCGCTCGTCGTCCGAGGTCGGCGTGCGCCACTAGTACCCTTGCAGGGTGAAGACCTTCGAGGAGCTGTTCGCTGAGCTGAGCGATCGCGCTGCCGTTCGGCCCGAGGGTTCCCGCACGGTCGAGCTTCTCGACGGCGGCGTCCACGCGATCGGCAAGAAGATCGTCGAGGAGGCGGCCGAGGTGTGGATGGCCGCCGAGTTCCAGTCCGACGACGAGACCGCCGAGGAGATCTCCCAGCTGATCTACCACCTCCAGGTGCTCATGGTCGCCAAGGGGCTCACGCCGGCGGACATCTGGCGACATCTGTAACCGGATGCCCGTCCCCGTCCCCCTTCGACCGAAAGCACTTCCATGCTGAGAATCGCAGTCCCGAACAAGGGCACTCTGAGCGAGATCGCCGCCGACATGCTCCACGAGGCCGGCTACCTCGGCCGTCGGGATCCGCGCGCCCTGAGCGCGCTGGATCCCCGCAACGATGTCGAGTTCTTCTATCTGCGCCCGCGCGACATCGCGACCTACGTCGGCTCCGGCGCGCTCGACGTCGGCATCACGGGCCGCGATCTCCTGCTCGATTCACGCAGCCCCGCGAAGGAGATCGCGAGCCTCGACTTCGGCGAGTCGACCTTCCGGTTCGCCGCGGCCCCCGGCCGGTTCGCGGACCTCTCCGACCTCGCCGGGGTGCGGGTCGCCACGAGCTACCCCGCCCTCGTGGGCGACTTCCTCGCCCGCAACGGAGTGCAGGTGACGATCGTGACGCTCGACGGGGCGGTCGAGTCCGCCGTCAAGCTCGGGGTCGCGGATGCCGTGGCCGACGTCGTGTCGACCGGATCCACGCTCCGCGCGCAGGGGCTCGAGATCTTCGGTCCGATCATCCTCGACTCCACCGCCGTGCTCATCAGCGCCCGCGAGGACCTCGCGGGCATCGGCACGCTCCAGCGCCGCCTCCAGGGCGTGCTCGTCGCGCGCCAATACGTGCTCATCGACTACGACGTGCCTGTCGCCCTGCTCGAGGCGGCGACGCGGGTCACCCCCGGCATCGAGAGCCCGACGGTCTCGCCGCTCCACGATCCGAACTGGGTCGCCGTGCGGGCGATGGTGCCCCGCTCCGACACGAACCACGTCATGGACGAGCTCTACGAGATCGGCGCGCGCGCGATTCTCGTAAGCGCGATCCACGCCGCACGGATCTGACGATGACGCTCGCCGTGCGGGTGATCCCGTGCCTCGACGTGGCCGCGGGCCGCGTCGTCAAGGGGGTCAATTTTCTCAATCTTCGGGATGCCGGCGATCCCGTCGAGCTCGCCCGCGCGTACTACGAGCAGGGTGCCGATGAGATCACCTTCCTCGACGTCACGGCGACGATCGACAACCGCGACACGACCTACGACGTCGTGCGTGCGACGGCCGAGCAGGTGTTCATCCCGCTCACGGTCGGCGGCGGGGTGCGGACACACGAGGATGTCGCCAAGCTTCTCGCTCACGGCGCCGACAAGGTGGGCGTCAACAGCGCGGCGATCGCGCGACCCGCACTCATCGACGAGATCGCCGACCGGTTCGGGGCGCAGGTGCTCGTGCTGAGCCTCGATGTCAAGCGCAGAGACGGTCGCTTCGTCGTCACGACCCACGGGGGCCGCACCGAGACCGACCTCGACGCCCTCGAGTGGGCCCGCGAGGCCATCGAACGCGGGGCGGGCGAGCTGCTCGTCAACTCGATCGACGCCGACGGCACGAAGCTCGGATTCGACCTCGAGCTCGTCGCGGCGATGCGCGAGCTCTCGAGTGTCCCGGTGATCGCGAGCGGGGGAGCGGGCGCTGTGGGCGACTTTGCGCCGGCGATCGCGGCGGGCGCGGATGCCGTGCTCGCGGCATCCGTATTCCACAACGGTGAACTGACCGTCGGCGATGTCAAGCGCGCTCTCGACGAGGCAGGACTGGTGACGAGATGACCGAGTTGGATGACACCACGGTCGGCGCCGTCGTGGAGCGGGCGCGCTTCGACGCGAACGGACTGCTCCCGGCGATCATCCAGGAGGAGTCGACGCGGGACGTGCTCATGCTCGGCTACATGGATGCCGAGGCCCTCCGCCGCACCCTCACCGAGGGTCGGGTGACCTTCTGGAGCCGCAGCCGTCAGGAGTACTGGCGCAAGGGGGATACCAGCGGCCACCGCCAGTACGTTCGCGGTGCCGCGCTCGACTGCGACGGGGACGCTCTCCTCGTCACCGTGCACCAGGTGGGACCCGCCTGCCACACCGGCGCTCACGCCTGCTTCGACGTCGACCCCCTCGCTCCGACTCTGGGAGAGCCCGAATGACCAGCACGACCACCCGAGCCGACTTCGCCGCGCGTCTCGCCGCGGGCGACCGGGTCGTCCCCGTGATCCGCGAGCTGTTCGCCGACGGGGAGACGCCCGTCGGCATCTACCGCAAGCTCGCGGCCGGCAAGCCCGGCACGTTTCTCCTGGAGTCGGCGGAGCAGGGCGGCATCTGGTCCCGGTTCTCCTTCGTCGGGGTCGCGAGCTTCGGGGTGCTCACCCAGACCGGGGATGCCGTGGCGTGGCTCGACTACGGACTGTCGGCCGAACGCGCGCTCGGTCCGAACGCGCCGTCCGGGCCGCTCGACGCCCTCGCGCACCTCTACGAGCGCTGGAGCACCCCGCGGGTCGACGGCCACCCTCCCCTCACGGGCGGTCTGGTGGGCTTCATCGGCTGGGAGGCGATCCGCCAGATCGAGCGTCTGCCCGACATCCCCCCGGCCGATTTCTCCGTTCCGGGGCAGGCCCTGAGTTTCGTCTCGCAGCTCGTCGTGCTCGACCACCGGTTCGGCACCGTGCTGCTGATCGCTGCCGCGCTCGGCGACGGCGTCGCCACGGAGCAGGAGGCGTGGACCGACGCACAGGCGCGGCTCGATCGGATGCAGGCCGATCTCGCGACGCCGAGCGAGGCCTGGCTCGCGGAGGTGGACCTCACGGTCGTGCCGTCGCCCATCCCGCGCACGACGCCCGAGGAGTTCGCCGCCTCGATCGAGCGCTCGAAGCGGTACATCCGCGACGGCGACGTGTTCCAGGTCGTCATCTCGCAGCGCTTCGACCATGAGATCACCGCCGAGCCGATCGACGTCTACCGGGTGCTGCGCACCCTCAATCCGTCGCCGTACATGTACCTGCTCACGCTGGTCGATCCGCATGGGGAGCCCTACTCGATCGTCGGGTCGAGCCCCGAGGCTCTCGTGAAGGTGTCGAACCGGCGCGTGTACATGCATCCGATCGCCGGGTCGCGACCGCGCGGGGAGACGCCCGAGCGCGACCTCGACCTCGCGGAGGAGCTGCTCGCCGACGCCAAGGAGCAGGCCGAGCACCTCATGCTCGTGGACCTCGCCCGCAACGATCTGCTCAAGGTCTGCCGACCCGGCACGGTCGAGGTCACCGAGTTCATGCAGGTCGAGCGGTTCAGCCACATCATGCATCTCGTGTCGTCGGTCGAGGGCGACCTGAGGTCGGACGCGAGCTCGGTCGAGGTGTTCCGCGCCACCTTCCCGGCAGGAACCCTCTCGGGCGCCCCCAAGCCTCGCGCGCTCGAGATCATCGACGAGCTCGAACCCGCGCAGCGCGGGGTCTACGGCGGCGTCGTCGGGTACCTCGACTTCGCGGGGGATGCCGACCTCGCGATCGCGATCCGCACGGCGACGATCGTGGGCGGCCTCGCCCGCGTTCAGGCGGGAGCCGGGCTCGTGGCGGACTCGAACCCGGCGGCCGAGCACCTCGAGTCGCAGAACAAGGCCGCGGCCCCGCTGCGCGCCGTCGCCGTCGCCAACGCGATGCGGCGCATCCCATGACCCCGCAGCGACTGAGGTTTCAGACGATCGGCGTGCTGGTGATCCTCAACGCGATCGTGCTCTTCACGTGGACGCAGCCGTGGTTCACCCTCGAGCTCACGGACGGCTCATCGATCCTCGTCGCCGGTGACGTCGCCGCGCCCGCCCTCACCGCTCTCGCCCTGAGCGGCCTCGCGCTGGCCGGCGCGTTGACGATCGCCGGGGTGGTATTCCGCGTGGTGCTCGGCGTGCTGCAGATCATGCTCGGCGGCCTCGTGATCACCTCAGCCGCCCTCGCGATCGCGGATCCCGTGAGCGCCGGTGCCGCCGCGATCACCGCCACCACCGGGGTGGCCGGCGCCGACTCGCTCGCGGGGCTCGTGGCATCCGTCTTCATGTCGGCCCTGCCGGCGACCGCGCTCGGCACCGGCATCGCCCTCGTGGTCGTCGGCGCCCTGACGGTGGCCTTCGCGCGCCGCTGGCCGGCCGCCTCGCGGCGCTTCTCGGCGGGCCAGTCGAAGACGGGTGGACCGGAGCGCACCGCCATCGGGGATTGGGATGCCCTGACGGACGGCGATGATCCCACGACCGACCGTGCTGACGGATAGAATCAACCCACACCTCACGAGATGGAGCGCGAACGATGAACAGCCAGACTGACCCCGGCCACGGAAACTCGCCGGCGGCCTGGACCGCGGTCACGATCATGCTGCTCGCATTCACGGTCGGCACTCTCGCGTTCTGGCTCGACCTGCCGTGGCTCGTTGTCGCCTCCGCGGCGTTCGTGGTCGTCGGCCTGCTCGTCGGCATCGTCATGGCCAAGGCCGGCTACGGGGTCAAGGGCCCGAAGTACGCGCCCAAGGCGCACGACTAGGGTGCTCTCCGACCTGGTTGCGGGGGCCGTCGCCGACGCCGCGGATCGCCGTGCTGCGCGCTCCCTCGCCGAGGTGGAGTCAGCGGCCCTCGCTCGCCCCGCCGCGCTCGATGTGCTCGGCGCGCTCGCCCCACGGGACACCGTGCACGTGATCGCGGAGATCAAGCGCGCGAGCCCGTCGCGCGGCGCTCTCGCCGAGATCGTCGATCCGGCCTCCCTCGCCGTGTCGTACCAGACCGGCGGCGCGAGCGCGATCAGCGTGCTCACGGAGGGTCGCCGGTTCAGCGGCAGCCTCGCCGACCTCGAGGCGGTGCGCGCAGCAGTGGATGTGCCCGTGCTGCGCAAGGACTTCATCGCCGATCCCTACCAGGTGTTCGAGGCCCGCGCCGCGGGTGCGGACCTCGTGCTGCTGATCGTCGCGGCTCTCGAGCAGCCCCAGCTCGCCTCGCTCTACACCCTGATCACGGAGCTCGGAATGACCCCTCTCGTTGAAACCCACAGCGCCGAGGAGGTGAGCCGGGCGCTCGACCTCGGCGCCCCGCTCGTCGGCGTCAATGCCCGCGATCTGAGCACCTTCGAGCTCGACCAGGACCTGTTCGGGCGTCTCGCCGACTCGATCCCCAGCGGCGTCATCCGCATCGCCGAATCCGCCGTGAAGACGCCTGCCGACGTCGCGCACTACCGTCGGGCGGGCGCCGATGTCGTCCTCATCGGCGAGGCGCTCGTGACGGGCGATCCCATCGCCACGCTGACCGAATTCCTGGCCGCCTGATGACGATGCTGCGCGAGGAGCTCGGTCCGTACTTCGGTGAGTACGGTGGCCGCTACGTGCCCGAATCGCTCATCGCCGCCCTCGACGAGCTCGACGCCGCCTACATGCTCGCGCGCACCGACCCGGCGTTCCAGAACGAGCTGACGCGGCTGCACGCGACGTACACCGGCCGTCCGTCGATCATCACCGAGGTGCCGCGGTTCGCGCAGCACGCCGGCAACGCCCGGGTCATCCTCAAGCGCGAGGATCTCAACCACACCGGCTCGCACAAGATCAACAACGTGCTCGGTCAGGCCCTGCTCGCGAAGCGACTCGGCAAGACGCGCCTCATCGCCGAGACCGGGGCGGGCCAGCACGGCGTCGCGACAGCGACCGCCGCGGCGCTGTTCGGCATGGAGTGCGTCGTCTACATGGGCGAGGTCGACACCGTGCGCCAGGCGCTCAACGTGGCCCGTATGCGTCTGCTCGGGGCCACCGTCATCCCGGTCACGACCGGCTCGCGCACGCTCAAGGACGCGATCAACGACGCCCTGCGCGACTGGGTCGCCAACGTCGACAACACCCACTACCTGCTCGGCACGGTCGCGGGGCCGCACCCGTTCCCCGTGATGGTGCGCGACTTCCACAAGATCATCGGCGAGGAGGCCCGCGCTCAGGTGCTCGAGCTCACCGGTCGTCTTCCGGATGCCGTGACGGCGTGCGTCGGCGGCGGCAGCAACGCGATGGGCATCTTCCACGCCTTCCTCGACGACCCGGATGTCGCGCTGTACGGCTACGAGGCCGCCGGCGAGGGGCACCTCACCGAGCGACACGCGGCGACGATCACCCGGGGACGCCCCGGCGTGCTCCACGGAGCGCGCAGCTACATGCTCCAGGACGAGGACGGCCAGACCGTCGAGTCGCACTCGATCTCCGCCGGGCTGGACTATCCCGGCGTCGGACCCGAGCATGCCTGGCTCAACGACCTCGGTCGCGCCACCTACCTCCCGATCACGGACGACGAGGCGATGGATGCCATGCGCCTGCTGAGCCGCACCGAAGGCATCATCCCCGCGATCGAGTCGGCGCACGCCCTCGCCGGCACGATGAAGCTCGGGCGCGAGCTCGGGCCCGACGCCACGATCCTCGTGAACCTGAGCGGTCGCGGCGACAAGGACATGGAGACCGCGGGCAAGTACTTCGACATCCTCGACGCCCTGACCGGGGAGGTCGAGGCGTGAGCGTCGTCGAGCAGGTCATCGCCGCCCGCAAGGAGGCCGGGTCCGGTGCCCTCGTCGGCTATCTGCCCGCGGGCTACCCCGACCTCGCCACGAGCGTGGATGCCGCCGTCGCTCTCGCCGAGGCCGGCGTCGACGTCATCGAGTTGGGATTGCCCTACTCCGACCCGGTCATGGATGGCACGGTCATCCAGAAGGCGACCCAGACGGCCCTCGCGAACGGCTTCAAGCTCGGACACGGATTCGACGCCGTGCGCGCGATCACCGAGCGCACCGATGTGCCCGTGCTCGTGATGACCTACTGGAACCCCGTGCTCCAGTACGGCGTCGACCGGTTCGCCGACGACCTCGTCGCCGCCGGGGGAGCGGGGCTCATCACGCCCGACCTCATCGCCGACGAGGCGCAACTGTGGCTCGACGCCTCCGAGCGCGCCGACCTCGACCGCGTCTTCCTCGCCGCTCCGTCGTCCACGGATGCTCGGCTCGCCCAGGCCGTCAGCCGCAGTCGCGGGTTCGTCTACGCCGTCTCCACGATGGGGATCACGGGTGCCCGCAGCGACGTGGACACGGCCGCGCGCGGGCTTGTCGCCCGGCTGCGCGCGGTCGGTGCCACGAGCGCGTGCGTGGGCCTGGGGATCTCCTCGGCCGACCAGGTGCGCGAGGTGCTCGGCTACGCCGATGGCGCGATCGTCGGTTCGGCGCTCGTGACCGCCCTCACCGAGGGCGGGGTGTCCGCCGTCGCCCGGACCGCGGCCGACCTCGCCACCGGTACTAGACTCGCCTAGTTCCCTCCCCAGAAAGGTGTCCGGCGTGCCGTTCCTGCCGCTCAGCATCCCCAGCCCGCCCGTCGAGTGGAAGTACTTCGACCTCACGGCCTGGCTGGAGTCCACGCTCGGCTGGGACCTCCCGATCGTGATCCGAATCCACGCCTACGCGATCCTCATCCTGCTCGGAATCGTGTTCGCCACCATCTGGGTGAATCGTCGCCTCACCGCCCGCGGTGCGGAGTCCGGGCTCGTTCTCGACGTGATCATCTGGGCGGTTCCGCTCGGGCTCGTGGGCGCCCGCGCCTGGCACGTCGTGACACACCTCGGCGACTTCTTCTACGAGGGCAACAACCCGTGGGCGCTTCTCGCCCCCGACGGCAGCCTGAGCCAGACCAGCGTCTATGCGATCTGGGCCGGCGGCAACGCGCTCTTCGGCTCGCTCCTCGGCGGCGCCCTCGGCGCCTGGATCGGTTGCCGCCTCGCGGGCCTGCGGTTCTGGACCTTCGCCGACGCTCTCGCGCCGGCGATGCTTCTTGCACAGGCCGTCGGCCGCCTCGGCAACTACTTCAACCAGGAACTCTTCGGGCTTCCCACCGACCTGCCGTGGGGCCTCGAGATCAACGATCCCACCGCCGCGATCCCGGTCGGTCTCCCCGAAGGAACCCTGTTCCACCCGACGTTCCTCTACGAGATGATCTGGAACGTCGTCGGCATCGTGTTCCTCCTCACGATGGAGCGGCAGTACCGGCTGGTCAAGCGCACGGTGCTCGGCCTGAGCATCCCGGTTCCGGTCGGCGACGCGCAGGCGCGCCTTCAGTGGGGAAAGGTCTGGGCGCTCTACATGATCTGGTACGGCGTCGGCCGGTTCTTCTTCGAGGCGATCAGGGTTGACCCGAGCGAGGTCATCTTCGGGCTCCGGTCCAACCAGTGGGGCGCTGTTCTCGCCGTCGTGCTCGGCATCATCCTGTTCCTCGTTCAGCGCCGCAATCACCCCGGAGCCGAGCCGAGCCCGTACGTGCCCGGTCGCGAGCCGGAGGGTGCTATAGACTCCCGAGAGACCTATTCGGAGACCGACGACGACGGCGATGGCGCCGCGACGGCATCCGGGGAGCACGCCACAAGCGGAGCACGAACAGCGTCCTCATAATCCGGGGCCGATTCCCTCTTGGGCCACCGACGTCCCCCACCGCAATAGATCCACCGTGCGTCAGCACTTCGTGAGGACGGTAGCCATGGCTCTCACGCCAGCCTTCGAGCGTTTCAGCTCAACCCCGGCCAAGGCCGGCCTGTACGACCCG
Source organism: Synechococcus sp. UW140 (assembly GCA_943367555.1). GTDB lineage: Bacteria > Actinomycetota > Actinomycetes > Actinomycetales > Microbacteriaceae > Rhodoglobus. The sequence goes on along the minus strand of CALRJN020000003.1, from coordinate 7,870 downwards.
CGCAACGAGCGCGATGCGTGCGGCCTCGCCATGGTCGCGACGCTGCGCGGCACCGCCGGTCACGACATCATCGCAACGGCGCTGACGGCCCTCCGCAACCTCGAGCACCGCGGCGCTGTGGGCTCCGACGCGGGCACCGGTGACGGCGCCGGCATCATCACGCAGATTCCGGATGCCTTCCTCCGTGCCGTCGTCGACTTCGAGCTGCCCGCGGTCGGCCGGTACGTCGTCGGGATGGCGTTCCTGCCCACCGATATCGAGGAGCGTGCCGCGATCAAGGCCGGCCTCGCCGAGCTCGCGACCTCCGAAGACCTCCAGGTGCTCGGATGGCGCGAGGTGCCGATCGCGCCGAGCAACCTCGGCAACCTCGCGCGCGGCGCGATGCCCGCCTTCGAGCAGGTCTTCCTCCAGTCCCTGCGCCGCGACGAGAAGGGTCCGGTCGGCGGCCTCACGCTCGAGCGTCAGGCGTTCCGCCTGCGCAAGCGGGCCGAGCGCGAGCTGCACGCCTACTTCCCGTCGCTCTCGAGCCGCACGCTCGTCTACAAGGGCATGGTGACGACGCTCCAGCTCGAGCCGTTCTACCCCGACCTCTCCGACGAGCGATTCGTCTCCAAGCTCGCGCTCGTGCATTCGCGCTACTCCACGAACACGTTCCCGTCGTGGCCCCTCGCTCAGCCGTTCCGGATGATCGCGCACAACGGCGAGATCAACACCGTGCAGGGCAACCGCAACTGGATGCGCGCCCGGCAGTCCCAGCTCGAGAGCGACGTGCTCGGCGACCTGCGCTCGATCCTCCCGATCAACACTCCCGGCGCGAGCGACTCCGCCTCGTTCGACGAGGTCGTGGAGCTTCTCACCCTGGCGGGGCGCTCGCTCCCGCACGCGATGATGATGATGGTTCCCGAGGCCTACGAGAACCAGGTCGACGTCGACCCCGCCCGCCGCGCGTTCTACGACTATCACTCGATGCTCATGGAGCCGTGGGACGGCCCCGCCGCGCTCGTCTTCACCGATGGCTCGCTCGTCGGTGCGACGCTCGACCGCAATGGGCTGCGACCGGGACGCTACCTCGTCACCGACGACGGCCTCGTCGTGCTCGCGAGCGAGATCGGCGTTCTGGATGTCGACCCGAGCAAGGTCGTGCGCAAGGGTCGTCTGCGCCCCGGCAAGATGTTCCTCGTCGACACCGTCGCGGGGCGTCTCATCGAGGATGACGAGATCAAGGCGGAGCTCGCGGCATCCCAGCCCTGGGGTCAGTGGCTCGAGGAGAACCGCATCGCGCTCAAGGATCTGCCCGACCGCGAGCACATCGTGCACACGCCCGCATCGGTGGTGCGTCGCCAGCGCACGTTCGGCTACACCGAGGAGGAGGTGCGCATCCTCATCACCCCGATGGCCCAGAACGCGACCGAACCGCTCGGGGCCATGGGGTCCGACACGCCGATCGCGATCCTCTCCGACCGACCTCGGCTGCTGTTCGACTACTTCACGCAGCAGTTCGCGCAGGTCACGAACCCGCCCCTCGACTCGATCCGTGAGGAGGTCGTGACGTCGATGAGACTCGGCCTCGGGCCCGAGCGCAACCTGCTCACGGCCACCCCGGACCACGCGAAGCAGGTCTCGCTCGAATTCCCGGTGATCGACAACGACGAGCTCGCGAAGATCCAGCACATCGACTCGCATCCGGGCAGTGCGCGCGCGACGACGATCAAGGGGCTGTACCGCGTCGACAAGGGTCCGAAGGCGATGGAGAAGCGGCTCGCGCAGATGTGCGTCGAGGCCGACGAGGCCATCGACGCGGGCGCCGAGTTCCTCATCCTCTCCGATCGCGACTCCAACAAGGACAACGCGCCGATTCCGTCCCTGCTCATGCTCGCAACGGTGCATCACCACCTCATCCGCAAGGAGACGCGGATGAAGGTCGGCCTCATCGTCGAGGCCGGCGACGTGCGCGAGGTTCATCACGTGGCCCTGCTGGTGGGATACGGCGCCTCGGCGATCAACCCCTACCTCGCGATGGAGACGGCCGAGGAGCTCGTGCGCAGCGGGATGATCCAGGGGCTCACCCCGGAGAAGGCCGTCAAGAACCTCATCAAGGGGCTCGGCAAGGGCGTGCTCAAGATCATGTCCAAGATGGGCATCTCGGTCGTCGGCTCCTACGCGGGCGCGCAGGCGTTCGAGGCGGTCGGGCTCAGCCAGGAGTTCGTCGATCAGTACTTCACCGGCACGTCGAGCCTCCTCGGCGGGGTGGGCATCGAGGTCATCGCCGCGGAGAACGCCGCGCGCCATGCCGCGGCATACCCGCAGGACGGCGCGACGAGCGTGCACGAACGCCTCGCCACGGGCGGCGAGTACCAGTGGCGCCGTGAGGGACCGCCCCACCTGTTCAACCCGGACACCGTGTTCCGGCTCCAGCACGCTACCCGGGCGCGCCGCTACGACATCTTCCGCGACTACACCAAGCTCGTCGATGATCAGGCCGAGAACCTCATGACGCTGCGCGGACTCTTCCGCATCAAGACGAACGAGCGGCATCCGGTGCCGATCGACGAGGTCGAATCGATCGAGTCGATCATCTCCCGCTTCAACACCGGCGCGATGAGCTACGGCTCGATCAGTCAGGAAGCGCACGAGACGCTCGCGATCGCGATGAACCGCATCGGCGGGCGCTCGAACACGGGCGAGGGCGGCGAGGACGTCGAGCGGCTGCTCGACCCCGAGCGTCGCAGCGCGATCAAGCAGGTCGCCTCCGGACGGTTCGGGGTGACGAGCATGTACCTGACGCACGCGACCGACATCCAGATCAAGATGGCCCAGGGGGCGAAGCCCGGCGAGGGCGGCCAGCTGCCCGCCGGCAAGGTCTACCCGTGGATCGCGCGCACCCGTCACGGCACCGCGGGCGTCGGCCTCATCTCGCCGCCGCCGCACCACGACATCTACTCGATCGAGGATCTCAAGCAGCTGATCTTCGACCTCAAACGCTCCAACCCCGAGGCGCGCGTGCACGTCAAGCTCGTGAGCCAGTCGGGGATCGGCGCCGTCGCGGCCGGCGTGACGAAGGCCAAGGCCGACGTCGTGCTCGTCTCCGGCCACGACGGGGGCACCGGCGCGAGCCCGCTCAACTCGCTCAAGCACGCCGGCACGCCGTGGGAGCTCGGCCTCGCCGAGACCCAGCAGACCCTCATGCTCAACGGGATGCGCGACCGGGTCGTCGTGCAGGTCGACGGCCAGATGAAGACCGGTCGCGATGTCATCATCGGTGCCCTCCTCGGCGCCGAGGAGTACGGTTTCGCGACCGCGCCCCTCGTGGTCTCGGGCTGCATCCTCATGCGGGTGTGCCACCTCGACACCTGCCCCGTCGGCGTCGCAACGCAGAACCCGGAGCTGCGGGCGCGCTTCACCGGCAAGCCGGAGTTCGTCGTCAACTTCTTCGAGTTCCTCGCGCAGGAGGTGCGGGAGTACCTCGCCGAGCTCGGCTTCCGAAGCCTCGAGGAGGCCATCGGACACCGCGAACTGCTCGACGTCGACCGTGCCGTCGAACACTGGAAGGCCGACGGCCTCGACCTGTCTCCCATCCTGGTGGGGCCTGAGTTCGCCGACGATGAGCCGCGCACGAACCGCGTCTCGCAGGACCATGAGCTCGATGAGCACTTCGACCGGGAGCTCATCCGGCTCTCCCTCGACGCGCTCGAGAACGGCACTCCGGTGTCGATCTCGCTCCCGATCCGCAACACCGAGCGTGCCGTCGGCACGATGCTCGGTCACGAGGTCACCCTCCGCCACGGCGAGAACGGGCTCCCGACCGGCACGATCGACGTGAGTCTCACCGGCACCGCCGGGCAGTCGCTCGGGGCGTTCATGCCGTCGGGCATCACGCTCCGACTCGAGGGCGACAGCAACGACTACGTGGGCAAGGGCCTCTGCGGCGGGGAGATCGTCATCCGCCCCCACCGCGCGAGCGTCTTCGCTGCGGAACGCAACGTGATCGCGGGCAACGTGATCGGCTACGGCGCGACTCAGGGCAGCATGTTCATCCGCGGCATCGTGGGGGAGCGCTTCCTCGTGCGCAACTCCGGCGCGACCGCGGTCGTCGAGGGCGTGGGCGACCACGCACTCGAATACATGACCGGCGGACTCGCCGTCATCGTCGGCGGCACGGGGCGCAACCTCGGCGCCGGGATGTCCGGGGGCACGGCGTACATCCTCGACCTGCGCCCCGAGCGGGTGAACCCCGAGTCCCTCAGCTCCGGCGAGCTCGAGCTCCTGCCGCTCGGAAGCGCCGACGTCGAGATCGTCGGCGACCTCCTGCGTCGCCACCTCACCGAGACCGACTCGGCCGTGGCTCTGACCCTTCTCGGGGATCTGGATGCTGCGGCGGAGCGCTTCACCAAGGTGCTCCCGCGCGACTACGCCGCCGTGCTCCGCACGCGCGAGGCCGCGATCAGCGAAGGACTCGATCCCGATGGCGACGTCGTGTGGAGCCGCATCATGGAGGTGACCGGTGGCTGACCCGAAGGGATTCCTCAAGGTCCAGGACCGTGAGACGCCCACACGGCGTCCCGTGGCGCTGCGGCTCATGGACTGGAAAGAGGTCTACGAGCAGCAGGACCCGGCGCAGTTGCGCCGGCAGGCCGGGCGCTGCATGGACTGCGGCATCCCGTTCTGCCACCAGGGCTGCCCGCTGGGCAACCTCATTCCCGAGTGGAACGACCTCACGTGGCGCGGCGAGGGATCGCAGGCGATCGAGCGCCTGCACGCCACCAACAACTTCCCCGAGTTCACGGGGCGGCTCTGCCCGGCCCCGTGCGAGAGCTCATGCGTGCTCGGCATCAACCAGCCGCCCGTCACGATCAAGCAGGTCGAAGTCTCGATCATCGACGACGCGTGGTCGAACGGGCTCGTCACTCCGCACCCGCCGGAGCGACTCACCGGCAAGACAGTCGCGGTCGTCGGTTCCGGCCCGGCCGGCCTCGCCGCCGCGCAGCAGCTCACGCGCGCCGGTCACACCGTGGCGGTGTTCGAGCGCGACGACCGGATCGGCGGGTTGCTGCGGTACGGCATCCCGGACTTCAAGATGGAGAAGAAGCACCTCGAGCAGCGCCTCGCGCAGATGCAGGCCGAGGGCACGCGCTTCCGCGCCGGGGTCGAGATCGGCGTCGACATCGCGTGGGATGACCTCCGGTCGCGCTACGACGCCGTGATCGTCGCGACCGGAGCGACCGTTCCGCGCGACCTTCCGATCCCGGGTCGCGACCTCCTGGGCGTGCACTTCGCCATGGACTACCTCGTGCAGGCCAACAAGGTCGGCGCGGGCGATACGGTGATCGATCAGCTCACCGCCGAGGGCAAGCACGTCGTCGTGCTCGGCGGCGGTGACACCGGCGCCGACTGCATCGGCACGGCTCACCGCCAGGGCGCCCTCACGGTGACCAACCTCGCGATCGGCGTGCAACCGCCCCACGAGCGCCCGGAGCACCAGCCCTGGCCGATGTCGCCGACCCTCTTCGAGGTGTCCAGCGCCCACGAGGAGGGCGGCGAGCGGGTCTACCTCGCGTCGACGGTCGAGTTCCTCGCCAACGAGTCGGGAGAGGTGCGCGCCATCCGCGTCGCGGAGACCGAGTACCTCGATGGTCGTCGCGTGCCGAAGTCGGGCACCGAGCGGGAGATCCCGGCCGACCTCGTGCTCCTCGCCCTCGGCTTCACCGGACCCGAGTCCGGCACCATCGCCGATCAGCTGCCGGTGCCCTTCGACGCGAAGGGCACGATCGAGCGCGACGGCGACTACCAGACGTCGGAGTCGGGCGTGTTCGTCGCGGGGGATGCGGGGCGGGGCCAGTCCCTCATCGTCTGGGCGATCGCGGAGGGCCGTGCTGCGGCATCCGCAGTGGATCGCTATCTTGAGGGTCAGACGCAACTGCCGTTCCCGGTGCGCCCGACCGATCACGCGATCGCCCTCTAGTCCTCTCCAAGCCCGTACCTCCTCTCCACGCCCGTACGTCGGGTCTACCCACCACCACTGCAGCACCCCACCACAGAAGGAAGTCATGAGACGAGCCAAGATCGTCGCGACACTCGGCCCCGCCACGTCGAGCTACGAGAACATCAGGGCCATCATCGATGCTGGAGTCGATGTCGCCCGCATGAACCTCAGTCACGGCACATACGCCGTGCATGAGGAGGTCTACGCCAACGTGCGCAAGGCGGCCGAGGACTCGGGCCGCGCCGTCGCCGTCATGGTCGACCTCCAGGGACCCAAGATCCGTCTCGGCAAGTTCGAGAACGGCCCGCACGAGCTCGCGGTCGGTGACATCTTCAAGATCACGACCGAGGACATCCTGGGCACCAAGGAGATCGTCGGCACGACCTTCAAGGGACTGCCCCAGGACGTCGCGCCCGGGGACTTCCTCCTCATCGACGACGGCAAGGTCAAGGTGCGCGTTGTCTCGACCGACGGGGTCGTCGTCACGACCGAGGTCGTCGTCGCGGGCGCCGTCTCCAACAACAAGGGCATCAATCTGCCGGGCGTCGCGGTCAACGTGCCCGCCCTGAGCGAGAAGGACGAGGATGACCTGCGCTGGGGCCTCAAGCTCGGCGCCGACCTCATCGCGCTCTCGTTCGTGCGCAACGCGGAGGACATCGTGCGCGTGCACGAGATCATGGCCGAGGAGGGTCGCAAGATCCCCGTCATCGCCAAGATCGAGAAGCCGCAGGCGGTGGACCACCTCGAGGCGATCATCGACGCGTTCGACGCGATCATGGTCGCGCGCGGCGACCTCGGCGTCGAGCTGCCCCTCGAGGCCGTGCCGATCGTGCAGAAGCGCACCGTCGAGCTCGCGCGCCGCATGGCCAAGCCGGTCATCGTCGCGACCCAGATGCTCGAGTCGATGATCTCCAGCCCGGTGCCGACGCGCGCCGAGACGTCCGACGTCGCCAACGCGATCCTCGACGGCGCCGACGCGGTCATGCTCTCGGGCGAGACGAGTGTGGGGGAGTACCCCGTGATCACGGTTCAGACGATGGCACGAATCGTCGAGTCCACCGAGGACCATGGGCTCGAGCGCATCCCGCCGCTCGGCACGAAGCCGCGCACCCAGGGGGGGGCGATCACCCTCGCCGCCGCCGAGGTCGCCGACTTCGTCGACGCCAAGTACGTGTGCGTGTTCACCGAGTCCGGGGACTCCGCTCGCCGGATGTCGCGGCTGCGGTTCCGCATCCCGATGAAGGCCTTCACCCCCGATCCGGCGATCCGTCGGCGGATGGCGCTGATCTGGGGCATCGAGAGCTTCATCGTCGATCGGGTGACGCACACCGACGCGATGTACCACCAGGTCGACGAGGTGCTGACCCGCGAGGGTCTGGCCCAGCTCGGCGACAAGGTGGTCGTGATCTCGGGATCCCCTCCCGGCATCCCCGGGGGCACGAACGACCTGCGCGTGCACATCGTCGGTGACGCGATGAACGCCGTCGCTCCCGTGTGGGAGAGCGGCGATCGCGCCCAGTGATCCTGGCCTGACGTGATCGAGCCCGGGCGGTACCGCCACTTCAAGGGCGCGATCTACGTCGTGGTCGGCACGGCTCGCCACAGCGAGACCGAGGAGTCCCTCGTGGTGTACCACCGCGAGGGCTCCTCGGAGCTGTGGGTGCGGCCGGTGGGGATGTGGGGCGAGGTCGTGTCGCGAGAGGGACGGTCGGGGCCGCGGTTCGTCGCACTGGACTGAACACTCGGTGCCGGATGCGGGACTTGACGCCCCACCCTTGCCGCCGGCCGATCCGTTCGGATCGTCCGGACTGCGGGGGCGGGGACCCCGGCGGGTCAGGTCGACACATCGGCCGGAAGTGCGAAGGGCACCCCGTTCGGGATGCCCTTCGC
>CALRJN020000002.1:0-255362 GCA_943367555.1 Synechococcus sp. UW140 | reverse complement strand
CCCCCCCCCTTCTCGAAGGTCGGATCGGTGGGGGTTTCTTCGTCAGCCATCAACGGCCTTTCGTCTGTGAGGTCTCGACACGCTCGACCCGCGGGGGACTAGATGTCGAGGAAGCGCACGTCTTTCGCGTTGCGCTGGATGAAGGAACGGCGCAGATCGACGTCCTCGCCCATGAGGGTGGAGAAGATCTCGTCCGCGGCGAGCGCGTCATCCAGGGTGACCTGGAGCAGCGTGCGCGTCGCGGGATCCATCGTGGTCTCCCACAACTCGGTGTAGTCCATCTCGCCGAGACCCTTGTAGCGCTGGATGCCGTTGTCCTTCGGCATGCGCTTGCCGGCCGCGAGTCCGTCGGCGACGAGCGCGTCGCGCTCGCGGTCGCTGTAGACGAACTGGTGCTCGGCGTTCGACCACTTGAGCCGGTAGAGCGGAGGCTGCGCGAGGTAGACGTAACCCGCGTCGATCAGGGGGCGCATGTAGCGGAAGAGCAGGGTGAGGATCAGGGTCGTGATGTGCTGGCCGTCGACGTCGGCATCCGCCATGAGCACGATCTTGTGGTACCGCACCTTGGTGGGATCGAAGTCCTCGCCGATGCCCGCGCCGAACGCGGTGATCATCGCCTGCACCTCGTTGTTGGCGAGGGCGCGGTCGAGACGCGCCTTCTCCACGTTGAGGATCTTGCCGCGCAGCGGGAGGATCGCCTGGAACTCGGGATTGCGCCCGGCCACGGCGCTGCCGCCGGCCGAGTCCCCCTCGACGAGGAAGATCTCACTGAGCGCGGGGTTGTTGCTCGAGCAGTCGCGGAGCTTGCCGGGCATCCCGCCGGACTCGAGCAAGCCCTTCCGGCGGGTGGACTCGCGCGCCTTGCGCGCCGCGATCCGCGCAGCCGCCGCCTGCTGCGCCTTGCGCACGATGTCCCGGGCCTGGGTGGGGTTGCGGTCGAACCAGTCGCTGAGCTGCTGACCGGCCACGCGCTGCACGAACGCCTTGGCCTCGGTGTTGCCGAGCTTGGTCTTGGTCTGGCCCTCGAACTGCGGCTCGGCGAGCTTGACCGAGATCACTGCGGTGAGGCCTTCGCGCACGTCGTCGCCGGAGAGGTTCTCGTCCTTCTCCTTGAGGATGGTCTTGTCGCGCGCGTACTTGTTGACGAGCGTGGTCAGCGCCGCGCGGAAACCCTCCTCGTGCGTGCCGCCCTCGTGGGTGTTGATCGTGTTGGCGTAGGTGTGGACGCTCTCGGTGTAGCCGTTGGTCCACTGCATCGCCACCTCGAGCGAGATCTTGCGCTCGGCGTCCTCCGACTCGAAGGCGATCACCTCGGGGTGGATGAGGTCGTTCTTCTTCGCCTTGTTGAGGTACTCGACGTAGTCGACGAGACCGCGCTCGTAGAGGTAGCTCTCGCTGACATCCTCATCGCCGCGCTCGTCGGTGATCGTGATGCGCAGCCCCTTGTTGAGGAAGGCCATCTGCTGAAAGCGGGCGCGGAGGGTCTCGAAGTCGAACTCGACGGTCTCGAACGTCTCCGGGCTCGGCCAGAAGGTCTGGGTGGTGCCCGTCTCCTCGGTCGCCTCGCCCTGGGTGAGCGGTCCGGTCGGAACCCCGTTCTCGAAGCTCATGCGCCACACGTGACCCTGGCGGCGCACCTCGGTGTCGACCTCCTTCGAGAGCGCGTTGACGACGGAGATGCCCACGCCGTGCAGCCCGCCCGAGACGGTGTATCCGCCGCCGCCGAACTTGCCGCCCGCGTGGAGGATCGTCATGACGACCTCGACGGTCGACTTCTGCTCCTGCTGGTTGAGGTCGACGGGGATGCCACGGCCGTTGTCGCGCACCCGAACCGAGCCATCGCGGCGGATCCACACGTCGATGGTGTCGCAGTAGCCGGCGAGCGCCTCATCCACGGAGTTGTCGACGACCTCGTAGACGAGGTGGTGCAGACCGCGGGGGCCGGTGGAGCCGATGTACATGCCGGGCCGCTTGCGCACGGCCTCCAGTCCTTCGAGGATCTGGATCTGATCGGCGCCGTAACTGTCGGCTGCGACGTGGCCGTTGGAGATCGAGGTGGTGGGTTCTTCGGGCGGCGTCGATGTCATCGCGGTGCAGGCTCCTGCCATTGGGTCGTGCGTCCATCCGAGGCGATAACTCCCGGTGGGGAGGTGCTCTCGGCGGCTCTCACGATCCTACCAAAGGCTCACCTCTCAGGGGCCCGAAACGGCGATCTGAGGGCATTTGAGGGGTCGGTTGACCAGATTTGCCTTGTTAGCCGTAGGTATCGCGTGGACCGCGGCCTGGAATTGATCTGGGGCCGCGTTTCCAGGACGGGGCGTTGGGCCCCTCGAAGCGCACCGACTCGATGCCCGCGTCCGGGAACCGGGTGGCGATCGCCGTGGAGATCTGCGAGCGCATGAGCCGCAACTGCGTCGCCCAGGCGGTCGAGTCGCACCGCACCGCGAGCACGCCCTCCTCGATCGACACCGGTTCGGAGTGCTCCGCGGTCTCGCGACCGACGAGATCGGCCCAGGACGCGATGAGCTCGGATCGGGCGAGGGGTGACGTCCAGCCCATGCGGGCGGTGAGCGAGTCGATCACGTCGCCCAGGCCGTGGGGGTCCCGGCCCGCGGCGAACGGCACGCTGGAACCGGGGAGGCGGGTCTCGCGCTTGCGCGCCGTCGAGGACCGGCCGGTGGCATCCCCGAAGACGCGGCGAAACCGGAGATAGACCGCGACGTGCTCGGGCACCTGCTCCGCCGGCGTCGACTCCGCGGAGGTCGTCTCGTCAGTCGCCATCGGCGACCACCTCCCCGGCGCGGATGCGCACGATGCGGGCCGCGAGGCTCTCGGGCACGTCCTCGAACACCGCGGCGGTGATGAGCACCTGGTCGAAGTCGCCGACCGCGGCCGCGAGACGACCTCGGCGCGATTCGTCGAGTTCGGCGAACACGTCGTCGAGAATGAGCACGGGGTCGCCGGATGCCGCTTCCCGGCGGAGCACCTCGGCGGACGCGAGCTTGAGCGCGAGGGCGAACGACCAACTCTCCCCGTGGCTGGCGGTGCTGCGCGCGGGCAGCGCGTTGAGCCCTAGCACGAGGTCGTCACGATGCGGGCCGGCGAGTGTGATGCCTCGATCGAGTTCGGCGCGGCGGAGGCGCGCGAGCGCGGCGCGGAACCCGTCGGCGACGGCGTCGCTGCTCAGCTCGCCACGGCGCTCGGCCGTGTCATCCGGGGCGTCGTCGTCGGTGGTCGAGGCGAAGACGCTCAGCTGCGACGACAGGATCGCGGCGTGATCGGCGCCGGCGATCGTCGAGTACGCGCGAGCCACCTCGGGGGTGAGTTCGGCGACGAGGGCGGCCCGCGCCACGATGATCTCGGTGCCGAACCCGACCAGCCGGTCATCCCAGATCTCGAGCGTGCCCAGCTGGGTCTCGCGCAGCCCCGACGACCGAGCCGACTTGAGCAGAGTGTTTCGCTGGCGGAGCACCCGGTCGTAATCGGCGATGACGCCGCTCATCCGCGGGGCGCGCAGAACGAGCAGCTCGTCGAGGAAGCGGCGGCGGCCCGAGGGCTCCCCCCGCACGAGCGCGAGATCCTCGGGGGCGAAGAGCACGCTCGAGAAGTAGCGCGGCAGTTCCCGCACCTTGATGGCCGAGCGATTGATCTGTGCACGATTCGCGCCGGTTCGGTTGAGCTGCACCTCGGCGAGCACCTCCCGCCCGTCGTGCGAGAGTCGCGCCCGGATGATCGCCGCCTCCTCGCCCGCCCGGATCATCGACTGGTCGCTCGAGACGCGGTGCGACCCGAGCGTCGACAGGTAGCCGAGGGCCTCGACGAGGTTGGTCTTGCCCTGGCCGTTACTGCCGACGAACAGGTTCGAGCCCGCGCCGAGCGGCAGGTCGAGGGTGCGGTAGTTGCGGAAGTCGGTGAGGCTGAGGTGGGTGACGATCACGGCATCCGCCGTCAGGTCTTTCGAACGGCGTGGCCACCAAACTGGTTGCGGAGCGCGGCGACCGCCTTCATCGACGGCGAGTCCTTCTGGCGCGACACGAATCGCGCGAAGATGGCGGCACTGATCGTCGGCACGGGAACGGCGCGATCGAGGGCGTCGTGAACCGTCCAGCGGCCCTCGCCCGAGTCCTCGACGTAGCCCGCGATGTTCTCGAATTCCGGATCCTCCTCGAGCGCCTTGACGAGCAGCTCGAGCAGCCAGGATCGCACGACCGTTCCCCGCTGCCAGGCCTTGAACGAACCCGTCACGTCGGTCACGAGATCCTTGCGGCTGTCAAGGAGTTCGTAGCCCTCCGCCCACGCCTGCATCAGGGCGTACTCGATGCCATTGTGAACCATCTTCACGTAATGGCCGGCGCCGACCGGTCCCGCGTGCACGAAACCCTCATCGCGGGGTCCCTCCGGCCGCAGCGCATCGAAGACGGGCATGGCGAATTCGATATCCGCCGCGTCGCCCCCCGCCATGAGCCCGTAACCGTTCTTGAGCCCCCAGATGCCTCCGGAGACGCCGCAGTCCGCGAACCGGATGCCCTTCTTCGCCAGCAGTCTCGCGTGCACGGCGTCATCGGTGTAGCGGGAGTTTCCGCCATCGATCACGAGGTCTCCCTCGGAGAGCGCGTCGGCGAGATCGTGGATCACCTGATCGGTGATCTTGCCCGACGGCACCATCACCCAGACGAGACGGGGCGCCGGAAGGGCGGAGACGAGGTCGGCCAGAGTCGCGACATCCGTGACCTCGGGATTCGGGTCGTAGCCGGTGACCTCGACGTCGTGCGCGCGAAGTCGGGCGCGCATGTTGTTGCCCATCTTGCCGAGGCCGATGATCCCGATGTGCATCTGGACTCCCTTATTCGTCTGGACTGCGGGGGAGGGTCGGGCTAGCGCAGCAGCAGGTTCGGCTGCAGCAGGTAACGGTAGTTGTCGGCGCCGGGCTGGTCCTTCGACGACTGGCTCGTGATGAGCACCGGTCCGGGCTTGTTGGGGTTCTCGGTTTTCGTGAACGAGATCCGCACGAATTCGGAATGCACCGAGGCGAGGCCGTCGAGAAGGAACGCCGGCTTGAGCGAGACCACGGTGTCGGTTCCGGTGAGGAACGCGTCGATCGACTCGGACGCCTGGGCCTGCTCCGACCCGATCGCCTCGAGCGTGAGGCCCTCGAGCGTGAAGGTGAAGCGGAGCGCGGCCTCCCGCTCGAGCACGAGCGACACGCGACGCACGGCTTCGATCAACTCGCCCGTATTGAGCACCGCATAGTTGTCGACGGTGTCGGGGAACAGTCGCTTCACGGGAGGGAAATTGCCCTTGATGAGCAGGGAGGTCACGGTCTTGCGGTCGGCTCGGAACGCGATGAGCTCCCGGTCGTCCGAGCTCGTGATCGCGACGGAGATCGTTCCGGAGTGCCCGAAGGTCTTACCGATCTCCGTGAGCGTGCGGGCCGGCACGAGGGCCGTCGCCGACTCGATTCCGGAATCCGCGGAATCCCATTCGATCTCACGCACCGCGACGCGGTAGCGGTCGGTCGCGACGAGAGACAGGCTGTTCTCGGTGACTTCGAGCTGCACGCCGGTGATCACGGGCGTCACATCGTCTCGTGACGCGGCGACCGCGACCTGGGAGATCGCGGCGGCGAAATCCTCCGCCTTGAGCAGACCGGATTGCTCGGAGATCTCGGGAAGGGTCGGGTACTCCTCCACCGGCATGCTCAGAAGGGTGAACTGGCCGGAGCCGCACGCGACGGTGATCCGCCCCTCGTCGGTGGAGAACGTCACCGGTGCATTCGGCAGCCGGCTGGCGATGTCGGCGAGCAGGCGGCCGGAGACGAGCACGCGCCCGGGTTCCTCCACCTGGGCGGAGATCTGGGTGCGAGCGGACACCTCGTAGTCGAATGACGACAGCGTCAGACCCTCGGTGTCGGCTTCGATGAGCACACCGCTCAGGATCGGCAGGGTGGTGCGCTGCGGGAGCAGCTTCACGGCGAAGGAGACCGCCTCGCTGAAGACGTCGCGATTGACCTGGAACTTCATGTCGGTCACCCCTTCTGCACCCTCGGTCGTGTGGGGCTTAATACTGGCACAGGCCAGTGCGGCCCACGCTCATGGGTTGTCTCTCTCCCATTCAGTTCATTAAAGGATCAATAGTCTTAACCGCTGTGGGAACTGTGAGTAACCATCTCGCTCCCCCGACAACCCGCTGAACTACACCCGTGTGAGTTGTGAGGGAAGCGGGGAAGGAACTCGGGATGCCCTGAGTTGCGGCGACGCCAACCGATTGTGTTTCCACAGGAGCGTGTTCGTCATCCCCAGATCGACCGGCGAGTCGGGCAAGTTATCCACACCGTTTCCACACGGTGTGAAAACTTGACTCAGGCCTTGCCGAGACGGTGGTTCTGCTTGATCCGGCTCGTGAGCTCGGTCACCTGGTTGTAGATCGACCGACGCTCCTTCATGAGCTCGGTGATCTTCTTGTTCGCGTACATGACCGTGGTGTGGTCGCGGTTGCCGAAGAGCTGGCCGATCTTGGGCAGCGACAGGTTCGTCATCTCACGACACAGGTACATGGCGATCTGCCGTGCCGTTGCCACGGCTTGCGAGCGCGACGAGCCGTACAGGTCGTCGACGGTGAGCTTGAAGTACTCCGCGGTGTGGTTGATGATGTCCACCGGCGCGATGACGTTGTCCTCGTCGAGAGTGATGAGGTCCTTGAGCACGGTCTGAACCAGAGCCAGGTCCACATCCGTGCGGTTGAGGCTCGCGAACGCGGTCACCCGGATCAGGGTTCCTTCGAGCTCACGGATGTTCGATGACACCTTCGACGCCATGTACTCGAGGATCTCGTTGCTCACCTGGAGCTTCTCGCTCTGCGCCTTCTTGCGCAGGATCGCGATGCGGGTCTCGAGGTCGGGGGCCTGAACATCGGTGATCAGTCCCCACTCGAAGCGCGACCGCATCCGGTCCTCGAACCCGGTGAGGTGCTTGGGCGGCAGGTCGCTCGTGATGACCACCTGCTTGTTGTGGTCGTGGAGCGTGTTGAACGTGTGGAAGAAGGCCTCCTGGGTGGAGTCCTTGCCCTGGAGGAACTGGATGTCGTCGATGAGGAGGATGTCGATCTCGCGGTAGCGCGACTGGAAGACCGATGCTCGGTTGTTGGCGATCGAGTTGATGAAGTCGTTCGTGAACTCCTCGGAGCTGACGTAGCGCACCCGGATGCCGGGGTAGAGGCTCTCGGCGTAGTGCCCGATGGCGTGAAGCAGGTGGGTCTTGCCGAGCCCGGACTCGCCGTAGATGAAGAGCGGGTTGTAGGCCTTGGCCGGCGCCTCGGCGACCGCGACCGCGGCGGCGTGCGCGAAACGATTGGATCCGCCGATGACGAAGTTGTCGAAGCTGTACTTCGGGTTGAGTCGGGAGTCGCTGCGGCGTGCGGTGGTCGGGTCGGAGGACGGCACGGCCGGGGGATCGATGTACGACTGCTCAGCGGCATCCGTCGACTGCTCGAGCGCGTCCTGCTGGATGTCGGGGTTGACGACGATCGCGAAGTTGGCGACCTCCTCGTCGCCGCCCAGACTGGCGATGGCATTGAGCAGCGGAACCCGGATTCGCTGCTCGAGCATGCCGCGCGTGAGCTCGTTGGGAACTTCGAGGTAGAGGGTGCCGGCCATCACGCCCTTGGGCTCCACGAGGTTGATGAAGCCGAGCAGTTGCGGGGTGATCCGGGAGTCGTCGGTCAGTCGGGACAGCACGGATTGCCAGAGTGCTCGGGTGGAGTCCGGAATCTCCGACATCGGGTTGCTACCTTCTTGCTCACAGGGTTATCCACCGCTCGGGGCGCGAACGGTGGCGTGCCGATTGCCGGATGCCCCCGCGATTCGACTGCGTTTTACCTTAGTTGTCCACAGCGCGTCGTTACCAACCCCAGTTGTCCCGATGTGGATAATGCCGCTCCGACGGCCGGGGAGTTTGACCCACCGGGGTTAAGGCCGTACTTTTAATCAGTTGACTTCCGGCCATTTGGCCACCCGCCTTCTTTCCGGCCTTCAAAGCTGGGCTTTGGAGATACTTCGATGAGCAAGAGAACCTTCCAGCCGAACAACCGCCGTCGCGCCAAGGTGCACGGTTTCCGCCTTCGCATGCGCACCCGCGCCGGCCGGTCCATCCTGGCCGCTCGTCGTCGCAAGGGTCGCACCGAACTCTCCGCGTAGCCCACGCCGGTGCTGCCCAGGGCGAACCGTGTGACCCGACCCGGGGACTTCCGCTCCGCCATGCGTCGCGGTCGCCGGGTCGCCATGCCCTGGGGCGTGATCCACGTCGCAGCGTCTGACGCGATCGAGCCGCGGTTCGGGTTCGTCGTGTCGAAGGCCGTCGGGAACGCGGTCACCCGCAACCTTGTCAAGCGTCGGTTGCGCGCGGCGTCTCGGGAGGTGCTGCCGTCGGTGGCGCCCGGGACCGACGTGATCATCAGGGCGCTACCAGGATCGGACACGGTCTCCTGGGCTACCCTTCAGACGGAGCTGGCCGCCGGGGTCGTCCGGGATGCGAGGAGAGGATGATGAGGCGCACTGTGGCGTTTCTCGTTCTGCTGCCGCGCAACGTGTGCGTCGCGATCCTCACCGTCTACCGCGCCGTGATCTCGCCGCTCTACGGCGACGTCTGCCGCTACTACCCGTCGTGCTCCCACTACACGCTTCAGGCCATCCAGCAGCACGGAGTCGTGCGCGGGGTCTGGCTCGGAACCCGCCGCATCGCCCGCTGCCACCCGTGGGCCGAGGGCGGAATCGACGACGTTCCCGAGCGTCGCCATGATCACTACCGTGTGACCCGCTCCGGGTTCGTCATCGCCAATAGCCACGGAAAGGGCTGACCTCACCCATGGACTTCTTCGCCACCATCCTCTGGCCCATCAAGTGGGTCATCGAGGCGATTCTGGTCGCGTTCCACACGCTCTTCACCGCGATGGGACTCGACCCCGCGGACGGGTGGACGTGGGTGCTGTCGATCACCGGTCTCGTGCTCGTGGTGCGCGCCGCCCTGATCCCGATCTTCGTGCGACAGATCAAGAGTCAGCGGCGCATGCTCGAGGTCGCCCCGCAGCTCAAGAAGATCCAGGACAAGTACAAGGGCAAGAAGGACCAGTTCTCGCGCGAAGCAATGTCGCGCGAGACGATGGCCCTGTACAAGCGCACCGGCACTAACCCCCTCAGTTCCTGCCTGCCGCTGCTGCTGCAGATGCCGATCTTCTTCGGACTCTTCTCCGTGCTCAACGACGCGCAGCACAACAAGGCCGGCGTCGGGTGGCTCAACGCCGAGCTGTCGGCGCAGTTCGCCAACTCCGAGATCCTCGGCGCCCCGCTCCGTCTGGCGATCAGCACCGCAGACGGAAACATGTCCGTGATCATCATCGCGTCGATCATGGTGGTGCTGATGACGGCGTCGCAGTTCATCACGCAGCTTCAGATCATGTCGAAGAACCAGTCGGCGGAGATGAAGGCCAGCCCCATGTACCGCCAGCAGCGCATCCTGCTGTACCTGCTGCCGTTGGTCTTCGCGTTCTCCGGCTTCACCTTCCCGCTCGGCGTGATGATGTACTGGCTCGTCTCGAACTTCTGGACCATGGCCCAGCAGTTCCTCGTGATCCGCAACATGCCCACGCCCGGGAGCGAGGCGGCTCTCGCCCGCGAGGCGCGCATGGCGAAGCGCCAGCAGCGCAAGGGCGTGGTCGAGGAGACTCCCGACGGAGGCACCCTCATGGTGGAAGAGCCGAAGAAGCCGCAGCGCCAGCAGCCCGTGGGCAAGAACCGTTCCAAGAAGCAGAACAAGAAGTGAGTGACGTGACCGACATCCAGACCCCCGAACTCGAGACCGACCTCAGCGAGGATGCTGTTCCGACGGCGAGCCAGCTCGAGGAGGAGGGCGACGTCGCCGCGGACTACATCGAGGAGTTGCTCGACATCACCGACCTCGACGGCGACATCGAGATCGATGCCCGCGGAGGCCGCGCGTACCTGTCGGTGACCTCGAGCGACGACGCCAGCCTCCGACTGCTGTCACGGCCCGAGACGGTCAACGCCCTTCAGGAACTGACCCGGATCGCCGTGCAGACCAAGACGGGGTCGTTCTCCCGTCTCATCCTCGATATCGGTGGTTCCCGCGAGGCCCGCGTTGCAGAGCTCGCGATCCTCGTGGACAAGGCCGTCGAGCGCATCGACGCCGGGGCCGAGTCGGCGTCCCTGCCGCCGATGTCCTCCTACGAGCGCAAGCTCGTCCACGACATCGTGTCGGAGCGCGGCTTCTCCTCGGAGTCCGAGGGCGAGGGCCGAGACCGCCACACAGTGATCACCCGCGCCTGACCCACCCCCGGATGTTTCACGTGAAACATCGAGCGCGCCGAGCCGGACCCGGCCCCGATGTTTCACGTGGAACATCTTTTTCTTTTCCCGAAGGACCATCGTGAACGAACCCGCCCTCGAGCCGGAGCCGGCCGTTGCAGCCGAGCTCTTCGGCGACCGGACCGACCTCGCTCGGCGCTACACGGCGGACCTTGCTCGTCGCGGCGAGGAGCTCGGCCTGATCGGGCCCCTCGAGCTGCCGCGCCTGTGGTCGCGGCACATCCTCAATTGCGTGCTCGTCGCTCCCCTGCTCCGGCCGGGGCGCACCGGGGACATCGGGAGCGGAGCCGGCCTCCCCGGCCTCGTGCTCGCCATCGCCAGACCCGACGTGGAGCTCGTCCTGATCGAACCGATGGAACGTCGGGTGGCGTGGCTCATGTCGGAGTCAGCGGAGCTCGGGCTCGACAACGTCACCGTCGTGCGAGCTCGTGCCGAGGACGCTCGGCTCGACCAGCGCCTCGACCAGGTCACCGCGCGTGCCGTGACGGCGCTCTCCAAGCTCATCCCGGCGACCCGCCACCTGCTCGGGGCCGGTGGCGAGATGCTGTTCATGAAGGGCTCGCGGGTGGACGACGAGGTGCAGGCGGCCTCCCAGGCCATCCGCAAGGCACGCCTGAGGGATGTCGCCGTCCTCGTCCTCGGGGAGGGGATCGCGCCCGAGGTCACGAGGGTGTTTCGGGCTACAGTGGACTGACCCCCGACCGACTCCCCCGCGGGCGCACTGACGCCCGGCACCCAGAAGGTTTCACGTGAAACATCCCGATGGCGACGTCGCACAGACGGCATCGACGTTCGACGACACCCCGCTGGCCCGCGAGCTCGCGGAGATCACGCGACGCCGGCAGGCGCTCGCTGCCGAGAATCTCCCCCTCCCGCCCGCGACGCGGGTCTTCACGGTCGCCAACCAGACGGGCGGCGTCGGCAAGACCACGACGACGGTCAACCTCGCCGCGGCGCTCGCCCGGGCCGGTGCCCGCGTGCTCGTGATCGATCTCGATCCGCAGGGAAATGCCTCCACCGCGCTCGGGGTCGAGCACCGGTCGGACACCGTGAGCGTCTACGACGTGATCATCAACGACGAACCGATGCTCGGAGTCGTGCAGAAGAGTCCGGAGTTCGAGGGGCTCTACTGCGTGCCGGCGACGATCCATCTCGCCGGAGCCGAGATCGAGCTCGTGTCGCTCGTGGCCCGCGAACAGCGGTTGCGCACGGCGCTCGAGCAGTTCCTCGCCCATACCGAGGAGCAGTTCCACTACGTGTTCATCGATTGCCCGCCCTCGCTGGGGCTGCTGACGATCAACGCGTTCGTCGCCGCTCAGGAGGTGCTGATTCCGATCCAGTGCGAGTACTACGCGCTCGAGGGACTCAGCCAGCTGCTCAGCAACATCCAGCTCATCGAACGTCACCTCAACCCGCGTCTCAAGGTCTCGACGATCCTGCTCACGATGTACGACTCCCGCACCAATCTCGCGAACCAGGTCGTGCAGGATGTTCGCGACCACTTCCCCGACCAAGTGCTCGACACCGTCATCCCCCGGTCGGTGCGCATCTCCGAGGCACCGAGCTACGGCCAGAGTGTCATCAGCTACGACCACAGCTCGCCCGGCTCGCTCTCCTATCTGGAGGCCGCGGCGGAGATCGCCCGAAGGGGGGCACCGAAGTAATGGCCGCACCCAAGCGCACCGGACTCGGGCGGGGGATCGGGGCGTTGATCCCCGGCACCGACGACGCCTCGCAGCGTCCCGTCGACGTCTTCTTCCCGTCAGGAACCGGGGAGAGGCTCGGCCTGCTCGCGGTGCCCGGGGCACGGCTGGCCAACCTGTCGCCGGATGACATCGTGCCGAACCCGCAGCAGCCGCGCCGCGAGTTCCGCGCCGAGGAGCTCGAGGAGCTCGTCGTGTCGATCCGCGAGATCGGGGTTCTGCAGCCGATCGTGGTCCGGCCGCTCGTCGGGGCGGCCGCAGGGCAGCCGCAGTACGAGCTCATCATGGGCGAACGCCGACTGCGGGCCACGAAGCAGCTCGGGCTCGCGACGATCCCGGCCGTGATCAAGAACACGGCCGACGAAGACATGCTTCGGGATGCCCTGCTCGAGAACCTCCACCGCGCCAACCTCAACGCGCTCGAGGAGGCGTCGGCCTACCAGCAGCTGCTCGCCGACTTCGGGATCACGCAGGATCAGCTCGCCAGCCGGATCGGCCGGTCCCGCCCTCAGATCACCAACACGCTTCGTCTGCTCAAGCTGCCCCCGAGTGTGCAGAAGCGCGTCGCGGCCGGAGTGCTCAGCGCGGGCCACGCCCGGGCCGTGCTCGCGGCGGGCGATGCCGCGGCGATGGAGCGCCTTGCGGACAAGATCGTCAACGAGGACCTCTCGGTGCGTGCGGCCGAGGCGGCCGCCGGGCAGATCTCCGCGAAGGCTCCCGCCAAGCCCAAGCCGACCGCGGGCAAGCGACAGGGTCAGCTCGACGAGGTCGCCGAGCAGCTGGGCGACCGACTGAACACGCGCGTGAAGGTAAGCCTCGGCGCGAGCAAGGGCCAGATCGTCATCGACTTCGCCACCGTGGCCGACCTCAACCGCATCCTCGGCGAGCTCGGCCAGCCCGGCTTCAGCCGGTAGCTCCCATGGAGATCGTGGCGGGGAACCCCCTCGACCCCGACGTGCTCGCTCTGCTCCAGGAGCACCTCGCCGACATGCACGCGACCTCCCCGGCCGAGAGCGTGCACGCTCTCGACCCCGAGGAGCTCACCGACCCGGCGATCTCCTTCTTCGCCGTCCGGGACGGGGGCGTGCTCCTCGGGTGCGGGGCGCTGTTCGACCACGGCGACGGATCGGGCGAGGTCAAGTCGATGCGCACGGTGGCGGCCGCGCGAGGACGGGGCATCGCCGCCGCCCTGCTCGACCACCTCATCGCGGTGGCGCGCGAGCGCGGCTGGCGGGTCCTCCGGCTGGAGACCGGCACCGAGGACTACTTCGCGCCCGCCCGACGGCTGTACGAGCGGCACGGCTTCACCGAGCGCGGGCCGTTCGCCGACTACCGGCTCGACCCGCACAGTGCGTACTACGAGAGGGCGCTCGACTAGGAGCGAGCCTCGGCGATCGCGGCCTCGGCCAGCGCCGAGTACACCCAGCCGAGATCGTGGCCGGCCGCCTCGAGGGCCTGCGGCAGGATCGAGGTCTCCGTGAGCCCGGGCAGCACGTTGGCCTCGAGGAACCACGGCGTGCCGGCCCCATCGACGATGAGGTCGACGCGCGAGAGGTGCCGCAGCCCGAGGGCGCGGTGCGCGGCGAGGGCGGCCTCGGCGGCGCGCGCCGCGACATCCGGGGCGATGCGGGCGGGAACGTAGAAGCGCGTCTCGCCGGCGTTGTAGCGCGCCTCGAAACTGTAGACGCCGCTGAGCGGCTCGATCTCCACGGCGGGGAGCGCGACCGCGCCGTCGCCGCTGTCGATGATGCCGATGGCGATCTCGGTGCCGGTGATGCGCTGCTCGATGAGCGCGACATCCCAGTACGTGTAGGCGTCCACCATCGCGCGCGGCAGCACGGACCGGTCCTCGACGATCGTCACGCCCTGTGCCGACCCGCCCTGCGCGGGCTTCACGACGAGCGGCCCGGAGAACTCGTCGGCGATCTCCTCGAGGATGCTGTTGGCCCCGAGCTCACGGAACGCATCCCGCGGCAGGGTGATGGATGCCGGCGTGCTCACCCCGGCGCGCGACACGATCGTCTTGGCGGTGGGCTTGTCCCACGCGAGCCGTGACGCGTCGGCACGGGACCCGACGTAGGGGACGCCGATGAAGTCGAGGAGGCCGCGCAGGGCGCCGTCTTCCCCGCTCGCGCCGTGGAGCGCGGGCCACACCACGTCGGGGCGGGTGGATCGGAGGTAGCCCAGGAGCGAGGCATCCGGGTCACGCAGCTCGACGGTGATGCCGTGCTCGGCGAGGCTGTCGGCGACGCGGCGGCCGGAGCGCAGCGACACATCGCGTTCGTGCGAGATGCCCCCGGCGAGCACGAGGACGCGGGGGGAGGGTGTTGCCGTCATGAGTCCTTCAGCCGAGGTTGGCGGGCGGGTTGATCATCGTCGCGTCGGGCCGCACGGTGGTGAGCGGTCCCGTCTGCGAGAACGTGTTGAGCAGTTCGACCTCGCCGTTGATCACGGTGGAGAGTCGGCGGATCCCCTCGCGGATGAAGTCGGGCGTCGGGTAGCAGAAGGCTAGGCGCATCTTGTTGCGACCGCTGCCGTCGGCGTAGAAGGCCGTGCCCGGAGTGTAGGCGACGAGCTCCTTGACGGCCCGGGGGAGCATCGACTTGGAGTCGAGGTAGTCGGGCAGGGTGACCCACACGTAGAAGCCGCCCGTGGGGTGGGTCCAGCTGAGGTCGGGGAGGTAGTCGTCGAGGGCCGCGAGCATCGCGTCCCGACGGTCGCGGTAGACCCCGCGGAAAGTGTCGATCTGGCCCTTCCAGTCGGCCGTGGCGAGGTACTCGGAGATCACGTGCTGCGTGAAGGAGCTCGGCGAGAGCACCGCTGCCTCGTTCGCTAAGATGAGTTTTTCTCTGATCGCATGGGGGGCTAGGACCCAGCCCACGCGGAAGCCCGGGGCGAGCGTCTTGGAGAAGGTGCCGAGGTAGATCACGCCGTCCTCCTCGACCGAGCGCATGGCGTGCGGTGGCGCACCATCGAAATACAGCAGGCCGTAGGGGTTGTCCTCGAGCACGAGGATGCCCTCCGAGCGGCAGATCTCGAGGATCTCCAGGCGGCGCTCCCAGGGGAGCGTCACGCCCGCCGGATTGCTGAAGGTTGGGATCGTGTAGAGGAACTTGATGCGCTTGCCGTCGGCCTTGAGGCGCGCGATGTGCTCGCGCAGGGCCTGTGGGATCAGACCGAACTCGTCCATGGTGACGTGCTGGATGTCGGCCTGGTACGACTTGAACACGACCATCGCGGTGACATAGCTCGGTCCCTCGGCGATGACGACGTCGCCCGGGTTGATGAAGAGCTTGGTGACGAACTCGAGCGCGTGCTGCGAGCCCGTCGTGACCACGATGTCGTCGACGCTGCCGCGGATGCCCTCGAGTGCCATGACCTCCAGGATGTGCTCGCGCAGGGCGGGCATCCCCTGACCGGATCCGTACTGGAGAGCGACCGGGCCGCTGTCGCGCATGACCCGCTCCATGGCGCCCGTGACGAGCTCCTGCGGGAGGGCGGAGACGAAGGGCATCCCCCCGGCGAGCGAGACGACCTCGGGGCGCGAGGCGACGGCGAACAGTGCGCGCACTTCGGAGGCGGCGAGGCCCGCCGTGCGATCGGCGTAGTGGCCGTACCACTGGTCGAGGTTGGTGCCTTGGTTCGTCATGCGCTGTCCCATTCAGTCGCGAAGTTACAAGAATATGGCCAGAGACGCGAAAAGCCCCGCCCCCACTGAGGGGTCCGGGCCACCGGCCCGGATTGGACCGCTCACCGGATGCGACGCACGCGCGGCAGGAACCGTCCGGTGCGGCTGGCGTACGCCGCGTAGTCGGGATGCTCGGCCGCGAGCATCCTCTCCTCCCATCGCGACTTCACGGCGAGCAGTACCGCGAGCGCCACCCACACCGCCAGATGCCAGACCGAGGCGCCAAGGGCGACCAGTCCGACGCCGCCGGTGAGCAGACCCGTGTAGATGGGATGCCGGATCACCCCGTAGAGCCCTGAGGTCACCAGCCCGCTCCCCGACTTGGGCACCGGGCTCGCCGTGAGGGCCGATCCGAGCCCGCGCACGCCCACGATGGCCAGCACGAGACCGCCGAGGATCAGGATGCCCGCGGCTACGATGGCGACCACGCCGACGGGCCACAGGGCGCCGCGCGGGATCAGGGCAAGGGCCGCGAGCAGCGCGAACTGCATCGCGACGAGCGACCAGGCGAGGGAGCGCTTCATGCCCGGAGCCTAGTCCCGCGCAGCGCGAAGCCCCGGGAGCGCGGGCTCCCAGGGCTTCTCGATCACTGGTGCGTGTGACCCGGCGACAGCGGCGACCGGCGCGTCGCTGACGCCGCACGCGCGCCGCAGAGGCGGCGGCGCGCCAACTAGCGCAGGAACTCGGCCAGGTCGGCCTCGATGGCCGGCTTGGGCTTGGCGCCGATGACGGTCTTGACGACCTCGCCGCCGCGGAAGACCTTCATCGCGGGGATGGAGGTGATCTGGTACTTCATCGCCATCTGCGGGTTGTCGTCCACGTTGAGCTTGACGATCTTGATCTTGTCGGCGTGCTCCGCCGCGATCGCGTCGAGGATGGGGGAGACAGCGCGACACGGGCCGCACCACTCCGCCCAGAAGTCGACCATGATCGTGTCGGGCGAGTTGAGCACCTCGTCGGCGAACGTGGCGTCGGTGACATCCTTGGCTGAGGACATGGGTTTCTTCCTAACTTGTTGTGGGTTCTAGACGGATGCGACGGCCGGCTCGGAGGCCCGCGCCAGCAGGTTCTTCGGCAGGGCGGCGAGGTAGTGCTCGGCGTCGAGGGCGGCGACCGTTCCCGACCCGGCGGCCGTGACGGCCTGGCGGTAGGTGGGATCGATCACGTCACCCGCGGCGAAGACGCCGGGGAGGTTGGTGCGCGAGGAGCGACCGTCGACGGCGATCGTTCCGTGCTCGGTCAGGTCGAGCTGGCCGTGCACGAGGTGCGTGCGCGGGTCGGCTCCGATCGCGATGAACAGGCCCGCGACGTCGAGAGTCGTCTCCGTGCCATCCACCGTGTCGACGAGGCCGACGCCCGTGACGAGCGTGTCACCGTAGATGTGCGCGACCTGCTTGTTCCAGAGGATCTCGATCTTCGGGTTGGAGAAGGCGCGCTCCTGCATGGCCTTGGAGGCGCGCAGGGTGTCCTTGCGGTGCACGAGGTAGACCTTGTCGGCGAACTTCGTGAGGAAGGTCGCCTCCTCGAGAGCCGAGTCGCCGCCGCCCACCACGGCGATGGTCTTCTGTCGGAAGAAGAACCCGTCGCAGGTCGCGCACCACGAGACGCCGTAGCCGCTGAGGCGCTCCTCGTCGGCCAGGCCGAGCTTGCGGTAGGCCGAGCCGGTCGCGAAGATCACGGCGAGCGCCTCGTGCACGTCGCCGTTGCCGAGGGTGACGCGCTTGACCTCGCCCTCGAGCTCGAGGGACACGACGTCGTCGAGCACGATCTCGGTGCCGAACTTCTCCGCCTGCGCCTGCATGGCGAGCATGAGGTCGGGGCCCTGGATGCCGTCGGCGAATCCCGGATAGTTCTCCACCTCGGTGGTCTTCATGAGTTCGCCGCCCGCCTCGACGGAGCTGGCGATGAGGAGAGGCTTGAGACTCGCTCGCGCGGCATAGATGGCCGCCGTGTAGCCTGCGGGGCCCGATCCGATGATGATTACTTGGCGCACTGGCCGTCTCCTCAGCTTGTGACTTCGCCCGGTGTAACACATCCTAGGCTTCGCCTATTCCGGTGCTCCTGACGCGGTCGAGCGCACCGCCGGCGGCTGATTCTACGGCCGGCGCATGAGGCGCCGCAGAACGGGTCGGGCGAGCGCGAGGAACTCGGGGTTGCGCGTGAGGGCGAGCACTCCCGCGTAGACGAGGGCCATCGACCCACCGACGAGCGCGAGCGTGGCGATCGCCGGGATGCGGCCGCTCACGGCGAACCCGTCCGAACTGAAGGCCCCGAGGAGGATCACGAGCCCCGTGCCCACCCCGCCGGCGACGACAGCAGCGCCGAGGAACCACGCGGTGCGCCCGAGCACGGACCGCGCCCCGATCCCCCCGAGGCGCCGCCGCAGCACGACGGCGGCGGCGATCATTCCGATGGTGCCCGAGATACTCATCATGCCGGCGACGCCGACCGCGACCCACTCGGTGGGGAGCATCGCGACGGCCAGCAGGCCTGCGACGAACACCGAGGATTGCAGCAGTTGCAGCAGGAAGGCCGACCGGGTGTCGTCGAGCGCGTAGAACACCCGCTGGAGCACGAAGAGCACCGTGAACGCGAGGAGGCCCACCAGGTAGGCGATGAGCACGTTGCCGAGCGCCGAGACCTCGTCGAGCCCGTCGACGAAGACGGCGCTGAACGGGTAGGCGAGCACGATCAGACCCACGGCGGAGAACACCATGATGAGCAGGATCGAGCGCAGTGAGGCGGAGACGTCGTCGCGAATCGAGACGAGGTCGCCCGTGCGCGCGTGCTCGCTCATCCGGGTGAAGTAGGCGGTCGCGATCGACACCGTGACGATGGAGTGCGGCAGCATGAAGATCAACCAGGCGTACTTGAGGGCGCCCAGCGACGCGTCGCCACTGGCCCCCGTCGCCACGCGCGTCTCGACGATCGCGGCGAGCTGGGTGAGCAGGATCATCCCGAACACCCATGCGGCCGCCTGGCCGGTGCGCGCGAGGCCGACGCCCCGCCAGCGGAAGTCCGGGCGGTAGCGCAGTCCCGCGCGCCGCCAGAACAACAGCAGCACGAACGCCTGGGAGGCGATGCCGAGGGTGGCTGAGCCGCCGAGGAGCGCGATCATGCCCGGGGTCCACGTGGCGGCATCCCGGTGCGCCGGATCGCCCCCGAAGAGCACGAGGAAGACCACGAGGCCGAGGATCGCGATCACATTGTTGAGCGCGGGGGCCCACGTGAACGGTCCGAACACCCGCCGGGCGTTGAGCACCTGTCCGATGAGGCTGTAGAGGGCGTAGAAGAGCACCTGAGGCAGGCACCAGTAGGCGAAAGCGGTCGCGAGAGCGATCCCCGCGTCGGTGAAGCCGCGCTCACCCGACTGCGCGTACAGGCGAACCAGCCAGGGCGCCGCGAGCGTCGCGGCTGCCGCCACGAGCACGAAGACCACGGTGCCGAGGGTCACGAGCTTGTTGATGAACGCCGCGCCCCCATCGTTCTGCCCGCTCGCCCGCACGATCTGCGGCACGAGCACGGCGCTGAGCAGTCCCCCCGCGATGAGCGCGTAGATGCTGTTGGGGATCTGCGTGGCGAGGGTGAACGCGTCCGCGGCGGCCCCGATCACGCCGATCGTGGCGGCGAGCACTGCGGCGTTGACGAAACCGAGGATGCGGGAGACGATCGTGCCCGACGCAAGTGCCGCGCTCGCCCGCCCGATCGCGGAGGCGCCATCCACCTCGTCGCTCGCGCGGTCAGTCATCGGCGGGCTCCTCGGCGGGCTCCTCGCCGGCCCGGCGCCGCCGAAGGATGGTGCGCACGATCCCGACTCCGAAGACGATCACGACGATCGAGGCGATGACGAGCACGATCGGGGTCTCCCAGCCGGCCTGCACGTTGATCTCGGCACTCGTGGTGGAGCCGATCGTCGCCCCCGTCGCGCTCGCGAGGGAGATCGTCACCGTGACCGACCCGTTGGAGATCGCCTGAACCGGGATCTGCCCCCGAGCCTGCGAGTTGGGCTCGATCACGAGTTCCACCCGGTCGTCGCTCACCGCGAGGATGCCCGTCGCCGGCTTGAGAGTGATGAACACTCTCACGGCTTGGTCGAGGTCGTTCTGCACGGCGATCGGAAGGGAGGCGCTGTCGGCGAGGAGGTTGAACCCGCTCGCCTCGACGACCTGCACCGAGCCGCGCAGTTCGAGGGAGGCGTCGAGGTAGTCGGTGGTGGCTTTCGCCCACGCCCCGTCCTGGGAGATCCAGTCCTGCGACAGCAGTCCGAGCAGGAGCAGCCGGCGGGGTCCCGAGATCAGGGCAGGCTCGACCGCGACCGTGGCGAAGCGCTCGTCGGCGAGCTCGGCGTCGAGCAGCCGGGCGGCGATGTCGATCCGATCGGTGGGCTGGGGACGGTCGACGACCGTCGCGGGGCTCGACTCGTCGGAGAGCACGCTCGTCAACGGCACGAGGGAGACTCCGGCGGTCTCGCCGAGCGCGACGATCGTGTCGGTCAGGCGCGGGGAGTTCGACGGAAGTCGACGATCCATCGTCGCGATGATCGTCGATCCGGCGGACCCCGACGCGACGACCGCGCTCGAGAGCTCGGCGAGCTGCGCCTGCCAGGTCTCGGGGGACGCGGCGCCGGCGGCGCTGCGCAGAGCGAGCGACGCGGCGTCGTCCGACACGAGAGCCGGGGTCGAGTCGAGGGACACCACGCACGAGGTCGCGTCGTCACGGGCGACGTTGGCCGAGGAGAGCAGGGGGATGCCGCCATCGGCCGCGAGGGCCGCCAGGTCGGCGCCGACCACGGAGCCCTCCCGCGGCCACACGAAGTCGGGGACCGCCCATTCCCACGCGAACAGGTCGTCGTTGGTCGGCAGCGCAGGAACCGTGGACGGGTCTGCGGTCTGCCCGGCGTCGGCGGTCGCCTCGACGGGCGGGGAGAACCGGGCAGCGTCGATCGCGAAGTCCAGTGCCGGGGCGGTGAGCAGGGCACTCGCCCCGGATTGCGTCGCGAGCGTGAGGTCGGCGTCGGCGAACGGCAGCGGCACCATCTCGTTGCCGGCCGAGGCCAGGCGGTCGAGCCACGCGACCGCGGTCTGCGGGGCATCGGCTCCGAGCACGCGGATCGACACGATGATCAGGGGATCGACGGCGACCGTCACGGCGCGACCGGCGACCGCATCCAGCTGACGCGTCAGCAGCCCCGTCGGCGACGTGTACTGGAGCAGCGTCTCGACCGTCAGGAGCTCGCTCGACTGAACCGGGACCGTGATCGGCACGATGAGCGCGACCCGCGCACCGCTCGATGCCGCCGACGCGGGAAGCGCCCCGCCCGCGAGCGCTGCGGCGACGAGGATCAGCGCCAGCGCGGCGCGCAGCACCCTCACCGGTGCGCGCCGATCGGCAGGAGTCGCGCGGCCAGCATGCCCCGAGTCTATTCACTCCGTGCTGGGTGCCCGTCGGGTCCCGTCGGGGCCGCTGTGACAAGCTGGACCCATGGAGAGCGTCGCGTCCGCCCTGCAGCGTCTGGGCGCGCTGGCCGTCTCGCCCCCGGTGGCTCGGGTCGCCGAGGCCTTCGCCGCCGCGGGGCGCGAGCTCGCTCTCGTCGGCGGACCCGTGCGCGACGCCTTCCTCGGGCGCGACGTCAACGATCTCGACTTCACGACCGATGCGCACCCCGACGAGATCCTGCGCGTCGTCGCTCCCCTCTCGGACGCGCACTGGGATGTGGGCCGCGAGTTCGGCACGATCGCCGCCCGGATCGACGGCACGACGATGGAGATCACGACCTACCGCGCCGACTCCTATGACGGGGCGACCCGCAAGCCCACGGTCGAGTTCGGCACCCGTCTCGAGCACGATCTCGTGCGCCGCGACTTCACGATCAACGCCATGGCCCTGCGCCTGCCGGGCATCGTGCTCGTGGATCCGTGGGGCGGGGTGGAGGACCTGCTCGCGTCCCGCATCCGCACCCCCGGCGCCCCGGAGATCTCGTTCGGCGACGACCCCCTCCGGATGCTTCGGGCCGCCCGCTTCTCGTCCCAGCTCGGCTTCACGGTCGAGGACGAGACGCGAATGGCGATGGTGGAGCTCGCGCCCCGGCTCGAGATCGTGAGCGTGGAGCGCATCGCGGACGAGCTGTCGAAGCTCCTGCGCTGCCCCGACCCGGTGCCCGGCATCCGTCTGCTCGTCGAGACGGGGATCGCGCAGCTCGTGCTGCCCGAGGTGCCTGCCCTGCGTCTGGAGGTCGACGAGCACGCTCACCACAAGGACGTCTACGAGCACAGCCTCACGGTGCTCACCCAGTCGATCGACCTGGAGCGGTCGCGCGGGCACGAGCCCGATCTCGTGCTGCGGCTCGCGGCGCTGCTGCACGACATCGGCAAGCCCGCGACCCGGCGCATCGAGTCGGGCGGGGTCGTGACCTTCCACCATCACGACGTGGTCGGCGCCAAGCTCGCGGCCAAGCGGCTCAAGGCGCTGCGGTTCGACAACGACACGATCGCGGCGGTCTCCCGGCTGGTCGAACTGCACCTGCGGTTCTTCGGCTACACCGACGGGGCCTGGACCGACTCGGCGGTGCGTCGCTACGTTCGGGATGCCGGGCCGCTGCTCGAGCGTCTGCACATCCTCACCCGAGCCGACGTGACCACTCGCAACCGTCGCAAGGCCGACCGGCTCTCGTTCGCCTACGACGACCTCGAGGAACGGATCGCCGCCATCGCCGAGGCCGAGGGGATCGCCGCGGTCCGGCCCGATCTCGACGGCGAGCAGATCATGGCGATCCTCGGGCTGAGGCCCGGGCGCGAGGTGGGCGAGGCCTACCGTTTCCTGCTCGACCTGCGTCTCGACGAGGGACCGCTCGGCGAGGACGAGGCGGAGAACCGGCTGCGCACGTGGTGGTCTGCTCGACAGTCCGACTGAGCGCGACTACACTGGGCAGGTTGTCTGTCGCCGTCTGGCGCCCGGCAACCGTCAATACCCTCCTGCTGCAGATCGTCTGCAGCCGTTCTAGTCCGAAGGAGGTGGGTTTGTGACGCACCAGTACGAACTCATGGTCATCCTCGATCCCGAGATCGATGAGCGCACCGTGGCACCCAGCCTGGACAAGTTCCTCAATGTCATCCGTACCGATGGTGGATCCATCGACAACGTGGACATCTGGGGACGTCGTCGCCTGGCTTACGAGATCAACAAGAAGTCCGAGGGCATCTACGCCGTCGTCAACTACACCGCGACGTCTGCCGCCTCGGTGGAGCTCGACCGCCAGCTCAAGCTCAGCGAGGCCGTGATGCGCACCAAGGTGCTGCGGGCCGAGCAGGGCTTCGCCCAGGTCGCCGCCGCCAAGCAGCTCGCCGACGAGAAGGCCGCCCGCAAGGCTGCCGCTCCCGCCAAGGCTCCCGCTGCCGCCCCGGCCGCTGCGGTTGCCGCGGCGCCGGCCGCTCCCGTTGCTCCCGCGGCTCCGGCCGCTCCCGCCGCCGAGGACGCGGAGTAGGCCATGGCCGGCGAGACCGTCATCACCGTCGTGGGAAACCTCACGAGTGACCCCGAGCTGCGCTACACGCAGAACGGGCTCGCGGTAGCCAACTTCACCATCGCCTCCACCCCGCGCAACTTCGATCGCGCGAGCAACGACTGGAAGGACGGTGAGGCCCTCTTCCTGCGCGCGAGCGTGTGGCGCGAGTTCGCCGAGCACGTCGCCGGTTCGCTGACGAAGGGATCCCGGGTCATCGCGACCGGTCGTCTCAAGCAGCGCTCGTACGAGACGAAGGAAGGCGAGAAGCGCACGAGCATCGAGCTCGAGGTCGACGAGATCGGCCCCAGCCTGCGCTACGCCACCGCCCAGGTGACCCGCGCCGCGTCCTCCCGGGATGGCGGCTCCGCCGCTCCCCGTGGTGGCGGCGGTCAGGTCGCCGAGGAGCCGTGGGCCGCTTCGGCCCCGGCCGGCGGCGACGTGTGGAACACGCCCGGCAACTACACCGACGAGACGCCGTTCTAACGGCTCCGCAGATTCTGAAGGAATAACAACTCATGGCAGGAAAGAGCAGCGGCGACCGCCGCAAGCCCATCCGCAAGGGCAAGGACGGCAAGAACGCCGCCCCGGCCAAGGCGATCCGCGTGGGCGTCATCGACTACAAGGATGTCGCGACGCTTCGCAAGTTCATCTCCGAGCGAGGAAAGATCCGCGCTCGCCGCATCACCGGTGTCTCCGTCCAGGAGCAGCGTCTCATCGCCACGGCCGTCAAGAACGCACGTGAGATGGCCCTGCTGCCCTACGCCGGCTCGGGCCGTTAAGGAGTATCGACCATGTCCAAGCTGATCCTCACGCACGAGGTCACCGGTCTCGGTGCCCCCGGCGACGTCGTCGACGTCAAGAACGGTTTCGCTCGCAACTACCTCATCCCCCAGGGCTTCGCCGTGGCGTGGACGCGCGGTGGCGAGAAGCAGATCGAGTCCATCAAGGCCGCTCGCGCTGCGCGCGAGCACGCCACCCTCGAGGAGGCGCAGGACCTCAAGTCGCGCCTCCAGGCCGCCACGGTGAAGCTCACCGTCAAGGCCGGCGAGGGCGGTCGCCTCTTCGGTTCCGTGAAGACGACGGATGTCGCGGAGGCCGTCGCGGCCGCCGGTCTCGGCACCATCGACAAGCGCAAGATCGAGATCACCAGCCCGATCAAGGCGACCGGTGACCACGAGGCGACCGTGCGCCTGCGCGACGACCTCGTGGCGACCATCAACCTCCAGGTTGTCGCCGCCAAGTAACCGCTCCATACCACGAAGACGGCGGGCGAGCTCGCCGTCTTCGTCGTTTAATGACAGAAAATCATGCGTTTTATGCACAGGAATGCGAATTCCACCGCAACTCTCAAGTCGGAGTCTAAACATGTTTCTGCACACACCCCGTGGCGCAGAAAAGTGCTGATCAAACGCTAGTTATTCGTCGATATCCACGAGTTGTACACAGACGAATGCACAGCTTGCCCACATCGGGCCCGGCGTTTCGCCCATCTTCTGCACAACGCCGTCCACAGGCTGTGTTGGCGTCGACGGCCCGTCGTCCTTATCGTGGGGCAGTCCTCACGGCCCGCCGGGCGACGGGAGGCCGCGTGCTGCCGGCGTGTCGGAGGGCGGGGCTAGAACTGAGGCGTAGCGTCATCCACGGGAAGGGCTGTTATGTCGATCGCGCACCTCGGACTCGCCGGCGATCAGCGCCAGAGCGGGGACGGGCGCGCGGATTCCCGCGGGGATCGCGTGCCCCCGCACGACCTCCTCGCCGAGCAGAGCGCCATCGGCGGCATGCTCCTGAGCAAGGATGCCGTGGCCGACGTCATCGAGGTCGTGCGTGGGGCCGACTTCTACATCCCCAAGCACGAGACGATCTTCGACGCCGTGATGTCGCTCTACTCCCACGGGGAGCCGACCGACGTCATCGCCGTCACCGACGAGCTCACCAAGACCGGGCAGCTCAGTCGCGCGGGCGGGGCCGAGTACCTCCACACCCTCACGGCGCTCGTGCCCACGGCCGCCAACGCCGGCTTCTACTCCTCCATCGTCGCCGAGAAGGCCGTGCTGCGCCGGCTCGTCGAGGCGGGCACCCGCATCGTGCAGATGGGCTACGCGAGCGAGGGCGAGGTCGTCGATCTCGTCAACAACGCCCAGGCCGAGATCTACGCCGTCACCGGCGGGGTCGAGAGCGAGGACTTCGTTCCGCTGACGGATGCCGTCACGACCGCGATCGACGAGATCGAGGCGGCGCGCGGACGCGACGGTCAGATGGTCGGCGTACCCACCGGCTTCGCCGAGCTCGACGAGCTCACCAACGGTCTGCACCCGGGCCAGCTCATCATCCTCGCGGCGCGGCCCGCCCTCGGTAAGTCGACTCTCGGCCTCGACATCGCTCGAGCCGCGGCGATCCATCACGACCTGCCGACGATCATCTTCTCGCTCGAAATGGGGCGCAGCGAGATCGCGATGCGCCTGCTCTCCGCCGAGGCGTCGGTCGGGCTCCAGAGCATGCGCAAGGGCACCGTGCATCCCAACGACTGGACGACGATCGCCCAGACCCGCGGTCGCATCAACGACGCCCCGCTCTACATCGACGACAGCCCCAACATGACCCTCGTCGAGATTCGGGCGAAGTGCCGTCGTCTCAAGCAGCGAGTCGGTCTCAAGATGGTGATCATCGACTACCTCCAGCTCATGACGAGCGGCAAGAAGGTCGAGTCCCGCCAGCAGGAGGTCAGCGAGTTCTCCCGCGCGCTCAAGCTTCTGGCCAAGGAGCTCGAGGTTCCCGTGATCGCGATCTCGCAGCTCAACCGTGGCCCCGAGCAGCGGGCCGACAAGAAGCCCGCCCTCTCCGACCTCCGCGAATCCGGCTCGCTCGAGCAGGATGCCGACATGGTGATCCTCCTGCACCGCGAGAGCGCCTACGAGGCGGAGAACCCGCGCGCCGGTGAGGCGGACCTCATCGTCGCCAAGCACCGCAACGGCCCGACCCGCACGATCACCGTCGGATTCCACGGGCACTTCTCGCGGTTCGTCGACCTCCCGCCCGGCGCCTAAGCGCGCGCGGGGCGAACGTAGACTGGGGCGTGTGACCGACTGGTATCCGCCTCTGGCTCGCGCGATCCCCGCGCTCGTGCTTGCCGCGGTGGTCACCTTCAGCGCCGACCACTCGGCGCGACTGGGACTGCTCGCATTCGGGGCGTTCGCGGTCGTCTCCGGTCTCCTCCTGCTCGTGCTCCTCTGGCGTGCGGCGCCGTCACCGGCGCGTCCGTTCCAGCGCGCGCAGGCCGCGTTCACTCTGGTCGCCGGAATCGCGGGCCTCGCCATCTCGGGCGGGGGCGTCGCGTTCCTCATCTTCCTCATCAGCGGGTGGGCGATCGTCACCGGTGGCCTGGAGGCGTGGCTCGGCCTGCGTCGTCGTCGACACGAGCCGGGCGCCCGGGACTGGATCTTCGCGGGAGCGCTCACGTTGGCGCTCGCGGTGGCGGTGCTGATCGTGCCGCCGGGGTTGGCACAGTCCTTCACCGGGCCCGACGGGATCGAACGGCAGCTCACGGCATCCGTCGTCGTCGTCGGTCTGCTCGGGGCCTACGCGGCGCTGCTCGGGGTCTTCCTCGTGATCGGCGCCCTCTCGCTCAAGTGGGCGCGCGATGCGTCCACCTCTCCCTCCAACCCCCACGAGGCCCGACCATGACCGCTCCCACTCGCCGCGACCGCACCCGCCCGGCCGAACTCGTCGGCCTCTCGGGCGTGCTCGCCGTCTTCGCCGGCCTCATCGTGCTCATGTCGACGCGCGACATCGTGCTCTCGCTGATCTTCCTCGGCGTCGCGTTCATCGTCGCGCTCGTGACGATCGCGATGCTCGCGCTCGCCGTGCGCCCGACCGGGGACGAGAAGCTCGACCTCGACGAGCAGGATCGCGCCGGGAGCGACCGATCGGGCCACTGAGACCGCCCACCGTGCCAGCCGACTCGGGACTCCCGTAGACTAGGCACAGCAAGGGGAGTATTCCTTTCGAAGTCGACTCGTCACTACGAACACGCGATCGTGTTCTGGGCGGCTTGCCCCATCTGATCGGGGTGGAAGAGACCTTGGTTCACCGAATGTGACCAAGGAGCAACCCCATGGATGTCAGCCCTGTCGTCTGGGTCATCACCATCGCCGTGACGATCGCGTTCTTCGTGTACGAGTTCTTCGTTCACGTGCGAACACCCCACGAGCCCACGATCGGCGAGTCCGCCCGCTGGTCGGCCTTCTACATCGGCCTCGCGCTGCTGTTCGGTGTGGGAATCGGCGTGGTCTCGGGGTGGGACTTCGGCGGCGAATACTTCGCGGGCTATCTGACCGAGAAGGCGCTGTCGGTCGACAATCTGTTCGTGTTCCTGCTCGTCATGACCGGGTTCGCCGTGCCCAAGAAGTACCAGCAGAAGGTGCTGATGATCGGGATCGCCATCGCGCTCATCATGCGGGGCGCGTTCATCGCCATCGGGGCGACCCTGATCGAGAACTTCTCCTGGATCTTCTACCTCTTCGGCGCTCTCCTTCTCGTGCTCGCGTACCGGCAGGCCTTCGGCTCGCACGACAACGACCCGTCGCAGTTCCGGGTGGTGACGTTCGCCCGCCGCTTCCTGCCTCTCACCGACGATTACCACGGCGACCGGCTCTCAGTGAAGATCGACGGAAAGCGGTTCTTCACCCCGATGCTCCTGACCATCGTCGCCATCGGGTTCGTCGATCTGATCTTCGCGGTGGACTCGATTCCCGCGATCTACGGCCTGACCAACGAGGCCTACATCGTGTTCACGGCCAACGCCTTCGCGCTGATGGGACTTCGCCAGCTGTACTTCCTGATCGGCGGCCTGCTCGAACGTCTGGTCTATCTCGCGCAGGGCCTTGCGGTCATCCTCGCCTTCATCGGCCTCAAGCTCGTGTCGCACGCGCTCAAGGTGAACGAGGTGCCGTTCATCAACGGGGGCGAACCGGTGAAGTGGATTCCCGACATCCCGATCTGGTTCTCCCTGTCGTTCATCGCCGCGACGATCACCGTCGCGACGGTGCTCAGCCTGCTGAAGACCCGCACACGTCGGACCGGCGCCGACCAGCACGACAGTGTCGAGGCGAGCCCGAAGAGCTAGTCGAGAAAGTCCACCAGATCGGAAGCAAGGCCGACATACGTCGCTGGCGTCAACTCGCGCAACCGTGCCTTGGCGTCGGCGCCGATGTCGAGACCGTCGATGAACTCCACGAGCTCCGCCTGACCGATCCGCCGACCGCGGGTGAGGTTCTTGAGGATCGCGTACGGGTCGGCGATCGTGCTCCGTCCCGCCGTGACCTCGGCCCGGATCACGGTCTGGATCGCCTCGCCGAGGATCTCCCAGTTCGCGTCAAGATCCGCCGCGAGAACCTCGGGGGCGAGGTCGATCTCGGTGAGCCCGCGAGCGATGTTGTCGAGCGCGAGCAGCGAGTGCCCGAGGGCGACGCCGATGTTGCGCTGCGTGGTGGAGTCGGTGAGGTCGCGCTGCAGCCGTGACGTCACGAGGGTGGCCGCGAGCGAGTCGAGCAGCGCGCTCGACAGTTCGAGGTTGGCCTCGGCGTTCTCGAAGCGGATCGGGTTGATCTTGTGCGGCATCGTCGACGATCCGGTGGCGCCGGCCTGCGGGATCTGCCGGAAGTAGCCGAGCGAGATGTAGGTCCACAGGTCGGTGCAGAGGTTGTGGAGCACCCGGTTGGCGTGGCTGATCTTCGAGTAGAGCTCGGCCTGCCAGTCGTGGGACTCGATCTGCGTCGTGAGCGGGTTCCAGGTCAGGCCGAGGGATGCCACGAACTGCCGCGAGATCGCCGGCCAGTCCTGCTCGGCATCCGCCGCCCGGTGCGCGGCGTACGTTCCGGTCGCGCCGCTGAACTTGCCGAGGTACTCGGTCGACTCGATCTGGGCGAGGATGCGCTCGAGCCGGAACACGAACACCGCGAGCTCCTTGCCCATCGTCGTCGGTGTCGCGGGCTGGCCGTGGGTGCGGGCCAGCATGGCGGCATCCCTCAGATTCATCGCGCGAGCGCGAAGGGCCTCGATCACACGACGGAACGCGGGGAGCCAGACCTCCTCCACCGCGGCGCGGATCGTGATCCCGTAGGAGAGGTTGTTGATGTCCTCGCTCGTGCAGGCGAAGTGGGTGAGTTCGGCGATCGAGTCGAGCCCGAGGTCGGCGAGTTCGCGCCGCACGAGATACTCGACGGCCTTGACGTCGTGGCGGGTCGTCGCCTCGAGAGC
Source organism: Synechococcus sp. UW140 (assembly GCA_943367555.1). Lineage (GTDB taxonomy): Bacteria > Actinomycetota > Actinomycetes > Actinomycetales > Microbacteriaceae > Rhodoglobus. The sequence goes on along the minus strand of CALRJN020000002.1, from coordinate 225,840 downwards.
CGCCAGTTCGTCGATCTCGGGCTGGCCGAAGTCCGCGGCGAAGCCGCGCAACGCGGCGGTCTTGTCGGCCGGGATCGGGTGCGACCCGAACAGACCCCGCTCGGTGAGGGCGATCAGCCACTCGACCTCGACGTGCACCCGTGCCCGGTTGAGCCCGGCCTCCGAGAGGTGGAGTCCCAATGCCGACACCGCCGGGCGGTAGCGTCCGTCGAGCGGGCTCAGCGGCTGATCGGGCAACGTCATTCAGACTCCCTGTCGGATTCCTGGCTTGATCTGGCGGAAGAGGGCGGCGCTCGCTCTCTCGATCATCCCGAGAACCTGGTCGAAGAGCGCCGCATCCGAATAGTACGGGTCGGGCACATCGAGCAGCGCCGCCTGCTCGCTGTCGAAGGAAAGAAGAAGCTGAACCTTGGCGCGGTCGGCATCGCTCGTGGCCCAGGCCTTGAGGATGCGCTCCTGACTGCGGTCGAAGGCGACGACCAGATCGAGGTTGGCGAACCAGGTCGGGTCGAACTGGCGCCCCCGGTGCCCGCTGCCGTTGTAGCCGCGACGCGAGAGGGCATCCAGGGTGCGGTCGTCGGAGGGTTCGCCGACGTGCCAGTCGCCGGTCCCCGCGGAGATCACGGCGACCCGATGCTCGAGTCCGGCCTTCGTGACGAGCTGCTTGAACACCGTCTCCGCCATGGGCGACCGGCAGATGTTGCCCGTGCACACGAAGCAGATGCGGAAGAGCGCCGACTCGTCGAAGGTGCGCTCGAAGCTCATGTTCCATTGTCCCGCAGATTCCGCTCCCCACCATGGGCGATCGGGATGCCGCGGCGCCCCGATCACGCCGCGGCGGGCATCCCCTTCCCCGCCCAACCGCACGCTGGAACGGTGATACCACCGGATGCCACCCTCCTCGCCGACCTCGAACGTCAGGCCCACGACCTCGCCACGGTGCTCGTGCGCCTCCGCCGCGCCCGGGACACCCTCATCCCCGGGCGGGCGACGTTCTGGCGCGGGGCCGCGCGGGCCGCATTCGATGCGGCCATCGACGCGCTGCTGCGCACGGTCGAAGCGGGGATCTCCGCGGTCGAGGCCGCGCACGACCACACGCTCGACGCGATCCGGGTGGTGAGCTGGCGTGCCTGAGGCGCGGGGCACCTCCGACGACCCGGGCGACCTCGTCATCTCCGGGGGTGGGTCGACCGCGGTCGCCACCGACGATCTGCTCGCGGCGGCCGATCAGCTCACGGCCCTGAGCCGCGAGGCGTTGCACCTGGGATCGGAGCTTCAGCGGATCGACGGCCGGCTCTCGAGCTTCTCGCTCGCCGCGAGGCAGGCGCCCGGGGTGGCCGCGGTCGCCGATCGCGACCTGCAACAGGCGCAGATCGTGCTCGCGGAGATCGAGGTGCAGGCGCGCACGATCGGCTGGGCGCTCGTGAGCTCGGCCGAGGGCTACGGGGTGGTCGAGCGAATGCTCGGGTCCTCCGCGGGGGCGCTCGGCAGCACCCTCGTGGGCGCGCTGGGTTCGCTCGGACCGGTCGGCGGGCTGCTCGCGCTCGCCGCGGCGGGCACGGTGACGCCGTCCCTCGGTCCCGATGGGATGCGTCGGCTCGTCACGACCCCGGAGGGCGTGGAGCTCGTGCGCCAGGCCGTGATGGCCTCGGACGACGCGGCGATGGCGGCGGCGGGCATCCCCGCCCCGATCGCGGCGCTTCTCGGGGATCGCGGGCTGGGCGTCGTGGGGCTCGCGACGACGGCGACCCTCGCGGGCGGGATCGCGGGGATGGTGGGGCTGGCTCGCGAGAGTCCGGTCGCGATCGCGAGTGCGACGCGGCAACCGCTCACGCCGCCCCCGCAGGGGTTCGAGGAGCGACTCGACCGCATCCCGGTGCCGAGCGAGAGCGGGGGAGCGCAGGTTCGCGTCGATGTCTACGAGCTCCCGGACGGCACCCGCATCGCGGAGGCCTACGTCGCGGGCACGGTCACCTTCGATCCCGGCCCCACGGGCGAGCCGTTCGACATGGCCGGCAATCTCGCCGCGATCGCCGGGGATGAGGGTGGCTCGATGCGCGCCGTCGAGCTCGCGCTCGCCGAGGCCGGCGTGGATGCGCACACCCCGGTGCAGGTGATCGGCTACTCGCAGGGCGCGGCCGTCGCGGCCCGGCTGGCCGAGTCGGGCGAGTGGAACGTGCAGGGTCTGCTGAGCTTCGGCGGACCCACGGGGCAGATCGCGCTCCCGGTCGACATCCCCACGGTGCTGGTCGAGCACACCGACGACGTCGTGCCCGCGCTCGGGGGAACCCAGGACAACCTCGAGGCCCTCATCATCGAACGGCAGGCCTACGGGCCCGACGAGATTCCCGACGGCGACCCGGCCCCCGCCCACCTCCGCAAGGCCTACCTGGTCACCGCCGCCCTCATGGATGCCGCGGCGAGCGACGCCGTGCGCGGCGCGGGCGGACGACTCGACGGGTTCACGGCCGACGCGCGGCCGGTCTCCAGCACCACCTACGAGGTGGACAGGGTCAGCGCGACGACCGAGGCCCGCCGATGAGCGGACGGGCGAGGATGCCGATGAGCCAGCTGATGAGACCGAGCACGAGCGCGCCGAGCACGCCCCACCAGAAGCTGTCCACGACGAGCCCGAACCCGAACAGGCTCGACAGCCAGGCGGCGAGCAGCAGGAGCAGGCCGTTGACGATGAGCGCGATGAGGCCGAGCGTGAGGATGTAGAGCGGGAACGCGACGATGCGGATCAGATTGCCCACGACGGCGTTCACGATGCCGAAGATCGCGGCGACGATGAGATAGGTGAGCACGGTCTGCAGCACCTCGCCCGGCGCGAACGGCACCACGCGAACCCCGGTGACGATGAGGGTGGTCAGCCAGAGGGCGAGGGAGTTGATCAGCAGGCGCGCGATGAGTCTCATGCCCCCCACTATGCCTGCGCATCCGGGGCACCGCAACGGAACATTAGGCTGTCGGGGTGACCACCGCGCGCGTTCGCCTCCGACCCGAGATCGAATCGATCGTGCCCTACCGGCAGGGTCGCACCGCCGCCGAGGACGCCTTCAAACTCTCGTCGAACGAGAACCCGTTCCCGCCCCTGCCGGCCGTGCTCGAGGCCCTCTCCTCGAGCAGCATCAACCGGTATCCGGATGCCTCGGCCGCCGCCGTGCGCACCCGCCTCGGCGAGCGGCTCGGGGTGTCGCCCGAGCAGATCCAGGTCGGCGCGGGCTCGGTCTCGGTGCTCGCCCAGCTCATCTCCGCAGCGAGCGGACCCGGTGACGAGATCGTGTACTCGTGGCGCAGCTTCGAGGCCTACCCGCTGCTCGTCGCGACGGCGGGCTCGAGGAGCATCCAGGTTCCCAACACGGCCGACCACCGGCACGACCTGCGCGCGATGCTCGCGGCGATCACCGAACGCACGCGGCTCGTGATCGTCTGCAGCCCCAACAACCCCACGAGCACGATCGTCGGCCACGACGAGTTCGTGGCCTTCCTCGCGGCCGTACCGCCGACGGTGCTCGTCGTTCTCGATGAGGCCTACGCGGAATTCGTCACCGACCCCGAGGCGGTGCGCGGCGAGGCACTGATCGCCGACCACGCCAACCTCGTGCTGCTGCGCACCTTCTCCAAGGCCTACGGGCTCGCCGGCCTGCGGATCGGGTACGCCGTCGGCGCGGAGTACATCATGGATGCCGCGCGCGCCGTCGCCATCCCGCTCTCGGTCACGGAACCGGCCCAGCGCGCCGTGCTCATCTCCCTCGACCACGAGGAGCAGCTGCTCGCGCGGGTCGCCGAGCTCGCCGCGCTGCGGGATCGGGTGTGGGCCGGGCTCGTCGCTCAGGGCTGGGACGTGCCGACCCCGCAGGGCAACTTCGTCTGGTTCCCCACCGGACCGCTCACGGCGGAGGCGGCGGACATCTTCGAGCGCCACGGCATCGTGGCGCGGGCGCTCGGCGAGGGCCTCCGGGTGAGCATCGGGGAGCACGAGGCTGTGGACAAACTCCTCAGTGCGGCGCAGGAAGTTGTGGAGCTTCGACGAACGACCCCCGCAGCGGCCACGTTAGATTAGACCAATGTCCTACACCGCAGCGACGATCCAGCTGCTCTCCGCGGAGGGCGCCCTCGTCGAGAACGACGTCACGGCGGAGTACCTTCCCCGCGTCGCGGCCCTGACGGAGACCCAGCTGCGGGAGTTCCACCGCCAGATGGTCGTCATCCGTCGCTTCGACATGGAGGCGGCCAACCTCCAGCGCCAAGGGCAGCTCGCGCTCTGGATCCCGAGCGTCGGCCAGGAGGCCGCCCAGGTCGGGTCCGGCTACGCCGCACGGCCGCAGGACCACATCTTCCCCGCCTACCGCGAGCATGTCGTGGCGCGCATCCGCGGCGTGGACCCGATGCGCATCGTCGAGATCCTCCGCGGGCTCAGCCACGGCGGCTGGGACCCGAAGGAGCACGGCAACTTCCACCTCTACACCCTCGTGATCGGCTCGCAGGCGCTGCACGCCACGGGCTACGCCATGGGCATCCAGTTCGACGGGGACACCGCCACGGGTGACCCGGACACCGACCAGGCGGTCATCGTCTACTTCGGCGACGGCGCGTCGAGCCAGGGCGATGTGAGCGAGGCGCTCGTCTTCGCGGCGAGCTACCAGACTCCCGAGGTCTTCTTCCTCCAGAACAACCACTGGGCGATCTCGGTGCCGGTGTCGCGCCAATCGCGCACTCCGCTCTATCTGCGCTCGAGCGGGTTCGGCATCCCGGGTCTGCAGATCGACGGCAACGACGTGCTCGCCAGCTACGCGGTCACGGGGGCGTGCCTCGACGCAGCCCGCAGCGGCGAGGGTCCCCGGTTCATCGAGGCGCTCACCTACCGCATCGGGGCGCACACGACGAGCGACGATCCCACCAAGTACCGGGATGACGCCGAGCTCGAGTTCTGGACCGCCCACGACCCGATCACGCGCTTCGAGGCCTACCTCCGCTCGAAGGGGGCGGACGACGCCTTCTTCGCCGAGGTCGCCGCCGAGGCCGAGGATGTCGCGGCCGACGCCCGCCGACGCACCCTCGCGCTCGGAGTGCCGACCTCCGCGAGCATGTTCGCCCACGTGTACACCGAGCCGCACCCCGTGATGGAGGCGCAGGCCGCGTGGCTCAGCGCCTTCGAGGCCTCGTTCGAGGAGGGCGGCCAGTGACGATCGAGAACCTCTCGCTGGCGAAGGCCCTCACCGCGGGCCTGCGCCAGGCGCTCCTCGACAACGACAAGGTGCTCCTCATGGGCGAGGACATCGGTCGGCTCGGGGGCGTGTTCCGCGTGACGGAGGGCCTGCAGGCCGAGTTCGGAGAGAAGCGGGTGCTCGACACCCCGCTTGCCGAGTCCGGCATCATCGGCACCGCGATCGGCCTCGCCATGCGCGGCTACCGCCCGGTCTGCGAGATCCAGTTCGACGGATTCATCTTCCCCGGGTTCGACCAGATCACCTCCCAGCTCGCCAAGCTCACCGCTCGCCACGAGGGCACCCAGTCGATGCCCGTCGTGATCCGCGTTCCCTACGGCGGTCACATCGGCGCGGTCGAGCATCACCAGGAGAGCCCCGAGGCCTACTTCGCCCACACGCCGGGCCTGCGCGTCGTGAGCCCCGCGAACCCGCACGACGCGTACTGGATGATCCAGGATGCGATCGCGAGCGAGGATCCCGTGCTCTTCTTCGAGCCGAAGAGCCGATACTGGCCCAAGGGCGACGTCGACCTCGCCGAGCGCGGGCTGCCGCTGCACGCGAGCCGCGTCGTGCGCCCCGGCACCGAAGTGACGGTCGTCGGCTACGGCCCCATGGTCTCGATGCTTCTTCAGGCCGCGGAGGTCGCCGCGGCCGAGGGCACGAGCATCGAGGTCGTCGACCTGCGGTCGATCTCCCCGATCGACTTCGAGCCGCTCGTCGAGTCGGTGCGCAAGACCGGCCGGCTCGTCGTCGCGCAGGAGGCGCCCGGGTTCGTCTCGGTGGGCTCCGAGATCGCGGCGACGGTCACCGAGCGCGCGTTCTACTCGCTCGAGGCCCCGGTGCTGCGCGTGGCCGGGTTCGACACCCCGTTCCCGCCCGCCAAGCTCGAGAGCGCGTACCTGCCCGACGTCGACCGCATCCTCGAGGCCGTCGACCGGGCCCTGGCCTACTAGGAGTCAATGATGGCGAGTTCTGAATTCCTCCTCCCCGACGTCGGCGAAGGTCTCACCGAGGCCGAGATCGTGTCGTGGAAGGTCAAGGCCGGCGACACCGTCACGATCAACCAGGTGCTCGTGGAGATCGAGACGGCCAAGTCGCTCGTCGAACTGCCGTCGCCGTTCGCGGGAACGGTCGGTGCGCTCCTCGTGGAGGAGGGCACGACCGTCGAGGTCGGCACCGCCATCATCAGCGTGACGACCGAGGGCGCGGATGCCCCGGCCCCCGCACCCACCGCCCCGTCCCCGACGGCGGATGCCGTGGCCGACACGGCCGCGAGCGTCGCCCCGGCCGAGGGCTCGGGCGCCAATCTCGTGGGATACGGCACGGTCGGACACGCGACGTCCCGCCGCAAGCGCGGCGCGAGCCCGGCGGCTGCCGTCGCGGCGCCGGCGCCGGCCGCGGCCGCGCGCCCGTCGAGTGTGCCGGCTGCCGCGGCATCCCCGATCATCGCGAAGCCGCCGATCCGCAAGCTCGCCAAGGACCTCGGCGTGGACTTGGCCACCGTGATCGCGACCGGGCTCGCCGGCGAGATCACCCGCGACGACGTGATCCGTCAGGCGTCGCAGGCGAGCGTGTTCCGCAACATCGAGACGCCCGAGTGGGGCGACCAGCGCGAGGAGCGCATCCCGGTCAAGGGCGTGCGCAAGGCGATTGCCACGGCGATGGTGCAGAGCGCGTTCACCGCACCGCACGTGAGCATCTTCACCGACGTCGACGCGACCCGCACGATGGAGTTCGTCAAGCGATTGAAGAACTCCCCGGACTTCGCGGGCGTGCGGGTGAGCCCGCTGCTCATCATGGCGAAGGCGCTGATCTGGGCGGTGCGCCGCAACCCCACCGTGAACTCGTCGTGGACGGACAAGGAGATCATCGTCCACCACTACGTCAACCTCGGAATCGCCGCCGCGACCCCTCGCGGGCTCATCGTGCCCAACGTGAAGGACGCGCACTCGCTCTCGCTCATCGACCTCGCGACGGCCCTCGAGCAGCTCACGATCACCGCCCGCGACGGAAAGACCCAGCCGGCCGACATGGCGAACGGCACGATCACGATCACCAACATCGGTTCGTACGGCATGGACACCGGCACGCCGATCATCAACCCGGGCGAGGCGACGATCGTGGCGCTCGGCACGATCAAGCAGAAGCCGTGGGTCGTCGACGGCGAGGTGCGCCCGCGGTTCGTCACGACGGTCGGCGCGAGCTTCGACCACCGAATCGTGGACGGGGATGTCGCGAGCCGCTTCGTCGCCGACCTCGCGAGCGTGCTCGAGGAGCCCGCACTGCTGCTGGACTGAGTTCTCTGGCGCGCCGCCGCCCCTGCGGCGCGCATGGGGCACTCGTGGCGGGTCGCGCCGCGCCGGTCGCCGCGACCCGGCTTGCGCTCAACTCCGCACGCATGCCACTCTATTGATAACGAATCTCATTACCGTTATCGACCGCACCGCCCGAAGGCCCCATGAAGCCCCTTGCCCTCCTCCTTGCTCCCGCGCTGCTGCTCGCCGGCTGCGCCGCCGCCCCCGCGGCGGATGACACGGTGCGCATCGTCGCGAGTACCGACGTGTACGGGGATCTCGCCGCGACCGTCGCGGGTCAGTACGCCGACGTCACGAGCCTCATCACGGGAGCGCGGGATCCGCACAGCTTCGAGGCGTCGGCCCTGGACCAGCTCTCGGTGGCGAAGGCCGACCTCGTGATCGCGAACGGCGGCGGTTACGACCCGTTCATGGGGACCCTGGTCGAGGCATCCGGAACCGACGCGGTCGTGATCGATGTCGCCGAGCTCGTCGCGCTCCCGGACGGCGCCAACGAGCACCTCTGGTACGACCTCGACGCCATGCAGCAGGTCGTCGCCGCGCTCGCGGCCACCCTCGCCGAGGTCGACCCGGCGCACGCGAGCGACTTCGAGGCGAATGCGACCGAGCTGAGCGACCAGCTCGCCGCGCTCGCCGCCCGGGTCGAGGGCACCGCGACGGGCGGCGTCGCCGTCACGGAGCCCGTTCCGCTCCTGCTTCTCGAGTCCGCGGGATTCACCGACCGCACCCCGCCCGAGTTCACCGAGGCGATCGAGGAGGGCGCCGACGTGCCACCCCTCGCGCTGCAGCAGACGCTCGACCTGTTCCGGGCCGGTGCCGTGGAGCTGCTCGCCTACAACGAGCAGACCGCGAGCCCCGAGACCGAGCGGGTGCGGGCCGCGGCCGAGGCGGCGGGCATCCCCGTGCTCTCGTTCACGGAGACTCTCCCCGCTGGCGAGACCTATGTCACGTGGATGACCGCGAACGTCGACGCGATCAAGACCGTCGCATGACGGCCGTGCTCGACATCCGGGGCGCCGCCCTGCACTACAGGGATCGCGCGATCTGGACCGACCTCGACCTCGCCGTCGCCGCGGGCGAGTTTCTCGCCGTGCTCGGCTCGAACGGCTCCGGCAAGACGAGCCTGCTCCGCGCGATTCTCGGCGCCGAGCCCCTGGACGCGGGGTCGATCGAGCTCGCTGGCTCGCCGGCTCGTCGGGGGGATCGCCGCATCGGCTACATCCCCCAGCAGCGACTGGTTCCCGCGGGCACGCCTCTGCGCGGCCGCGACCTCGTGACCTTCGGGGTCAACGGGCACCGGTTCGGGCTCCCGTTCTCGACCCGGTCCGAACGAGCCCGGGTGGATGCCCTGCTCGAGTCGGTGGGCGCCACCGGGTACGCCGGTCGACCCGTCGGTTCGCTCTCCGGCGGCGAGCAGCAGCGGCTGCGCGTCGCGCAGGCCCTCGCCGACGAACCCGTGCTGCTGCTCTGCGACGAGCCGCTGGCCAGCCTCGACCTCGCCCACCAGACCGAGGTCGCCGAGCTCATCGACCGGCAACGACGGGAGCACGGTACCGCCGTGGTCTTCGTGACCCATGACATCAACCCCGTTCTCGGGATGGTCGACCGCATCCTCTATCTCGCGGGCGGCCGCTTCACGATCGGCACCCCCGACGAGGTGCTGCGTGGCGACGTGCTCAGCGCGCTCTACGGCACCCCGGTCGACGTGGTCCGTTCCGGCGGTCGGGTGTTCGTCGTCGGCATCCCCGAGCATGTCCATCACGATCACGACCACGAGGGCGAGTTCGCCTGATGGATGCCGCGACCTACCTCGAACTGCTCGACCTGCTCAAGGCGAGCATCTTCGCCGCCGCGCTCCTCGGCATCGTCGGGGGCCTCATCGGCGTGTTCGTGATGCAGCGGGACATGGCGTTCGCGGTGCACGGGATCAGCGAGCTCTCGTTCGCGGGGGCCGCCGCCGCCCTTCTGCTCGGGGTGAACGTCGTCGCGGGGTCCATCGCGGGTTCGCTCCTCGCGGCACTGCTCATCGGCGTGCTCGGCACCCGCGCCCGGGATCGCAACTCGATCATCGGGGTTCTCATGCCGTTCGGGCTCGGCCTCGGCATCCTGTTCCTCGCGCTCTATCCCGGCCGCTCGGGCAACAAGTTCGGCCTGCTGACCGGGCAGATCGTGTCGGTGGACTTCGAGCAGTTCGGTGTGCTCGTCGCGATCAGCGTCGTCGTGCTCGCGGCGCTGCTGGTGATCTGGCGACCGCTCACCTTCGACAGCCTCGACCCCGAGGTCGCCGCGGCCCGCGGGGTGCCCACGCGCACCCTGAGTCTCGTGTTCATGATCCTGCTCGGGCTCGTGGTGGCCGTCTCGGTGCAGGTGATCGGGGCGCTGCTCGTGCTGGCCCTGCTCGTGACTCCGGCGGCCGCCGCGCTGAGGCTGAGCTCGTCTCCCGTCGTGGTGCCGGTGCTGAGCATGGCGTTCGGGTTCGTCTCCGCGGTGGGCGGCATCCTCATCGCCATCACCGGGTCGCTGCCGATCAGCCCGTTCATCACGACGATCTCGTTCGCGATCTACGTGATCAGTCGGCTGGTCGGGCCGCGACTCAGGGTCTCCGCATGAAGCGCAACACGTGGCAGCGCGAGGCGGTGCGCACCGCCCTGGGCACGTCCGAGGGGTTCGTGAGCGCGCAGGCGCTGCATTCGGCGCTGCGCGAGAGCGGGTCATCCATCGGCCTGGCCACCGTGTACCGGGCGCTCGCCGACCTCGCCACCGAGGGGGAGGCCGACTCGCTCACGCAGGAGGGCGAGAGCCTCTACCGCGCGTGCACCCCGGGCAGCCATCATCATCACCTGATCTGCCGAAACTGCGGGCTCACGGTGGAGATCGAGGCGGATGCCGTGGAGCAGTGGGCGCGCGCCCTCGCCGCCGAGCACGGCTTCACCGACCCGCAGCACATCGTCGACGTGTTCGGGTTGTGCGTGAGCTGCTCAGCTAGACCGACCGCCGGGACGGCGGTCGGCGCTGGCGTCGCGGCGAAGGCCAGAAATGGCCTTCGCTCCTAGCTCCAGCGCGCTGACAGGTACGCGAAGGCGAGCGCCCCGAGCCGCGCCCGGGTCAGGGATCCGCCCTGGAGCACATCGCGGATCGTGCGCAACGCGAAGGCCGGCCCCTGCACGAGCATCGTCGTGATGACCGACTCCTCCCACGCCTGAAGCTCGTCGCGGATCTTCTCGGGCGGCCCGATGAGGGCGATCTCCTCGACCAGTTTCGTCGGCACCGCCGCGATCGCCTCGGCCTTCTTCCCCGCCAGGTAGAGCTCCTGGATGCGGTCGGCGGCATCCGAGTATCCGAGCCGGTCGATCACGTTCCGGTGGAAGTTCGCGCCCTTCGCCCCCATCCCGCCCACGTAGAGCGCGATGGTCGGGCGCACCAGGTCGGCGGCCTTCTCCACATCCGGATGCGGGATGACCGCGAGCTGCAGCGCGACCTCGAAGTTCTCCCGAGGCGACCGCGCGGGCGACCGCAGAGCGAAGCCCTCCTCGAGCTGGGCCCGGGCCTCGGCATCCGCCTTCGGGGAGAACAGGAACGGCAGCCACCCGTCGGCGATCTCCGCGGCGAGGGCGACGTTCTTGGGTCCCTCCGCGGCGAGGTAGATCGGCAGGTCGGCCCGGAGGGGATGCACGGTCGAGCGCAGCGGCTTGCCCAAGCCCGTGGCATCCGGGGCCAGATACGGCAGGGGGTAGTGCGGGCCGGGCGAGGTGACCGGCTCCTCGCGGGCGAGCACCTGACGCACGATGTCGATGTACTCGCGGGTGCGGGCGAGCGGCTTGGGGTACGGCACCCCGTACCACCCCTCGACCACCTGGGGACCGGACACCCCGAGCCCGAGGATCATGCGCCCGCCCGAGAGATGATCGAGGGAGAGTGCCGCCATTGCGGCCGCGGTCGGCGTGCGGGCCGAGAGCTGGGCGATCCCCGTGCCGAGCCGGATGCGCGAGGTTCGCGAGCCCCACCACGCGAGCGGCGTGAAGACATCGGACCCGTAGGCCTCCGCGGTCCACACCGATTCGAAACCGAGGCGCTCCGCGGTGCGGATGGCCTTGAGCGCGCCGCGCGGTGGCCCCTGCTTCCAGTACCCGACGGCGTATCCGATGCGCATGGGCCGATTGTTGCAGATGCCGCCCCGAACACGTATCCTCGACAGGTTGAGCATTTCCGCTCTCCTGTGCGCCTCCCGATGCAAGTCCAGGGAATCAGGCGCGCCGACAAGTGATCTTGGGTGGCCCATCCCGTCAGGGACAGGTCACGGTAACCAGAACAGGAGTACCACCATGGCAGCAGTCTGCCAAGTGACCGGAGCCGTTCCCGGCTTCGGACACGCGATCTCGCACTCGCACCGACGCACCAAGCGTCGTTTCGATCCGAACATCCAGAAGAAGACCTACTACGTTCCTTCGCTGCGTCGTAACGTCACCCTCACGCTGTCCGCCAAGGGCATCAAGGTGATCGACGCGCGCGGCATCGAGTCCGTGGTCAAGGACCTCCTTGCCCGTGGGGAGAAGATCTAATGGCCAAGCAGCAGGACATCCGCCCGATCATCAAGCTCCGCTCCACCGCGGGAACGGGCTACACCTACGTGACGAAGAAGAACCGTCGCAACAACCCCGATCGCCTCGTGCTCAAGAAGTACGACCCGGTGATCCGCCAGCACGTCGAATTCCGCGAGGAGCGCTAACCATGGCCAAGAAGAGCAAGATCGCCAAGAACGAGCAGCGCAAGGTCATCGTCGCGCGCTACGCCACGAAGCGCCTGGAGCTGAAGAAGGCCCTCGTCGACCCGGCCGGCACGGACGAGTCCCGCGAGGCCGCCCGCATCGGTCTGCAGAAGCTTCCCCGCAACGCCTCTCCGGTGCGCGTGCGTGGTCGCGACGCGATCGACGGCCGTCCCCGTGGTTTCCTCTCGCAGTTCGGTGTCAGCCGTGTTCGCTTCCGCGATATGGCTCACCGTGGTGAGTTGCCGGGCATCACCAAGTCAAGCTGGTAGATTCCTCGTGGTCTGGGCGGCACAACTGCCCGGACTCACACAGGCTCCACCGATAACTGCATGAGGTCCGAGGAGGACATCCCATGGCTGACAAGTCACTAAACCGTACCGAGTTCGTCGCGGCTGTTGCCGCTGAGTCTGGCCAGAGCCAGGCTGCCGTCAACGGCGTCGTCGATGCTTTCTTCGCCGTCCTGGCCACGTCGGTCGGTGAGGGCACGAAGGTGTCGATCCCGGGATGGATCGCCGTCGAGCGCACCCACCGCGCGGCGCGCACCGGGCGCAACCCGCAGACGGGTGAGGCCATCGAGATCAAGGCGAGCTTCGGCGTGAAGGTCAGCGCCGGAAGCAAGCTCAAGGCTGCTGCCAAGTAGTCTTCCCGCAGTCGACTGGGCGGTGACCGTGATGGTCGCCGCCCTTCGTCGTTCCCGGGGCCCCGCCGCGCGCGCCTGACGGGAGGCGGCGACCGGCCGCGCGTGCCTCCCAGCCGCGAGGATTAGGCTGACCGAGTGCCTCGCCCCCTCATGATCGCCGCGCCCGCGATCCTGCTTCTCGCTGCGTTCGTGGCGCTTCTGGCGGGTCTCGCGTTCGGCGGCGGCGCGGACGCGCCCTTGCTCGTGGACCCGGGCGCGGTCGCGCGCTACGGCCTGCCGATCGCCAAGATGCTCGTCAACCTGGGCGGGGCAGGAACCATCGGCGCCCTCGTGCTCGTGCTGTTCGCCCTCGACTCAGCACGCCCGGAGTTCACCCGCGCTCTGGATGTCGCTGCCGCGTCCGCCGCGCTGTGGACGGTCGCGGCCGGCGCCACCGCGTTCTTCACGTTCCTCACGGCCTACCAGCAGCCGATCTCGCTCGACGCGAGCTTCGGCGACATCCTGGGCAGCTTCCTCACCACCACCGAGCTCGGACAGTCGTGGCTCGCCACGGTGCTCATCGCGGCCGGCGTGACGGTGCTGTGCTTCGCCGTGCGCAATCAGACCGCGCTCGTCTTCGTCACCGCGATCGCCGTGATCGGCCTCATCCCGATGGCCTCCCAGGGGCACCGGGGCGGCACCGCCGACCACGACTCGGCGTCGAGCGCCCTCTTCGTGCACGTGCTCTTCGCCGCCGTCTGGCTCGGCGGGCTCGTGACCCTCGCGCTGATCCGCGACCTCGTCGACCGTGATCGACTCGGGGCGCTGATGCGCCGGTACTCGACCCTCGCCGTGCTCTCGTTCGTCGTGATCGCGATCACCGGCTACGTGAGCGCCGAGATCCGCGTCTCCGAGCTCGCAAACCTGCTCTCGCCCTACGGCGTGCTCGTGCTCGTCAAGGTCGCCGCCCTGCTCGTGCTCGGGCTGCTGGGGGCGGCGCAGCGCCGGGTCTTCATTCGCCGGATGGCGAGCGCCGCGGCATCCCGACCCCGCGGCTGGTTCTGGGCGATCGTCGCTCTCGAGCTCGCGTTCATGGGGATCGCCTCGGGCGTCGCCGCGGCGCTCGCGCGCACTGCGACGCCGGTCGTGCCGGTGTCGGCGGCCGATCTCGCGGATCCGACCCCGGCCGAACTGCTCACCGGACGTCCGCTTCCTCCCCCGGTGTCGTTCGAGAACCTGTTCACGCTCTGGAGCGTCGACGTCATCTGGCTGCTCGTGTGCGCCTTCGGCATCCTCTTCTACCTGTGGGGGGTCGTGCGCCTGCGCCGCCGCGGCGACTCGTGGCCGTGGTACCGCACGGTCTTCTGGGTCGCCGGGTTCGTCGGGCTCTTCTGGGTGACCAACGGCGGCGTCAACGTCTACGAGCGCTACCTGTTCTCGTCCCACATGCTCGCGCACATGACGCTCGGGATGCTCATCCCGATCCTGCTCGTTCCAGGCGCGCCGATCACCCTCGCGCTGCGCACCATCGAGAAGCGGCACGACGGCAGCCGCGGCCCGCGCGAGTGGATCATGCTGCTCGTTCACTCGCGGTTCTTCGGGGTGCTGTCCAACCCGATCGTCGCGGCCGGCATCTTCACCGGCTCGCTCTGGCTGTTCTACTACACGCCCCTGTTCAGCTGGGCGACGACCAACCATGTCGGTCACCAGTGGATGATCATCCACTTCCTGCTCACGGGCTACCTCTTCGTGCAGTCGCTCATCGGGATCGACCCGGCCCCGAATCGACCGCCCTACCCGATCCGGCTCGTCGTTCTGCTGGCCACGATGGCCTTCCACGCGTTCTTCGGCCTCGCGCTCGTCTCGGGCACCGGGCTGCTCCTCGCCGACTGGTACGGCGCGATGGGCTGGGAGGGCGGGCTCACCGCGATCCAGGACCAGCAGGCCGGCGGCGGCATCGCGTGGAGCGTCGGCGAGATCCCGAACGCGATCATGGCGGTGACGATCGCGATCCTCTGGGCGCGCTCCGACGACCGCGAATCGAAGCGCTACGACCGCAAGGCGGAGCGGGACGGCGATGCCGAGCTCGAGGAGTACAACCGGATGCTCGCCGACCGCGCGACGCGCTGACGACTACTCGTATTGCGGGCTGAGCGCGAGCTCGTCGCCGGGCAGGAGCGAGACGAGATAGCCGACCCGGAACGGCACGTCCTCGTCGAAGGTCGTCACCGTGCCGTCGAACAGGCTTCGCACGTCGACCAGCAGGTGGGCGGTGCCCGAGGTCACCGGCACCTGCCACTCGCCCGCCTGGAGCCCCGGAACGAGGGCGACCTCGGGGTAGCTCACGATCGACCAGGCCGGGGTGGAGGCGATGCGGTTGGCCATCGACTGGCCGAACGGGCATCCGGTCGGCATGAGCACCTCCTGCGTGGCGCAGTCGTCGAGCGAGGCATCCACCGCCTCCTGAGCGGCAGCGAGGAACGCCGGGCCGGGCTGGATGTCGAGGGTCGCGGCCCCATCCACCGTCGGGTCCTCGATGACGACCGTCACCGGCTCGGCCTGCAGCAGCGCGGTGTCGTGGGTCACGGTGTAGGCGCCCGGACCGAAGACGACGTAGCTCGCGACGGCGTTCTGGGCGGGCGTCATGAGGTCGAGGCCGTTGACGCTGAACCGGTCATCGTGCAGCACGGTGAGGTCGACCCAGCCCAACGGACTGCGGGCGAACTCCCACTGCGGGAAGAGGCCCAGGAGCGCGCCGGCCGGGCGCAGGGCGAAGGTCGTCTCGCCGCGCTCACCCGAGCTCGTCCACGAGGCGGTCACCTCGCGGGTGCCGTCGGCTCCCGTGGTCTCGCCCTCGATCGCGATGTCGTCGAGGGTCGGCATCGCGGAGCGAGTCAGCAGCTCGGTGGAGCCCTCGCGCGCGGGGACGGCGCCGGCGAGCTGCAGCGCGCCCGCGGCATCCTTGCGCTGGATGGCCTCGAGGTAGGCGGTCACGGCGCCCGCGGGGCTGTACAGCGTCGCGTTGAGGATCGCGACGGTGGCGACGAGTCCGCCCGCGATCAGCAGCGCGGTCGCGGCGACGGTAAGGATCGTGCGGCGCACCGGTCCCCTTTCCGAACAACTAGCCACATCCTAAGCCGCGCCGCCGGGAGCCCGACGAGCGCGCGGGTACAGTGAACGGGTGTCCGAGGTGAGCCTGTCCGCTGAGCAGCAGGCCGTCTTCGACCGCATCGAGACCACGCGGGACAACCTCTTCGTCACCGGCCGGGCGGGCACGGGCAAGTCGACGCTGCTGAATCACCTCGCCGAGAACACGTCCAAGCAGATCGTGATCTGCGCCCCCACGGGCGTCGCCGCGCTCAACGTGGGCGGGCAGACCATCCACTCGCTCTTCCGGCTCCCGATCGGCGTGATCGCCGACCACGACCTCGAGCAGAACGACGCGCTTCGCAAGCTGCTCGGCACGATCGACACGCTTGTGATCGACGAGGTCTCCATGGTCAACGCCGACCTCATGGATGCCATCGACCGGTCGCTGCGCACGGCCCGCAACCGCAAGCAGGAGCCCTTCGGCGGCGTGCAGGTGGTGCTGTTCGGCGATCCGTATCAGCTCGCGCCCGTCCCCGGCGAGGGCGACGAGCGCGCCTACTTCGAGGACCACTACCGCTCGATGTGGTTCTTCGACGCGACAGTGTGGAACGAGACCGACCTCACGATCTACGAGCTCTCCACCATCCACCGGCAGCACGAGGACGAGTTCAAGTACATGCTCAATGCGGTGCGCCACGGGATGGTGACGGCCGAGATCGCCGAGCGACTGAACTCGGTGGGGGCGAGACCTGCCCCCACGGACGGCGCGATCACCCTCGCGACGACGAACGGCACCGTGACCCGCATCAACGCGACCGAGCTCGCGCGCCTGCCTGGCCGGGTGCTCACCGCCCGCGCGGAGATCAGCGGCGAGTTCGGCGGTCGCGCCTTCCCCGCGGACGAGGCTCTCGAGCTCAAGGTCGGCGCACGCGTGATGTTCCTGCGCAACGACACGTCGTACGAGCACGGTGGTCAGCGCTGGGTCAACGGCAGCGTCGGCACCGTGGTCAAGGTCGCGCAGACGGTGTGGGTCGACCTCGACGGCGAGCGGGTCGAGGTCAAGCCCGCGGTGTGGGAGAAGTTCAAGTACAACTACTCGCCGCTCACCAAGTCGCTGCGCAAGGATGTCGTGGCCGAGTTCACCCAGTTCCCGCTGCGGCTGGCGTGGGCGGTCACCATCCACAAGTCGCAGGGCAAGACCTACGACCGCGCGATCGTGGACCTCGGGCAGCGGTCGTTCGCCCCCGGCCAGACCTACGTGGCGCTCAGCCGCATCAGCGAACTCGAGGGGCTGTACCTTTCACGCCCGCTACGACCGAGCGACATCATCGTCGACGAGAACGTCGTGCGCTTCATGAGCCGCACGACGGCGATCCCCGCGATTCGCGCCTAAGCCGCAGCCTTCGCGCGGCTCAGATCTACGAACAGCTCGGTGTTGAACCCGTACGCGGCAACGACCTCGTCGATCACCCGCTCGCGCTCGGCGTCGTCCCAGGCCACGGCATCCAGCTGGTCGCGGTAGACGTTCTTGAAGTCCGACGGGCTCGCGATCTGGTCGAAGACGTAGAACCCGACCCCGTCGATGTCGAACCCGAAGCGGCGCTGCATGACCGTGCGTATGTGCTGGCCGCCCGAGAGGTCGCCGAGATAGCGCGTGTAGTGGTGGGCGATGAAGCCGCCGGCCCAGCCCTCGTCGGCGATGGCGTTGATGCGGTCCACGTAGGCGACGGCCGCGGGGAGCGGAGTGATCTGCGCGCGCCAGTCGGATCCCAGGAGGAACTCGAGGTCGAGTTCGAGCGCGGGGAGCCGGGTGAGCTGCGGCATCACGAACGGGGCGGCGGTCGCGTCATCCGCGAACCGGGCGGCGGCGGCCTCGAGCGCCTCGTAGATGAAGTAGTGCTGCGCCACGAGCGCGATGTAGTCCTCGCGGGTGCCGGCGCCCGACATCAGGTCGGACATGAAGGTCGCCCCCTCGCTGTCGCTGTGGTCGGGTCGGGTGCGCTCGCGCAGGGCCTGCGAGAAGGGGATGACGGTCATGGATGCTCCGCGGGAGTGGAAGATTAGGTAACCCTAATTCTACCGGACGCGAGCCGAACCGTTCTCAGTGCCCGTGGGCGGGGTCCTCGAAGAGCTGCTCGGGGGTGCCGTTCGGCGCACCGAGCCCCGCCTGGATCGCGGCGAGGGCGGGGGTCGTGAGAGCCACCACGACGAGTCCGCCCGCGAGCACCCCGATGAGATACCGCGCGATCCCGGGAGCCGGCGGCGCAGGGGTGCCGCGGCGCGCGAGGGATCGTCCGACGAGGGCCGCGACGGCGAGTTCGAGTGTCGCGGCGATCGCCAAGGGGACCAGCCCCCATGGCTCGGGCACGGTGCCGATGAGGAGCACGACGATCCACACGAGCACGGGGGCGAGGGCGACTCCGAAGGCGACGCGCGGCAGCGGCACGGCATCCCGCGCGAAGGTGACGACGCCCCAGCCGAACTCGGCGACCCCGAGCAGGGCGAGCGGCACGGCGATCAGCGGGGGACTGCCGAGCGCGAACGCCAGATGGATCAGCCCGACGCCGATCGCGGCGAACGCGATCCACGAGCGGACGATCACCGACATCGGTCAGGCCGTCGCGGAGGCTTTGTCGGCGCCCAGGCTTGCCGCCAGCAGCACGACCGCCGTGCCGAAGTGCTGCACGTTGTCCGTCACGGTGAGAGCGAAGACGTTCGCGGTCGACCCGACGAGAAAGAGGCCCACGAGACCGAGCAGCAGCAAGAAGGCCCCGACGGCGCCGTTGACGGTCTTCGCCCTCCGCGCACTCGAGAGCCCGGCCACCAGGAGGGACGCCCCCAGCACGACGTGCACGATGTTCTGCAGCGGGTTGACCTGGAAGAGGCCGAGGAGCGAGGCACCCTCGGTCGCGAGGAACTCGACCCCCGCGGTCACCGTGAACCCGAGGATGCCGATGAGCACATACCCGGCGCCCACGATCACGCCGAGCAGCCGGTTCGGGGAGCGGGACATCACTCGTGCGGTCGGGCGGGCACCCCGAGAATCGCGCACGCCTTGTCGTAGAGCACGACGATCTCCCGGCGGATCTCCGCGCGCTCCGAGATCTCCGCCGACCACGGCACAGTGACCTCGCGTTCGTCGTCACCGATCAGGTAGCTCCAGGTGCCGCCGCGACCGTCGAGGCCGACCATCGTCGCGGCCCAGGCCTCCGTCGACCCGAACGCCTGCGCGATGAGCAGGTTGTCGTCGTTGTGGTCGTCGTTCATGTGGTGCAGCACGGCATCCACGATCTCAGTGCTGAAGTCGCTCATGCACCCACGGTACCCGGGTCAGTCGACGAGGTGCTTCTCGAGGAACACGGCCGTGCGGGCGAACGCGAGCGCGGCGGCCTGGCCGTCGATCAGGCCCGGCAGGCTCGCGTTGGCGAACGAGTGGCTCGTGCCGAGGTAGCGGTGCTGGTTCACCGGGGTGCCGTGCTCCTTGAGCCGCTCGACGAACTGCTCGGGGCGCTCGCCGTCGGTCCACTCGTCCACCTCGGCCCAGTGGAGCAGAACCGGGCACGGGATGACGCCATGGTCCCGTTCGGCGAGGCTCGCGTAGTAGGCGACCGCGGCATCCACCGACCCGGCCTGAGCGTGCAGCAGGGCGAGCCAGCCGCCGACGCTGAATCCCACAAGACCCACCCGCTCGTCGCCCGTCTCCTGCGCCTGCACGACGGTGTCGTCGATCTCGGCGAGGGCGGTCGCGACATCCAGTCCCTCCATGAGGGATTCGGCGGTCGCGCTGTCGACCGTGCAGACGCCGTCGTAGAGGTCGGGGACCGCGACCCGCAGCCCACGGCTCGCGAGCGCCTCGGCGAACGGCACGAGCCCGGGCAGTCGGCCGAACATGTCGTGGATGACGACGACGACCGGGTCGCCGGGGGCGCCGTAGAAGAGCGGGACGCCCGGGGAGGGGATCGGGACGAGGTGACTCATGTGCCCCTTCCATCCCCTGACGAATGGAGCGGATGACGGGAATCGAACCCGCGCTATCAGCTTGGGAAGCTGAAGTTCTGCCATTGAACTACATCCGCGTGGCCGCACTTTCGCGGCGCTTCGACGATTCTAGCTAGTCTTGCGGCATGCTGCTCAGTGACCGCGACATCCGCGCCGAGCTCGGCGCCGGGCGCATCGGACTGGAGCCGCTCGAGCTCGACATGATCCAGCCGTCGAGCATCGACGTGCGGCTCGACCGCTTCTTCCGGCTGTTCGACAACCACAAGTACCCGTTCATCGACCCCGCCGAGGACCAGCCGGAGCTCACCCGGCTGATCGAGGTCGAGCCCGACGAGGCGTTCATCCTGCACCCCGGCGAGTTCGTGCTCGGGTCCACCTACGAGCTGGTCACACTTCCGGATGACATCGCCGCGCGCCTCGAGGGCAAGAGCTCGCTCGGCCGGCTCGGGCTGCTCACCCACTCGACCGCGGGCTTCGTCGACCCCGGGTTCTCGGGTCACGTCACCCTCGAGCTCAGCAACGTCGCGACCCTCCCGATCAAGCTGTGGCCCGGGATGAAGATCGGCCAGCTGTGCTTCATCCGCACGAGCTCGCCGGTGGACAACCCCTACGGCTCAGGGGCGTACCTCAACCGGTACCAGGGGCAGCGCGGGCCGACGGCGTCACGGAGTCACTTGAACTTCCACCGCACCGACGTCACGCGCTGAGCTGCTCCAGCTGCCACCCCAGCCACGGGCTGAAGGCGTAGGGCGCGGAGCTCGCCGCCGCCGCGAGCGAGGCGGGGTCGACCCACGCGAACTCGGCGACCTCGTCCGGAGCCGGGCGCACCGCATCCACCGTGACCGCACGGTAGACGGGGCAGATCTCGTTCTCGACGATGCCCGAGGCATCCACGGCCCGGTAGCGGAAGTCCGGCAGGATCACCTCGAGATCGGTCAGGGTAATGCCGAGCTCTCGCTCGGCGCGGCGGGCGATCGCCTCCTCCATCGACTCGCCAGGAGCGGGATGGCCGCAGAACGAGTTGGTCCACACCCCCGGCCACGTGAGCTTGGAGAGGGCCCGCCGGGTGACGAGAACCTGCCCCGCCTCGTTGTAGACATGGCACGAGAAGGCGAGGTGCAGGGCCGTGTCCGTCGTATGAACGGCCACTTTCTCGGCGACGCCGATCGCGGCACCGGCGTCGTCGACCAGCACGACCTGTTCGGGGGTGGTCATCGCGATAGTCTGCCTATGTGGATCGTTCTGGGCTGCTGCCACTCTCCGCGGAGAGACAGGAGCAGGTCGACGCCGTCTTGGGTCGATTCTTCAGCCTATCCAAGAACCGCGCGGCCGCTTTCGGGCCCACCTACGTGCGCCTGTGGGAGACGCTGGAGAACAACACGATCGGCGGCAAGCGGTTCCGCCCCCGCATGGTGATGGCCGCGTACCAGTCCCTCGGCGGCACCGATACCGAGGCGGCCGCGTACGTGGGCGCCGCGTTCGAGCTGCTGCACACCGCCCTGATCGTGCACGACGACGTGATCGATCACGACTTCGTGCGCCGCGGCATCCCGAACATCTCGGGCACGTACCGCGATGACGCGCTCGCCGCGGGTCGCAGCGCCCGGGTCGCCGAGCACTCCGGAATCTCCGCGGCCGTGATCGCGGGTGACCTCGCGCTGTTCAACGCCTACCGGCTCATCGACCGCAGCGGCGTCGCCGATGTGACCCGCGCCCGCCTCACCGAGGTGATGGATGACGCGCTCTTCGCGTCGGCGGCCGGCGAGCTGATCGACGTGGACTTCGCGATCGCGGCCGAGGTGCCGCGCGTCGACGACATCATCACGATGGAGCGCCTCAAGACCGCCGTCTACTCCTTCGAGTGCCCGCTTCAGGCGGGCGCGATCCTGGCCGGCGCCTCGGATGAGGTGGTCGCCACCCTGGGCGACTTCGGTCGCGAGATCGGCATCGCCTACCAGATCGTGGACGACCTGCTCGGGGTGTTCGGCACCGAAGCGGAGACCGGCAAGACCACGATCGGCGACCTGCGCGAAGGCAAGCGCACCGTGCTCATCGCGTACGCCACGAGCACCCGCGAGTGGGCCCAGGTGGAGTCGGTCTTCGGCAGCGAGGACCTCGGCGAGGAGGACGCGGATCGGGTGCGCGCCGTGCTCGTCGACTGCGGTGCGAAGAACTTCACCGAGGGCTTGGCCCGGTACTACGCGAACCGCGCGCTGGCCCGCCTCGCCGAGCCGCACATCCCGCCCGCCCTGCGCGAGGAGCTTCATCCGGTCGCCGACACCGTGCTCAGCAGGGTGAAATGAGCGCGCGCCTGCCCCTCTACGACCAGGTCGCGGAGGAGACCGCGAGCATCGTCATCCGGCGATACTCCACCTCGTTCGGCCTGGCGGCCCGTCTGCTCGGCCCGGGCGTGCGCCAGCACGTCGAGAACATCTACGCGCTCGTGCGCGTCGCCGACGAGATCGTCGACGGCGCCGCCGAGGAGTCCGGGCTCGACACAGTGGCGGCGGGCCGCGCGCTCAACGAGATGGAGCGCGAGACCGACAAGGCGATGAAGGAGGGCTTCAGCTCGAACCTCGTCGTGCACGCCTTCGCCCTCACCGCCCGCGAGGTCGGCTTCGGCACCGAGTACACCGCGCCGTTCTTCGAGTCGATGCGTATGGACCTCACCGCCAAGGAGCACGACCAGGAGAGCTTCGACCGGTACGTCTACGGCTCGGCCGAGGTCGTCGGGCTGATGTGCCTGCGCGCCTTCCTCGCCGACCAGACGGTGACGGATGCCGAACGCCAGCGCCTCGAGACCGGCGCGTGTGCCCTCGGGGCCGCCTTCCAGAAGGTGAACTTCCTGCGCGACCTCGCCGCCGATTTCAGAACTCTCGGCCGTAGCTACTTCCCCGGCATCAATGTCGACTCGTTCACGGAGGCGGAGAAGATCCGACTCCTCGACGACATCGACGCCGACCTCGCCGTCTCGGCGGCGGTCGTGCCCGAGCTCCCCGCTCACAGCCGACGCGCGGTCGCCCTCGCGCAGTCGCTGTTCGCGGAACTATCCGTGCGGCTGAGGAGAACCCCCGCCGCCGAACTGGTGCGCGCCCGGGTGCGCGTGCCCAACCCGGTGAAGGCGCGACTCGCGCTGGCTGCCGCGATCGGGAGAACGCCATGAGCACCGTCATCGTGATCGGGGGCGGCATCGCCGGCCTCTCGTCCGCCGCCCTGCTGGCCCGCGATGGCCACACCGTCACCCTGCTGGAGGGTCGGCCCGACGTCGGCGGCCGCGCGGGCAACTGGGAGCGGGACGGGTTCCGCTTCGACACCGGACCGTCGTGGTACCTCATGCCCGAGGTGTTCGACCACTTCTACAAGCTTCTCGGCACGAGCGCCGAGGAGCAGCTCAAGCTCGTCACCCTCGACCCCGGCTACCGGGTGTACTTCGAGGGGGATGCCGCGCCCGTCGACATCGCGCAGGCCCGCCAAGAGAACCTCGACCTGTTCGAGAGCATCGAGCCGGGCGCCGGCGAGAAGCTCGACCGCTACCTCGACTCCGCGCAGGAGGTCTACGAGCTCGCCAAGAAGCGCTTCCTCTACACGACCTTCGCCGACTACACGAAGCTCCTGCGCGCCGACGTGCTCTCCCGCACGGGCAAGTTCCTCCGCCTGCTGCTCGAGCCGCTCTCCTCGTTCGTGAGCCGCCGGTTCAGCGACCGCCGCCTCCAGCAGGTGCTGGGCTACCCGGCCGTGTTCCTCGGCTCGTCGCCGTACCTCACCCCGAGCATGTACCACCTCATGAGCCACCTCGATCTCGCCGACGGCGTGCTCTACCCGATGGGCGGGTTCACGCGCGTCATCCAGTCGATCGCCGACCTCGCCGAGAAGGAGGGCGTGACGATCGTCACCAACGCGGCCGTCTCGCGCATCACCGTCGTCGACGGCATCGCGACGGGCGTGGAGTACGTGGATGTCGCGGGCGCGACGATCACGATCACTGCCGACCTCGTGGTCTCCGCCGCCGACCTGCACCACACCGAGACGCAGCTGCTCGAATCCGAGCAGCGCACCTACCCCCAGGAGTACTGGGACACCAAGGTGGCCGGGCCGAGCGCCCTGCTCATGTACCTCGGCGTCGAGGGCGAGCTGCCGCAGCTCGAGCACCACACGCTGCTGTTCACGAAGGACTGGGAGCGGGGCTTCGCGGCGATCTTCGGCGACCCGTCCAGCGTGCCCGACCCGGCATCCCTCTACATCTGCCGGCCGAGCGCCGTGGACCCGGATGTCGCGCCCGAGGGCTACGAGAACCTCTTCGTTCTCGTGCCGATCCCCGCCGACCCCACGATCGGCAGGGGCGACGTGGACGGTGACGGCGACCCGCGTATCGAGGCGATGGCCGACCGGGTGATCGCGCAGATCTCGGAGTGGGCCGGCATCCCCGACCTCGCCTCGCGCATCACGCTGCGCCGCACCGTCGGCCCCGGCAACTTCGCCTCCGACCTCAACGCCTGGCGCGGCACCGCCCTGGGACCCGCGCACACCCTCAAGCAGAGCGCGTTCTTCCGCGCGGGCAACAAGTCGAAGAAGGTCAAGGGCCTGTACTACGTGGGCGGGTCGAGCATCCCGGGCATCGGGCTGCCGATGTGTCTGATCAGCTCCGAGATCCTCATCAAGCGGCTGCGCGGCGACACCTCGACCGAGGCGCTGCCGGAGCCGCTCGTGCGCACGGTGCTGCCCGTGGCCGAGCCCGCCGCTGAGTCGGGGGTCGAGCTGGAGCCGGAGTCGGGCGAACGGGTCGAGCCGGTCGAGACCTCGCCGACGAGATGACTCTGCTCTACCTCCTCGCGCTGCTGATCGCCCTCACCGGCATGGTG
The DNA here is from genome assembly GCA_943367555.1 of Synechococcus sp. UW140. Classification (GTDB taxonomy): domain Bacteria; phylum Actinomycetota; class Actinomycetes; order Actinomycetales; family Microbacteriaceae; genus Rhodoglobus. Next base: position 200,980 of record CALRJN020000002.1, on the reverse strand, counting down.
ATGCTCGACCGGCGGTTCCGGCTGTTCTTCTGGCGGGCGCCGTGGCGCGCGGCGGTGGTGCTGCTCGCGGGGATCGCGTTCTTCCTCGCGTGGGATCTCGGCGGCGTGCTCGGGCACATCTTCTTCCGCGGCGAGACCTCGTTCATGACAGGCCTGCAGGTGTTCCCGGAGATCCCGCTCGAGGAGGTCTTCTTCCTCACGCTGCTGTGCTACCTGTCGATGAACGCGTACTCCGCAGCCTCCGATCTGGTCGCGCGCATGTTTCCGTCACGCGCGCACGGCACCCCATCCGCGCATGAAGGAAGCATGCGCGCGGGCGGGGGTGAAGGGTGACCTACTGGGCCCTCAACGCGATCTTCCTCGCCATCGTCGCCCTGGTGGTCGTGCTCGGCTTCATCACCCGCCGCACCCCGAACTGGCGGGCGGTGGGCATCACCCTGGTCGTCGTGCTCGTGATGACCGCGGTCTTCGACAACATCATGATCTCAGTGGGCCTCGTCGACTACAGTCCCGAGCGCATCAGCGGGGTGTTCATCGGGGTCGCCCCGCTCGAGGACTTCGCCTACGCCGTCGCCGCCGTGATCGGGCTGCCGGCGCTGTGGGCGCTGCTGTCTCCTCGCCCGGCCACGGAAGGGGCATCCGATGCTTAAGGCGCTCTTCGTCTCGTCCCGACCGCTGAGCTGGGTCAACACGGCGTTCCCGTTCGCTGCCGCCTACTTCCTCACGACCCGCCAGATCGACCTGACGTTCGTGCTCGGCACGATCTTCTTCCTCATCCCGTACAACCTCGCCATGTACGGCATCAACGACGTCTTCGACTACGAGAGCGACCTGCGCAATCCCCGCAAGGGCGGCGTCGAGGGCGCGCTCCTCGACACCCGGATGCACCGGCCGACCCTCATCGCGTCGGTCGTGACCACGGTTCCTTTCGTCGTGTATCTCGTGATCGCCGGGTCGCCGCTGTCGTGGCTCGTGCTCGCGATCTCGCTGTTCGCCGTGGTCGCGTACTCGGCGAAGGGGCTGCGCTTCAAGGAGAAGCCGTTCCTCGACTCGCTCACATCGAGCACCCACTTCGTCTCGCCGGCGGTGTACGGCCTCGTGCTCGCGGGGGCCGTCTTCACTCCGCAGCTCTGGGCCGTGCTCGGCGCGTTCTTCCTCTGGGGCATCGCCTCGCACGCGTTCGGCGCGGTTCAGGATGTGATCGCCGATCGCGAGGGCGGCATCTCGTCGATCGCGACCGTGATCGGCGGCAAGGCGACCGTGCGGTTCGCCGTGATCGCGTACCTCCTCGGCGGGGTTCTGCTGCTCTTCAGCGCCTGGCCGGGACCGCTCGCCGCGCTCCTCGTGCTGCCCTACGCGGCCGTGTGCGCGCCGTTCTGGAACGTGACGGATGCCGCATCCGAGACCGCGAACCGCGGCTGGCGTCGGTTCCTGCTTCTCAACTTCATCACGGGGTTCTTCGTGACGATGCTCATGATCTGGTGGGTTCTACTCGACCGCTGAGCCGGACCGAACGAAGTCCGCCACCTCCCGCACCACCTCCGGGTCGCTCAGGATGCGCGAGTGCCCCAGCCCCGTCGTGATGAGCGAGCGCACCGGCCCGGTGTGGGCGTTCGCGATGAGCAGGGCCTGGCCGGCATCCACCATCGCGTCCTCGGTGTCGTGCACGAGGAGCAGCCCGACATCGGACTGCGTCGGCTCGAGTTCGGCGACGAACCGACGCCACGGGTCGTGCACGTCGGGGAACGTGCGGTGGTCGATGCGGCGCCGCATCCCGCGGTCGGCGCGCGCGCCGAGCCCCGCCTGCGCCCAGAACTTCTCGACGAGCTGGTCGGCCGAGGCCATCCCGGAGATGCCCACGATCCGCTGCACCGGCACGCCCTCACGCACGGCGAGGAAGCTCGCGAGCACTCCGAAGGAGTGGCCGATGATCGTGTCGATGGGGCCGTGCTCGAGGGCGATCGCGTCGATCGCCGCCGCGTAGTCGAGGATCGTGACGAGTCGGCCGGGAGAGCCCCCGTTCGCCGGGGCATCGAAGGCGATCACCGTCGTGTAGCCGGACTCGAGTGCGGCGATCAGCTCCGAGAACCGGGACCCTCGACTGCGCCACCCGTGCACGAGGAGCACCACCCGTGGCCCCGAGCCCCACCGATAGGTCGCGACCTCGCGACCCCGAACGCGCACCGTGGCGCGATGGGCCCACTTGTGCTGGGCGAACTCGCGCTCGCGCACGGGCTGGGGAGCTCCGACGTGGCGCCAGAGCCGCCACCCCACTTCGGCGGCGGCTCCGGGGGCCACGCGGTTGAGGGCGACGAGAGCGGTCTTCGCGAACGGCACGGGACATCCTTTCTTTAAACACGATCGTTCGTATAGTATCGAAACGGAGAAGGAACGCAACAATGGATGCCATGAGCACGATCGCCGATGGACGCCGCGCCCGCGGCGACGAGTCGCGCCGTCTGGTGATGGAGCGTGCCGTCAACCTCGCCTCGCTCGGGGGACTCGAAGGGCTCACCATCGGAGCACTCGCCTCGGAGACCGATCGCAGCAAGGGTGGCGTGGTCGCGCTGTTCGGCACCAAGGAGCAGCTGCAACTCGCCACCGTCGAGGCGGCCCGGGAGATCTTCATCGAGCGGGTGATCGCGCCGGCGCTCGCCGTCCCGGGCGGTCGGGCAAGACTCGACGCCCTGCTCGGCGGGTGGCTCGACTACAGCGAGGGCCGAGTGTTCGCGGGCGGGTGCTTCTTCGCCGCCGCCGCGATGGAGCTCGGCGCGCGGCCCGGGGCGGTGCGCGATGCGGTCGCGGTCGCGATGGCGGAGTGGCACGAGAGCGTGCGCCGCGTCATCCAGCGGGCGATGGATGCCGGCGAGCTGGCCTCCACGACGGATGCCGCCCAGCTCGCCTTCGAAGTGACGGCGATCCTCGATGGGGCGAACGCCGCGTCACGGCTCACCGACAGCGCGGCGCCGTACGCCCGCGCGCGGGTGGCGCTGGAGCGGCTGCTCTAGTCCGACCAGCCCAGGTTGCGCGCCATGCGCTCGAGCACCGCGACGGTCTGCTCGTACTCGGCCGGGGTCACGCCATCCGCGACGACGGTCCGCTGTGTTGTCACCACGTCGGCGAGGCGTTCGAAGGCGGCGCGGCCGCGGTCCGTGAGCTCGTAGCCGGTGGGCGTGGCATCCACCCAGGCGCTCTCGATGAGTTCGGTGAGGTGCTCGGCCGACGTCTCGGAGTCCTGGGGAGACAGGAACGGCGCCACCGCGGCATCCAGTTGCTCCACCGTCGCGGGCTCTCGGGAGAGCACGTTCAGGAGTTGCCACTGGCGCCGAGTGACGCCGTGCTCCTCGAGTGTCGAGGCGAACTGCTCGTCGATCAGACGGTCGACGAGCTTGAGCCAGTAGCCGATGGGTCGAGGAGTGTCCATGCCTTGAGGTTACGCCTCGGTGTCCGCGGAGCGGGAGGACTCGGGCGAGTTCTCAGGGGTGGGGCGCTCGGGACGGCCGTGACCGTGGCCGCGGTGTCCGCGGTACGGGCCGAAGCCGGGTCCGAACTGCCGGCCGAAGCCGGGCCGTCCGCCGAAGCGGGGGCCGAAGCCCTCATCGTCGTCCTCGGTCCAGCCGAGGTTGCGGGCCATCGTCTCGAGCGTCGCCATGGTGGTGGCGTAGTCCTCGTCGCTGATGCCCTCGCGGGCCTTGTCGCCGAGGCCCGAACGGTACTCGTGAGCCAGGGCGCGCTTGCGGTGCTCGATCGCGCGCAGCCAGAAGCCGGGGCGACGCGGGCGGGTGGTGTTCTCAGTGTCTTCTGTGGGGGTGTTCATGGGTTTTCTGCTTTCTTCGGCTCGTGGCCGGGTAGGGATCCGCCGATCCGGCGATGTATGTCATATGACAACAGTTGTATAGTTACATACATGGATTCGGAAAGTCAAGCGGATGCCGTGCGCCGCATCGAGGACGCCCTCCTCCAGCTGCGGCCCAGCCCCGGTCGCGGCCACCGGCACGGCCCCGCAGGACCACGACCCCCGTGGGTCGGCGGCGACCGCACTCCACCGTGGGGTGCTGGGCCTGCGCCGTGGGGCGACGGCCCTCCCCCGTGGGCGAGCGGGCACGGTCCCGGCCGTGGCTCCGCCGGTGGCCACGACCGCTCCCTCGGCGGCGCGGCCCGGTTCCGGATGCTCGAGGCGCTCGCCGCGGCATCCCCCGACGACCGCCTGGGGATCTCCGAGATCGCGGCGGCGATCGGCGTGGATCAGCCCCGGGCATCCCGTCTCGTCAACGACGCGGCTGAGCGCGGACTCGTCGATCGCGCCGCCGACCCGCGCGACGCACGCCGTAGCGTCGTGACCATCACGGATGCCGGACGCACCGCGATCGAGGGCGCGCGCAGCTCTCGTCGAACGGCGGTCACCGAGGCGCTCGCCGGATTCACGGATGCCGAGCTCACCCAGTTCGCCGACCTCCTGTCCCGCTTCGCCGCGGCCTGGCCGCGCTGAGCAGGCCCGCGCTGAGCAGGCCCGCACTGAGCAGGCCCGCGCTGACCAGGCCTAGTACTCGAACCCGAGCTCGGCCGGGTAGGCCCCCCGCGCGGTGAGCTGCGTGGCGGCTGCCTGCAGGTGCGCGAGGGTGAGCCCCATCGTGCGCGGCCCGAAGCTCACCCGGGAAACCCCGAGTTCGGCGAGCCGCGCCAGCGGCGGCGACGAAGGACCTGCGATCACGGACACCCGTCCGTCGATCGCGGCGAGAGCCCGCTCGATCGCGGACTCGTCGCGCAGCCCGAGCACGAACACGACGTGCGCGCCCGCGCCGAGGTAGGCGTTGGCCCGAGTGACCATCTCGTCCCAGCTCGCACCGCGCGCGAGCGCGTCGACGCGGGCGTTGAGCACGATCGGGATGCCGGACGCCTCGGCCGCGCGGCGCACCGCCGCCACCCGGTCCACCGCGAGCTCGAACGGCACGAGTTCCGTGGCCGAGGTGCTGTCCTCGAGGTTGAGCCCCACGGCCCCGGTCGCGATGAGCTGCTCGACGTGGCGCTGCACGCCCGCGGCATCCGGGGCATAACCGCGCTCGAAGTCGACGCTCACCGGAAGGTCGACGGCGTTGACCACGCGGCGGGCCGCCGCGAGCGCCTCGTCGAGGGTGAGCCCCTCGCCGTCCTCGACCCCGTGCGCGTAGCTCACCGCGTGGCTCGCCGTGGCGATCGCGAGCACGCCGGGCGCCGCCGCGACGGTGCGGGCGGTCACGGCATCCCACACGTTCGTGACGATCAACGGGTCGCCCGGCACATGGAGCGAGTCGAGCAGGAGGGCTTTGTTGAGTTGCGTCATGCGTCCAGCTTGGCGACCGGTCGTCCAGAGCGCGAGCGCATTTCGGACAGGGCCGGTGCCCCCCGGGATCGACGCACATTTATGCGCCGAGCGCTAGACTTCTCCCATGCGCACGACCGTGGACCTCCCCGACGAGTTGTTCCATCAGCTCAAGCAGCGGGCGATCGAAGAGAACCTCTCGCTCAAGCTGCTCTTCGAGAAGTCGAGCTACCACTACCTCCGCCAGCCGGTGCGCAAGACCGACCCGAATCAGATCCAACTTCCGGCGGTGGGCGACGGCACGGGCGAGGTTCTCGTCGACCCGACCCGGTGGTGGGACGACCTCAACGAGCGGACATGAGAGCCGTCGACACGAACATCCTCGTCTATGCCTTTCACCGGGACTTCGAGCAGCATCGGTCAGCGCTGACGGCGCTCAAGACCCTCATCTCGGGTGCGGAGGTGTGGGGCATCCCGTCGCCGTGCGTCCACGAGTTCCTCTCGACGGTGACCCGACAGCGTTATCTCACCCGACCGGCGACGATGACGGAGGCCTTGGGCTTCATCGGCACGCTACAGGTGGCTCACGGATGCTTCATCCTCGACGAGAGCGCACGCCACTTCGACACACTGGCCGATGTGCTCACGTCGAGCGGCGTCACGGGCGCGAAAGTGCACGATGCGCGCATCGCCGCGATCTGCCGCGACCACGGGGTGCAGCAACTCTGGACGGCCGACCGCGACTTCAGTCACTTCCCGTGGCTGAACGCGGTGAACCCGATGGCTCCCGAGAGCCGCCCTACTTCGTGACGGCCTTCGCCGGCGCCGGCGCCTTGACGAAGAGGAGCATGATGCCGCCCGCGAGCAGCACGAGAGAGATTCCGAGGATGCCGTAGAGGGTCTGGCTCGCCGCCAGCGCGATGAAGACGCCCCAGAGCAGCGACGCCATCCATCCGGCCGCGCGCCCGGTGGTCGCGTACAGGCCGAAGACCTCGCCCTCTCGACCGGCGGGGGTCACCCGGGCCAGGAAGGACCGGGATGCCGCCTGAGCCGGACCGACGAACATCGCGAGCACGATGCCCGCAGCCCAGAACAGCGGAGCGCCGAGGCTCGCGAAGAAGAACACCACCAGGGTGCAGATCACGAGACCGAAGACCGAGACGAGGATGACGCGCTTGGGTCCGAAGCGGTCGTCGAGGCGTCCGGCGAGGATGGTCGACACCCCCGCAACGATGTTGAGCGCGATGCCGAAGATCACGAGGTCGGTGAAGCCGAAGCCGAACACGACGGCGGCGATGATCGAGCCGAAGGTGAAGACCGCGGAGAGCCCGTCGCGGTAGACCGCACTAGCGAGGAGGAACCAGAAGGTCGGCCGGGTCTCCTTGTAGAGGCGGATGACGCCGCGGACGAGCTCGACGTAGCTCTCGAAGAAGCCGACCTTGCGGCCCTTGAAGTTGTGGGGCGGCTCGGGAACGCTGACGAAGATCGGGATGACGAAGATCACGGTCCAGATCGTGCAGCCGAGAGCGATCAGCTGGAAGGTCAGCGCCGCCTCGCCGTCGAGAACCCCTCCCAGGATGAGCCCGACGACGACGGTGAGGGCGACGATACCGCCGAGGTAACCGAAGCCCCATCCGAGCCCCGAGACCTTGCCGATCGTCTTCGGGTTCGAGACGGAGATGAGGAGCGCGTTGTAGTTGACCCCCGCGATCTCGCCGAACACGCTTCCGACGGCGATGAGCGCGACGCCCATCCAGAACCACTCACCCCCGGGCTGCACGAACACGAGGCCGAGCTGGGCCACGATGAGCAGAGCGGTAAAGATGAAGAGCTGCAGCTTCTGGCGTCCAGCGCGGTCCGCCCGCTGCCCGAGCACGGGAGCGAGCAGGGCGATGAGCAGGCCCGCGACGGTCACTCCGTAACCCAGGAGGCTCGCGAGCTGACCGAGTGCGGCCTCCTCGCCATCGGTGCCGACGACCGCGGGATCCACGAAGAAGGTACTCGTGAGGTAGCTGGGCACCCAGACGAACGTGAGCAGCACCGTGTTGAACGGCTGCGTCGCCCAGTCCCAGAACGCCCAGGCGAAGACGCGCCGGCGCGGGACCTCGAGCCCCTCCTGGAGATCCAGCCCCATGATGCCGACCGCGAGGGTGTCGGCGGCGGCCGGGATCGTCTTGTCGGTGGGCTGGAATGCGTCGGGTCGCTCGTCCGTCATGCTCACACGCTAGTGGCTGGCGGGGGTCTCCACGTGAACTTTTCGAACCCATCCCTGGGCGGTGGTGTGGATGAGAACGAGGGTGATCGCGGCGAGCACCGAGTTGCGGAACGCGGGGTCCAGGCCGTTCCACGCCGTCGAGCGCCACATCTGGAACCACTCGCCGCCGATGGTGATGAAGCCGGCGAAGAAGAGCGCGATGATCATCAGCAGTCCGATGCTCGACCACACCCGCGCGGAGTCGAAGCTGCCCCGGATGATGAACGCCCGCAGCCACAGAACCGCCGCCGTGATGAGCACGAGGGCGGCCGCGCTCTCCCAGACGATGAGGCCGATGTAGGCCACATTCCAGACGACCGGATCGGTGATCGCGCGCCACATGACATCCGGGTCGAGCCCGGTGCCGGCGGCTCCGCCGAAGTTGGTGGTGTCCATCGAGAGCACGTGCTTGACGAACTCGAAGTTGGTGTCGTAGTCGGTGATGTTGCCGAGCGCGACGAGGAAGATGTAGAGCGCGTTGCAGGCGACGAGAACGGCAACGGCGAACGGCAGCGAACCGAGTCGCTGCCACAGCGTGGGCTTCTCCGGGGTCGAGGTCACGAGTGCACTGTAGGCCTCTCACTGACGCTGCGTCACCTTGAGCCGAGGGGACTCAGGTTTGACTTGACACGAGTTATCCACAGATGGCAAACTTGACACAGCGCGGCTCAGGTTTGGACCGGCCGTGCATCCACTGAACCAAGGAGTATGAGCACTATGGCTCGAGCAGTAGGAATCGACCTCGGAACCACCAACTCGGTGGTGGCCGTTCTCGAGGGTGGGGAACCCACCGTCATCGCGAACGCCGAGGGCTTCCGCACGACCCCGTCGGTCGTCGCCTTCACCAAGGACGGGGAGGTGCTCGTCGGTGAGACCGCGAAGCGCCAGGCCGTCACCAATGTCGACCGCACCATCGCTTCCGTCAAGCGCCACATGGGCACGACGTGGAAGCAGGACGTCGACAGCAAGAAGTACACCGCGCAGGAGATCTCCGCGCGCATCCTGGCCAAGCTCAAGAGGGATGCCGAGCAGTACCTCGGCGAGCCGGTGACCGACGCGGTCATCACGGTTCCCGCGTACTTCAACGACGCCGAGCGCCAGGCCACCAAGGAGGCCGGCGAGATCGCGGGCCTCAACGTGCTGCGCATCATCAACGAGCCCACCGCGGCGGCGCTCGCCTACGGCCTCGACAAGGGCAAGGAGGACGAGCTCATCCTCGTCTTCGACCTCGGTGGTGGCACCTTCGACGTCTCCCTGCTCGAGGTGGGCAAGGACGACGACTTCTCGACCATCCAGGTCAAGGCCACGTCCGGTGACAACCGCCTCGGCGGTGACGACTGGGACCAGCGCGTCGTCGACTACCTGATCAAGCGCTTCAAGGAGACCACCGGCGTGGATGTCTCGGGCGACAAGATCGCCAAGCAGCGCCTCAAGGAGGCCTCGGAGCAGGCGAAGAAGGAACTGTCGAGCCAGACCTCGACGACCATCCAGTTGCCCTACCTCTCCCTCACGGAGAACGGCCCGGCCAACCTCGACGAGACGCTCACCCGCGCCAAGTTCGAGGAGCTGACCGCCGACCTGCTCGAGCGCACCAAGAAGCCGTTCAACGACGTGATCAAGGAGGCGGGCGTCAAGCTCTCCGACGTCGCGCACGTCGTGCTCGTGGGTGGATCCACCCGCATGCCCGCCGTCGTCGAGCTCGTCAAGAAGCTCACCGGTGGCAAGGAGCCCAACAAGGGCGTCAACCCGGATGAGGTGGTCGCCGTCGGCGCCGCCCTCCAGGCCGGCGTTCTCAAGGGCGAGCGCAAGGACGTGCTCCTCATCGACGTCACCCCGCTGAGCCTCGGCATCGAGACCAAGGGCGGCATCATGACCAAGCTCATCGAGCGCAACACGGCGATCCCGACGAAGCGCTCCGAGACCTTCACCACGGCGGATGACAACCAGCCGTCCGTGGCGATCCAGGTCTTCCAGGGCGAGCGCGAGTTCACCCGCGACAACAAGAACCTGGGAACCTTCGAGCTCACCGGCATCGCGCCGGCGCCGCGCGGCATCCCGCAGATCGAGGTCACCTTCGACATCGACGCGAACGGCATCGTGCACGTGTCCGCCAAGGACAAGGGCACCGGCAAGGAGCAGTCGATGACGATCACCGGCGGCAGCTCGCTGTCGAAGGACGACATCGAGCGCATGGTGCGCGAGGGCGAGGAGCACGCGGCCGAGGACAAGGCGCGCCGCGAGGCCGCCGAGACCCGCAACACGGCCGAGCAGCTCGCCTACTCGACCGACAAGCTCATCAAGGACAACGAGGACAAGCTCCCCGCCGACGTGAAGAGCGACGTGCAGGCCGACGTGGATGCCCTCAAGTCGGCTCTGGCCGGCGACGACGAGGCCGCGGTGAAGACCGCGTTCGACAAGCTCACCGAGAGCCAGCAGAAGCTGGGCCAGGCCATCTACTCCTCCAGCCAAGAGCAGCCGGCCGAGGGTGCCTCGGAGGAGGCCGCACCGGAGGGCAGCGACGAGGACATCGTCGACGCCGAGGTCGTCGAGGACGAGCCCGGCACCGACGGCGACGACAAGAAGTAGCGATGGCTGACGAGCAGAACACACCAGAGGAACCCCAGGAGCCGGTGATCCGCGACAAGCGTCGTGTCGATCCGGAGACCGGTGATGTTCGCGAGCCGAGTGCCGCGGCGGAGGAGTCCGACTCCTCCGGCGACGGCGACGGCGACGACCTGCCGATCGAGGGCGAGACGTTCACCATCGACGATCAGGCGTTGCTCGACCAGGCGGCGACCGACCTCGTCGCCGAGATGCGCTCGGACATGCTCCGGGCGCAGGCCGAGCTCGTCAACTTCCGCACGCGCGTCGAGCGCGATCGGGTCGCCAATCGCGAGGCCGTGATCGCGGAGGTGATCCGCTCGCTGCTCCCGGCGATCGACGACCTGTCCCGCGCCGAGGCGCACGGCGATCTCGTCGACGGCTCGCCGCTGGCGATCGTCGCGCAGAAGCTGCGCGCCGCGTTCGACAAGTACGGACTCAGAACGGTCGGAGAGAAGGGCGAGCCCTTCGACCCCGCGTTCCATGAGGCCGTCGTGCAGCTGCCCACCCCGGATGCCACGTCCAACACGATCGCGGACGTGATCGAGCCCGGCTACGTGCTCGGTGACCGACTGATCCGCGCCGCCAAGGTGGCCGTGTCGGTCCCGGCCGAGTAACCGAGAGAGGCACCCCGTGGCCAGCCAGGACTGGTTCGACAAGGACTTCTACGCCGTTCTCGGTGTCTCCAAGGACGTCACCGAGGCGGACCTGAAGAAGGTCTATCGCAAGCTCGCGCGCCAGTACCACCCCGACTCCAACCCCGGGGATGCGAAGGCGGAGGCGAAGTTCAAGGAGATCAGCGAGGCGCACTCCGTGCTCTCGGATCCCGAGCTTCGTCGTGAGTACGACCAGATCCGGGCTATGGGCACGGGCGCGCGCTTCAGCGCGGGCGGCCGACCCGGCCAGCCCGGCGGGTTCGAGGACGTGTTCGGCGGCATGTTCGGAAATCAGCAGCGCGGCTACCAGTCGGGCGGCGCGAGCTTCGAGGACCTGCTCGGCGGGATGTTCGGCGGCGGCGGAGGATTCCGCTCGGGCCCCGAGAAGGGCCGCGACGTCACGGCTTCCACCGTTCTTGATTTCGTCACCGCGATCAACGGCGAGACGATCAAGCTCCAGCCGCAGGGCGGGGCCCCGATCAACGTCAAGATCCCGGCCGGCGTGCGCGACGGGCAGAAGATCAAGCTCGCGGGCAAGGGCGAGGCGAGCATCAACGGCGGGCCCGCCGGCGATCTCGTGCTCACGGTGAGTGTGCGCAAGCATCCCGTGTTCGAACGCGACGGGCTGAACCTGCGGGTCCTGGTGCCGATCACGTTCGTGGAGGCCGCGCTCGGCGCGACCATCGAGGTGCCGACCCTGGGCGGCGAGCCCGTGAAGCTCAAGGTGTCTCCGGGCACCCCGAGCGGGCGCATCCTGCGGGTCAAGGGCCGCGGGGTCACGACGGCCAAGGGCGCGGGCGATCTGCTCGCCGAGGTGCAGGTGGCGGTGCCCAGCCGGATTCCGGATGCGGCGCTCGATCACCTCCGCGCCTTCGAGTCGTCGATGCCGCCCGAGAACCCCCGCGCGGAGCTGCTCGCGAAGGCTCGGAGCGACCACTGATGGACGAGTTCTCGCCGGTCTTCGCCATCGCGATGGCGGCCGAACTCGCGGGGATGCACCCGCAGACCCTGCGCCAGTACGACCGCCTCGGCCTCGTCTCACCCACCCGCACGGCGGGCCAGTCCCGTCGGTACTCGATGCGCGATGTCGTGCAGCTGCGTGAGATCGCGGCACTCTCGGCCCAGGGTCTCAACCTCGAGGGGATCAAGCGCATCCTCGACCTCGAGAACCAGAACGCGGCCCTCGCGGCACGCGTGCGAGAGCTCGAGCACGCGCTCGCCGATGAGCTGCTCGCCCGTCCGGGCCGGCGGATCTTCGCGGCCGGACCAGAGGGCGAGGTCGTGTCGCTCAAGGCGGGCGCCCGCGCCCGGAAGGCGAACCAGGTCGTCGTGTGGCGGCCGCTGGGTCGCGGCCTCGAGCGGTGACCTCGGACGCGTTCGATCTCGCGGCCCTGCGCCGCTGGCCTGACGTCGAGGATCCGACTCTCCTCGCCGTCGACGCGACCGACCGATTGCTGCTCGACACCGCGGCGGAATCGATCGCGGCGACGCCGGATGCCGTGCTCGTGATCGACGACCACTACGGCGCCCTCACTCTGGGCGCGATCGCGGCGGGAGCGCACGGCGTGCGGGTGCATCAGGACTCGATCGTCGGAGAGCGGGCGCTCGCGGCCAACGCGGGTTCTCTCGCGGACTCGTACCGGCACGTCGGGCTGGACGCCGCCGCGGAAGCGTGGGTCGTGCTCTGGCAGCTTCCCCGCAGCCTCGACCGGCTCGAGGATGTCGCCTGGCGTCTCGCCGCGGAGCTCCCGCCCGACGCGGTCGTGTATGCCGGTGGGCGCATCAAGCACATGACCCCGCGGATGAACGCGGTGCTAGCCGAGCACTTCGGCCGGGTGGACGTGAGTCACGCCCGCCAGAAGTCCCGGCTGCTCATCGCGAGCGAGCCCCGCGCTGGCTCCGCGCCGGTGCCCGACCTCCGCGAGGAGGAAGGCATCCGCTACGAGCCGGCTCCCGGCGTCTTCGCCGGCGGACGCTTGGACATCGGCACCCGGGCGCTGCTCGCCGTGCTCCACGAAGTTCCGGCGGATGCTCGAACCGCCGTCGATCTCGGCTGCGGGTCCGGCATCCTCGCCGCCGCGCTCGCCCGCTCCCGCCCGGGACTCGCCGTGATCGCCACGGATGTCTCGGCGGTCGCCGTCGCGTCCGCGCGTCGCACGGCGCAACTCAACGGCCTCACCTCGATCACGGTCGTGCAGGATGACGCGGGCTCGAGCATCCCCGATGCCAGCCTCGATCTCGTGCTCCTCAACCCGCCCTTCCACACCGAGGGGACCGTGCACACCGGGATCGCCTCGAAGCTGTTCTCGGCGGCCGCTCGCCTCCTGCGACCCGGTGGCGAGCTGTGGACCGTCTACAACTCATCCCTCGGCTACCGGTCCGAACTCGCCCGCGTCGTCGGCCCCACGCGGGAGGTCTCACGAACCGCGAAGTTCACGGTGACCGCCTCGACGAGAGCTCCCTAGCCGCCTCGACGTCTCCCGGGTAGGGTCTGGCCATGAGCGTTCTCACGGAGAAGAGCGACGCTGCCCCAGCGCCGGATGCTGCCGTCACGGAATCACGGAGCCGGGGCCGCATCGTCGGCGTGGACGCGGCCCGCGGGCTCGCGGTGCTCGGGATGATCGGTGCCCACCTCGTTCTCGTGGACGCGTTCGAGTGGGGCAGGCCGGAGACCTGGTTCGATCTGGTCAACGGGCGATCCGCGATCATGTTCGGGCTCCTCGCGGGGGTCTCGCTCACGCTTCTCAGCGCTCGGGGGCGCGAGCACGGTGGTGTCGAGCTGCTGCGCACGAGAATGTCGATCCTCGTTCGTGCGCTCACCATCTTCGCGATCGGTGCCCTCCTGGAGGTGCTCGAGACCGGGTTCCCGATCATCCTCTCGACCTACGCTGTGGTGTTCGTCGTGGGTGCCTGGCTGATCACGGTGCGAACCCGAACCCTCGTGATCGCGGCAGCCGTCGCGGCACTCGTGGCGCCGGTGCTCGTGCTGTTCTCCCGGAACTTCTTCTACTACTCGGATCTTCCTTTCGCCGCGCCCGAACTGATCTACATCGTGCTTCTGAGCGAGTTTCCCGCGGTGCTGTGGGTCGCCTTCCTGATGGTGGGCATCGTGGTCGGCCGACTCGACCTGGGCCGCGCCGCCGTGCACCTTCGGTTGGCGCTGACCGGTGTCGGCCTGATGATCGTCGGATACAGTCTCGGGGAGATCGGAAACGCCCTCGTGCCCCTCGATCTCGAGCCCGAATCCTGGGAACAGCGCGCCTGGGGTCTGCTGTTGCAGTATCCGCACAGCGCGACGACCGCGGAGGCGGTGGGCTCGGCCGGGTATGCCCTGCTCGTGCTCGCCCTCTGCCTCGCCGCCTGCTCGACGCGAGTGGGGCGAGTGATCCTCTATCCGGTCGCCGCGGTCGGCGCACTGGCGCTCACGGCATACGCGGGTCACTTCGTCGCGATCAAGCTGCTCGGCAGCGATGCCGAGTACTCGGATGGCTACACGGTGTTTCTCCAGTTCCTGGTCGTCGCGATGGCGTTCTGCGTTCTCTGGCGAGCCACCCTCGGCACCGGGCCGCTGGAGCGACTCGTTGCCGGGCTGGCAAGACGGGCCGCTCGACTGCCGAACTGACGCCGCCGGCCGGTCATCGCTGGCACTCACCCCCACTGAGTGCTAAACTTGAGCCGCAAGCACTCAACTTTGAAAGGCCAGCCTCATGGCGAACATGCAGGGAGCTCCCGGAACGGACGAGGAGCAGAAGACCGCGCTCGAGCGCTACGGCGTCAACCTCACCGACATCGCGCGCAGCGGAAAGCTCGACCCCGTGATCGGTCGGGATGCCGAGATCCGCCGCGTCAGCCAGGTGCTCACGCGACGCACCAAGAACAACCCCGTGCTCATCGGCGAACCGGGCGTGGGCAAGACCGCCGTGGTCGAGGGCCTCGCCCAGCGCATCGTCGCGGGCGACGTCGCCGACTCGCTCAAGGACAAGCAGCTCGTCTCCCTCGATCTTGCCGCCCTCGTGGCCGGCGCCAAGTACCGCGGCGAGTTCGAGGAGCGCCTCAAGGCCGTGCTCAAGGAGATCAACGACTCCGACGGCCAGATCATCACCTTCATCGACGAGCTCCACACCCTCATGGGCGCGGGAGGCGGCGAGGGTTCCGTCGCGGCCGCGAACATGCTCAAGCCCATGCTCGCGCGCGGCGAGCTGCGGCTCATCGGCGCGACGACGCTCGACGAGTATCGCCAGTACATCGAGAAGGATGCCGCGCTCGAGCGCCGCTTCCAGCAGGTGTTCGTGGGCGAGCCCAACGTCGAGGACACCGTCGCGATCCTCCGCGGAC
This sequence comes from Synechococcus sp. UW140, assembly GCA_943367555.1. Taxonomy (GTDB): domain Bacteria; phylum Actinomycetota; class Actinomycetes; order Actinomycetales; family Microbacteriaceae; genus Rhodoglobus. The sequence goes on along the minus strand of CALRJN020000002.1, from coordinate 185,835 downwards.
TCAAGGAGCGCTACGAGGCCCACCACAAGGTCGCGATCGCCGACTCGGCGCTCGTCGCTGCGGCGACCCTGAGCAACCGCTACATCACGGGACGCAAGCTGCCCGACAAGGCGATCGACCTCATCGATGAGGCGGCATCCCGTCTGAAGATGGAGATCGACTCCAGCCCGGTGGAGATCGACCAGATCAAGCGCGCCGTCGACCGGCTGCGCATCGAGGAGCTCGCCCTCAAGAAGGAGAAGGACGACGCCTCCAAGGCGCGCCTCGCGAAGCTGCGCGAGGATCTCGCCGAGCGCGAGAGCGAACTCGGCGAACTGGAGAAGCGCTGGAAGGCCGAGAAGGCCTCGCTCACCGGCGTCGGCGATCTCAAGACGCGCCTCAACGAGGCCCGCATCCAGCTCGACAAGGCGATGCGCGAGGGCGACTATCAGGCTGCCTCCAAGCTCAACTACGAGACGATTCCCGAGATCGAGCAGGCCCTCACCGCCGCTGAGTCGGCCGAGCCCGTCGGTCCCCGCATGGTGAACGATCAGGTGACCGAGGAGGACATCGCGAGCGTCGTCGCGGCCTGGACCGGCATCCCGGTCGACCGCTTGACGCAGGGCGAGACCGAGAAACTGCTGAACCTCGAACACGAGCTCGGGCGCCGCCTCATCGGGCAGAAGGATGCCGTGCAGGCGGTCGCCGAGGCCGTGCGCCGCACGCGCGCCGGCATCTCCGATCCCGACCGGCCCACCGGCTCGTTCCTGTTCCTCGGCCCCACCGGCGTGGGCAAGACCGAGCTCGCGAAGGCGCTCGCCGAGTACCTGTTCGACGACGAGAAGGCCCTCGTGCGCATCGACATGAGCGAGTACGGCGAGAAGTTCTCCGTCTCGCGGCTCGTCGGCGCCCCTCCCGGATACGTCGGCTACGAGCAGGGCGGGCAGCTCACCGAGGCCGTGCGGCGGCGTCCGTACTCAGTGATCCTCCTCGACGAGGTTGAGAAGGCGCACCCCGAGGTGTTCGACGTGCTGCTGCAGGTGCTCGACGACGGCCGGCTCACCGACGGCCAGGGCCGCACGGTCGACTTCCGCAACGTCATCCTCATCCTCACCTCCAACCTCGGCAGCCAGTACCTCACCGACACGAGCCTGCCGTGGCCGGAGCGCAAGGAAGCGGTCAACGAGCTTGTGCGCCAGGCGTTCAAGCCGGAGTTCATCAACCGGCTCGACGACATCGTCGTGTTCGCACCGCTCTCCACCGACGACCTGAGCAACATCGTCGACCTGTATGTCGACCGCCTGGCCAAGCGCCTCGGCGATCGCCGACTCGATCTCGCGGTCACGCCGGACGCCCGACTCTGGCTCGCCGAGCGCGGCTACGACCCGATCTACGGGGCGCGTCCCCTGCGGCGGCTCATGCAGCGGCAGATCGACGATTCGCTCGCGAAGTCCCTGCTGGCGGGCGACATCCGCGACGGCGACACGGTGCTGGTGGATGTCGACGGCGACGGCCTCAAGGTCAGCCGCAGCGAGTTCTAGCTACTCGGCGGGAGCAGCCGGAGTGCCGGCCGCGGGTTCGGACGGGGGCTGCCGCAGGGGTGGGCCGCCCTTGCGACGGTTGCTGAGGATGCGCCAGATCGCGACGCCCGACGCGACGAGCACGATCGCGTCATCCCCGAACCCCAGAGGGCCGGCGAGGATCTCGGGGATCAGGTCGATCGGCGAGGCGCCGTAGAGCAGGGCGCCGATCGCGATGAGCACCGAGGTGAGCACGGGGCGTTTCATGCCTCCAGCGTAACGGCGCTACCCGATCGACGCGCCCACCAGCCAGGTGCCGACGAGGTACACCCCCACGGCGAGCGCGGCCGCGACGAGCGGCACCCAGAACGCGATCCGGCGTTGCACCAGACGCACGATCGCCACGATCGTGGCGACGAAGGCGATGAGCGGGATGCCGAACACGATCGCGATCGACGAGCCCTGGAGGACAGTCTCATTGCAGACAGCATCGGCATCCGCGCAGCCGAAGGCGGCGAAACCGATCCCCAGGCCGAGCACGACGAAGACCGCGGTGAGCGCATAGAGCACGAGCAGCAGGGCGACCGTGCCGAGGAAGTCGCCCATCCGCGGCGCCGGCCGAACTGGGTCGGTCACGCCAGCTCGGCCCGGAGCGCGGCTAGGAACACGTCGATGTCGGCCTCGGTGGTGTCGAACGCGGTCATCCAGCGCACCTCGCGCGTGGCCGGGTTCCAGTCGTAGAACCGGAAGCTCTGACGCAGCCGGTCGGCGACCCCTTCGGGAAGGGTCGCGAACACGGCGTTGGCCTGCGTCGCCTGAGTGAACGCGAGACCGCTGATCGCGCCGGCCGCGATCTCCGCCTCGAGCCCGGCGCGCAGACGTGCCGCCATCGAGTTCGCGTGGGTCGCCGACCGCAGCCAGAGGTCGTCGCTGAGGATCGCGATGAGCTGGGCGGAGACGAACCGCATCTTCGAGGCGAGCTGCATCGTGAGCTTGCGCAGAAAGAGCAGTCCGTCGGACACCTCGGGGTTGAGCACGACGACGGCCTCGCCGTAGAGCAGACCGTTCTTGGTTCCGCCGAAGCTGAGGATGTCGACCCCGGCGTCCGTCGTGAACTCGCGGAAGCCCACCCCGAGGGCGGCGGCCGCGTTGGAGATGCGCGCGCCGTCGAGGTGCAGCACCATCCCGCGCTCGTGGGCGTAGTCGGCGATCGCGCGGATCTCGTCCACGGTGTACAGCGTGCCGAGCTCGGTGGTCTGGGTGATGCTCACCGCGAGCGGCTGGGCGCGGTGCTCGTCGCCCCAGCCCCACGCCTCCTCGCCGATGAGTTCCGGCGTGAGCTTGCCGTCCGGCGTCGCCACCGGGAGCAGCTTGAGGCCGCTGACCCGCTCGGGCGCGCCGCCCTCATCCGTGTGGATGTGGGCGGTCGCCGTGGAGATCACGGCACCCCAGCGCGGCAGCACGCTCGTGAGCGCGGTGACGTTGGCCCCCGTGCCGTTGAACACGGGGAACGCTTCCGCACGCTCGCCGAAGTGGCCGCGGATCACTTCCTGGAGGCGGGCGGTGTAGACATCCTCGCCGTACGCGATCTGGTGGCCGCCGTTGGCCTCGGTGATCGCGGCGAGCACCTCGGGGTGCACGCCGGCGTAGTTGTCGCTCGCGAAGCCGCGGTAGTCGGGGTCGTGGAGTCGGGTCACGGGTTCAAGTCTGTCACGCGTGCGAACGTGGGCCCCGGTACTCTGTCCCGAATCGATCCGAACGGGAGGTCATCATGGCGGGAGCTTCTGACCCGGTGCCCGAGGCCGAGCGCGGCAGTGTTGCGGCGCGCGTCCGGGCGATCCTGTCCGAGTCGGCGATCTACGGCGTGCTCGTCGTCTCGGCGATGATCGTCGTCACCGGGCAGAAGTCGGAGACGTCGTGGGAGCTCTTCCTCACGGTGCTGGGCACGATCATGGTGTTCTGGGTCGCCCACGTGTTCGCGGTGGTCGTGTCCAATCTGGGGCTGGCCATCGGCGGCGACAAGACGTTCGGCGCCCTGCTGCTCTACGGCATCCGTCACTCCAGCGGGCTCCTGCTCGGCGCCCTCATCCCGCTCGCGATCATCCTGCTCGGCGCCCTCGGCGTGCTCGCCGACGCCACCGCGATCTGGGCGGCGCTCGGCATCGACATCGTCATCCTCGGCGTGATCGGCTTCATCGCCGTCGCCCGGATGACGCCCAACCCGTGGGCCCGCGTTGCCGGCGTGCTCGTCACCGCGCTGCTCGGCGTTGTCATCGTGGGGCTCAAGGCGTTCTTCCACTGACAGCGTCACGTCAGCCGAGGGTGATCCGCTGGCCGTTCAGCTCGGCGGCGGGCGTGTCCCAGAGCCCGACGATCCTCTCGGCGAGCCCCTCGGGGCTGGTGCCATCCGGCCCGATCGAGTTGACCGCAAGGATCACGGATGCCGCGGTGCCGCCCTTCGCCAACCCCGAGGCCGCGCTGCGGGCCCACGCCTCGGCGGCGGACTTGGCGGCCACGTAGTTGGCGTTGCCCCAGGTGGGAGTCAGAACCGCCGAACTCGACACCATGAACAGACGCCCCGCGTCCGCCGCGAGGAGGTCGGGGAAGAAGGTGCGGCTCACGTTGCGGAACGTCTCGATCACTCGGGACACGAGCCACGCCCAGTCGTCGTCGGCACGCCCGGCTCGCCAGCCGCCGACGAGGTGCACGATGCCGTCGATCGGTCCGTGCTCCGCGTGGATGCGGGATGCCAGGGTCTCCACCGCGCTCGGACTCGACAGGTCGCACTCGTAGCGGGCGACGGCCTCCACCTCGGCCAGCCGGCGCAGGTCGGTGCCGACAGCGATGACCCGAGCTCCGGCCGCCGTGAGCCGCGCGGCCACAGCGCGGCCGGACTCGTTCGAGGCGCCGGCCACGAGCACCAGCCGCCCGTCGGGTTCACTCACGCGACGTGATTCCGCTCGTCGACTCGATCACCGGCAGCATCTTCTTGGAGAGGGCCTCGTAGAACATCGAGAGCGGGAACTCATCTTCCATCACCGCGTCGGTCAGCTCCCTCGGCGTCCCCTCGAGCGGGAGGTCGCGCACCGCCCAGCGCGAGGCCGGGTGCGGGGTGAGCGTCGACGCGACCAGGTCGTACGCCGCGAGCCAGTGCGACACCTTCGGGCGGTCGATGCTGGCCCAGTAGAGGTCGTTGATGGCGTCCGACAGGGAGACCACGACATCCGGCACGTCCTCCCAGTCGATGGTGAGGCGGGTGTCGGTCCAGTGGAGCACGTGGTGCTGGTGAAGCCAGGCGAAAAGCAGCTGACCGCCGACTCCGTCGTAGTTGCGCTCCCGGGACCCGGTGATCGCGAAGCGGAAGATGCGATCGAACAGCACCGCGAACTGCACGAGCTTCGCGTGCTCGAGCACGGCGTCATCCGCCGGGGTGCGCTCGCCGGGCTCGAGGCGGGACAGCGCGCGGTCGAGCTTCACCGCCTCGCGGAACGCGGTGAGGTCGCAGCGCAGCTCCTCGAGCGAGTACAGGAAGTAGGGCATCCGCTGCTTGATCATGAACGGGTCGAACGGGAGGTCTCCGCGCATGTGGGTGCGGTCGTGGATGAGGTCCCACATCACGAAGGTCTCCTCCGTGAGCCGCTGGTCGTCGAGCAGGCGCGCCGCCGATTCGGGCAGCTCGAGCTTGGTGATCTCGGCCGCGGCGCGCACGACGCGACGGAACCGGGCCGCCTCGCGATCGGCGAAGATCGCCCCCCACGTGAACGTGGGAATCTCGCGCATCGCGACCGTCTCGGGAAAGAGCACGGCGGAGTTGGTGTCGTACCCGTCGGTGAAGTCGAGGAATCGGATCGGCACGAACAGGCCGTTGGAGTACTCGCCCTTCTCGAGCGTGTCGACGAACTCGGGCCAGATCACCTCCACGAGCACGGCCTCGAGCAGACGGTCCGAGCTGCCGTTCTGGGTGTACATCGGGAAGAGCACGAGGTGGCGCAGCCCGTTCACCCGGTCGCGCTGGGGCTGGAACGTCTGCAGGGAGTCGAAGAAGTCGGGAACCCCGAAGCCCTCGTCCGCCCATCGGGCCAGGTCGGCGTCGAGAGCGGTGAGGTACTCCCCGTCGTGCGGGAACCACGTCGCGAAGGTGGGCAGCGCGGCGCGCACCGTCGCGAGCTGGGCGCGTGCGTCGGCGTGGTGGGCGGCATCCGGGATGCTGCCGTCCTTGACCTGAAACGGCCGGATCGCGCTCACCGCCGACTTGAGTTCGAGCCACGCGGAGGTGTCCTCCACAACCTCGGGCTCTCCTATGATCTGGTCTCGCAAGGGGTGCGTGACTCGGGACATGGTTCACCTCCAGTCGTCAAATTCGGCGTTGGATCGAGGCTATCCGCGAATCCGGGGCGTTTGGTTGCGCTCGACGCAGGAAACCTGCACAACGGAGCGCGGCGACGCTGAAGATGCCCTATTCCTGCGGAATCTCCAGACGCTGGAGCATCGCGACACCCTCCCAGGCCTTCGCCGCGTCGCGAGCGCGAACCCCCTCCAGGATGATCCCCTGGGCTCGGAAGACGAACTCGAGGTCGATGAACCGGGGCAGGTGCAGGCTCCCCAGCCGGATCACATGGATGACGGTCGTGATCGCCCGCAGCAGCGCCGGGTTCGACGAGTACGGCTGCAACCGAGTGAAGAACGCGAAGTTGGCGGCGGCGGCGGCGTCGGCATCCAGGACGGGGATCGTCTCGGAGAAGTGCGCGTGGTCCTCCTCCATGAGGTCGACCGCCTCCTGGGGAACCGTGGGCACGACCTCGGTGACGAGGGCACCGTACAGCGCCACCCACACGATGAGCGACTGAGCCGTCTGCACCGGCGTCACCTCCGCGACCCGCGTGAACCGACCCGCGGACGCCTCGACGATCCCGATCTCGCGCAGCCGCTGGAGCGCCTCGCGCACAGGCGTTCGGGAGACGCCGTACTGCTCCGCGAGTGCCGCGTCGCTGATGCGTTGCCCCGGAACCAGTTCACCCCGGAACACCGCACCGAGGATGTGGTCGAAGACCTCCGTGACGACGGCACTCGTCGTCGGAATGCGCTCGGCGTCGGCGGAATCCATGGCTAGACCCTAGGCCAGTGACCGCGAGGGCGCTGCTCACCCCGCGCCGCTCAACTACAGGAACATCGGCCGGTCGTCGTCGTCCTCGGTCTCGAGGGCGAGGTCGACGACCACCGGGACGTGGTCGCTCGGGGCGTCGCCCTTGCGCTCGTTCCGGTCGATCCGCGCGGCGGTGACGAGGGTGTCGAACGCGCGCGATCCGAGGATGAAGTCGATCCGCATCCCCTCATTGCGCGGGAAGCGCAGTTGCTGGTAGTCCCAGTAGGTGTAGCCCTCGATGCCACGCGAGCGCAGGGCATCCGTGAGTCCCGCCTCCTCGAACGCGGCGAAGGCGGCGCGCTCCGGGGCGCTCACGTGGGTCTTGCCCGCGAAGGCCGCGATGTCCCACACGTCCTGGTCGAAGGGCGCGATGTTGAAGTCGCCCATGAGGGCCAGCGGCAGGGCCGGGTCGGCCGCGAGCCACGCGCGGGTCTCGGCGGCGAGGTTCGCGAGCCACTCGAGCTTGTAGGGGAAGTGCGGGTTGTCGAGCTCGCGCCCGTTCGGCACGTACAGGCTCCACAAGCGCACCCCGTTGACGGTCGCGCCGAGCGCACGGGCCTCGCGCGGGAGCGAGCCGTCGTCGAGGGGCTTACCGAAGCCGGGCGCCGACGGGAAGCCGACGGCGACGTCCGTCATCGGCAGGCGGCTCGCGATGGCGACGCCGTTCCACTGGTTCAGGCCGTGAAGCTCGACCTCGTATCCCGCATCCGCGAAGGCCTGAAACGGGAACTGGGCTTCGGTGCACTTGATCTCCTGCATCGCGAGCACATCCACGTCGTCGCGCAGCAACCAATCGACCACCCGACCGGTGCGACTGCGGATCGAATTGACGTTCCAGGTGGCCACGCGCATGGCCTCAACGCTACTTGTTCGCGCCGACGTCCCCTTTTCGCCGAGCCCTTACCCCCTAACTGGGAAGCGACATCGACCGACAGTGATCAATAGTGTCGAGGTATGCCCGAACCCGACGAGCTCTTGGATGAGCACGCGGACGCGCAGAACCGCCAGGATGCGCGCCGGGCGGCGATCGTGACGAGCGTGTCGCTCGCGATGGTGCTGGTCGCGAGCCTGGCCGTCGTGCTCGGAGGCATCCCGTCCTGAGGACGAGTCAGTAGGCTGGACGGGTGACCGACGCCCGCCAGCAGCTCATCGACTACATCTCCACGGATGCGGTCTTCCATGGCGATTTCACGCTCACGAGCGGCGCGAAGGCGACCTATTACGTCGATCTGCGCAAGGTCAGCCTCGACCACCGGGTCGCCCCCCTCATCGGCCAGGTCATGCTCGACCTCATCGCGAGCGTCCCCGACGTGGATGCCGTGGGCGGCCTCACGATGGGCGCTGACCCGATCGCTTCTGCCGTGCTGCACCAGGGCGCGTCGCGCGGGCTGACCTACGACGCGTTCGTCGTGCGCAAACAGCCGAAGGACCACGGACGCGGGCGGCAGGTGGAGGGACCGGATGTCGCGGGCAAGCGCGTGATCGTGCTCGAAGACACCTCGACCACCGGGGGCTCCCCCCTCGCCGCCATCGAGGCGTTGGAGAAGGCCGGCGCCGTCATCGCCGGCGTCGCCGTCGTCGTCGACCGCAACACGGGCGCCCGCGAGCGCATCGAAGCGGCCGGCTATCCCTACCACGCCGCGATCGGCCTGTCGGACCTGGGTCTGGACTGATGGCCGGCCGCGACGACGACGAGATCGACCCGAGCGACTGGCTCGCGGCGCAGTTCGGCGAGGCCGAGGAGCCGGCCAAGCCCGCCCCGACGCCGCCCCCGCCCGCCATGGTCCCGCCGCAGTCGGCCCCGGTGTATCCGCCCACGTTCCCTCCCGCGGCGCCGGCATATCCCCCGACGTTCACGCCGGCCGCCCCGACCCAGGCCTATCCGCCGACCTTCCCGCCCGCGGCACCTCCGGCCGCACCGCCGGCGAGCTACCCGCCGACGTTCCCGTCCGCCGCCGCCCCGAGCGAGGGTGCGCCCGGCGATTCGGCGCCGCCCCCCGGCGGCGGGTTCTCGTGGGGTCTGACCCCGGGCGTCGATCCCGCCGCAGCGGCGGCAGTGCCCCCGGCCTTCCCCCCGGCTCCGCTTCCCCCGGCCCCCGCGCCGAACCCGTACGCGTCGGCACCGCCATTCGCGGCACCGGCATTCCCGCCGCAACCGGAGGTGGCACCGGGTTTCCCGCCGCAACCGGAGGCCGCGCCGGCCTTCCCGTTCTCCACGGAGGCCGTGCCCGCCACGCCACCGCAGCCGGAGGCGACGCCGGCCTTCCCGTTCTTCACGGAGACCGCCCCGGCCACGCCACCGCCCTCCTACGACCAGCCCACGCAGGCGTTCCCGTACATCCCCGCCGCGACGGCGCCCGAGGACACCGCGACTCAGGCGATGCCGGTGCCCGGACAGGCGCTCGAGCCTCAGGCGTACGACCCGAATCGCTGGCTCGCGGCACCCGTGGACGCCGCGTTCGGCGGGGCCACCGAGGTCATCGAGGCGGAGATCGTCGGCATCCCGACCCCGGTCGACGAGGGTGTCCCGACCTCAGCGATCGATTCCCTCTTCGGCGAGAGCGCATTCCAGGACTATAACGACGCCATCATCTCGGCGCCCCCGCCTCGCACCCCGCTGCCTCCCGACGCCGCCGCACCACCCCGCGAGCCCCGGCCCCCGCTGCCGAAGGTGCAGAAGGTGCTGCTCTCCGTGGCCGGCGGCCTTCTCGCGGCGCTCGCGCTCGTTGCTCTCTTCCTCGTGGGCACCAGGCTGCCCGCGCTCATGCCCGCGGCCGAGCCGATCGTCACTCCGACTCCCACGCCCACCGTGCCCGCGTTCGTGCTCGGACCCGTCGAGCCGGGCGAGTACGCCTGGGACGAGCTGCTCGGAGGCGAGTGCCTCGACCCGTGGGAGTCGGCCTGGCAGGACCGGTACACGGTGGTGGACTGCGCCGTCCCGCATCCGGCGCAGATGCTGGCGCGCGGCGAGTTCGCCGACGAGGCCAACGCCGGCTACCCGGGATTCGACGAGCTCCAGAAGCGCATCAACCTCCTGTGCACGGCCCCGACGGTGATCGACTACGTCGCCACGGGCGGCGCAACCGACATCCAGGTCAGTGCGAGCTTCGCGGTGGACGAGTCCGACTGGCTCGACGGCAACCGCACCTACTACTGCTTCGTGAACCGGGCCGACGGCGCCACGTTCACGACCTCGATCGCGATCCCGCAGGTCGCCCCGACCCCGACTCCGACTCCGACCCCGACGCCCGCAGGTTAGCTTCCGCTACAGCGAGTCGGACTCGATCGGCTCCGTCGACAGCAGGTCCGCCACCGAGTTCAGCACCTCGTCGGGGCGGAACGGGTAGCGCTCGATCTCGGCCCGGTCGCTGATTCCGGTGAGCACGAGGATCGTGTGCAGCCCGGCCTCGATGCCCGCGACGATGTCGGTGTCCATGCGGTCGCCGATCATCCCGGTGTTCTCGGAGTGAGCCCCGATCTTGTTCATGGCCGAGCGGAACATCATCGGGTTCGGCTTGCCCACCACGTAGGGCTCCTTGCCCGTCGCCTTCGAGATGAGGGCGGCGACGGCGCCCGTGGCGGGGAGGGGTCCGTCGGCGCTCGGGCCCGTGGCATCCGGGTTGGTCACGATGAAGCGCGACCCGTCGCCGATGAGCCGGATGGCCTTGGTGATCGCTTCGAACGAGTAGTTGCGCGTCTCGCCGATCACGACGTAGTCGGGGTCGGTCTCCGTCATGATGAAGCCCACCTCGTGAAGGGCGGTCGTGATGCCGGCCTCCCCGATCACGTAGGCGCTGCCGCCGGGGATCTGCGACTGAAGGAAGTCCGCGGTCGCCAACGCCGAGGTCCAGATCGCCTCCTCCGGAACGACGAGCCCGGACGCCTTGAGGCGGGCGCTCAGATCACGCGGCGTGAAGATCGAGTTGTTCGTGAGCACGAGGTAGGGCTTGCCCTCATCGCGCCACTGCTGCAGCAACTCGCTCGCTCCGGGGATCGGATGGTTCTCGTGCACCAGCACGCCGTCCATGTCGGTGAGCCAGCACTCGATCTCGCCACGGTTGCTCATGCCGCCCATGCTAGTCGGCGCGTGTTTCGTGCTTCTTTCGTGGCGCTACTCGAACTGCGTCGACTCGGGCAGGCGCACGCGCATCACGGCGATCGCATCCGGGTTCTCGTCGACGAGCACGAAGCGCCGCCCGAGGCTCGCCGCGACCGCGCCGGTCGTGCCGCTGCCGGCGAAGAAGTCGAGCACCCAGTCGCCCTGGGCGCTAGAGGCCTGCACGATGCGCCGCAGGATGCCGACCGGCTTCTGCGTGGCGTAGCCGGTCTTCTCGTGGCCGGTCGGCGACACGATCGTGTGCCACCAGACATCCGTCGGCAGCTTGCCGAGGGCGACCTTCTCCGGGGTCACGAGCCCGGGCGCCATATACGGCTCGCGGTCGACCGCGGCGGAATCGAAGTAGTAGGTCTTCGGGTTCTTCACGTAGACGAGGATCGTGTCGTGCTTGGCCGGCCAGCGGTTCTTGGCCTTGCCGCCGAAGTCGTAGGCCCAGATGATCTCGTTGAGGAAGTTCTCGCGCCCGAACAGCGCGTCGAGAACGACCTTGGCGTAGTGCGCCTCGCGGTAGTCCAGGTGCAGGTAGAGCGTGCCCCGATCGTCGAGCAGGCGCCATGCCTCGATGAGGCGGGGCTCGAGAAACTCCCAGTAGTCGGCGAAGCGGTCGTCGTAGCGGGTGAGGGTCCCCTTGATCGTCTCGTAGGTCTGCCCCTGGAAGCCGATGCGCGCCCCCGTCGTGGAGCGCACCGACGTGGTCGACTGCCGCACCTGCGCGCGGCCCGTGTTGAAGGGGGGATCGACGTAGATCAGGCGGAACGCGGCATCCGGCAGCCCACTGATCACCGGGAGGTTGTCGCCCGCGATCACGAGGTCGGGTCCGTCGGGGCGCCAGGGCATGCCCCGAGGTTAACAGCCGAACGACTAGCGTGGCTGGCGTGACCGTCAACCCCACACACGAGCTGAGCACGCACGGCGTGGGGCCGTGGCAGGGCGAGTGGCCGGATGACGCGCGCTACGACCGCGAGCTGCTCGAGCGCGGCGACACCCGCAACGTGATCGACCGCTACCGCTACTGGAGCATGGAGGCGATCGTCGCCGACCTCGACACCCGTCGGCATCCGTTCCACGTGGCGATCGAGAACTGGCAGCACGACCTCAACATCGGCTCGATCGTGCGCACCGCCAACGCGTTCGCCGCCGACACCGTGCACATCGTGGGCCGGCGGCGCTGGAACAAGCGCGGCGCGATGGTCACCGACCGCTACCAGCACGTGCTGCATCATCCGGATGTCGCGGCGCTCGTCATCTGGGCGCGCGAGCACGAGCTGCCGATCGTGGCCGTCGACAACCTCCCCGGCAGCGTGCCCCTCGAACGCACCACGCTGCCGGAGCGCTGCGTGCTGCTCTTCGGCCAAGAGGGACCGGGGCTCACCGAGGAGGCGCTCGCCGCCGCCGACCTCGCCGTCGAGATCACCCAGTACGGGTCGACCCGCAGCATCAACGCGTCGGCCGCCGCGGCCATCGTGATGCACACGTGGGTCGTGCAGCACGCGGGCTGAAGGCGGCACCCGGCGACCGGTATGCTCGCGGTACCCGATCCCGACCGAACGAGTTCCCGTGCCCCGACGTTCCATCCCGCTCTTCGCTGCGCTCGCGATCACCGCCGCTGTACTCACTCCGATGGCCGCCGCATCGCCTGCCGCCGCGGCCGATCCGTGCGCTCCGAGCTTCGGCACCAACTTCGACCCGTCGAACCCCGCCGACCCGTCGATCTACGTCGCTGAGATCGCCGTCGACGCGACGGCCCAATTCGACTTGGGCGGGATGTGCTTTCCGACCGATCCGGTGATCACGATCAACGCCGCCGATCCCGGGGCCGGCGCGATCGACTTCGACCAGATCTCAGACTTCTACGCCCAGTTCCGCTATACCCCGCCCTCGGGCTTCACGGGCGTCGCCGACCTTGACATCACGATCGCGTTCGGGGCCGAGTCTCGCGACTACCGCTTCGTCGCCTATGTCGGCGTGCCGGGTGCGAGCTTCCCGACCGTCAGCTCTAACCCGCAGGCCGGCACGGTGGGCGTCGCGACCACGTACGACCTCACCGGACTCTCCTTCCCCTCGGGCTCGGCCGCGATGACCGTGCTCAACCCGTCCGGACTCTTCTCCGCCGCCTTCCAGCCCGGAGTACCGAGCTTCACGGTCACCCCCCTGCAGAACGTGTCCGGGCCGATCGAGGCGCGGATCGCGATCGACAACGGCATCCAGGGCCGGGAGTACCGGGTGATCCTCTGGGTCGGCGTCCCGGTCCCCGACCGAGTGATCTGGGGCCCCCAGCCCGACCCGGCTCAGATCGAGCCGCTCGGCACCGGTTACTTCAGGCTCACGAACTTCGCCCCGGCCGGCAGCGAGTGCGAGATCAAGGTCACCACCGATCCCGACGTGGATGTCGTCACGGAGCCGGCCCGGCTCAACGGTCTCCCCCAGGACGTCCCGGTCACGGTCGACGAGGCCTACGTCGGCCTCCTCACGGTGAATTACCGTCTTTCGTGCAAGGAGGCCGGGGGAGTCACGTCGAGGGACTTCGTGATGAAGCTCTACGTGGGCATCCCGATCCCGACCCTCGCCGACACCGGGGTGGATGGCACGGCCCCTCTCGCGCTCGCGGGCGCGCTGCTCGCCGGTGGGTTCGTCCTCATCCGACGTCGGCGCGCGGCCTCCCGATAGACTGGGGTGCAATCCCCGCTCGACGTGAAAGAGGGAGACCCCCGTGCCAGCAATCGTGATCATCGGCGCCCAGTGGGGTGACGAGGGCAAGGGCAAGGCGACCGACCTTCTCGCCGACCGCATCGACTACGTCGTCAAGTTCAACGGCGGCAACAACGCCGGCCACACCGTGGTGATCGGCGACCAGAAGTACGCTCTGCACCTGCTGCCGTCCGGCATCCTCACTGACGGTGTGATCCCCGTGATCTCCAACGGTGTCGTCATCGACATCGAGGTGCTCTTCGACGAGCTCACCGCCCTCGCGAGCCGCGGGGTGGATGTCTCCAAGCTCGTCGTGAGCGCCAACGCCCACGTGATCACTCAGTACCACCGCACGCTCGACAAGGTGACCGAGCGGTTCCTCGGCAAGCGGCAGATCGGCACCACCGGGCGCGGGATCGGGCCGGCGTACGCCGACAAGATCAACCGGGTGGGCATCCGCATCCAGGACCTGTTCGACGAGAACATCCTGCGCCAGAAGGTCGAAGGCGCGCTCCACACCAAGAACCACCTGCTCGTGAAGATTTACAACCGGCGCGCGATCGCCGTCGACGAGATCGTGGATGACCTGCTCAGCTACGCGGACCGCCTGCGCCCCATGGTCGCCGACACCGGCCTGCTGCTCAACCAGGCGCTCGATGCGGGCAAGACGGTCGTGTTCGAGGGAGGCCAGGCCACGATGCTCGACGTGGATCACGGCACCTACCCGTTCGTCACGAGCTCCAACTCCACCAGTGGCGGTGCGGCGACCGGGTCGGGCGTCGCCCCCAACCGCCTCGACCGGGTCATCGGCATCGTCAAGGCCTACACGACCCGCGTCGGCTCAGGCCCTTTCCCGACCGAGCTGCACGGCGAGTCGGGCGAGTGGCTGCGGTCGAAGGGGTTCGAGTTCGGCACCACCACGGGCCGCCCGCGGCGGACCGGCTGGTACGACGCCCCGATCGCGCGGTACTCGGCGCGCATCAACGGCGTGACCGACTTCGTGATGACCAAGCTCGACGTGCTCACCGGCCTCGACGTCATCCCGGTCTGTGTCGCCTACGACGTGGACGGCGTGCGCGTCGACGAGGTGCCGGTGTCGCAGTCGGACTTCCACCACGCCGTGCCGATCTACCAGGAGTTCCCCGGCTGGTCGGAGGACATCACAGGCGTGCGCCGCTTCGAGGACCTGCCGCAGACCGCACAGGACTACGTGCTGGCGATCGAGGCGATGAGCGGGTCACGCATCTCCGCGATCGGCGTCGGGCCTGACCGCGAGGCGATCATCGTGCGGCACGACCTGGTCAACGGCTGACGCTGGCGCTGACCACGGCGGTGAGCATCAGCACCGCGAGCTGGTAGCCGGCGAACGACGTCAGCACGGCGATTCCGAGGCTCGCGACCCAGTTGAGCGCGGTGGGGGCGACGGCGCCGTCCGGGTTCGGCTGGGTGCGGGACATCATCGTGGGCCGGGCGCGCTCCCCCTCGAGAAACTGAACGCCGGCGGCATTCGTCTGCCCGAGGAACACCCGTTGCGGGTTGCCGCGCAGCTCGAGGACGAGCGGGATGAGGCCCATGACCACGAACATCACGCCGATGATGAGGCCGACGATCTCGCCGGCAACGAAGAACGCCGCGAGGAACAGCGCCCCCAGGCCGCAGAACAGGATGGGCCAGCCCCACGTGGTCACCGGCGTGCCGAAGCCCTGAGCCAGGGCGATGCCGATTCCGACGGCGGCGAGACCGCCGAAGATGCTCAAGGGAGTGAAGAGCACCACCGAGTCCGGGCATTCGACCGCGATCTCGTAGGGTCCGCCGCTCGCGCACGAGCCGCCGAGCAGCATCACGGCGAACACCGAATAGGTGAGAAGGGTGAAGCACAGCGCGAACAGGAACCACGAGGCCGCGGAGCCGAGCACGCGCACGAGGGGCTTGTCGCGCCAGGAACCGGTCATGAGCGCAACTGTAGTGTGAATGGGTGCCCGCGACTCGCCCTGACCCGTCCACGCTCACCGGCCGGTTCGTGAGCCTGGAACCCCTGAGCCGTGATGCCCTGCCCGAGCTGTGGGCGGCGGTCGGACATCCCGAGGTCTTCGCCGGAGGCTACGGCGGCGGGCCGGCCGGACTGCCCGCCGACCTCGACGGCTTTCTCGCCTTCGCCGAGACGTACTACGCGTGGGACACGAACCTCGTCTACCTCGCCCGCCTGGCGGGGGGTCCGGATGCCGTAACCGCCGTCGGCACGTCGACCCTCGGTGACTTCGACCTCACCCGCGAGCACGCGCACATCGGGTGGACGGCCTGGGACCCGCGGGTCTGGGCGACGGCCGTGAACCCGGACGCCAAGCTGCTCATGCTCGGGCTCGCCTTCGACCATGGCTTC
This sequence comes from Synechococcus sp. UW140, assembly GCA_943367555.1. Taxonomy (GTDB): domain Bacteria; phylum Actinomycetota; class Actinomycetes; order Actinomycetales; family Microbacteriaceae; genus Rhodoglobus. Next base: position 170,008 of record CALRJN020000002.1, on the reverse strand, counting down.
GGCCGGGTGAAGCTTCAGGCGGATGCCCTCAATGCCCGGTCGAGGGCGGCGATCGCCAAGCTCGGGGCGCAGTTCGAGGGGATCATCCGCCGCGATTCGCTCAAGCCGGACGGCACGTGGCGCGACACCGCGGTCTATTCGATCCTCGTCGACGAGTGGCCGGCCGTGCGGGCCCGACTCGTCGAGCGACTCGAGGAATTCGGCGGCGATCCCGTCACGCTCGCCCATTAGATTGGGGGTCATGACCGAGAACGAGGAGCTCACCGGCCTGCGCCAGAGCATCGACAACATCGACGCCGCGCTCGTTCACCTCCTCGCCGAGCGCTTCAAGTTCACGCAGCAGGTCGGCCGCCTCAAGGCCGCCACGGGGATGCCGCCCTCCGACCCCGAACGCGAGCGCGTTCAGATCGCGCGGCTTCGGGCCCTCGCCGAGGAGTCGCACCTCGACCCGGCGTTCGCGGAGAAGTTCCTGAACTTCATCGTCGCCGAGGTGATCCACCACCACCAGTCGATCGCCAACACGGGCGCGATCGAGACGCAGTAACCATCCGGTCGCCTCGGGGTCACACCCGGTAGGGAGTTACGCTCCCGTCCTCCGTGCCGCCCCCGGTGACTCGAGGGTCGTGGCATCCGTCGTCGGCCCGTTGCGGACGAGTCGCTCGTGAGGCGGCGCGGGGGAACCCCGTCCGCTACTGCCCGACGACCGCCCCGAAGGCAGCCGGCAGGGTGCCGCGGTGGATGCCGCGCAGGTCGTCGATGGACACGGTGAAGAGGTCCTGCACCTCGAGGGCGCCGGAGTCCTCGGTCACGCCGAGACGGATCACGGGATACCCGCGCCCCTCGCACAGGCCGCGGAACCTCACGTCGTCTTCGCGCGGCACGCTCACGAGCATCCGCCCGGTCGACTCGCTGAAGAGGGCCGTGGCCGTGTCGACGGCGTCGCGCTCCTCGATCTCGCTGAGCCAGACGCGCGCGCCGATGCCGAACCGCAGCACCGCCTCGGCGAGCGCCTGAGCGAGGCCGCCGTCGGCGAGGTCGTGCGCGGAGGCCAGGAGGCTCTGGTCGCCGCCGGCCGCGATGAGGCCCGCGAGGGCCTTCTCGGCCGCGAGGTCCACCGTGGGCGGCAGGCCGCCGAGGTGGTCGTGGATGACGCCGGCCCACGCCGAGCCGTCCAGCTCCAAGCGAGTCGTGCCGAGCAGGTAGATGTTGTTGCCCTCGTCCTGCCAGCCGGACGGGATGCGCTTGGCCACGTCGCTGATCACGCCGAGCACGGCGACCACGGGCGTCGGGTGGATCGGCACGTCGCCCGTCTGGTTGTAGAAGCTCACGTTGCCACCGGTGACGGGGATCTCGAGCTCGAGGCATCCGTCGGCCAGACCCTCGACCGCCCGACTGAACTGCCACATCACCTCGGGGTTCTCCGGGCTGCCGAAGTTGAGGCAGTCGGAGACGGCGACCGGGGTGGCTCCCGTGGCGGCGACGTTGCGATACGCCTCCGCGAGGGCGAGCTGCGCGCCCCGATACGGGTCGAGCTGGCAGTAGCGGCCGTTAGCATCCGTCGCCACGGCGAAGCCGAGGCCGCTCTCCTCATCGACGCGCACCATGCCGCCGTCGTCGGGGAAGCTCAGTGCCGTGTTGCCCATGACGTAGCGGTCGTACTGATTGGTGATCCACGACGGGTCCGCGAGGTTGGGCGAGCCGAGCAGCGTGCGGAACTGCGCTTCGAGGGTCGCGGCATCCGTCGGCCGGGGAAGTGAGGATGCGGTGTCGGCCTGCAGCGCGTCGAGCCAGGTGGGGTAGGCGACGGGTCGCTCGTACACCGGTCCGTCGACGGCGACGGTGCGCGGCTCGACGTTGACGATCTCCTCACCGTGCCAGTGGATGATGAGGCGCCCGGTGTCGGTGACCTCGCCGAGCACGCTCGTCTCGACATCCCACTTGGCGGTGACGGCAAGGAAGCCCTCGAGCTTCTCGGGCGTCACGATCGCCATCATGCGCTCCTGGCTCTCCGACATGAGGATCTCCTCGGCCGTGAGGGTGGGGTCGCGCAGCAGCACCTTCTCGAGCTCGATGAACATGCCGCCGTCGCCGTTGCTGGCGAGCTCGCTCGTCGCGCACGAGATGCCAGCGGCGCCGAGATCCTGGATGCCCTCGACGAGCTCGCCCGCGAACAGCTCGAGGCAGCACTCGATGAGCACCTTCTCGGCGAACGGGTCGCCCACCTGCACAGCCGGGCGCTTGGTCGGCCCGCCCTCGCTGAAGCTGTCGCTGGCGAGAATGGATGCCCCGCCGATGCCGTCCCCGCCGGTGCGGGCCCCGAACAGCACGACCTTGTTGCCCACGCCGCGGGCGTTGGCCAGGTGCAAGTCCTCGTGGCGCAGCACTCCCACGGCGAGCGCATTGACGAGCGGATTGGCCTGATACACCGGGTCGAACCACGTCTCGCCGCCGATGTTGGGCAGGCCGAGGCAGTTGCCGTAGAACGAGATTCCCGAGACGACGCCGTGCACGACGCGGGCCGTGTCGGGGTCGTCGATCGCGCCAAAGCGCAGCGCATCCATGACCGCCACCGGGCGGGCGCCCATCGAGATGATGTCGCGCACGATGCCGCCCACGCCGGTGGCGGCGCCCTGGAACGGCTCGATATAGCTGGGGTGGTTGTGGCTCTCAATCTTGAAGGTGACCGCCCAGCCCTCGCCCACGTCGATCACGCCGGCGTTCTCGCCCATGCCGACCATGAGGTTCTTCGTCATCGCTTCGTTCGTCTTGGTACCGAACTGGCGCAGGTAGATCTTGCTGCTCTTGTAGGAGCAGTGCTCGCTCCACATCACCGAGTACATCGCGAGCTCGCCGCTCGTGGGGCGGCGGCCGAGGATCGTCTTGATGCGCTCGTACTCGTCGGGCTTCAGGCCGAGCGCCGCATAGGGCTGCTCCTTGTCGGGAGTCGCGGCGGCATTCGACACGGTGTCAGCACCGAGGGGGGTGGGGGTCACGAGGCTCCAGATCGGGCGCGGGGGATGAGGCGATTCTACCGGCGGGTCGTTCGGGCCGAAGTCAGGGTCAGATCGGGTCGAGCCCGAGGTGCTCGAAGTCGACGCCGACTGTCGCGCGACGAAGGCGGCCGTTGGTCTTTGCTGTATCGACAAGCCACTGGTAATCCGAAGGGTCCGGCGATGGGAGCCACATCTCGATGAGCATCTGCTGAGAGTCTCGGAGCATCGGATCATCCGGGAAGCGATCGGCGATCAGCAGGAGGAGATCGCGAGCTTCGGGACCGTTCGCTGCGAAGATCCCCAGCACTTCCGCCCACAGCCCCTCCTGAGGGGAGTTCAGCAGCTGCATTCGCACCTCGCGGGTGGCGCCGACCATCGTGGTCTCGTACCTCACGAAGGCATCCGCGAGCTCCGAGAGATCGGAGCCTTGCAGTGACTTCTCCACCACAGCAGTCTACGGACGCCGTCAGACCGCTATCTCAGAACCCGGAGCCCCAAGTGCTCCTCGAACGCGTCGAAGTCCCGGTCGTCGTGCAGGAGGAAGTGACCATCGCGGATACAGGCGGTTGCGATGAGCGCGTCGATGGTGCCCCGGACCGTGATCCCGAGCCTGCGAAGGGCCCGATAGTGGGCGGCGGCTTGAGTCGCGGCCTCGCGACCGCCGAGCGAAATGACATCGACCGCGCTGAAGAGTTCAGCCGCGCGAGCCGCGTCCCGCTCGGTCGGAAAGCCTTGCAGAACCTCGGCAAGACATAGGTCAACGATGGCGACGGTGTCCTCGGAGAGGAGCTGGTCAAGGAGAGCGACGGTGTGCGTGCTGGATCCGCGGAAGTACCCGATCCAGACGCTCGAGTCGACAACGATCACGCGTCGCGACGCATCGCGTCAAGATCGCCGATCCAGCCAACGCCCCTGAGCTCCCGGATCTGGGCCTGGCGACGCAGTTTCGTAAGCGTGCGCAGGCCCAACTCGACGGCTTCTTTCTTGGTGCGGGCGCCAGTCGCTGCCATGGCATCACGCATCAGTTGGTCGTCGATTTCGATGTTTGTTCGCATGTGTACCGGCTTCCCTTCTAGTACACATTCTATCAACCAAGTCGCCCTGAAAGGAGGCTTGTGGACAACTCGCCCATAGGCTTGACCCGTGCCCGCCGCCGACGCCATCGACACGCCCCGACCCGCACTGAGCTGGGCCCTGCTGCCCGCGATTCTGCTCGCCGGGTCCGCCCCGTTGATGTTCGCGTTCCGCGGAGCATCCCTCGCCCAGACGATCGCCGCCTACGGGCTGCTCGTCGTCGCCCTCGTGATCGCCTGGTTCTTCGACCGGGGCCGACGCACCGAGGGGCTGTTCAAGGACCTGCTGCTGATCGCGATCGGCATGGTGATCGTGAGCACGATCTCGGTCAAGGCCGACATCAGCTGGGGCAACTTCTTCCTGCTCGGCTTCGTGCTCGCCGCGGCGGTCGCCGTGCCCTACCTGATCTCCCGGTTCGTGTTCAAGGATCGCCTCATCCGATTCAAGTGGCGCGGCGGATGGCCGTGGAACCGCGTGCAGTGGGGCTACCTCGTGCTCGTGCTGTTCCTCGGCTGGCTGATCCTGCCGTTCTACTTCATCACCTCGGGGGTCTACCTCAACTGGCCCAACACGGTCGCCTGGGACGAGATCGCCCGCCTGTTCATCGGAGTGAACGCGGTCGGCCTCTGGGACGAGCTGTTCTTCATCCTCACGGTCTTCGTGCTGCTGATGCGCCACTTCCCGGTGTGGCAGGCCAACCTGCTCCAGATGGTGATCTTCGTGTCGTTCCTCTGGGAGCTCGGGTACCAGTCATGGGGTCCGCTGCTCACGATCCCGTTCGCGCTGCTGCAGGGTTGGATCTACTTCCAGACCAAGTCGCTCGCCTACGTCGTGACGGTGCACCTGCTCTTCGATGCGGTGGTGTTCCTCGTGATCGTGCACGCGCGCAACGACGGCGTCTTCCCGTTCTTCCTCATCTCGCCGTAGCGGGACTTCCGGCCGTGGCGGTGGGGCCGGCGCTGCAGTCGACTTGAGGGGTGCAACTGACCGGTCGTGCCGTCGCCCTCCGGGCCGGGGCGTTCCTCGGCCTGACGTGGCTGCTGCTCGCCCTTCTCGGGGGCGCGCAGATGCTGCTCCCCGAGCTCCCCGCCGGCATCGCGTTGCCCCAGCTCGCTCCGGGGCTCGCCGCGCTGGCGATGCTGGCCATCCTGCGACGGGATGCCCTCCTCCCGCGCTTCTCGCTCGGCACCCGTCCGATCGCCCGCGTCGTGATCGCCATCACGGTGCCGCTCGCGATCGCCCTGCTCGCCGCGGGCATCGCGGGCGTCACCCTGAGCTGGAGCGTCTCGCTGGCCGCGCTCGCCTGGATCCCCGTGGGCGCCCTCGGGGAGGAACTCGGCTGGCGCGGGTACCTCCACCGCGTGCTCGACGTGCGGATGCGCGGCTTGAGCTCCTCGGTGCTCGTCGGGCTGGTGTGGCTGCCGTTCCACGTCGGCCTCTGGGGACTCGGGATGCCGCGGCTCGCGCTGTTCGGGGTGACCCTGGCGGGGGCATCCATCGTGATCTTCGCGCTCGTGCACGACGTGGGCTTCAGCGTGACGATCGCCGCGCTCTGCCATGCGGCGATCAACGTCGGAGCAGCGCTGCTCGGTGAATCGGCGACGAGCCTTCGGGTGATGGCGCTCACGGCGGCCGGATGGAGCGTGGCGGCCGCGGTCGCCGTGGTGGTGCGCCGCCAGGCCTTCCTCAGCGTCCGCCCTCGGGAGTAGCATCCCGGCCATGGCGGAGATCAAGACCAGGCCCACGGGCGCGGATGTCACGGCCTTCCTCGACGCAGTCGCCGACGATCGGCGGCGAACCGAAGGGCACGCCGTGCGGGAGCTCATGGAACGGGTGACGGGGGCCCCGGCGACGATGTGGGGCGCCTCGCTCGTCGGCTTCGGGGAGCGCACCTACCAGAGCAGCAGCGGCACGAACGACTGGTTCGTCATCGGGTTCTCACCGCGAAAGACGGCGCTGACGCTCTACGGGCTCTACCACGACGCTCCCGACCCGCTGCTCGACGAGCTCGGTCCGCACACGACGGGCAAGGGATGCCTCTACCTCAAGCGCCTCGATGCCGTCGATCCCGGGGTGCTCGAACGCCTCGTACGGCAGGGTTGGGAGCGGTTCTAGCCGTTCCCGCCTGACTGGCCGGGCAGCTGCGGCGGCCCGAGGATGAGCAGCACGACGAAGAGCACCACCACGGCGGCGGCGATCGCCAGGATCAGCAGCACGGGGTGCCGGATGAACCACCGCACGAAGCGGTCGAACCAGCCCTGGTCGCGCGGGTCATCCGTCGTCTCACGCCGCCACTCGCCCTCGAGGCGCCCGGTGCGGGCGAGCCACAGCTCCACGGGGATCGTGGCGTACGGGATGATCGCGCTTCCGATCGCGGCGACCGCGACCCCGGGGTGCCAGCGCTGGTTCACCGCGAGCAGCACCGCCGTGGCGCCGTAGGCGAGGAACACGAAACCGTGGATGCCTCCCGCGATCGTCACGCCGACCGCGAAGTCGGTCGTGGCCCGCACGATGAGCGCGGCGATGAGAAGAGTCCACGTGACGGCCTCGGCGAAGGCGAAGGCGCGATAAAGAGCTTTGGGACTCATGCGCGTACGAAGCTCGCGATGGCGGACGTGAAGAACGCGAGGCCGTCGGTCCCCGAGCGCATCGCGAGCGCGGTGTCCGGGCCGAAGCCCGGCTCCACCGCGTGCTCCGGGTGAGGCATGAGGCCGACGACGGTGCCGCGCTCGTTGGTGATGCCGGCGATGTCGTTGACAGAGCCGTTGGGGTTCACGTCGAGATACCGGAACACGACGCGGCCCTCGCCCTCGAGCCGGGCGACGGTTTCGGCATCCGCAAGGAAACCGCCCTCCCCGTTCTTCAAGGGGATGGTGATCTCCTGGCCGGTCTCGAAACCGTTGGTCCAGGCCGTCGAGGTGTTCTCCACGCGCAGGCGCTGGTCGCGGCAGATGAAGTCGCCGTGGTCGTTGCGCACGAGACCGCCGGGGAGCAGGTGCGCCTCCACGAGGATCTGGAAACCGTTGCAGATGCCGAGCACGGGCATCCCCGCATTCGCGGCATCGATCACTTCGCTCATGATGGGCGAGCGGGCGGCGATGGCTCCGCAGCGCAGGTAGTCGCCGTAGCTGAAGCCGCCGGGCAGCACGATCGCGTCGACGCCGTGCAGGTCGTGCTCACCGTGCCAGAGGGCGACGGGCTCGGCCCCGGCGAGGCGGATGGCGCGCTGGGCATCCCGATCGTCGAGAGACCCCGGGAAGGTGATGACGCCGATCCGCACTAGTGGGTCTCCCCCGCCGCGACCGTCTCGGTCTCGAGCGCGTGCACGCTCGTGACATCCTCGATCACCAGGTTGGCGAGCATGTCCTCCGCCAGCGCGCGCGCCTCCGCGAGGGCGGCCTCGTCGATCGGGCCCTCGACGGTGATCTCGAAGCGCTTGCCGATGCGCACGGAACCGAAATGGTCCTTGCCCAGGCGGTGCAGGGCTCCCGTGACCGCCTTCCCGGCGGGATCGAGCAGCTCCGCCTTGGGCATGACCTCGACGACGATGGTGGGCACGATGAACTCCCGCTGGTTGCCGGTGGGGTGGATGCCGCCAGTCTACCCGGGGTCCGTCGGCTCCCACGGGTTCACCAGTTCGAGCCGCATCCCCACGAAGTCTCGGGTGTTGCGGGTCGCGAGCGTGCCCCCGCGCTCGAGCACGATGCCGGCGATCTGGGCATCGGCGGTGCTCACCGGTGTGCCCGATCGGCGGCGATGGGCGATCAGGGCGGCGGCCACGCGGGCCGAGGCGGCGGTGAACGGGAGAACCCTGCCCACCAGCACGCGATCGAGGATGAGATCGAGGCGGTGCATCAGCTCGTCCCGCCGAGGCGAGGGACCGAGCACCTCGATCCCGAAGTACAGCTCCTGCACCGTGATCGCCGTGAGGTACGGGCGCTCCACGGAATCCACCCACGACACCACGGTCGCGTCGGGTCGAGGGCGCATCAGTTCGGACACGACGTTCGTGTCGAGCACGATCACGTGTCGAACGTCGCAGCGCGCGGAGCCTCATCGATGAGGGTGCTGCCGCTCCTGATCTCGTCGAGCGCGTCGAAGTACGCGGGCGGAACATCGATTCCCACGAGGAGACTCTGGATGCGCTCCGTGAGTGTGACGTGCGACTCCGCCGGTCCGGAGGACTCTGCCGACGCGAGGGCGGTGTGGAGGATCACCCGCACCTCCTCCTCCATGCTCCGGCCATGCGCCGCGGCGGTGCGTCGCAGCCTCTCCTTGATGGCGTCGTCGAGGTTTCGCACGAGAATCTGGGCCATGATAGCAATGATATCAGGCTCACAGGGTTACGATTCCTCACATGAGCATCGATCTCGTCGAGCTGTACCAGGACCTCCATCGCCACCCCGAACTGGGCTTCGCCGAGACTCGCACCGCGGGGATCGTCTCGGCCACGCTGCGTGAGCTCGGCCTCGATGTCACCGAGGGGGTCGGCGGCACCGGCGTCGTCGGCGTGCTCGTCAACGGTATCGGGCCGGTCGTCGGGCTCCGGGCCGACATGGACGGGCTCCCGGTGCTGGAGCAGACCGGCCTCTCCTACGCGAGCGAGGCGACCGCGCCCGGACCCGACGGGCTCGACGTGCCGGTCATGCACGCGTGCGGACACGACATGCACGTAACCTGGCTGCTCGGCGCGATCGAGCGGCTCGTGGCATCCCGTGCCGAGTGGGCGGGCACCGTGGTCGCCTACTTCCAGCCAGCCGAGGAGCTCGTCGCGGGGGCGAAAGCGATGGTGGATGACGGGGTCGTCGAGCGATTCCCGCGCCCTACGATCGTGCTGGGCCAGCACGTGGCCCCGTTGCCGGCCGGCCTGATCTCGCTCACCGCGGGTCCCGCGATGGCGGGGGCCGATGCCTTCACCATCACGTTCCACGGCCACGGCGGCCACGGATCGCAGCCGCACCGCACGATCGACCCGATCGTCGCCGCGGCCGCCGCGGTCGGGCGCCTGCAGTCGATCGTCTCCCGCGACCTCGAGCCGGGCACTCGGGCCGTCGTCACGGTGGGCACGTTCCACGCCGGCACCAAGAACAACATCATCCCGGCGGAGGCCGAACTCGGGCTTAGCGTGCGCACCGAGAATGACGCGGTGCGCGAGCGCGTGCTCGGCGCGATCACCCGAATCGCGAACGGCGAGGCCGCCGCGGCGGGGATGACCGCCGAGCCGACCCTCGAGTTCCTCGAGCACGCCCCGCCCACGATCAACGACGCCCCCGCGACGGAGCGCGTGCGCACGGTGCTGCACGCCGCGTTCGGCGACGCCGTGACCGACATGGGGCCCGTCACCGGCAGCGAGGATGTCAGCCTGCTCGCCACGGCATCCGGCGCGCCCCTCGTGTTCTGGTTCACCGGCGGCGCCGACCCGGTCGCGTTCGCGAAGGCCATGGCGGCGGGCACCGCGGACACCGACATCCCCGGCAACCACTCGCCGTTCTTCGCGCCCGTGCTCGACCCGACGATCGATCGCGGGGTCGAGGCGCTCGTCGTGGCCGCGCGGGAGTTCCTCGGCTAGAGCGCGATCAGCCCAGCGCGATCACGTGGTCGGCGCGGGTGGCCGTGCCGGCGATGAGGCGCGCGTTGGCCTCGTCGGGTCCCATGGCCCAGGCACGGGCATCCGCCTCGGTCTTGCCGAACCGCACGTGGCGGGCGATCAAGCGCTCGTGCCGGACGCGGTCGTCGAGTTGCACGAAGAACGTCGCGTCGAACAGCTCCGCGGCTTCCTCCCACCCGCCCGAGTCGAGCAGCAGGTAGTTGCCCTCCACCACAATGGTGGCCGCTGACGGCTGGATGACGATCGCGTCAGGAACTGGCTCCTCGATCGTGCGGTCGAAGCCGGGGGCGAAGACGGGACCGCCGGAGACGCGCAGGTCGCGAAGCACTCCGAGGAAGCCGTCGACGTCGAACGTGTCGGGCGCCCCCATCCGGTCGCGGCGCCCGAGCTCCACGAGCCGGGTCTGGGGCAGGTGGAAGCCGTCCATCGGGAGCAGGGCGGCATCGGGCAGCTGCGAGACCAGCGCCGAGGCGATCGTGGACTTGCCCGCGCCTGGGGCTCCCACGATGCCGATGATCTGCTGGCGCCACGCTGGCAGGCTCTGTACGAAAGTCGTCAGCGCGTCGACGGTCGTGAAGGTGGCCACGACCCGAGGGTAGAGGACACTGGAACCCGTGACCGATCCCGCCATCCAGCAGCGCATTGTCCGCACACTCGTGGCGGGCCAGGTGCTCGCCGGGCTCGGGCAGGGGGCGACGCTCGCCATCGGCGCCGTGATCGCGGCGGATGTCGCGGGGCCCGCGTTCTCGGGAATGTCGGCCACAGCATCCACCCTCGGCGCGGCGCTCGCCGCCATCCCGCTGGCCCGCTTGGCGTCTCGGTTCGGACGTCGCCCAGCACTCGCCCTCGGAGCGGGGTTGGGGGCCCTCGGGTCCATCGTCACCGTGGTCGCGACCGGGCTCGTGAACTTCCCGCTGCTGCTCCTGGGCCTCGCCCTGCTCGGGGTCGGCACCGCGGTCGGGCTGCAGGCCCGGTTCGCCGCGACCGACCTCGCTACTCCGGAGCGCCGCGGTCGCGACCTCTCCCTCGTCGTGTGGACCACGACGATCGGCGCGGTCGTCGGGCCCAACCTGTGGGGCCCGGGCGCGGTCATCCAGGAGGCGCTCGGTCTGCCGCCCAACACCGGGGCGTTCGTCATCGCGGTGATCGCGCAGCTTTCCGCGGTGGTGTTCTACCTCATCGCGCTGCGACCCGATCCGCTGGTGCTCGCTCGAGGTCGCGTCGTCGAGGCCGCGCCGGCCGACGAGGGGATCGTGCGCGGTCGCAGTGCGCTGATCTTCGCGATCGCCGTGATCGCGCTCAGTCACGCCGTGATGGTCTCGATCATGGCGATGACCCCGGTGCACATGGCGATGGGGGGCGCGAGCCTCACGATCATCGGCTTCACGATCAGTCTGCACATCGCCGGGATGTACGCGCTCTCGCCCCTCTTCGGCTGGGCGAGCGACCGGTGGGGTCGCCTCACGGTGATCTTCGGCGGGCAGGTGCTGTTCATCGTGTGCATCCTGCTCATCGCCTTCGCGCCGGAAAACACGACTCTCGTCGCGATCGCGCTCGTGTTGCTCGGCCTCGGCTGGAGCGCCTCGACCGTCTCGGGTTCCGCGCTGGTCTCCGACCTCGTCACCGGCGCGCAGCGCGTCAAGGTGCAGGGCCGCACCGACACGATCATGAGCCTCGCGGGCGCCCTCGGCGGGGCGCTGGCGGGACCGACTCTCGCGGCGATCGGCTACTCGGGCCTCGCGTGGGCCGCCGGGGTGTTCGTGCTCGCGATCATCGTCGCGGCATCCGTCATGTCAGGACGGGTGCGAGTGCGCCTGCCGTGACGGCATCCTCGATCGCGAAGCGCGCCCAGTCGCGGTAGCCGCTCGCGCTCGGGTGGAACAGGTCGCTCGCGAAGAACCCCTCGGTGTACGGCGGCGGGGGCGGCGACATATGAACGCCGGGCAGGCCCGCGACGACGGACCGGGCGGCATCCTCGAGGCTGCGCGAGTGCAGGTAGAGGTTGCCCTTGAGCGGCTGGGGCAGCAGCTCGAAGCGGAAGAACGCGGGCAGACTCGAGACGAGGATGACGGCATCCGGGCTCGCTTCCCGCAGCCGGCCCAGGATGGTGCGGATGTCGCGCGCGAACGCTCGACGCGACCGCAAGCCGAGCGCGTCGTTGGCTCCGAGACTCACGAACGCGATGTCGACGGGACTCGAGCACGCATCGTCGAGGTAGCGCTCGATGAACTCGCGGCTGTCCGCACCGTTCTCCCCGAGCGCACGCCAATTGACACCGCGCCCGGTGAGCGCGGCGAGTTCGCGGCCGAGGTGCCCGGGCAGGGCCTCGGCTTGAGTGTCGGCGCCGACTCCCGCCGCGGTCGAGTCGCCCAGCACGATGAGGGTGAGCGGGTTGGGCCCGGGGGTCTCGCCGTGCCAGGGGCTCGCCGCATCCGGAAGCCGAGGGGTGTCGCGCAGAAGCCGGCGGCCCTGCGCGATCAGCACGGGCGCGGTCGGCAGCATCGCGACGCGGCTCAATCGACGTAGTGCCCTCACCCGGGTCAGCCTAGCTAGGCTCGGGGACATGGACACCACCGGACTCGACGCCTTCCTCGCCGACCAGGAGTTCTCCGGCACGGTGCTCGTGCGGAAGGGCCCCACGACCGTCTACGAGGCGGCGACCGGACTGGCGACCCCGCGGTGGGGCGTCCCGAACACGCTCGACACCCGGTTCGACACCGCGTCGATCACGAAGCTCTTCACGAGCGTCGCGGTGCTGCAGCAGGTCTCGGCGGGAACGCTCGACCTCGAGACGTCGATCCACCACTACGTGAACCTCGAGGACACCACGATCAGCCCCGCGGTCACCCTGCTGCACCTGCTCACCCACACCTCCGGCATCGCGGATGACGCGGACGAGGAGGCCGGCGAGAGCTACGAGGAGCTCTTCTTGGAGAAACCCAACTACTCGATCATCGAGACCAAGGATTTCCTGCCGCAGTTCGTGCACAAGCCCGCACTCGCCGAGCCGGGTGTGGACTGCCGCTACTGCAACGTCGGTTACGTGCTCGCCGGGCTCGCCCTGGAGAAGGCCACCGGGATGCCGTACCGCCAGTACGTCTTCGACGAGGTCTTCACCAGGGCCGGGATGCTGGACTCGGGCTTCTACGATCGCCGCGACGCGGCGCCGCGCGTGGCCGAGGGGTGGGACCTGGTCAATGGCGTCTGGCGCTCGAACATCTACTGCTACCCGCCCATCGGATCGCCGGACGGCGGCGCGCACGTCACCGCGGCCGACCTCGTGCGGTTCCTCCAGGCCGTGAGGGGAGGCGTGCTGCTCGACGCCGAGTACACCGAGGAGTTCTTCGTGCCGCAGGTGGAGCACGACGAGGTCACCTGGTACGGGCTCGGCCTCGAGTTCGACATGAACGAGGACGGCTCGGTGCGCTCCTACTTCAAGGACGGCATCAACCCCGGCGCGAGCGGCATCCTCCGGCACTACCTTGACGACGACCTCGATATCGCCGTGCTCTCCAACACCGAGGAGGGCGCCTGGCCGATCATCCAGGAGCTGGACGAGCGGCTCGGCGGGTAGGGCTACCCCTTAGTCCGCCAGCGCCTCGTCGGCGGTGAACTCGATGGTGGCCCACACGTCCCGGTCGGGCGCCTCGAGCGAGGCGAGCAGGGCACGCCGCACCTCGTCCACCTGCGCGATCGTCGTGCCGGGCTGGGCGAGGTAGACCACCTCGACCGAGAGCTTGCGTCCCACCTTCGTGGTGCGAGCGCGACCGGCCTGCAAATCGAAACGGGTGCGCACGGTCTCGACGGCGGCATCCACCTCGGCGGCGAGCTCCGCGCTCGGCGCACCCTCGAGCAGTTCGTTCATGCCCTGGCGCACGAGCCGAATGGGCATCCCGGCCAGGAGCACGCAGGAGACGAGCACGAGCACCGGGTCCACGTAGTTGAGGGCGGCGGTCACGTTCAGGGCGGCCAGCACGAGGGCCGCCGCGGCGCCGGCCGTCATGATGAGGCCCCGGATCGCTCCCGCGCGCCAGGCAACGGCCTCCGCCGCGAGCATGTCGGAGCCCGCCGCTTGTCGTCGGAGCCACACGACGAAGATGGCGCTCGCCACGGCGGCGACCGTGGAGTAGGCGACGACGATCCCGGCATCCACCGGCTTGCCCCCGCTCAGGATGATGATGACCGCGTCGCCTGCGCCCAGCAGGATCGTCGCGAGCGTGGCGATGCCCTGCACGACCACGATCACCGGCACGAGTGCCTGACGGCCGAACGGGTAGCGGCGGTTGGGGTCGCGCGAGGCGAGACCGGATGCCGCGAGCGAGGCCCACGACACGGCGATGCCGACGACGCCGTACGCTCCGTCGAACACGAGCACGCGGGTTCCGGACACGATGCCGAGCACGAGCGCGGTGCCCGACAGCACGATGGCGAGCACGATCGAGGCGACGAACCCGCGGCGCTCGGCCTGCTGCACGGTCATGCGGTCAGGTCCGGTTGCCGATAGGCCGACGGCAGCAACGTGAGGATCGGAACGACCTCCGCGCCCACGTCAGTCGGGATCGCGATCATGGCATCCGGATGGAGGTCGACGATCACCTGCCGGCACCGCCCGCAGGGAGCCAGGAGAGAACGCCCACCGTCTCCCGCGGCCGAGATCATCAGGAGGGGCCCGGATGCCGCGGCCGCAGCGACGCCGAGCACAACGAGTTCGGCGCACGGCCCACCGGTGAAGTGGTGGACATTGACGCCCGTGTGGATCCGGCCCTGACTGTCCATCGCCGCGGCGGCCACCGTGTGCGTCGGGTCGTTCCCGAGCGTCGCGGCGAGTTCCACCGCGGCGGCGATGACCCGCTTCTCCGACTCCAGCAGCTCCATAGGCTCAGCCGAACAGGCCCTTCTTCTCGGTCCAGCCGTTCTCCTTGAGGAACGCGAACAGCGGCGTCTTGATGCGGCTCGTGTCGAAGGACCATGCGAGCACGGGGGTGATGCCGTCATCCGTCTTGGAGATACCGCCGAGCTCGAACGAGAACTCCTTCTTGTTGGTCTTGCCCGAGAAGCCGCTGGTGCCGATGCTGAAGCCCCCGGTGCCGAACGAGGAGTTGCTCGACTTCTCGCGGTCCTTGTACTTGTAGGTCCCCTTCTTCTCGTCGAATGTCACGGTGATCGAGTACTCCCGGTCGATCGTGGCGAACTCCGTCGGGTACAGGGTCTGGGCGCGCACGATGTCCCACTGGCCCACGATCTCGTCGCCCTTCACCTCGTACGTGAACGGCTGGGTCGGGTCGTTGAGCGTGGGCACCTGGGCGAGCAGGGCAGCGAGAGGCGTGGTCATGGGCTCAGGGTAGCGGGCTGCATGCGGTGCGGCATACGGGTCGGGTGGTAGGAATACCTCGTGGATGACACGGAGCCTGCCGATGTGAAGAGTCCAGGTGCCGACTCGACCGTCCACCTTGTCTGGCACGTGTCACCACCGCTCAGCGAGCTCGACGACACGACTCGGGCCACCCTCATCGGGTGTTTTTCGTCGCGCCAGCGCGCGGAGGACGAGCGGGCATCCGCGGCGCGGCTTCCCCTCTTCGAGCAGGGTGATGTCTGGATCGAGACGTGGGAGCTCAACCGGCCGGACGAGAACTGGATGACGGGATTCTTCACATGGCGGTGATGGAGCCGGACGAGCAACTTGACGCGGTACACCTTCTCTGGCACCGACGAGCGACCGGGCCGGACGGAGTCTCGGACTCCAAACTGCTCGGCGTCTTCACTTCGCGAGAGGCGGCGGAGCACGAGATCCCGACGTTCTCGGGCCGCGAGGGCTTCACCGATTACCCGTCCGAGTTTGAGATCGAGTTGATCCCGCATGATCAGACCATCTTCGATCCGATCGACTCGGGATTGGCGGCGCGAGTTCGTGGATTCCTTGACGGGAGTGATCCCGAACCCGTCCTGAGCGCGGCCCGGCGCGGAGGGCTGGGCCTCTACTCGATCGTCGAGGAGATTCACGATCAAGCAATCAACGTGCAGCAGGCTGAGGCCGCGATCTGGCAGGTCATCTCAGTGTGGGCGGCGCGGGGATGGCCGGATCGTTCCGAAGCGGGCGGCGCGGAACCGGCCACCGCGGAGCTGTTCTGGGCATACCGGCGGCAGGGCTACCCGAGCGAGCCTGGCTGGGCGGACCGCCAGCATCCCGATTGGAAGCGGAGGATACGGGCCTACCGCGAGGTCCTCCTTTGGGAGAGCTACCCAAGCCCCGAGGCGGTCCTGGAGCTCATCCGCTCGCTGGCGCTCGCCGCGGACGGCGTCGAGGAGCTGCACTTCCTTGCGCGCGGACCTCTCACCTCACTATTCCTCGTTATCGATGATTCAGCGCGCGTGCTGGCGAACCTTCGTCGGGACTCTCGCCCGAGGATCGTCGCTCTTGCCGAGGAGTTCGATCGTGCGTGATCCGATCGCGGTGCTGGTCCTCGCGGCGGGCATCCTCATCGTTGGCGTGTGCCAGATCATCTGGCGGCACCGCATCGCGGCGTACTTGCGGGGACGTCGCGTCCCCGCGCTCGGCGACGCAGGCAAGCGGGTTGCTGAAGCGCAGCGATCATCGACACCGGCGCTGATGGGGAGCGTTCTTGTCGGTATCGCGTTGTTGGTCGGGTGGATGGCCGCACGCGCGCTGCTCGGCGGCTGACGCGCGTACGTTGAGGACGAGCGCGGATGTTGTGGCGGCGGATCGCGTCCACAACGTACGCGCAAGGGCAGGCAGCGGCCCTTACGCCAGCGCGCGCACCCGGATGAGGTTGGCCCAGGGGTCGTCGAAGGCGACCGTCTGACCGTCGTCGCGGGTCTCGATGCCGAAGTGCCGCATCCGCTCGCTCAGGGCACTCAGGTCGTCGCTGGTCGGCACCTCGATGTCGACCTGCGCGAGACCGAGGGCGACGCCGCGACGCCCGGCCCCAGCGCTGTTCCACGTGTTCATCGCCATGTGGTGGTGGTAGCCGCCCGCGCTCACGAAGAGGGCCTGCGGCCCGTAGGCCGCGGTCTCGTCGAAGCCGAGTCGCTCGACATAGAACTCGCGAGCGCTCGGGATGTCGCCCACCTGCAGGTGCACGTGGCCGACCTGCGCCCCGCCGACGATCGGTTCAAGCACGGCTTGCTCCGTGAGGTTCTCCTGGAGGAACTGGTTCGGGTCGAGGAACGCCGTCGCCATCTCGACGGTGCCGTGCACCCAGCTCCACGCGCTGCGCTCGCGGTCCCAGTAGAGCTCGACGCCGTTGCCCTCGGGGTCGGTGAAGTAGAACGCGTTGCTCACGAGGTGGTCCGAGCTGCCGGTGAAGGTGTTCGGGTACTTCTGCGCGACCGAGTAGACGGCGGCGGCGAGCGCCTCCTTCGTCTCGAAGAGGATCGCGGTGTGGAAGAGTCCGGCATCCCGCGGGCTGGCGTGCTTCAGCTCCGGCGCGTGCTCGAGGATCACGACGGGCGTCGTGCCGCGACCGAGCGTGACCGTGGGGCCGGCCTCGTCGAGCACCTGGAGCGCCACGGCATCCCGGTAGTAGCGGGTCATCGCGTCGAGGTCGCCCACGCGCAGCGTGACGGGGCCCATGGCGGTGTCGGCGGCAAGGGTGCTCATGGACGATTCAACCTAGATGACGCATCAACTATTCCGACCCGCAGAGTCGGTCAGCCGATCGATCAGCTCCCGGTAGCGTGCGGCGGTCTGCTCGACGATCTCCGCGGGCAGGGCGGGCGGTGTGCCGCGCTTGTCCCAGTGGGCCGCGAGCCAGTTGCGCACGATCTGCTTGTCGAAGCTCGCGGTGCGGTCACCGGTCTCGTAGAGCGCGGCATCCCAGTACCGGCTGGAGTCGGAGGTGAGCACCTCGTCCGCCAGCGTGAGCTCGCCGGTCTCGCGGTCATCCCCGAATTCGAACTTGGTGTCCGCAAGGATCACCCCACGGACCTCGGCGATCGCGGAAGCCCGGCGGAAGATCTCCAGGCTCGCGTCGCGCAGCTCGGTCGCCTTCGTGCGGCCGACGAGTTCGACGGTGCGCTCGAAGGTGATGTTCTCGTCGTGCTCGCCCATCGGGGCCTTCCACGCGGGCGTGTAGATCGGCTCGGGCAAGCGGTCGCCGTCGTTGAGCCCGGCCGGCAGCGGGATGCCGCACACCGACTGCGACTGCTGGTACTCCACCCAGCCGCTGCCCGACAGGAAGCCGCGCACGACGCACTCGATGGGGTGCATGTCGAGCTCGCGCACGAGCATGGCGCGAGAGGCGAACTCGAGGGGGATCTCGGGGGAGGTCTCGACAAGCTCGACCCGCCTGGGCACCAAGTGGTTCGGGACGCCGTCCAGCTGCGCGAACCACCACAGGCTCAGGCGCGTGAGCAGTTCGCCCTTACCCGGGATGCCCGGCTCGAGCACGTGGTCGAAAGCGCTCACGCGGTCGCTCGCCACCACGAGCATCCGGCCCGGCAGATCGTCGGAGCGGTAGAGGTCGCGCACCTTGCCCGAGTAGACGTGCTCCCAGGAGGTCACTGCGCGACCCGGAGCGCGATGTCGGTGCGGTAGTGCCCGCCCTCGAGGTGGATCGTCTCGAGGGCGCGGTAGGCCTTCGCCCGGGCGATCGAGAAGTCGGAGCCGGTCGCGACGACGCTCAGCACGCGTCCGCCCGTCGCGATGAACTGGCCGTCGACCACGGCGGTCGCCGCGTGGGCGATCGTGACGCCGGTCACGGCATCCAGTCCGGTGATCGTGCGCCCGGTGATCGGCTCGTCGGGGTAGCCCTCGCTCGCGAGCACGACCGTCACGGCGACGTCGTCGCTGAACTCGGGCCACTCGTGGCTCGCGAGCTCGCCCGTCGCGGCGGCGAAGAGGAGGCCGCTGAGCGGGGTGATCAGGCGCGGGAGCACGACCTGCGTCTCCGGGTCGCCGAAGCGCGCGTTGAACTCGATCACGCGGATGCCCTGCCGAGTGAGGATGAGCCCGCAGTAGAGCAATCCGATGAAGGGGGTGTGCTCGCTCGCGAGCTGGCGCACCGTCGGCACAGCGATCGTGCGGATGACCTCCTCCACGAAGCCCTCGGGCAGCCACGGCAGCGGCGAGTACGCCCCCATGCCGCCGGTGTTGGGCCCCTCGTCGCCGTCGAACACGCGCTTGTAGTCCTGCGCGGGCGAGAGCGGCAGCACGGTGTGGCCGTCGCTGAGCAGGAAGAGGGAGACCTCCTGGCCGGCGAGAAACTCCTCCACGAGCACGGCGCCGTGCGAGAGCCAGAAGTCCGCGTGGGCGACCGCCGCGTCGCGGTCGGGGGTGACGATCACGCCCTTGCCCGCCGCCAGTCCGTCCGCCTTGACCACGTAGGGGGCTCCGTACTCGTCGATCGCGGCGACCGCCTCCTCGATGGTGCCCGCACGGGTGGCGCGTCCCGTGGGAACCCCCGCGTCATCCATGATCCGCTTGGCGAACGTCTTGCTGCCCTCGAGGGCCGCGGCGTGCTTGCCCGGGCCGAAGACGGCGATGCCGCGCTGACGCAGGGCGTCCGCGACCCCGGCGACCAGGGGTGCCTCCGGTCCGATGATGACGAGCTGGATGTCGTTGTCGAGCGCGTACTGGGTGACCACATCGCCACGGGTCGGGTCGAGCGCCACCACGGGAACGTCGGCGGCGATGCCCGCGTTGCCGGGGGCGGCGATGATGTCGTGCTCGGCCTGCTCGCTCAGCAGTGCCGTGATGATCGCGTGCTCACGGGCACCGGAGCCGAGGACGAGGATGCGCACGGGGGCAAGCCTACCGAGGGGGTCTCGGATCGGCGGCGTACCGTAGGGGGATGCCCCCCAAGCGCATTCCCGACGACGTCGGCGCCGCCGCCCTCACCGCCGCGCTCGCGGACTCCCGCACCGACCTCCCGACGGCGGTGCGCTGGTTGCTCCAAGTGCTCGCCGAGGCCGCCGAGGGCAACACGGTGGAGGTGCGCGTGCCGCCGTTCGGGGCGGTGCAGGCCATCCAGGGTCCTCGCCACACGCGCGGCACGCCGCCCAATGTCGTCGAGATGGATGCCGCCACCTGGCTCGCCCTCGCCACCGGCACGGTCACGTGGCCCGACGCGCTCGCGGAGGGACGCGTGCACGCGTCCGGTCAGCGCGCGGACCTCAGCGCGCACCTCCCGCTCGCGCTGCCGTAGCGCGGTCCACCCGCTCGACCGCGGCCCGACATCCTCACGGGAATCGTGCGGGAGAATGGATCTCGTGAGTGAACCCGTGAAGACCGTCCGGATCCGACGCGCGCCCAAAATCGCGACATTCCTGATCCTCGGCGGCGCGGTCGGGGCGATCGTGACGCTGATCCTCACGATGAGCTTCCCCGTGGACCCGAACGTGGGATTCGGGCCGCTCTACGCCTACTTCCTGCTGTTCGGCATCCCGGCGGGCGTGCTGCTCGGCGCGCTCGTGGCGCTCGTGCTCGACCGCATCTCGCTGCGCCGAGCGCGCGAGGTCACGGCCGAACGCGAGGCCGTCGGCGACGAGAGCTAGGCTCGCTGGGCCCAACGCTCGCGGCGCGCGCCGAGCGCTACGGTCAGCGTGGACGCGAGCATCGCGATCGCGACCGGAACCCAGATCGCCCGCTCGAGGGGGCTCTGCGAGATCGCGTTGGTCGCGACGCTCAGCCCGCTGAGGCCGACGAGCACCCAGACGGCGACCGGAAGGGCCCGGTCGGGCAGGGGTGCCCAGACCGGATGACCCGCCCGGCGAAGGATGATCAACGCCGCGGCGGTCCACACCACGGCGGCGATGATGCTCGTCACGCGCAGCTCCACTCCGGGCGACTCCACGTACCCGCCGTAGGCGGCCCGCCCCCACGGCGCGCCCGCGGCGATCGCGAGCTGGAAGAGGACGACTCCCGCGTACACCGTGGCGCCGACGACGCCGGCGATCTTGGTCAATGACATGATGGCTCCTTGTATCTAATAGATATGTTGCCCATTTCTAACAGATATAGTGGGCGCATGGCAAGAGTCGCTCAGACCGAGGTCGCCGTCCTCTCCGCGCTCGGGGTTCAGCCGATGACCGGCTACGCGGTGCGAGAGGCGATCCGTGACCAGCTCGGCCACTTCTGGAGCGAGAGCTTCGGGCAGATCTACCCCACGCTCACGGCGCTCGCCGAGCGGGGGCTCATCGAGCATCCCGACGACGAATCCGCCGCCTGGTCGCTGACCGCCGCGGGTCGAGAGCGGATGCTCGACCTCCTGCGCGCGGACATCCCCGCGACCCCGCCCCGCGATCCGCTCATGCTGCGACTGTTCTTCGGCGCCGCTCTCGGACCCGACGAGTGCGCCACCCTCGTGCGCGACGCTCGCGAGCGCGCGCAGAGTCAGCTCGCCACGTTCGCCGCGCTGCGCGAAGTCATGGCGGCCGAGGCCGAATACGCCGAGCACCACCCCTATTGGTTCATCACCCTGTCGGCCGGCGAGCACCGCGCCCGAGCCGCGATCGCGTGGGCCGACGAAACCCTCGCGATCCTCGACGGGATGCCCCGCGCGTAGGCGCCCGCCTCAGCTCAGCTGGTTCTTCTCGACCCAGGCCAGATACTCGGGGGTGACGGTGCCGCGCTCGGTCATGCCGGTGACGTACTCGCCCGTGAAGCAGCTCATCTCGAGCTCGGTCACGCCGGAGCCCTCGATGATCGCCGCCTGCATGTCGGCGACCTCCTGGTAGATCAGGTAGTCCGCGCCGAGCTCGGTCGCGATCTCCGGGATCTTGCGGCCGTGGGCCACGAGCTCCTGCCGCGATGGCATGTTGATGCCGTAGACGTGGGGGAACCGCACCGGCGGGGCCGCCGACGTGAAGGTCACCTTGTTGGCGCCGGCCTCGCGGGCCATCTGCACGATCTCCTTCGACGTGGTGCCGCGCACGATCGAGTCATCCACGATGAGGATGTTCTTGCCCCGGAACTCGCTGCTCATGGCGTTGAGCTTCTGCTTCACGCTCTTCTTGCGCTCGGCCTGCCCCGGCATGATGAACGTGCGGCCCACGTAGCGGTTCTTGTAGAAGCCCTCGCGGTACTCGATCCCGAGCTTCTGGGCCACCTGCATCGCGGCCGGGCGCGACGAGTCGGGGATCGGCATGACCACGTCGATGTCGCCGCGCGGGGTGTACCGCGCGATCGTGTCGGCGAGGCGGTCGCCGAGGCGCAGCCGAGCCTCGTACACGCTGATCCCGTTCATCACCGAGTCGGGCCGGGCGAGGTAGACGTACTCGAACGAGCAGGGGATGAGCCGCGGGTTGGCGGCGCACTGCCGTGACACCATCTCGCCGTCGGGGGTGATGAAGATCGCCTCGCCGGGGGCCACATCCCGCACGAACTCGTAGCCGGCGCTCTCGAGCACGAGCGATTCGCTCGCGACGACCCATTCCGCACCGAGGAAGCCGGCATCCCGTCGACCGAGCACCAAGGGGCGGATGCCGAACGGGTCGCGGAAGGCGAGCAGCCCGTGCCCGGCGATCAGGGCGATCGCGGCGTAGGAGCCCTCGACCCGCTCGTGCAGCCGGGAGATCGCGGCGAACACCTGCTCGGGATCGAGCGTGGTTCCGCTGATCTGCGCCTGAAGCTCGTTGGCGAGCACGTTGACGAGCAGCTCGGTGTCGCTCGACGTGTTGAGGTGCCGGCGGTCGATGTGGAAGAGCTCCTCGGTGAGCTCGCGGGTGTTCGTGAGGTTGCCGTTGTGCACGAGCACGATGCCGTAGGGCGCGTTCACGTAGAACGGCTGGGCCTCCTCCTCGCTGGAGGCGCTGCCCTTGGTCGCGTAGCGCACGTGCCCGAGACCCACGTTGCCGAGCAGGGTGCGCATGTCGCGCGTGCGGTAGGCCTCACGCACCTGCCCCTTGGCCTTGAACTGGTGGATGATGCTGCCCTCGGCCGTCGCGATGCCCGTGGAGTCCTGGCCGCGGTGCTGCAACAGGGCGAGCGCGTCGTAGACCTGCTGGTTCACCGGGTGGGACGAGACGATGCCGACGATTCCGCACATGTAGGCCGGTGGCTCCCTGAGATCGTGAGGGGGCGTACCCGATTCAGGTACGGTCCAGTTTCGCACACTCGCCCTCAGCGACCCCCCGCTACGCTGGGCGGGTGACGGACTCCTCCAGCAGCTATCGGGATGCCGGGGTCGACACGGCGGCGGGCGACCTCGCGGTCGAGCTCATGAAGTCCGCGGTCGCGCGCACCCACGGCCCGAACGTGCTCGGCGGGGTCGGCGGATTCGCCGGCATGTGGGATGCCAGCGCCCTCAAGAACTTCGAACGCCCCCTGCTCGCCACCTCCACCGACGGCGTCGGCACGAAGGTCGCGATCGCCCAGGCCCTCGACAAGCACGACACGATCGGGCAGGACCTCGTGGGCATGGTCGTCGACGACATCGTCGTGGTCGGCGCGCGCCCGCTCTTCATGACCGACTACATCGCGTGCGGCAAGGTCGTGCCCGAGCGCATCGCCGACATCGTGCGCGGCATCGCCCTGGCGTGCGAGGCGACCGGCACGGCGCTCGTCGGGGGCGAGACGGCCGAGCATCCCGGGCTTCTCGGTCCGGACGACTACGACGTGGCGGGGGCCGCCGTGGGCGTGGTGGAGGCGGACGCGCTGCTGGGCCCGGACCGGGTCACCGGGGGCGACGCGGTGATCGCGCTCGCGTCATCCGGCCTGCACAGCAACGGCTTCTCGCTCGTGCGGCACATCCTCGCCAGTCGCAGCATCGGTTACACCGACCGACTCGACGAGCTCGGCGTCGTCGGCGAGGCGCTGCTCGAACCGACGCTCCTCTACACGACCCCGCTGCTTCAGCTGCTGGATGACGTGCCCGGCGCCGTGCACGCTCTGAGCCACGTGACGGGGGGCGGCATCGCTGCCAACCTCGCTCGCGTGCTGCCGCACGGCAGCTGGACCGAGGTGGACCGCGCCACCTGGTCGCCGCCGCCGGTGTTCCGCGTGCTGAGCGACCTCGCGGGCTCGACGCTCGAGAGCGCCGAGGGCACGTGGAACCTCGGGATCGGCATGATCGCCGTGGTGGCGGATGACGCGGCCGACGACATCATCGACCGGCTCACGGCGGGCGGCATCCCGAGCTGGCGGGTCGGATCGGTCGCGATCGGCGCGCGCGATCTCGCCGGATTCGAGCAGGGCGCCAAGGGTGTGGACGGCGGCGCGGTGCGGCTCGTGGGGGCGTATCGCAGTTAGGCGGTGCGAGTCTCGTCGTCGGACTCGAACTCGTCCTCTTCGTAGGAACCGGCCACGTACTCGGGCCACTTCTCGAGGTCCTCGGCGAGCCGGGGGTCGCCCGCACCACCGCCGAGCTCCTTCTCGAGAGCTCCGTAGTTGGTGTCCGGGCTGAAGTACTTCAGGTCTCGAGCGACCTTGGTGTGCTTCGCCTTTTGACGGCCGCGCCCCATGCGAGACCCCCTCTTGTGTCAGTTCCGGGCAGTCGGTCGAACTCGATGCCTCGCGGAACATGGTCCGGGATGGATGAAAACTAGCGATCAGTTTAGCATGCGGGCTCCCACCGACCGGGTGCGCGAAGCACCCTGCGGAACGTGCCGCTGCAAAGCCCCGCGCGGTCGGTGCCGGTAACGTTGACGGGTGGCCACCGTGAACACCGACACCTCCGTTGTGGTGATCGGCGCGGGCCAAGCCGGACTCTCCGTCTCGTACTATCTGCAGCGCCTCGGACTCGACGCGGGCAACGACTTCGTCGTGCTCGATCGTGGGCCGGGCACCGGCGGTGCGTGGCAGTTCCGCTGGGAGGCACTGCGCATCGGGTCAGCCCACAAGATCAACGACCTGCCCGGCATGGAAGAACTCGGTGTCAGCTTCGAGACCGCCGACCGGCACGCTCCGGCGAAGGATGTCGTGGCCGACTACTACCGGCGGTATGAGGCGCACTACGGCTTCCAGGTCGTGCGGCCGGCGGATGTCACGACCGTCGAGAACTTCGGCCCCGACCTCATGGTCAACTTCACGCTCGACGGCGACGAGAAGGAGGTCTCCACGATCACGGTCGTCAATGCGACCGGAACGTGGGGCGCCCCCTTCATCCCCTGGTATCCGGGCCTGAAGTCGTTCACCGGTCGCCACGTGCACACCAATGACTACCGCACGGCCGAGGAGTTCCGCGACCAGAGCGTCATCGTCGTCGGCGGCGGCACGAGCGCGATCGGCTTCCTGCTCGAGCTCGAGGGCATCGCCAAGGACGCCACGTGGGTGAGCCGTCGCCCGATCGACTTCCTCGAGGATGGCGAGCTCAACCTCGAGGCGCGCACCGAGGCGGTGCGCAAGCAGGACGAGGCGGCGCGGATGGGGCGCGCCCTGCCGAGCATCGTCAGCGGCACGGGGGTGCCCCGCACCCGGCGCATCCAGGCCGGCATCGAACGCGGCGTGCTTGCGCCCCGGCCGGTCTTCGACTCGATCGAGCCCAACGGGGTGCGCTGGAAGAACGGCGCGTTCAAGCAGGCCGATGCGATCATCTGGTCCACCGGGTTCCGGCCGGAGCTGCGTCACCTCGCGCCGCTCAAGCTGCGCGAGAAGGAGGGCGGGGTCGTCGTCGCCCAGGGGGCCTCGTGGAAGGACCCGCGGATCTTCTTCGCCGGCTACGGCCCGCAGGCCTCCACGATCGGCGCCAATCGGGCAGGTCGCCTCATCGCGCGTCAGGTGATCGCGACGCTGAGCAAGCTGCAGGCCGGGCGCTAGCGGGTCAGCAGGTACGCGGCCGCGGCCGCGCCGATGCCGAGCACGAGGTTGGCGGCGACGCTGAACACGGCGGGCCGCCACCGCCCATCGACGACGAGCTGGATCGTCTCCACGCTGAGGGTGCTGAAGGTCGTGAGGCCGCCGCAGAAGCCGGTGAGCAGGATGACGCGCACATCGGCGCTCACGGCCCCCGCTTCGGCGAGGCCGAGGATCGCGCCGGCGAGCGCGGACCCGAGGACGTTCACGAGCAGCACGGCGAGCGGCGGCTGTCCTGGCCGGCGGTTCAGTGCGAGCGCCGTCAGCCACCGCAGCACCGCCCCAACGGCACCCGCCCCGAGCACCGCGACGACGAGGGCGGGCGTCACTCGTCCACCAGGTCGATCGGGGCGTGCGGGCGACGGTGGCCCAGACGCAGGCCCAGGGCCGCGGCGGCGAGGCCGAGGGCGAGGGTCGCGACGAGGTACGCGGCGGCGGGCATCCACTCACCGGCCGACGACAGGGCGACCACGGCGACGGCCAGGGCGGAGAACGTCGTGAAGGAGCCGAGCAGGCCGGCTCCGAGTCCCGCGCGCACCCAGCCCGGCGCCGTCGGCCACACCCGGCCGACGAGCAGGCCGAGGGCGAACGCGCCCACGATGTTGGCGACGAGCGTGGAGATCGGGAGCGCGTCATCCGCGTGGGGCAGGAGCAGGTCGATCGCGAGTCTGAGGCCCGTGCCCACCAGTCCGCCGATGACGACGGCGAGCAACTCGCCCGCTGGCAGACCACGACCCGTCACGAGGCTCGACCCTACCCCCGGGCGGGCCACCTGCCGGGTGCCCCGCCTAGAATCTCCCCATGCCCGAACCCCGCACGCGTCGACGCCGCTGGCCCTGGATCGTTGCGGCCGTGCTCGTGGTCGTGCTCGTGCCCGTCGCGATCATCGTGACGCCGATCCTGCTCCACCGCAGCGAGGGAGTATCGAACCAGGGGACTCCGGTCGGATTCCCGACCGCCGTGACCGCGACCGGGGATGACGGTCGCACCCGTGAGCTCTCCGCCACGGCCGAGGACGGATCGCCGCTCGACACGTCGGCCGTCACGCCGGGCGAGCGGATCATCGTCTCCGGCAGCGGCTACGACGGAACCCGCGGCATCTACGTGGCGATCTGCGTCATCCCCGACGCCCTGACGACGAAGCCGGGGCCCTGCATCGGCGGCGTGCCGGAGCAGGTGCAGACGGATGTCGCGGACGGCACCATCCAGTACGCCCCGAGCAACTGGGTGAACGACGACTGGGCGTGGAAGCTCTTCGGTGCGCGCAGCTACGACAGCATCCCCGACGGCACCTTCACCGCCTACCTCGAGGTGGGGGATCCCGCTGGCAAGGACTTCGACTGCACGGTGGATGCCTGCGGCATCTTCACCCGCAACGACCACACCGCGCTGAACGACCGCGTGCAGGACGTGTACCTGCCGGTGCAGTTCGCGGGCTGAGCCGTCTAGGGCCTCAAGGACCCGAGCACCGTGCGCCGCACCTCGTCGAGGCCGCTGCGCAAGAGATCCACGGAGCTCTGCGGCAGACCCTCGACGCTCGCCTTGCGGAACTCGGAGCGGATCGCCGAGCGGAAGTCGGCGAGCAGGATCTCCGCCTCCTGCAGCTGACCGCGATTCTCGGTGACGGTCGGCCGGGTCTCCTCGCGGAACTCCTGGGCCGCCGACTCGAACGTGGTGCGCGCCTCGCGGGCCGTGGTGCGGGCCTCGCGGGCGGCGGCGGCGAGATCGGCGCGCAGGGTGCGCATCGCATCGTTGACGGAGCTGCGCACCTCGTCGGCCAGGCGTCGCACCGAGTCAGTGACGCCGTCCTCGATGCCATCGAGCTCGCCCTCGCGCGCGGCGAGCTCGGCCCGTCCGGCATCCGTGATCGCGTAGACGGTCTTGCGGCCGTCGGCGGCCTTGGTGACGAGACCCTCCTCCTCGAGCTTGGCCAGTCGCGGGTAGATCGTCCCGGCGCTCGGCACGTAAGTGCCGCCGAAGCGGTCGCCGAGGGCCTGGATCAGCTCGTAACCGTGCATGCCGGTGTCGGATTCCGCGAGCAGGCTCAGGAGGTAGAGGCGCAGGTGACCGTGCGCGAAGACCGGGGGAGTCACGCGCTCACCCCGTGCAGCACGGAGATGTTGCCGGAGACCGTGTTGGCCTTGAACTCGAGCCAGTGCTTCTCGAGCGTGCCGAACCGACCCTCGTAGGAGCCGCGGATTCCGCGGATGTCGGACTGGTCGAGCTGCAGTCGCCCGCTCACGGTGTTGATGCGGTACTGCACCGGGGTCTGGGCCTCCAGGCGCGTGGTCACCGCGCCACTGATGGTGTTGACCCGCACCTCGTCCGGGATGCCGGTGAGGTCGAGGAAGACGTCGCCGCTCACGGTGTCCGCCGTGAAGGTCGTGATCCCGCCGGACGCCGTGATGTCGCCGCTGACGGTGTGGGCGTTGATGGCGCCGTGGTGGTCGCGCACGGCGATCTCGCCACTGACGCTGTTGAGCTGGAGGTCGCCGTAGAGGCCGTCGATCACGAGGTCGCCGCTCACGGTGCTGATCGAGGCATTCTCGGTGAGGCCGCTGATGAGGCCGCTCGCGGAGATGCCGCCGTACTTGAGGGCGACGTCGCGCGGCACAGTGACCGAGATGTCGGCGCGGGCGCTGCCCGGCTTGAACGACTTGAACACCTCGATGAAGTTGTCCCACCGCAACTGCGGGTGGTCGATCTCGAGGGTGTCGCCGTCGAGGCTCACCTTGAGTTCGCGGCCCGAGACCGAGTGGATCTCGACGCGGGCGCCGGGCTCGTCGTGGCCGAGGATGTTGACGGTGCCGGCGATGAGGCCGACCTTGAGGGTGCGCACGAGGTCGATGTCGATGATCTTCTCGCCGCTGCTGATGAGCCACTTCTCCTGGGCCATGGCGCGTCCTTCCGATTGAAACGCGATGTATCGCGTGTGATGTGACTCACGTTATATCGCGTTTGACGCTCTGTCAAGATATATCGCGAGTCGTGAGTTGACCTTGACGCTACGTCAACCTCTACCGTGGGATCACGAAGGAGGTGGACGGCATGGACTGGTCGATCCAGGAGATCGCGAAGCTCGCCGGCACGACGTCGCGCGCGCTTCGGCACTACGACGACGTCGGGCTGCTGCCGCCGACGCGGATCGGCGCCAACGGCTACCGCTACTACGACGCCCCGGCGCTCGTGCGCCTGCAGCGCATCCTGCTGCTGCGCGATCTCGGGCTCGGCATCCCGGCGATCCGCGACGTGCTCGCCGGACAGCAGGATGACGCGGCCGCCCTCACCACCCACCTCGCGTTGCTGCGACAGGAGCAGCAGCGACTCGAGCGGCAGGTGCTGTCGGTCGAGCTCACTCTCGAGACACTCCACGAAGGGAAGACGCCCATGGCGCAGGACATGTTCGACGGTTTCGACCACACGCAGTACCGCGAGGAGGTGGAGGAGCGCTGGGGCACGAAGGCCTACGCCGACGGCGACCGCTGGTGGCGCTCGAAGTCCCCGGAGGAACGGGCCGAGTGGCAGCGCGCGCAGAAGCAGCTGGCCGCCGACTGGGCGGATGCCGCGGCCGCCGGCCTCGATCCGCGCGGCGAGGCGGCTCAGGCGCTCGCGCGACGTCACTACGACTGGCTCAGCGGCATCCCCGGCACGCCGCAGACTCCGCAGGGCACGCCGACGGTCGCCTACCTCGTCGGGCTCGCGGAGATGTACGTGGCCGACGACCGGTTCGCGTCCAACTACGGCGGTTCCGAGGGGGCGAGCTTCGTGCGTGATGCGCTCGTGGCCTTCGCAGAGGGGCTCTAGTCCGGCGGTCCGGTGGTCGAGCCCGTCGAGATCTCGTCGGGCTCGATCACCGCAGAAGTCGCGGCCGGCACCATGAGCCACGGGATGGTGCGGTGCACCATCGGGCCGATGAGTAGCGCGAAGGCAAGTGTGCCGACGCCGACGTTGCCGCCGAGCAGCCATCCGATCGTCAGCACGACGAGCTCGATGGTCGTGCGCGCGACCCAGATCGGCCAACCCCAGCGGCGATGGATCCCCGTCATCAGGCCATCGCGCGGGCCCGGCCCCATCCTCGCCCCGATGTAGAGGCCCGTCGCGATCGCAAGCAGCAGCAGTCCGAGCGCGTACACCGCGATCCGCTCGGGCAGGCCGGTCAGCTCCGGGATGACCCAGAGCCCGACCTGGGCGGACGGTCCGATGAGCAGCACGTTGACGACGGTCCCGATGCCGGGCTTCTGGCGGATCGGGATCCACGCCAGCAGCACGAGCGCGCCGACGAGGTTGGTGATGAGCCCGAACGAGAGCCCCGTGCGCAGGGCGATGCCCTGGGTGAGCACGTCCCACGGGGCGACCCCGATGCCGCCGCGCACCATGAGGGCGATGGCGATGCCGTAGAGGAAGAGCCCGACGAGCAGTTGGACGATCCGGCGGGTCATGATCACGGCGGGAGAACGCATAGAACGTATCCAATGCCCGAATTGGCTCGCGCTCAAGAGTCCAATTCCGTAAAGTGGTCACATGAACACCCTGTCCGCACGTGCATTGGCCACCCTTGTGCTCGGTTGGCGTGGAATCGGTGTGGCCTACGTGGCCCTGGCTGACCGCATCCGGCTCCTCATCCTCGACGGGCGCATCGCGACCGGCACGCGGCTGCCCGCCGAGCGCGAGCTCGCCGCCCAGCTGCAGGTGAGCCGCACCACGGTGAGCGCCGCCTACGCGAGCCTGCGCGCCGACGGCTACCTCGTGAGTGTGCGCGGATCCGGCAGCGTCGCGCGGTTGCCGCGCCAGGCACCCGCACCGCTGGATGCTCGCAGCGCCGCATTCATCGACTTCAGCAAAGCCACTCTTCCCGCGATTCCGCAGCTCGCGCCGGCCGCGCGCCTCGCCGCGGAGCAGCTGCCGGCGTGGCTGGGCGAGTCCGGCTTCGACCCCTTCGGCGTCTCGGTTCTGCGCGAGGCCGTCGCGGATCGATACGCGGCCCGAGGCCTCCCGACCACGCCCGACCAGATCATGATCACGATCGGGGCACAGCACGGCATCGCGCTCGTCGCCCGCACGATCATGGCGCGGGGCGACCGGGCCCTCATCGAGCACCCCACCTTCCCGCACGCCATCGACGCGCTCAAGATGGCCGGCGGCCGGCTCGTGCCGGTGAGCGTGACGACGGATGAGGGCTGGGACGAGACCGCGTTCGCGCAAGCACTCCAGCGCACGAGCCCGAGCCTGGGCTACCTCATGCCCGACAACCACAACCCCACCGGCCGAACCATGCCCGAGGAGCAGCGCGAGCGCGTCATGGCTCTCGCCTCCCGCCAGGGCACGACCCTCGTGATCGACGAGACCATGGCCGAGCTCGGCTTCGGCGTCGAGCCCCAGCCGTTGCCGTTTGCGGCGCACGGACCGGCGATCCTCGTGGGATCGGTGGGCAAGACCGCGTGGGGCGGCCTGCGGATCGGATGGGTGCGGGCGGACCGCACCGTCATCCAGCGACTCGCGCGCGCCCGATCGGCGGGCGACCTCGGCACCCCCGTGCTCGATCAACTGCTCGTCGCGAACCTCCTGCGCGACTTCGATCCGATCGTCGCGATGCGCCGCGCGAGCTTGCGCGAGGGCCGCGATCGGCTCGTCGGCTTGCTGCGCGAACAGCTCCCCGAGTGGTCGATCCCGGTTCCCGAGGGCGGCCTCACCCTGTGGGTCGGACTCGGCGCACCGGTGAGCTCGTCGCTCGCGCTCGCGGCTCGTGCACAGGGCCTCATCGTCGCGGCCGGCCCGCGCTTCGGGGTGGATGGCGCCTTCGAGCGCTTCCTGCGTGTCCCGTTCTCCTACTCCGAGGACGAGACCCGCCGAGGGGTGGATGCCCTCGCCCGCGCCTGGGCGAGCGTCGGCCACCACGTGGCATCCGAGCAGACCAGCGATCTCGCCGGGATCGTCTAGCTACTCCCCTCGGAGTACGCCGAGCCGGAAACCCCCGGCGATAATGGTGTGTGCATCTTTTCTCGGTCTTCAGCCTGCGCAACCGCGCCCTCATCGCCCTCGTGACCATCGTCGTGGGCATCTTCGGAGGCGTCGCCCTCACGACGCTCAAGCAGGAGCTGATCCCCTCGCTCTCGCTCCCGCAGATCTTCGTGATCACCACGTACCCGGGCGCGAGCCCCGCGGTGGTGGACAAGGATGTGTCGACGCCGATCGAGGCCGTCATCCAGACGGTGCCGGGCCTCGACTCGACGACCGCGACGTCGAGCGCGAACGTCTCGCAGATCACCGCGTCGTTCGACTACGGCACCAACATCGCGACGGCCGAGCAGAAGGTGCAGCTCGCGATCAACCGCATCGCCGGCACGCTCCCGGATTCCGCCGAGACTCAGGTGCTCACGTTCAACTTCTCCGACCTGCCGGTCATCCAGCTCGCGGTGACCAGCGACCTCGATCCGCGTGACCTCACCGCCCAGATCGAGAACTCCACGGTCGTCGATCTCAAGAAGATCACGGACGTCAGCGACGCGACCCTCCTCGGCGGCGCATCCGACCGCATCGTGATCACGCCCGACCCCGACGAGCTCTTCGTGCGCGGGCTGTCGAACCAGTCGATCCGCGACGCCCTCGACGACAACGGGGTGCTGCTCCCGGCCGGTCAGATCACCGAGAACGACCAGACCCTGACCGTTCAGGCGGGCACCCGGCTCGGATCGGCCGATGACATCGCCGCGCTGCCGCTCCTCGGCGGCAACTCCGACGAGCTCGTCACGATCGCCGACATCGCCACCGTCGAGACGGTCAGCGACCCGGTCACGGGAATCTCCCGCGTCAACGGCGAGCCGAGTGTGACGATCGCGATCACGAAGACCCCGGCCGGGAACACCGTTGCCGTGTCGCGGGCTGTGCTCGCCGCGATCCCCGACCTCGAGGCTTCGCTCGGCAACAACACGAAGTTCACCGTCGTCTTCGACCAGGCCCCCTTCATCCAGGAGTCGATCGATGCGCTCGCCAAGGAGGGTCTGCTCGGGCTCGTCTTCGCGGTGGTCGTGATCTTCCTGTTCCTGTTCTCCTTCCGCTCGACGATCGTGGCGGCGATCTCGATCCCGATCTCCGTGCTCATCACCTTCATCGGGATGCTCGCTGCCGGCTACACGCTCAACATCATCACCCTCGGCGCTCTCACGATCGCGATCGGCCGGGTGGTGGATGACTCGATCGTCGTGATCGAGAACATCAAGAGGCACATCGGGCTCGGCGAGGAGAAGACGGCCGCCATCCTCAGTGCGGTGCGCGAGGTCGCGGGCGCGGTCACGGCATCCACGGTCACCACCGTCGCCGTCTTCCTTCCGCTGGCGCTCGTCGGCGACATCACGGGCGAGCTGTTCCGTCCGTTCGCGCTCACCGTCACGATCGCGCTCGCAGCGTCGCTCTTCGTCTCGCTGACGATCGTGCCGGTGCTCGCGTACTGGTTCCTTGGCGCGAAGCCCAATCACAAGCACGCTCCCGTGGACCCCGAGGCCGACGAGCTCGACACCCCGACGCTGCTGCAGCGGGCCTACCTGCCCATCATCCGGTGGACGCTCTCGGCCACCTGGAAGGCGACGGCGACGATCCTCGCTGCCGTGCTCCTCCTGGGTGGCACGGTGGCCCTCGTTCCGCTGATGAAGACCAACTTCATCGGGTCGAGCGGCCAGAACACCGTGACCGTGAGCCAGAAGCTCGAGCTCGGGGCGAGCCTCGAGGCGAAGGATGCCGCGGCCAAGAAGCTCGAGACGGTGCTGCTCGGCATCGACGGCGTCGATACCGTGCAGGTGTCGATCGGCTCGGGCGGCAGCGCCCTGCGGGCCGCGTTCAGCGGGTCGAGCTCGGCGACGTTCTCCCTGACGACCGACCCGGCGCTCGACCAGGACAAGCTCCAGGCGACGATCCGCGAGAAGGTCGCCGAGATCAAGGATGCGGGCGACATCACCCTGTCGGCCGCTCAGGGCGGCTTCGGGTCATCCACCATCAACGTCACCATCACCGCTCCGACCGAGAAGACGTTGCGCGAGGCCTCCGACGCCGTGCTCGCTGGGGTGAAGGATCTGTCGGTCGTCGCGGAGGCGACGAGCAACCTGTCCGCCGAGCAGCCGTTCATCGAGATCGCCGTCGACCGCGACAAGGCGGCCGAGGCGGGGCTCAGTGAGATCGCCGTCGGCGGCATCGTCACCGCGGCGATGAACCCGAGCGCCTCGGGTTCGGTCGTCGTGGACGAGAAGACCCTCTCGATCTACATCCTCAATGAGAGCGCGCCGGTGACGATCCAGGAGCTGCGCGACTTCTCGATCCCGACCAACCGCGGTCTCGTGCCGCTCACCGACCTCGCCACCGTCGAGCAGACGAACGGCCCGTCGAGC
This sequence comes from Synechococcus sp. UW140, assembly GCA_943367555.1. GTDB lineage: Bacteria > Actinomycetota > Actinomycetes > Actinomycetales > Microbacteriaceae > Rhodoglobus. Next base: position 136,210 of record CALRJN020000002.1, on the reverse strand, counting down.
ATCACCACGATCAAGGGCGTGCGCAGCGCGACGATCCAGATCACCCCCAACAGCGATGACGTCGGAACCGCGTCGGCTCAGGTGACGGCGGCGCTCGCCGACATCATCCTGCCGGCCGGGGCGAACGCCGAGATCGGTGGCGTGACCTCGCAGCAGGCGGAGGCGTTCAGCCAGCTCGGGCTCGCCCTGCTCGTCGCGATCCTCATCGTCTACGTCGTGATGGTGGCGACCTTCAAGTCGCTGCGCCAGCCCCTGCTCCTGCTCGTCTCGGTGCCGTTCGCGGCCACGGGTGCGATCGCGCTCCAGGTGATCTCGGGCATCCCGCTCGGCACGGCGTCCCTCATCGGCGTGCTCATGCTCGTCGGGATCGTCGTCACGAACGCGATCGTGCTCATCGACCTCGTGAACCAGTACCGAGAGAAGGGCATGAAGGTCGGCGACGCGCTCATCCATGGCTCCGCTCGACGCCTTCGTCCGATCCTCATGACGGCCGCGGCCACGATCGGGGCACTGATCCCGCTCGCGGTGGGCATCACGGGCAACGGCGGGTTCATCTCGCAGCCGCTCGCGATCGTCGTGATCGGTGGTCTGGTGTCCTCGACGCTGCTCACCCTGGTCGTGCTGCCGGTGCTGTACTACCTCGTCGAGGGGGCGAAGGAGCGCCGCACCGACAAGCGCGCGGCGAAGGCGGCCGCGGTCGCGAGCTAGGCTCGCCGGGTGGCCACCCCGGACTTCGTGCTCGCCCTCCGCGAGAAGATCGGACATGATCCGCTCTGGCTCGCGGGGGTGAGCGCGGTCGTCGTGCGCGGCACCGACGTGCTGCTCGTCAAGCGCGCCGACACGGGCGAGTGGACGCCAGTGACGGGCATCGTCGACCCGGGCGAGCCGCCCGCCGTCGCGGCTGAGCGCGAGACGCTCGAGGAGGCGAACGTCGTCGCGATCGCAGAGGCCCTCGCCTGGGTGCAGGTGATCCCGATGATCGAATACCCGAACGGCGACCGCTCGCAGTATCTCGATCACGTGTTTCGGTGCTCGTGGGTGTCGGGCGACCCGTTTCCGGCGGACGGCGAGAACACGGATGCGGCGTGGTTCCCGGTGGATGCCCTGCCGCCGATGAGCGACAACATGCGCGAGCGCATCCGCTCCGCCGTCGAGTTCGACGGCCGCACACGCTTCGAACGCTAGAGCGCTTTCTCCAGACAGACGCTGAAGTCGTCGCCGATATACGGCTCGAAGTTGGGGATGACCACGTAGCCGTGCTTGCCGTACAGCGCGACCGCGGCCGTGGAGAGCGGACCGGTCTCCAGCTGGATGGCGCGCGCCCCGGCATCCCGAGCATGATCCTCGGCGGCGGCGAGCAGCTGGCCCGCGAGGCCCTGGCCGCGCGCGCGGTCGTCGACGACCAGCCGCTTGAGTTCGGGATGCGCGTGCGGCTTCGCCACGAGCGCCGCCATCCCGAGGGCCTCGCCCTCCACCCTCGCCACGAAGACCACGACCCCCGCCGCCTCGAGCTCGGAGACGTCGAGCAGGTAGCAGCTGTCGGGCGGGTAGAGGGCCGCGGCGTAGGCATCGCTGATCGCGAGCAGGCGCTCGATCTCGGGCTGCCGCGGGGACTCGATCGAGACCGTCATGCGACTATTCTCCGGGCTCCGCGAGCACCGGTCCCTGCGGCCCGAGAGTGTCGCGGAAGAACGCGACGATGCGGGACTTGAGGTCGGAATCGAGCAGCTCGAGTGCATGCCGCGAGCCGTCGACGGCGACATAGGTGGTGGGCACGCCCGCCTCGCGCAGAGCGGCGACCAGGGCCTCGGACTGGGCGATCGGGAGGAACTCATCGACCGCATGCGCCACGAAGAACGGCGGGTCGGTCGAGTCCACGAGGGTGATCGGGGATGCCGCGGCCGCCGTCGCACAGTCCGTGAAGGTCGAGCAGCCCAGGTAGTCGAGCTGGGCCCGGGCGAAGTCGCCGGTGTAGCCCGCCGTGGTGGAGATCGCGCTGCGCAGGTCGGACGGAGCGCTCAGTGCGGCGACGGCGGCGACCCGGGTGCCCTCGGTCCACGACCCGGTTCCGCCGAGACCCAGCAGGGCGCCGAGGTTGGCGCCGGCCGATTCGCCGAGCACGCCGATGCGGCCGGGGTCGACCTGGAACCGGTCGAGCTGCGCGGGCTCCCGCATCCAGGCGAGTGCCGTCCGCACGTCGTCGAGTGGCTCCGGAAACGACGCGGCGGGCGCGAGTCGGTAGTTCACCGAGAACGTCACGTAGCCCGCCGCCGCGAGCCACCGGCACACGGCCTGCTGGTCGGGGTCCGACTTGTCGCCGCGGCGCCAGCTGCCACCGTGGATCGCGAGGATCGCCGCACGATCGGCGGTCGCGGCATCGTCAGGCAGGCACACGTCGAGCAGCAGCGGGACACCGTCGGCCTCGCCGTACTGCACATCGGCGAGCACCGGGATGCCGGTGTCGAGCGTGAGCTCCGGGTAGACCAGGAGGGGGATGGGCTCTGAGACGACCGTGCCTTCACCGGGGGCGGCGCACCCGCACAGAGCGAGCACCGCACCGATCAGGAGCGTCACTCGGGCCCGGGGCGACACGCTCATGATCTGGCCACCCTAGTGCTTTGGGTCCGGATCGGGTAACGTAGCAAGGTCGGCTCAAGACAGCGCGAGGTTTCGCGCATGGGTTTGTAGTCTTGCGGGCCGGTTTGCCAGCGCATTCGCTGGTGACAATCACACGAATGTATGTGACGGCCTCGGTCAAGGACTGCCCGGGTTCAGATGCGTGCGGGGTCATCTCCGCTCTCAGCCATGCTGCGGTGTTCAAACACACGAAAAACCCGGAAAGAATCATGCCTTACTCGAAGAACCCTGCCTCCAATCCGACCTCCGGTCGCAAGCCGGCCTCCGGTGGCTCCAAGGGCGCCCAGCGCGAGGGCCACCGTGGCTACCGCGCCGACCAGGCCGCGTCATCCGGCGCGCCCAAGAAGCGCTGGACCGCGGATGACCGTGCCGCCCGCACGGGCGACCGCCCCGTCGGCTCGGCCCGCCCGGACCGCGAGAACCGTCGTCCCGACTGGAGCCCGCGCGAGAAGCCGGCGACCCAGCGTGGCGCCTACGGCGACCGTCCGGCCCGGCCGGCGTACGGTGACCGCACCGAGCGTCCCGTCTACGGCGACCGCACCGCTCGCCCGAGCTACGGCGACCGCCCGGCCCGCACCGAGCGTCCCGCGGCGGGCGACCGTCCGACCCGTCCGGCCTACGGCGATCGTCCCGCCTACGGTGACCGTCCGGCCCGCGACGATCGTGCGCCCCGCACCGATCGTCCGGCCTACGGTGACCGTCCGGCCTACTCCGACCGCGCGCCGCGCACCGAGCGCCCGAGCTACGACCGCCCGGCACGCCCGGCGGCCGACCGCGGCGAGCGTCCCGCCCGTCCGTCGTACGATCGCGCTGACCGTCCGGCTCGCACCGAGCGTCCGTCGTACGACCGTGCCGACCGCCCGGCCCGCACCGAGCGTCCCAGCTACGACCGTGCCGAGCGTCCTGCTCGCCCGTCGTACGACCGCGCCGAGCGCCCGAGCTACGACCGCGCCCCGCGCCGCGACAGCGACTTCGGCGGCCGCGACGAGCGTCCGGCCCGCCGTGACAGCTCCTTCTACCCGGACCGCGAGTCCAAGTCGGGCTTCCAGCCCCACGAGGACGTCGTGCTCGAGAAGCTCGAGGCGGCCGTCATCACCGCGAGCGAAGTGGATGGCGTGACCTTCGCCGACCTCGGCCTGGGCAACAACATCGTGCGCCAGCTTGCCACCATGGGTGCTGAGGCCCCCTTCCCGATCCAGGCGGCGACCATCCCGGACGTGCTCGCCGGCAAGGACGTGCTCGGACGCGGCAAGACCGGGTCCGGCAAGACGATCGCCTTCGGCGCCCCCCTCGTGGAGCGCCTCATGGAGAACAACGGCGGCAAGGATCGCCAGATGGGCCGCAAGCCGCGCGCCCTGATCCTCGCCCCCACCCGCGAGCTCGCGCAGCAGATCGACCGCACGGTGCAGCCGATCGCCCGCAGCGTCGGCCTGTTCACCACGACGATCGTCGGCGGCGTGCCGCAGTACAAGCAGGTCTCGGCTCTCCAGCGCGGTGTTGACATCGTCATCGCCACGCCGGGCCGCGTCGAGGACCTCGTGGAGCAGGGTCGCCTCGACCTCTCCAACGTCTTCGTCACCGTGCTCGACGAGGCCGACCACATGTGCGACCTGGGCTTCCTCGAGCCGGTGCAGCGCATCCTGCACGAGACCAAGGAGGGCGGCCAGAAGCTGCTGTTCTCCGCGACGCTCGACAAGGGTGTCGCCACCCTGGTCAACGAGTTCCTCGTCGACCCGGCCGTGCACGAGGTCGCCGGGGAGGACCAGGCGTCCTCCACGATCGATCACCGCGTGCTGCTCATCGAGCAGCGCGACAAGCGCGAGATCATCGAGCAGCTCGCCTCCGGCGATGGCAAGACGCTCATCTTCACCCGCACGCGCGCGTTCGCCGAGGAGATGAGCGACTACCTCGAGGATGCCGGCATCCCCGCGACGAGCCTCCACGGCGACCTCAACCAGTCGCGCCGCACGCGCAACCTGCAGCTGCTCACCAGCGGCCGGGTCAACGTGCTCGTGGCCACGGATGTCGCGGCTCGCGGCATCCACGTCGACGACATCTCGCTCGTGATCCAGGCCGACGCGCCGGAGGAGTACAAGACGTACCTCCACCGTTCGGGTCGCACGGGCCGCGCGGGCAAGGTCGGAACGGTCGTCACCCTCGTGAACAAGAACCGCCGCCGCAAGATGGACGAGCTGCTTGGCCGCGCCGAGATCGAGGCCACGATGAGTCACGTCGCCCCCGGCGACGACCTGCTGGCCACGCTCGCCGCACTGTAGAAACACTCACGGGTCCCGCAGGTCGGGACCGAACGGATGCCCGCCCCGGGGATGACCTCGGGCGGGCATCCGTCATTCCGGGAGGATCGGAATTGGTCTGATCGACTAGAATCGGCCCATGGCAACGACGGTAAGCCTCTATGAGGCCAAGACCCATCTCTCCGCTCTCGGGGAGCGCGCGGCGAATGGCGAGGAGATCGTCGTGACGAAGCACGGCAAGCCGCGCTTCAGAATGGTTCCCGTCGTCGCAGCGAAGTCGCGTCCCTTGCCCGGGACGTTCGGCCTCGGACTCACCGCCGACGACGCCGAGGCGCTGGGCCGGGTCGATTGGTTCGCCCCGGACGAGGAACTCGAGCGCGCCTTCGGGACCCGCGAATGAAGCTCCTGCTCGACACCCATGTGGTGATCTGGTGGGCCCTCGCCAACCCTCGTGTGAAGGGAGCGTGGCTTGAACCGATCGTCGATGACGCCAACACGGTCTACGTGAGCGCGGCGTCGGCGTGGGAGGTCGAGATCAAGAGACGGCAAGGTCGGATGCCGTTGCGCCACAGTCTCGTCGAGGTGTCCTCCGAGTATGGGTTCGAGCTGCTCCCGATGACCGCGACGGACGGGGTCACCGCGGGCGCACTCGACTGGGACCATCGGGATCCGTTCGACCGGATGCTCGCCGCCCAGTGCCTCGACCACCGTCTCGTTCTGGTCACCGATGACCCCGCGTTCGCGACGGCCCCCGGTATCCGCACCCTCTGAAGCGCCCTACCGCGGATCGCTCGGCAGCGCCTCCGGCGGCAGCTTGCGCACCTTCGCGCGGCGACGGCGGCGCTCCGGGATCATCGAGCGCATCTCCTCGAGCTTGCCGAAGCACAGCAGTCGGTCGCCCGCCTCGAGCACGACACCCTTGCGCGGGTTGGGGATGACGACGGTGCCGCGGTGCACGGTGAGCACGGTGATGTCGCGCTCCCACAGGTCGAGGTCACCGAGCTTCATGCCGACGAAATCGCCGTTGTTGTGCACCATGAGTTCTGCCACGCCATAGCCCGTCGAGACGCTGAGGCGCTGCCGAACGTCGATCTCGGGGAACGCCACCTGGTTGGCGATGTAGTCGATGATGGCGCCCGCGACATCCAACTGAGTCGCCGTCTCGATGCCCTCGAGCCCGGGCGACGAGTTCACCTCCATCACGAGGGGACCGTCCGGCCCCTCGAGCATGTCGACACCCGCGACGCGCAGGCCCATGATCTGCGCCGACCGCACGGCGACCTGCTCGTAGTCCGGCGGCAGCTCGACGCTCTCGACACTGCCGCCGCGATGCACGTTGGAGCGGAACTCGTCGCCCTGCGCCGTGCGCCGCATCGCCGCGACCACCCGGTCGCCCACGACGAGGGCGCGGATGTCGCGGCCCCGGCTCTCGCTGATGAACCGCTGGATGAGCACGTTCTGGTTCGTCGAATGGAGCGTCTCGATGATCGCCTCGGCGACCTTCACCTCCGGCGCGAGGATGACGCCGATGCCCTGGGTTCCCTCGAGCAGCTTGATCACGACGGGGGCCCCGCCTACGCGTTCGATCGCGGGGCGCACGTCGGCGCGGTTGCGCACGAACGCGGTCGCGGGCATCGCGATGTTGTGGCGGGAGAGGATCTGCGTCGCCCGCAGCTTGTCGCGGGCGTTCGAGATCCCGTTGGCCGTGTTGGGGGTGTAGACGTCCATCTGCTCGAACTGGCGCACGACGGCGGTGCCGAAGTAGGTGATCGAGTTGCCGATCCTCGGCAGGATCGCGTCGTAGTCGCTCAGGGACTTGCCCCGGTACTGGAGGTCGGGATCCTCCCCGGAGAGGTCGATCGCGAAGCGGAGCGTGTTGAGCACCCGCACCTCGTGCCCGCGTTGCTCTGCTGCCGCGCGCAGGCGCGCCGTCGAGTACGAACGGGGGGCGCGCGAGAGGATCGCAAGTTTCATGAGGAGGAGCCCTGACACAATAGGCGGGTGAGCAAGCTTCCCCATTCAAACACCCTCGCGGGGTGGCGGGAATGGGTGCAGCTGCCCGATGTTGGCATCCCCTGGATCAAGGCGAAGGTCGACACCGGCGCCCGCACGTCGTCACTCCACGCGTACGCCATCACGGTGTTCGACCGGGACGGGGCCGACTGGGTGCGATTCCGGGTGCGGCCGTGGCAGGACACGATCGACGACGAAGTGCTCGTCGAATGCCCCGTGCACGACCGCCGCCGCGTGCGCAGCTCCTCCGGGCACGTTCAAGAGCGCTTCGTGGTGCTCATGCGGGTCGTTCTCGTGGGTCGCGAGGTGCTCGCGGAAGTCACCCTGAGCAACCGCGACCAGATGGGATTCCGGATGCTCATCGGTCGTGAGGCGCTGCGCCGAGGCTTCGACGTGTCGTCGGCTCGGTCCTTCCTCGGCGGTCGGGCCCCCAAGGAGGCCCGGCGACGCAATCGCGGGCGCGCGGACGAGTAGTCGCGCCGGTCAGCGCACCGGAGCGTCGTCCGCCGCCGGGCGGTTGAGGCGCAGCACACGGGCCAGGCCCCAGCCCGTCACGCGCAGCATCGCCTCGAGCACGATCATCCCGCTCATCTTCGACGTGCCGAACCGCCGATCGCGGAACTCGATGGGCACCTCGGCGAGCAGCGCGCCGGACGCGATGAGCCGGCGGGTCATGTCGATCTGGAAGCAGTAGCCCTGCGACTCGATCCGGTCAAGCGGGAGCGAGGCCAGGGCGGTCGCGCGGTAGGCGCGGAATCCGGCCGTGACGTCGCGCACGGGAAGGCCGAGCACCGTGCGGGCGTACCAGCTGCCCCCGCGGCTGATCAGTTCGCGCGTCCGCGGCCAGCCGACGACGCTCCCGCCCTCGACCCACCGCGACCCGATGACCCCCGCGAGACCGGGCCGAGCCACGAGCAGGCCGAGCATCGTCGGGATCACCTCGGGCGGATGCGAGCCGTCGGCGTCGAGCTCGAGGAGCACCTCGTAGCCGCGGTCGAGGCCGACGCGGAAACCGGCGAGGTAGGCGGGGCCGAGGCCCTGCTTCACGGCACGATGAAGCACCGTGACCCCCGCGTCGCTTGCGGCGAGACGGTCGGCCACTTCGCCCGTTCCATCGGGGCTTCCGTCATCCACGATGAGCACGTCGACCGCGGTCGCGCGCGCGCGCTCCACGATCGATTCGATGTTCTCCCGCTCGTTGTAGGTGGGAATGATCACCAGAGCGGAAGGCTGCGCGCGGGGCATCGGACTTTCGACGGGAGGGAAGGGAACGATCTCAGGCTACCGGTCCCCGCCCTCGAGTACTCACGGCGTAACACGGCGCGCGCGATGCTTAGGCTTGGGGTATGGCCACCATCTACAGCGACATCACGGAGATCTTCGGGCGCACTCCGCTCGTCAAGTTGAACAAGGTCACGGATGGCGCCGGCGCCACCGTGCTCGCCAAGCTCGAGTTCTACAACCCGTCGGCCAGCGTCAAGGACCGCCTCGGCGTCGCGATCGTCAACGCCGCCGAGAAGTCGGGCGAACTGAAGCCCGGCGGCACGATCGTCGAGGCGACGAGCGGCAACACTGGCATCGCTCTCGCGATGATCGGCGCGGCCCGCGGCTACAAGGTGATCCTCACGATGCCCGAGACGATGAGCAAGGAGCGCCGGATGCTGCTGCGCGCGTACGGCGCCGAGCTCGTGCTCTCCGCCGGAGCCGATGGCATGCGCGGCGCGCTCGAGAAGGCCGTCGAGATCGTCGAGAGCACCCCCGGGGCGGTGCTGGCCAAGCAGTTCGCCAACGCAGCCAACCCGGCCATCCACTTCGCCACCACCGGCCCCGAGATCTGGGCGGATACCGACGGTGCCGTCGACATCTTCGTCGCGGGCGTCGGCACCGGCGGCACGATCAGCGGCGCGGGCAACTACCTCAAGCAGCAGAAGCCCGGCCTCACGGTCGTGGCCGTCGAGCCCGAGGAGTCCCCGATCCTCAACGGTGGCGCTCCCGGCCCGCACAAGATCCAGGGCATCGGCGCCAACTTCGTGCCCGAGATCCTCGACCGCGAGGTCTACGACGAGGTCATCGACGTCAACATCACCCAGTCGGTGGCGATGGCGCGCCGCCTCGCGGCCGAGGAGGGCATCCTCGCCGGCATCTCGTCGGGCGCCACGGTGGCGGCCGCGGTCGAGCTCGCGAAGCGTCCCGAGAACGCCGGCAAGACGATCGTCGTGATCGTGGCCAGCTACGGCGAGCGCTACCTGTCGACGGTGCTGTACGAGGACCTGGTCGACTGATGATCCGTGAGGACGTCGCCAATGCGCGGCGTCGCGACCCGGCCGCACGCTCGGCGTTCGAGGTGTGGCTGACTTACTCCGGCCTGCATGCCGTCTGGGGGTACCGCGTCGCGCACCGCCTCTGGCGGTGGCGGGCGTTCCTTCTCGCGCGCGTGGTATCGCAGTCCACCCGGTTCTGGACCGGGATCGAGATCCATCCGGGCGCGACGATCGGTCGGCGCCTCTTCATCGACCATGGGATGGGGGTCGTCATCGGTGAGACTGCGGTCGTCGGCGACGACGTGCTGATCTACCACGGGGTGACGCTCGGTGGAACGAGCTCCACGAAGGGCAAGCGGCATCCCACCATCGGCGACCACGTGGTGATCGGGGCGGGCGCGACGATCCTCGGGCCGATCACGATCGGGCACCACAGCGTCGTCGGCGCGGGTGCCGTCGTGCTGTCGAGCGCTCCGGAGAACAGTGTCGTCGTGGGGATGCCGGCCACGGCTCGTCCGCGCAAGACTGCGCCGTCCGACGCCTTCTACGTGATCTGAGCGCCGCAGGCGTGATGGCGCCTACGCGAGGGCGAGCATCGCGCTCGCCACGAGGGCGAGCGCCAGCCCGACGTACTGCACGGGGGCGATGCGTTCCCGCAGCACGAGAGCCGCGAGCAGGATCGTGCCCGCCGGGTAGAGCGCGGTGAGCACGGAGAGCACCGAGAGCTCCCCGAGACGCAGACCCAGTAGCAGCCCGATGTTGGCGATGGCGTCGAGCACACCGCAGGCCAGGGCGAACCACAGTGCCGAGCGGCGCTCCTCAGCCGGGAGCCGTTCGGCGATCACGCCGCGACGCCGCGCGACGAGCGCGAGGACCACGACGACCGAGAACATGATGGCGGCATTGACGGCCCGGTTCGCGATGAGCGGGATGACACCCGAGTCATCCGGGGTCAGATCGATGATGATGAGAAAGACGCCGATCGCGGTGCCCGCGCCGATGGCCATGAGGATGCCGCGCAGGCTCGGCCGCACGGCCCCCTTCTCCGGTACGAACCCCACGAGCACGACGGCGACGAGGGCGAGCACGATGGCCACGACGCCGATCGTGCCGAGGCGCTCGCCGCGGATCAGCCCGGCCGTGAGCGGCACGATCGCCGAGATCACCGCCGTGAGCGGCGAGAGGATGCTCATCGGCCCGATCGCGAGGCAGGCGTAGAGCAGGCCGATGGCGATCGCCCCGACGACGCCGGTGATCGCGCCGAGCACCACGGCATCCGTCGACCAGACGCCGCCGGTGATCGGCAGAGCCAGGAACAGCACGACGAGGCCGATCGCCGCCCCGATCGCGGTCGTGCGGATCGCCCCGAGCCGCCGCGCGGCGAGGCCGCCGAAGAAGTCGGCCGACCCGTAGACGAGCGCGCTGGCGAGGCCGATGATGACGATGAACACGAGGCTCAACGCTACTGGTGAACGACCGGAGTCGGGTCGCTGACGATCGGGTGCCCACCCTCGACGGGTTCGAACTCTCACCGTAGGCTCGCCTCGAATCCCCCCTGAACGGGGGTATACCGACCGTTCACCTCTCGTTAGGAGTCTCGTCCTCATGACCAGGATCTCTCGCGTGATCGCCCCCACGGCGATCATCGCGCTCGCCCTCTCGGGCCTCGGGATGCCGGCGGCCAACGCCGCCGACCCCGTCGACATCGACATCGTCTCCGTCAACGACTTCCACGGTCGCCTCGAGGCGTCGGCGCCTGCGGCCGGAGCGGCGGTGCTCGGCGGCATGGTGAACTCCTACCGCGCGGCCAACCCCAACACGGCGTTCGTCGCCGCGGGCGACCTCATCGGGGCGTCGACCTTCACGTCGTACATCCAGCAGGACCAGCCCACGATCGACGCGCTCAACGAGATCGGCCTCGAGGTGAGCTCGCTCGGCAACCACGAGCTCGACCTCGGGCGCTCCGACTTCGACGGTCGCGTGCTCCCCGCCGCGAACTGGGACTACCTCGCGGCCAACCTCTACGACACCACGACCGGCGCCCCCGCGTACCAGGAGTACAGCCTCAAGCAGTACGGGGATGTCACGGTCGGCTTCGTCGGCGCGGTCACGGATGAGCTCCCGAGCCTCGTGAGCCCGGCCGGCATCTCGACCCTCCAGGTGCGCCCGGTCGTGCCCGAGATCAACCGGGTCGCGGACCAGCTCAGCGACGGCAACGACGCCAATGGCGAGGCGGATGTCGTCATCCTGCTCGTGCACGAGGGCGCCGCCACCGCGACCGTGGCTTCCGCCACGGACGGGTCGCGCTTCGGCCAGATCGTCAACGGCGCCAACGCGAACATCGACGCGATCATCTCCGGCCACACCCACCTGGCCTACGACTTCGACATCCCGATCGCCGGCACCGACCGCACCCGCCCGGTCTACTCGTCGGGCCAGTACGGCGAGCGCTATGGTCACCTCGACCTCTCGGTCGACCCGACCACGGGCGCCATCCTCAGCATCGGCGCCGAGGTGCTGCCGCTCACCGGCTTCACCCCCGACCCCGAGGTCGCCGCGATCGTCGCGTCGGCCGTGGCGATCTCCCGCGTGGCCGGCTCGGTGAAGGTCGGCGACATCACGGCCGACTTCAACCGCGGCATCCAGACCTCCAACGCGGAGAACCGCGGTGCGGAGTCGACGCTCGGCAACTTCGTCGCGGACGTGCAGCTGTGGGCCACGCAGGACAAGGGCACCGACATCGCGTTCATGAACCCGGGCGGCCTGCGCGCCGACCTCAAGTACGCGCTCAATGCCACGGTCCCCGGGGACGGCACGGGCGTCGTGACGTATCAGGAGGCCGCCGGCGTGCAGCCCTTCGCCAACACCCTCGTCGTGATGGACCTCACGACCGAGCAGGTCAAGGCCGTGCTCGAGCAGCAGTGGCAGCCGACCGGCGCGAGCCGTCCGATCCTGCACCTCGGTGTCTCGAACACCCTCGAGTACACCTACGACCCGACGGCCCCCGCGGGCAACCGCATCCGGTCGATCTACGTCCAGGGCGCTCTCGCGGCCCCCGGGCAGGTCTTCCAGGTCGTCGCCAACTCGTTCCTCTCCGCAGGTGGCGACAACTTCACGGCATTCGTCGGCGGCGCCAACAAGGCGGACTCGGGCAAGATCGACCTGGGGAGCATGGTCGAGTACTTCGTCGCCAACCCGGTCGCATCGCCCGACTACCAGCAGCGCGCCGTGGGCGTCGTGCTCTCCGCGCCCGACGCCGATGGGTACAGCGCCGGTGACTCCGTCACCCTCACGCTCTCGTCGCTGCTCTTCACCCGGGACGGCGCCCGCGCCGGAACCGCGGTCGTCAGCGCCGGAGGCACGACGCTCGGCAGCGCCGTGATCGACCCCTCCATCGTCGACACCACGGACGAGGTCGGCCGCGCCACGGTCACGATCACGGTCCCGGCGGGAACCCGCGCGGGCGTCCTGCCCCTCACGGTGTCCGTGCCGGAGACCGGAACGTCGATCGACGTGCCGATCACGACCACCTTCATCCCCTCGCCGATCACGAACGTGGCTCTGCCCACGATCACCGGAAACCCGAAGGTCGGCCGCACCCTCACCGCGACCGGTGGCACCTGGAGCGTCGAGACCCCGACGCTGGCCTTCCAGTGGCTGCGCAACGGGGTCGACATCCCCGGAGCCACGGCGGCGAGCTACCGGCTCGTCACCGCGGATGCTGGCGCGACGATCACGGTGCGCGTGACGGCGAGCAAGGTCGACTTCGTGGATGCCTCCGCGACGAGCGGCGCGCTCACGGTAGCCAAGCTCGAGTCGGTCACGTTCGCCGCGGCGTCCCAGCTGTTCGTTCGGGCGGGCGCGCCGGTCACGGTGAACGCGCTCGTGCGCGGTGAGAACGGTGTCCCGGCCACGGGCCAGGTCGCCGTGTTCAACGGGCGCACCCAGGTGGCGACCGCGACCGTCGGAGCGAACGGCCGTGTCACGGTCACCGTCCCGAGCCTCGGCCGTGGCATCCACCTGCTGACGGTGCGCTACCTCGGCAACGACCAGCTGGGCGGCTCGACCTCGAACCCGTTCCTGGTGCTGGCCTTCTAGCGGGATGCGGGAGCCGGGCCCATGGACGGCCCGGCTCCCGCGTCTGCATCCACACGCGTGACCCGCTACTCTCGCTAGCGTGATCGAGAGCGACCTCACCCCCCAGGCCACCGCCCGACCCGGGCTGTTCAGCAGCACCGAAGTGGCCCTGCCGCCGTACCGCATCCAGTGGCTCGCCCGGATCATGTACGGCAACGCGTTCGAGTTCGTCGTGATCGCGGTGATCATCGCCAATGCGACGTCGCTGGCGATCCTCACCTTCGCCGACGTCGACCCCACGGTCGAGGCCGTCGCGACGGCGATCGACCAGTTCGCGATCATCTTCTACACGGTCGAACTCGTGCTCCGGCTCATCTCCTATGGCACCAAGCCGTGGATGTTCTTCCGCAACCCGTGGAACGTCTTCGACTTCCTCATCGTCATCCTCATCCCGTTCCTCAACGATGCGACGCTGATCTTCCGGCTCGTGCGCCTGCTGCGCATCCTGCGCATCTTCCGCTTCCTGCCCGAGGCGCGCATCCTGATGCTGTCAATGATCAAGTCGGTGGCGCCGCTGGCCAACCTCGCCGTGCTCATCGGCTTCCTCATGTTCATCTACGCGATGGCAGGCACCTACCTGTTCGGCGCGGCGCTGCCGGAGCGCTGGGGCAATGTCGGCACCGCGATGCTCACGCTCACGGTGATGCTCACGCTCGAGAACTTCCCGGACAACTTCCTCGGCGGGCTCGAGGTCACCCCGTTCGCGCTGCTCTACTTCCTCTCCTACATGTTCTTCATCGTGTTCACGGTGCTCAACGTGCTCATCGGCATCGTGATCAACGCGATGGATCAGGCGCGCGAGGAGGTCGCGAAGAACCCGGCCCCGGGCACGGAGCCCAGCGAGAGCCCGCACGCGATCGAGTTGAACGCGCTGCGCGTGCGCATCGCGGAGCTGGAAGCCGGCAACCGGGTCTCGCCCCACCACCTGCGCCGCATCCGGGACGAGCTCGACAGCCTCTCGCCCTGATCGGGGTCAGCGCGGCTCAGGCTCGCGCCCAGCCCTCGCCCTCCCGCACGAGTCGTGAGGAGGCGAGTCCGAACGGGGGTGGGGTCACGCCGCGAGAGCCATCCCAGACCTGCACGGCCGAGGGCACGAACCGCAGAGCGACGAAGTCATCCCCCTCGGGTCCCTCGGGGAAGAAGGCCCACCAGCTTGATCGGAAGTGGCGACGCCGCTCCTCCGGATCGTCGACAAGCTGGATCGTGCCGCGCAAGGTCACGCCTGCAGTGCGGGCATGGTCCTGGAACACCACCGTGACAATCGGGTTCGCCTGCACCTGCTCGATCTTGCGCGAGCCCGCGCTGGTGCCGAACCAGAGCACGAGCGAGTCGTCCGTCTCGCGCCACCGTTGGATGACCCGGCCGTCCATCCCGTCGCCGTCGTGGGAGACGAGCACGCAGTAGGAGATGCGGGCGATCGTCGCGCGCGCGGCGGCGAGCGTCGAGGCCACGTCGTCTCGGGTGCGGCGCAGCCCTCGGGCGCGGTAGGCCAGCGCCAGCCGTCGGATGAGTCGCTGCCGGATGCTCACCCCCGCACCCTACCGAAACCGCACCGTGGATGCCGTGACCGGTCCGTCAGCGGCCGTCCGTAGACTCGAGTCCATGACTCCCGCCCTGTCCGTGCTCGAGAAGACCTTCGGGTACTCGAGCTTCCGCGGCCAGCAGGAGGAGATCATCGACACCGTCATCGCCGGCGGTGACGCCCTCGTGCTCATGCCCACCGGTGGCGGCAAGTCGCTGTGCTACCAGGTGCCCGCCCTCGTGCGCGAGGGCACGGGCATCGTCATCTCGCCGCTCATCGCCCTGATGCAGGATCAGGTGGATGCCCTCGCCGCCGTCGGCGCGCGCGCGGCGTTCCTCAACTCCACCCAGTCGGGCGACGAGCGCACGCGGGTCGAGTCCGCCTTCCTCGCGGGGGAGCTCGACCTCCTGTACCTCGCCCCCGAGCGGCTCAAGGTCGGATCCACGCTCGACCTCCTCGGCCGCGGTCGCCTCGCCCTGTTCGCGATCGACGAGGCCCACTGCGTGAGTCAGTGGGGACACGACTTCCGCCCCGACTACCTCGAGCTCTCGGTGCTGCACCAGCGCTGGCCCGACGTGCCCCGCATCGCCCTCACTGCCACGGCCACCGCGGCCACCCGCAAAGAGATCGTGCAGCGGCTCGACCTCGGCGGCGCGAAGCAGTTCGTCTCGAGCTTCGACCGGCCGAACATCCAGTACCGCATCGAGTCGAAGGCCCAGCCGCTGCAGCAGCTGCTCTCGTTGCTGCGCACCGAGCATCCCGGGGATGCCGGCATCGTCTACTGCCTGAGCCGCGCGTCGGTGGAGAAGACGGCCGAGTTCCTCGTCGACAACGGCATCCCGGCCCTGCCCTACCACGCCGGTCTCGACACCCGGGTGCGCTCGGCGAACCAGGCGCGCTTCCTCCGGGAGGACGGGATGGTCATGGTCGCGACGATCGCGTTCGGCATGGGGATCGACAAGCCCGACGTGCGCTTCGTCGCCCATCTCGACCTGCCCAAGAGCGTCGAGGGCTACTACCAGGAGACCGGCCGCGCCGGCCGCGACGGACTCCCGTCGACGGCGTGGCTGGCCTACGGACTTCAGGATGTGGTGCAGCAGCGCCGCATGATCGATCAGTCCGAGGGCGATCTCGCCCACCGCCGCAACCTCGGCGCCCACCTCGACGCGATGCTCGCGCTGTGCGAGACGATCGAGTGCCGCCGCGTGCAACTGCTCGCCTACTTCGGCGAGACGAGCGAGAAGTGCGGCAACTGCGACACGTGCCTCTCCCCGCCCGAGGCGTGGGACGGCACCGTCGCGGCGCAGAAGATGCTCTCGACGGTCGTGCGACTCAAGCGCGAGCGCAACCAGAGCTTCGGGGCCGGGCACCTCATCGACATCCTCCTCGGCAAGAGCAACGACCGGGTGCGGCAGCACTCGCACGATCAGCTGTCCACCTTCGGAATCGGTCAGGACCTCAGCGAGCAGGAGTGGCGCGGGGTGGTGCGCCAGCTGCTCGCGCAGGGGCTGCTCGCCGTGCAGGGGGAGTACGGCATCCTCGTGCTCACCGACGCCAGTGCCGAGGTGCTCGGCGGGGGCCGCAAGGTCATGCTGCGCCGAGAGGTGGCGCGCCCCTCGAAGGCCGCGAAGCGCGCCGTCGCCGCCGACCTGCCGACCGGCGCGCTCCCGCTGTTCGAGCGCCTGCGCGCGTGGCGCAGTGAGACCGCGCGCGAGCAGGGCGTTCCCGCCTACATCGTGTTCGGGGATGCCACGTTGCGAGGAATCGCGGTCACCGAACCCTCGACGCTCGCCGAGCTCGGCACGATCACGGGCGTCGGCGAGAAGAAGCTCGACGCCTACGGCTCGGCCATCCTCGCGATCGTCGCCGGGGACGAGGCGCCCGCACGCCCGGCCGTCACGTCGTTCGAGGAGCCGCCCGCGACCCCGCGTCGCTCCACGGCGGCACCGCTCGAGTTCGACGAGCCACCCCTCTTCGACGAGCCGCCGGAGCTCGACGAGCCGCCCGAGTTCCTCGGCTAGGTCGTTCAGCGTCGGCCGTCTACGCCGACGACTCCCGCTCGAACGTGACCGTGAAGTCGCTGATGTAGACGTGCTCGTCGCCGGCCATGTCCTTGAAGAACAGCCGGGCTTCGCGACCGATTCGCGTGCACGTGCGTCGGGCGGCGATGTCCTCCGGCGAGTCGGTGGGCTGGAGTGACGGGTACCAGAGCGTGTGTCCGGGACGATGCACGATGCGCTGCGGGGTCGACCAGGCTTGGGCGTTGTCGCCCTCGCCGAGGTCGCGGTGGGGGTTGACCGAGAGGAACAGGCTGTCGCCCACCCAGAAGCTGCCGTCCACGCGACCGAGGAGCATGATCCAGCACTCGAGGTGCTCGTTCCAGCTCACCGAGGGGCCCCAGTAGTACTGCTCGTCGCCCTGGGAGACGGCACCCCCGCCGTCCTTCGGCGCGATCTGCAGGCTGCGGATCGGGGAGCCGGCGCCATCCCACGCGACATCGAACGCCGTGCCGCCCCAGCGCCGCGCGGCACCGGTGGGGTCATCCAACTGAGCCAAGGGGATGCGCGCGACGCTCACGCACTGTCCGCTCGCCTCCACGTCGCGGTCCCAGGTCTCGGCCGACCACGAGGTCGGGTAGGCGTACTCGCCGTAGAAGACGTAGAGGTGGTCACCGCTGGCGACCGCGCTCGGGTCGCCGACTCCCCCCGGGAAGCAGTAGTTGCGGTTGACGGGGAGGCGGATCATCCGGTCATCCCGGTCCTCGATGAGGATGCCGCGGTCGTCCCACGTCATCCCGCCATCGTTCGAGCGCATGATGCCGATCCGCGGCACCGCCTGCACCGACTCATCCCCCTTGAGCCCCGGGGGCCAGTCGACGTCGCTCAGGCCCGCGCCGGTGTGCGCGTCGAACGGCAGGGTCTCCGGGTAGTTCTCGTTGTGGTACAGGGCGTACAGCGTGCGGCCCGTGGGGTCGCTCGGCAGTTGGTACACGGTCTCGAACCACACGGCGCCGTGGAGCCCGGGCGACCCCGGCGGGGTGTTGGGGGGAAGTGCGGGAGTGATGAACTCGTGCGGCCGGCGGGAGAACGCCTCGCTCACGGTGGCGCCCTCACCCACCTTGAGCTCGGACCCATCGCCCCACACCGGATCCTCGCCGTACTTTCCGGGGAAGATGCGGAAGGTGTCGCCCACCCACGCCGCGGCCATGTTGCAGTCGACGAAGGCGCCGAACGTGAACCTCTCCGTCGGGGTGAAGCGCACGCGGATTCCGGACACCCCGGTATCGAGGTCGAGCTGTTCCGTCATCGACGAGACCGCACTACCGGCTCACGCCGACCTGGAGGCCCTGCATGATGTACTTCGACGCGAAGGCCAGCAGGATGAGCGGCACCGACGCCGTGATGAAGAGTCCCGCGGAGACGAGCGGCTGGTCGGTGAGGAAGCGTTCCCCGATGTTCGCGAGCTGCGGGGTCAGCAGGCGCATCGACTCCTTGGGGATGAGGATGTAGGCGAAGATCAGCTCGTTCCACGTTCCGAGGAACTGAAGAACGGCGAGGGTCGCGAGTCCGCTCGATCCCATCGGCCGCACGATCGACCACATGATGCGGAAGAAGCCGGCCCCGTCGATGCGCGCCGCTTCGATGACCTCGTCGGGGATGCCGCGGAACGACAGGGTGAGGAAGAACGTCGCGAAGGGCAGGCCGGTCGCGATGTACACGAGGATCAGGCCGGCGAAGCTCCCGACGAGCTCCAGCCGCGCGAGCATGACATAGATCGGGATGATCAGCACCGGTCCGGGGATGAGCATGACCGACACGAACGTGGCCGTGATGAACTTGGTGCCGGGCACGGGGAGCTTCGCGAGCGCGTAACCCGCGAGCGAGGCGAGCACCAGGATCACCGCGACCGAGACGGAACTCACGAACACGCTGTTGAAGAAGGCCTGAAGGATGCCGTACTGATCGGCGAGGCGAGCGTAGTTCTCGAAAGTCCAGATCCCGGGAAGCCCGAAGGGGTTCTGCAGGTAGTCGGCGTTGGGGCGCAGCGACGTGATGATCACGAAGTAGAGCGGGTAGACGATCGTGGACGCGACCACGAGGAGCACCGCGAAGATCACCCACTGACCGCGGCCCGCGGAGATGCGCTTGCTGACGACGACTTCTTCTTCCTTCTCCACGATCAGTCCTCTTGACTCAGCTTGAACACGCGGTTCTGGATCAGGGTGAGGATGCCGATGAACAGGAACAGGATGACGGCGAGCGCCGCCCCCGAGCCGAGGTTGGTCGACGAGAAGGCCTTGAGGTACACGAGGTAGTCGATCGTCGTCGTATCGAAGCCGGGTCCCCCGGCCGTCATGACGAAGATGAACCCGAACAGGGAGGAGAACGTGTACAGCACGTTGATGATGAAGACGAAGCCGAGAACGCGGCGGATGTTGGGCAGCGTGATGTACCAGAGCCGCTGCCACCAGCCGGCCCCGTCGATCGCCGCGGCTTCGAAGACGGCGGGGTTGATCGAGGTGAGGCCGGCGAGGAGCAGGAGTGACTGGTAGCCGAACCCGGCCCACACGAGGGCGACGATGATGATCGCGATGGCCGTCGAGCCGTTCGTGAAGAACTGCACGGGCTCGATGCCGAAGAGTCCCAAAGCCTGGTTGACGCCGCCGTAGTAGCCGAAGGCGTTGCGGAACATGATGCCGATGACGGCGACGGAGAGCACGTTCGGCAGGAAGAAGATGACCCGGAAGTACTTCCACCCGCGCACGCGCTCGAAGAGCAGAACCGAGACGATGAGGGCCACGAAGATGACCAGAGGTACCGAGATCAGGAACTTGAGATTGTTGAAGAAGACCTGGTGCACGATCGGGTCGACGAGCAGCGCGATGTAGTTGTCGAACCCACGGAACTCGAACTTGAGGCCGTTCGTCTTGGTGAACGAGATGAAGAGGGCGAAGGCGACGGGGAACGCCATGAACCCGACCACGATGAGCAAGGCCGGAAGCACCGCGAAGAGACCGACGATGCGGTCGCGCCGGCGGATGCCTCCGGGCTTGCGGGGGGCGACCCCGCCCGTGGACGCCGCCGAAGCGACGCCCACGGGCGCGGTCACTGAGGGTGAGGTCACTGGTTCGCGATCTCGGTCTCGTACGAGGCCTTGAGCTGCGCGACCGCGTCCTCCGGCGTGATGCTGCCGAGGAAGACTCCGGCGTTCACGCGGTAGAACAGGTCGATCGTGGCCTGCGGCATCACGCTGTCGAACGCGAAGGTGACGCCATCGGTGGACAGCGCGAGCTGCTCGAACTGCTGGCGCAGCAGCGGGTTCTGGATCTTCGAGGGGTCACCGTCCTTGTGGTTCGAGCCCTGCGTCTGGTACAGCTCCACGAAGCGGTCCTGGTTGGCCGGCTCCGCGAGGAACTGGAGGAACTTCGATGCGAGCTCCTTGTTCTCGCTGTACTCGGTGACCGAGATCGCGATCTCCGGGCCGCCCGCACCGATCTTCGGGTACGGCGATCCCTCGAGGGTCGGGATGAAGAACGAGCTCACGCCGTCTTCGCCGAAGGCGTCGAGCATGTTGTTGTTCTCCCAGCTGCCGACGAGGTAGTAGGCGCTGCTGCCGTTGACGAAGCCCGCGGTGGACTCGCCGTTCGACACCTGGCCTGCGTCGGGGTTGGTGAGGCCGCTGGCGCCCCACGCGGCGAAGGCCTCGTAGGCCTTGACCATGGCGGGGTCATCCACCGGGATCTCACCGGCGTACATCTGGGTGAAGACCGACTCGCCGAGCTCGCCACCGACGAGCGCCGAAATCATCCACGCGCCGACGTAGCCCTCGAGGTTCGCGGCCCAGAAGCCGTTCTTGTCGGTGTTGTCGACGACCTGCTGGCCGTTGGCGATGAGCTCCTCCCACGTCGTGGGCGGGTTGGCGGGGTCGAGTCCGGCCTCTTCGAGCACCGCGTGGTTCTGGAACACGGTGAAGAGGTTGCCCGCGCCGTACGGCATGCCGAGCATGCGACCGTCAGCCTTGAACCCTTCGCGGTTCACGTTGAAGCCGGCCATCGAGTCGATGATCTCCGGGGTGAGGAGCGGCTCGAGGTCGGTGAAGAAGTCGGCGAACGAGATCGTCGGCCCACCCGCGTACTGGATGCGCACGTCGGGGCCGTCACCGGCGATCGATGCCGCCTGGAACTGCGCGCTGTTCGCGGTGATGTCGCCACCCTGCTGCACCACCTCGATGGTGGTACCCGGGTTGGCCTCCATGAACGCCGCCGCCATCTGGTCGATGAACGAGTTCTCGAGGTCCGGTTCGCTGGTGCCCTCGATCGTGCGCCCGAGGATGCCGGTGTCCCACACCAGCAAGGTCTGTGATCCTGAATCTGCCGCAGGCGCACACGCAGTGAGTCCCACGAAGACGCTCGCGGTGAGGACGAGCGCCCCCACTTTTCTCTTGTTCATTGCATTTTCCTTCCTGGCTGACCGCTCGCGCGAGGGATCCCGAGCGAGTTGTGGTTCGCATCCATCGAGCCGGCGCGTCGTCGCGTCGTACCGATAGGGGCGAGCTTCGGGCGGGCAAGGGAGCCAGCCGAAGACGGGGACGATCGCACGGGCATGGTGCGGAGAGAGGGCGCAAAAGCGCGGGGCGTCAGGTGAGCCCAGTTCGACTGCGACATCCTTGTCCCATTCTGTGCGTCATGGCCGAGCCATGTTCGTTACGCCATTAGATCATACGTAGGACCCCCCAGCGCAAGAATCTTCTCCAATCCGTTATGGCACTCGCGCGTCGACTTGGCGGTAACGTATGATCAATGACTGCATCGCGCTGTGGCGATCCCGGGTCCGCTCGGATCGATGGGCGCGGGCATCCTCGTGACATCGGTCACCATGGCGAAGGCGAGCACTGCGGCTAATGAGAATTGACACCGTCGACCTCTTCTACGCTTCGATGCCCGAGATCACCCTCGAGGCGGACGGCAGTCAGGACGCGCTTCTCGTGCGGGTCACCGCCGACGGCTATGTCGGCTGGGGCGAGTGCGAGGCGTCACCCCTCACCTCGATCGCCGCCTTCGTGACGCCACGGTCGCACGGCGTGTGCCAGCCGGTCTCGGCGTCGGTTCTCGGCGAGCGTCTCGATGGTCCCGCCGACATCGCCCGGATCTCGCAGCTCGTCGCCCGCAACAGCATGGACCTCCTGCAGGCGGCCCACACGTGGTCGGGAATCGAGATCGCGCTGTGGGATCTCCTCGGCAAGGCCAAGGAGGAGCCCGTGTGGCGCCTCCTCGGGTACACCCAGTCGGCCCCTAAGCTGCCCTACGCGTCGATGCTCATGGGAGACACTCCGCAGGACACCTTCGAGCGCGCACGACTGGCTCGGTCCAACGGCTTCCGCGCGGTGAAGTTCGGCTGGGGCAGCTACGGCACCGGGTCGGTCGCCGACGATGCCGATCACGTCGCGGCGGCACGGGAGGGCCTCGGTGACGACGCCCAACTGCTCATCGATGCCGGCCAGATCTGGGGCGACGACCTGGAGGCTGCGGCCTCACGACTCGCGGCCCTGGAGACCGCGCATGCGACATGGCTCGAGGAGCCGTTCCTCCCGCACGCCTACGTTGCGCATGCCGAGCTGGCGCGCCGCGCGACGACCGTCGGGATCGCCGGCGGCGAGGGGGCGCACACCGTACACATGGCGACCAACCTCATCGACTACGGCGGAGTGAGTTTCATCCAGGTCGATGCGGCCCGCATCGGCGGCATCGGCGCCGCGAAGGCGGTCGCGGACCACGCGGTCGCGCGGGGGGTCACGTACGTCAACCACACGTTCACATCCCACCTGGCGCTCTCGGCATCCCTCCAGCCCTTCGCGGGACTCACCGACCACCGCATCTGCGAGTACCCGGTCGAGCCCAAGCAGGTCGCCCTCGACCTGTCGGCCAATCACATCACCCTCGACTCCAACGGAGAGGTTCGGGCGCCGGATGCGCCGGGCCTCGGCATCGAGGTCAGCCTCGCGGGCCTCGAACCCTACCTGCGCACCGTCGAGATCCGCATCGACAACGAGCCGTTCTTCCTCAGCGGCACCCCGCACGACGAGCCCGGTTTGCAGAATAGGGTGGGGCAGACGCTTTCGCAGGGCTAGCGTGCATCCACCGCGGCCGGCGAATGCTGGGGCGCCGAGAAGGAGGTCGATCGTGGCGGATGCTCTCCCCGATCCGGATCGTTCGTCCGGGTATGCGATGCGCGGGCTTCAAGGGCGCGTCATCGACGGCGTGGGCCTTCAGATCATCGGCGGGGTGTACGCGCCGGGGATGCTCCTGCCGAAGGAGTCCGAGCTGTCCGACGAGTACGGCGTGAGCCGCACCTCCGTGCGCGAGGCGATGCGCGTTCTTGCCGCCAAGGGGCTGGTCGACATCCGTCAGAAGGTCGGAACCCGCGTTCGGCAGCCCGAGCTGTGGAACGTGTTCGACTCCGACCTGCTCCGCTGGCACAGCGAAGCGGGCCGGGGCGAGGAGGTGATGCGCGACCTCGTCGAGCTGCGCCAGATCCTGGAGCCCGCGGCGGCGCGCCTTGCCTCCGGCCGGGCATCCATGGATGATCTGCAGCGCATCGACGACGCGCTCCAGGGCATGACGACCAACCCCGACGACCGCGAGGCGTACGACCACGCCGACGTCGAGTTCCATCTCGCGGTGTACGCCGCGTCGCACAACGTGCTGCTCCGGCAGTTCGGCGCGGTCGTCGCCGACTTCATGTACCTCACCTTCAACGTGCAGCACGATGCCACGAACAAGACCGACGAGCTGGTGCACGACGCGGAGAGTCATGCCGCGGTGTTCCGCGCGATCGACCGCGGCAACGGGGAGGCGGCGGCCGAGGCGATGCTCACCGTCGTGCTCGACGGCAAGAACGCGCTCGCCAAGGCGCTGCTCGAGTTGAGAACCACCAAGCCCGCGGTGGGCTGAGCGCGAGTGATGATCGACACCCAGGCCGTCACGCTCGAGCGTCCCGGGGTCAAGGCTGTCGTCATCCCCGGTGAGGGTGGCGTGCTGTCCAGGTTGCGGGTCGACGGCCGGGACGTTCTCGCGGCGACGCCGTGGGCCCGCGATCGGCCGCCCGCGCCCGCCGCTCGCGGCGAGGACGAGTGGGTCGACCGCTGGCGCGGTGGATGGCAGCTATGCTTTCCGAGCGCGGGCGAGGTCGACGCGCAGTCGTCCTGGCCGCAGGGATTCCACGGGGTCGCGTCACAGGCGCCGTGGCAGGTCACGGCCATCGAGGACGATCGGGTCGAGCTCGAGTGGGCCGACGAGCACTCCTTGACCGCCCGGCGCACCTGGCAGCTCACCGACACCGGAGCGCAGGTCTCGACGACCGCCGTCAACGATGGCGCCGTTCCTCGCCCGCTCGTGATCGCCGAGCACCTCATCCTCGGCGGCGACGTGCTCGCGCCCGTGATCCGGGATGACGCGGCCCTGACGATCACGCCCCCTCCCGGCGCCGGCCTTGCGCCCCTCGACTACGCCGGCAACCCCGACGGCGATCGGCAGCTCTGGCCTGGATCGCCGGCCGACCACTGGACCCGCGTCGACCGTGGGACTCCGGCTCGGGTCGCGGCGCTCGTCAATGTCGAACCCTGCCGCATCCGGGTCGACGGACCCCACGTCTCGGCGACGATCACGTGGGCCGGTCTCGCGCGCGCGCTCGTGTGGGAGGAACTCGCTCGGTCGAGCGAGCCGCCGTGGAACAGCTCGGTCACCGCCCTGGGCATCGAACCCACGTCGGCGCCCCATGGCCGAGGAACCGCTCTCGCCGATGGCACCGTCTGGCTCGAGCCCGGCGGGTCGCTGACGTGGAGCACGACCCTGGCCGTCGAGTGGCTCGATGCCGCCGTACTGCCCAGCACCGAGGAGAGTCCATGACGGAGAAGCCGGCCCTGCGCACCCTCGTGACCGGGGCATCCAACGGCATCGGAGCGGCGATCGCCGCTCACCTGCGGGTGCGTGGGGACGAGGTCGTCGGCATCGACCGCGAGGAGGCCCCGGAGACGATCGTCGCGGAGCTCGCCGACCCCGGCGATCGCGCGCGCGCCGTCGAGGAAGCCACCCGCCGCCTCGGCGGGATCGATGTGCTCGTGAACGTGGCGGGGATCTACCGCACCGGGTCGATCCACGACTCGGGGTTCGACGACTGGCGCCCGGTCTGGTCGGTGAACCTCGACGCGCCGCTCGACCTGATGAGGCTGACGACGCCGGGCATGGTCGAACGCGGGTTCGGTCGCATCGTCAACATCACGAGCGTGCACGCGCGCTTCGCCCAGCCCGCCTCGCTCGCGTATGACGTCGCGAAGGCGGGGCTCGAGGCGGCGACGCGGTCGGCATCCCTCGATCTCGCCCGCAGCGGCGTGCTCGTCAACGCGGTCGCTCCGGGCTTCGTGCGCACCGCGATGAGCCTTCGTGCCGACGGCACCGACGAGACGGACACGGCCGAGTTCCGGGCGGGATACGTCGACAGCGGTCGCCTGGCGGTGGGTCGCGGGGCACTGCCCTCGGAGCTCGCCCCGGTCGTCGCGATGCTCACCGACCGGACGAACACCTACCTCACGGGGCAGACGATCGTCGTCGACGGCGGGCTCACCTCGACCTTCTGAGCCGCTCACGTCCCTGCGGCATCCGACAACCCGCGCGACGCTCCTTAAACGAATTCGCCAACCCCACGGACGGCCTGCCGCGCACCGTTTGGACCCTCCCGACGGAGGACTTCTCGCATCCGGCAGCCCGACGTACCGTGAATTCCATGAGCCAGCTCACCGATCGTTCCTCCGTCGCGCCCGCGCGCGCGACTCTCCCCAGCACCCCCACCATCGACGTCGCCGCCCTCGGGGAGCAGCTCATGGGCCGCTGGGCGGCCGAGCGCCGCGCGTCCCGCGCGCTCGTCACCCGGCCGGAGATGCGCCGCATCGAGGGCCTGAGCATGGCCGACCACCGGGAGCGGGTGCTCGAGCAGCTGAAGCTGCTTGTCGCGGAGAAGTCCGTGCACAAGGCGTTCCCGGCATCCGTCGGCGGTCTGGAAGACGCGGGCGGCAACATCGCCCAATTCGAGGAGCTGATCCTCGCCGACCCGTCACTGCAGATCAAGTCGGGAGTGCAGTGGGGTCTGTTCGGGGCCGCCGTCATGCACCTCGGCACCGCCCCGCACCACGAGAAGTGGCTGCCCGGAATCATGAGCCTCGATATCCCGGGTGCCTTCGCGATGACCGAGACGGGCCATGGCTCGGATGTCTCGGCGATCGGCACCACGGCCACCTTCGACGAGGCCACCGGTGAGTTCGTCATCCACACCCCGTTCCGGGCGGCGTGGAAGGACTATCTCGGCAACGCGGCCCTCCACGGCGAGGCCGCGGTCGTGTTCGCGCAGCTCATCACGAAGGGCGTCAACCACGGGGTGCACGCGTTCTACGTGCCGATCCGCGACACCAAGAAGAACTTCCTCCCCGGCGTCGGCGGCGAGGATGACGGGCTCAAGGGCGGTCTCAACGGCATCGACAACGGGCGCTTGCACTTCACTCAGGTGCGCATCCCCCGCACCAACCTGCTCAACCGCTACGGGGACGTCGCCGAGGACGGCACGTACTCGTCGCCGATCGCGAGCCCGGGACGCCGCTTCTTCACGATGCTCGGCACCCTCGTGCAGGGTCGCGTGTCGCTCGACGGCGCGGCGACGGTCGCCTCGAAGCTCGCGCTGACGATCGCGATCAGCTACGGCTCCCAGCGCCGTCAGTTCACGGCGGCGAGCGACACCGAGGAGGAGGTCATCCTCGACTACCAGCGCCACCAGCGCCGACTGCTCCCGCGCCTCGCGACCACGTACGCGATGTCGTTCGCGCACGAGGTGTTCCTCGAGAAGTTCCATGACGTGTTCAGCGGTGCCCACGACACCGACGCCGATCGCCAGGACCTCGAGACTCTCGCGGCGGCGCTCAAGCCGCTCTCGACGTGGGCCGCACTCGACATCGTGCAGGAGGCGCGCGAGGCCTGCGGCGGCAACGGCTTCCTCGCCGAGAACCGCCTCACGAGCCTGCGGGCCGACCTCGACATCTACGCGACCTTCGAGGGCGACAACAACGTGCTGCTGCAGCTCGTCGCCAAGCGTCTGCTCACCGACTACTCGAAGAAGTTCGCCGGCGCCGACGCGGGCGCGATGGCCCAGTACGTCGCCGATCAGGTGGGGGATGCCGCGATCAACCGCACCGGGCTGCGCAAGCTCGCTCAGGCCGTCGTCGACTTCGGCTCGACCGCGCGCAGCGTGGGCTACATCCGGGATGCGGACGCGCAGCGCCAGCTGCTCACCGACCGGGTCGAGACGATGGTCGCCGAGATCGCGGCGCGCCTCCGCGGCGCGACCAAGCTGCCCAAGATGGAGGCGGCGCAGCTGTTCAACAGCAACCAGAACGCCCTCATCGAGGCCGCTCGCGCGCACGGCGAGCTGCTGCAGTGGGAGGCCTTCACCGATGCCGTGGAGCGCATCGAGCACGAGGGCACCAAGCAGGTTCTCACCTGGTTGCGCGATCTGTTCGGCCTCGGCCTGATCGAGAAGCACGCCGCGTGGTACCTCATCCACGGCCGCATCTCGGGCCAGCGCGCTATGGCCGTGACGAGCTACATCGACGACCGCCTGCTGCCGCGCCTGCGCGAGCACGCGCTGCCGCTCGTCGCCGCGTTCGAGTTCACGCCCGAGCACATCGGCGCCCCGATCGCCCTCGGCGCCGAGAAGGAGCGCCAGGACGAGGCGATGGAGTACTACCGCGAGCTGAGGGCATCGGGAACCGCGCCGGTCGCGGAGCAGGCCCCCGCGAAGGCGGTGCGCAAGGCCGCGGGTTGAGTAGCCGCGCGCAGCGGCGTATCGAAACCTCACCCACGAGTAACCCGAGCCGAGCCGAGGGGGGTGTCATGCGACTGGTCACGGAGTCGTCGCGCTTCAACCTGACCGTGCTCGGCTACCAGTTCCCGAGTGTCATGGCCCAGACCGACCCATACGACGCAAACTGGCTGATGGTGAAACTCCATGCCGAGACGGATGCAGCACGTTGGACATCGATCGACCGCTGTCTCCTGACATCGGAGCTTCGGG
The DNA here is from genome assembly GCA_943367555.1 of Synechococcus sp. UW140. Classification (GTDB taxonomy): domain Bacteria; phylum Actinomycetota; class Actinomycetes; order Actinomycetales; family Microbacteriaceae; genus Rhodoglobus. The sequence continues at coordinate 108,273 of CALRJN020000002.1, read as the reverse complement.
CGCTCGCGGGGTGGTTCTTGCGCGTCGCCGCGCGAGAAGTGCAGGTCGTGACGGCGGTGACCTACGACCACCACGCCAAGGATGCCATCACCTTCGTCGAGCCGAACGTCGCGTTCTCGGTCGCCGCGTTCCCGTCGGACGAGAGCGCGATCATCCGCGTCCACCTCTCATTCGTGTCGATGGACGGGAGCTTGGAGTCGGACGAGATCTACGGCGAGCACATTGATCTCGAACTTGGGCGTGACGCCATCCTGGACGCCGTGGCCGCACTCGAGGGCGACGCGCTGAGGTATCCCGCAAGGTAACCACGCGAGATCGCCAAAACTGCGGGTCTGCTCGCGCGAACACCCACAAAACTGGCGATCTCGCGAGTTGAGTGGGGGCGCGCGCCCTACTGCTCCAGCTGCTCCTCGCGGCGACCCGAGCCGGTGAGGCGGAGGGTCGCGAGGAAGCCGAGGGCGAGGAATCCGGCGGCCGAGAAGGCGCCGAGGCGGGTGGCGTCGCTGAAGGCCTGGCGGGCATCTGCCGCGACATCCGCCGACTGGGCGTCGAGACCCGGGATCGCGCCACCGGCGGAGTCGACGACGGCGTTGACGATCTGGGTCGCGGCAGCGGCGGGGACCTCGGGGCGGGCGTCGAGCTTGGCCTGGAGGCCGGCGCCGAGGCTCGTGAAGAGGATCGTGCCGAGGATCGCGATGCCGAGCGCCGAGCCGACCTGGCGGGAGGTGCTCTGCGTTCCCGAGCCCTGCCCGCTCTGGTCGAGGGGCACATCCTTGAGGATCACGCTGGTGAGCTGGGCAGTCGCCAGGCCCACGCCGAAGCCGTAGATGAAGATGCCGGGAACGATCTGCCACCACTGCGCGGCCGGCGTGATGTTGAGGGCGACGATGACGATGCCGATCACCTCGGCGATGATGCCGACCCGCACGATCGTGACGGGGGAGACCTTGTTGCCGAAGGCGCCGGCGAAGCCGCTCGCGACGAACGAGCCGATCGCGAGGGCGAGGATGATCAGGCCCGACTGGAGCGCGTCGTAGCCGAGCACGTTCTGCAGCCAGAGCGGCAGCGAGAGGATGAGCCCGAACTCGCCGAGCGACACGATGAGTGCCGCGATGTTGCCGTTGCGGAACGAGGGGATGCGCAGCAGCCCGAACGCGAGCATCGTGGACTTGCCCTGCTTCTCGCGACGCAGACCCCACGCGATGAACGCGGCGAGCGCGACGAGGGTGACCGCGAAGATGAACGGGATCGGCGAGACGTCGAGCGTCCAGAACGACGGCGGGGAGTCGCTGAGCCACCAGCCGTAGGTGCGTCCCTCGATGAGACCGAAGACGAGCGAGCCGAACAGCACGACGGAGAGCAGCGCGCCCACGACATCCACGCGGCGGGGCTCGCCCTGCTCGCGCGACTCGGCGACCGTGATGAGGATGCCGATGATGATGATGATGCCGAGCGGCACGTTGATGCCGAAGGCCCAGCGCCACGAGAAGTAGGTCGTGAGCCAGCCGCCGAGCAGCGGGCCGACGGCCGCCATGCCGCCGATCGTGGAACCCCAGACCGCGAACGCGATCGCGCGCTCCTTGCCACGGAAGGTGGCATTGATGATCGAGAGGGATGCCGTGAGGATCATCGCTCCGCCGACGCCCTGCACGAGACGGGACGCGATCAGCAGCTCGCCCGACGGAGCCAGGGCGGCGGCGATCGAGGAGAGCGCGAAAAGCGCGACACCGACGAGGGTGACGAGGCGGCGGCCGTAGCGGTCGGCGAGCGTGCCGAACACGAGCAGCAGGGAGGCGAAGACGAGCGTGTAGCTCTCCTGAACCCACTGCACCTGGGTCGAGGAGATGCCCAGGTCGTCGACGATCGAGGGGATCGCGACGTTGACGATGGTCGAGTCGACGATGATGAGAGCGACGGCGACGCTGATGAAGACGAGTCCGGCCCAGCGGGTCTTTTCGGATGCCACGGCCCCACCCTACGCCGAGTCGAAGACCGCCATCGCCACGACGCCGCCGCCGGGCCGGGGGGTGAGGGAGGCTGACCCTCCGCTCGCCGTCATCAGCTGGGCGACGATGGCGAGTCCGAGTCCGCTGCCGCTGCGGTCGAGGGTGCCGCGCCAGAACCGCTCGAAGGCGTGCTCGCACTCCTCGACCGTCATCCCGGGCCCGCGATCGGCGACCTGCATGCGGGTCTGGGCACCCTCGACGGTGACGCGTACCGCCACCGTGGAGCCGGGTGGGCTCACTGAGATCGCGTTGTCGAGGTAGTTGTCGAGCACCTGATCGGCGGCGCTCTCGGCCGCCAGCACAATCGCCCGCTCTGGCGCGTCGACGACGAGCGTGACCCCGAGTTCGCTGCCGAGCGCGCTCCACTGCTCCACCCGCGCCCGGGCCTCGGCCGCGAGGTCGACCGGTACGGCGGGCGACACCCGCCCCTCGGCCCGGTTGAGCATGAGCAGCCCCTCGATGATCTCGAGCAGCCGGTCGGTCTCCGCCTCGGCATCCGCGAGTCGTTCGGCCGCGAGAGCGGGGTCGGTGGCGAGCAGCCCACGGGCGCGTTCGAGACGGAGGCGCAGGGCGGTGAGGGGCGTGCGCAACTGGTGCGAGGCATCCCCGGCGAAGGAGCGCTGCTGATCGATGAGGGCCTCGAGCCGGTCCGCCATGCGGTTGAAGGAGGTGGAAAGGGAGCGGATCTCGGGCGCGCCGGCACTCGCATCCGCGCGCGCACTCAGGTCGCCCTGGGCGAGCTGCTCGGTCGTGCGACGCAGGAAGCGCAGGCGCCGGGTGACACTCGTGGAGATGATGTAGCCGACGATCCCGGCCAGCAGCACGGTCGTGAGGGCCACCCAGCCGAGCGTCCAGAGCTGGCGCGTGACGGCATCCGTCACCTCCTGCTCGGGATAGGTGAGGCGCACGGCGCCGAGCACGTTCTCGCCGTTGAACACCGGCACGGCCACGTAGAGCAGTTGCACGCCGAGGGTCTGGGAGAACCGGCTGCCGGTCTGAACCGCCCCACCCAGTGCGGCCGCGATCTCGGGGCGGGAGGCGTATGACGAACCGACGGACGACTGGTCGTCATCGCTCGTGACGATCGCGATGCCGTCGCGGTCGACGATCACGACGCGCGCGCCGCCGGCGTCGCGGTAGGCGGCCACGAGGTCGGTCAGGTAGCCACCGTCATCCTTCGTCGGGTCCTCGAGCACCTCCTCGGCTCGCCCGCCGAGCACGAACGCGTCGCGCTGCAGCGACGTGACGATGCGGTCGGTCTGCGACTGGCGGAAGTATTCGCTCAGCGGGATGTCCTGCACGAGGAGCACGAGCAGCGTCATCCCCATGAGGGCGGCCATGAACCGCCACTTCATTCGGGCAGTCCGAACCGGAACCCGATCCCGCGCACGGAGACGATCCAGCCGGGGTCGCCGAGCTTGCGGCGGATGGCGGCGATGTGCGCATCAAGGGTCTTCGTGGTGCCGTACCAGTTGGTGTCCCAGACGTTCTGGAGGATCTCGGGGCGCCGGAATACCGCGCCCGCATCGCCCGAGAGATACTCCAGCAGATCGAACTCCTTGGGGGTGAGGAACACCTCTTCGTCATGGAGGGTCACTCGCCGCGAGCGCGTGTCGATCGTCAACGGTCCGAACTCGCGACGCGAGGCGAGCGTCTCCGCGGCGGGCGCGGTGCGCCGCGTGACCGCGCGAATGCGGGCGATGAGCTCGCGCATCCCGAACGGCTTAACGAGGTAGTCGTCGGCGCCCATCTCCAGGGCGATGACGCGGTCGATCTCCTCGTCGCGGGCGCTCACGACGATGATCGGTACCGACGATGTGGTGCGGATGCCGCGGCAGACGTCCGTGCCGTCCATGTCGGGCAGGCCGAGGTCGAGCAGCACGATGTCGGGCTGGAGCGCGGCCACGGCCGCGAGCGCCTCCGCGCCCGTGCCCACGTGATGTGTCTCGAAGGTCGCGCCGTCGAGCCCGTCGAGGACTCCGGCCGCGACGGACGGGTCATCCTCCACCACCAGAACGCGCATGCAGCCATTGTCGCGCGCACGATGACGCTTCGCGGGGGCCGCAGGTCCCGCGCCGCGATCTTGGACAGATCTTGGATCACCGAGGGGGCGATGTTCACCATGCTCCCCGTAGCGTCGAGGACATGAAGACACGACTCATCACCATCCTCTCCGTCGTCGGCGTTCTCGCAACCGCTGGGGCGGCCATGGCGGTCAACTCCGATACCCTCGCCGGCATCACGGCCACGACGGTCGGATCCGCCACCGAGGTGCTCGTGCCCTCGACGTCGACTCCGACGTCGACTCCGACGGGCGCGCCCACGGGCACGCCGACCCCGACGCCCACGCCGTTCCTCGAGTCCGGGGACGACGACAGCGCGGTGACGAACCCGGCCCCGACGCCGTCCCCCTCGAAGTCCGACGACTCGCACACGTCGTCCCCGACCTCCGAGCCCAAGGACGACGAGGGCGAGGGCGAGGATGACTAAGTCCGGGCCCGCTCGCGGCGCGAAGGCCTTCACGGGGGTCGCCTCCGCGATCGCCCTGGTGGGCATGGTGGCCGCCTTCGAGTTCAGTGCGGCGGCCGAGGAACCGGCCAGCACGGCATCCACTCAGGACCGTCCGCTGAGCACGCCCGCGCCCAAGGTCCCCGTGGCGACACCCGCGCCGGTCGCGGCGCCCGACGTGGTCGCCCCGGTCGACCAGGCCCCCGCGGCGCCCGCCGCGGTGGAGCCCGCCCCGGTCGCCCCGGCGCCCGCACCGGCGCCCGTGGTGCCCGCGCCGGCCCCCGCCCCCGTGACGCCGCCGAGCGGCACCAGTGGTGGTTCGGGCGGCTGATGTCGACCGAGTCGATCTCCCGGGACGCCGTCGAGGCGGCGTTCTCGGGACTGGGGGAGAGTCCGATCGAGCGCACGCGCACGATCCCGCTCATGGGGGGAACCGCGACGATCATCATCGTCGGCGGAACCGAATCGCTGCTCGATGAGCTCGTGCATGCGGCCGATCGCTGCGAAGCGCGGTGGAGCCGCTTCCTCCCCGACAGCGACATCACCCGGCTCAACTGGGCCGAGGGCGCGGAGACCGCCGTCGATCCGCTGACGATCCGCCTTCTGCAGGCGATGCTGGATGGCGCGGCCGCCACCGACGGGGCGTACGACCCGACTCTCCTGCCTGACGTGATCGCGGCCGGCTATGCGGCATCCGTCATAGCGCCGGACCTCGTCACGACCCTGCCGGACAGCGCGACCGCGCGCGGGGACCTGTCCCGTGTCGTCATCGGCGCGGGCAGGATCACGCTGCCCCTCGGCATGACGTTGGATGCCGGCGGCATCGGCAAGGGCCTCACGGCCGACATCCTCACCGAACTCGCTCTCGCCGACGGCGCCTACGGCGTGATGGCGGAGATCGGCGGCGACATCGCCGTCGCCGGGCGCGCCCCCGAGGGCCCCGCCTGGCGGCTGGGGGTCGAGGACCCCTTCGACCCGGAGCGCCACCTCCAGATCATGCGGCTCACACGCGGCGCCCTCGTCACGTCGAGCCAGCGCAAGCGGCGCTTCGGTGACCAGCACCACCTCGTGGACCCGGCCACGGGCACGAGCGCCGTGACGCGGGTGCAGACGGTCTCGGTGATCGCCGCCACCGGTGCGCGCGCGGAGGCGCTCACCAAACCCGGCTTCCTCCGCGACCCGCACGACTATCTGGCGTGGCTCCCGACGGTCGGGGCCGCGGGCCTCATCATCGACGACGAGGGTGCCATGCTGGCATCCGGCAACTGGAACAGGTATCTCTGATGGATCCGCATTTCTGGTGGTACGTGACGCGGGCGAGCGCGGTGATCGCGTGGGTGCTCATGACCGCGTCGGTGCTGTGGGGCATCCTGCTGTCGACCCGCATCCTCCGCCATGTCGACAACCCGGCCTGGCTCCAGGACCTGCACCGCTACCTCGGCGGCAGCGCGATCGTCATGGTCGCCCTCCACATGGTGTCCCTCATGCTCGACGGCTGGCTCTCGATGACGGTGCCCGAGCTGCTGATCCCGTTCACGACCGACTACCGGCCCCTGCCGGTGGCGCTCGGCATCGTCGCCTTCTACGTGCTCGTCACGGTGCAGGTCACGTCCCTGCTCATGGCCCGGATGCCGCGGCGCGCCTGGAAGGCCATCCACTACACGACCTACGCCACCCTCATCCTCGTCGCGTTCCATGCGGGATTCGCGGGGACCGACGTCGGGGCGAGCTGGTACCGCGTGGTCTCGATCACCGTGATCGCCGTCACGGTCGTGGCCGTGCTGCTGCGCATCCTCGCGGGCTCGAAGTCGCGCTCCCAGGCGCCCGCGACGGTCGTGGCGACCGCGGCAACCGCGGCGACCGCGACCCGCGCGCCCGCCCCCGTGCGCTCGAGCGTGCTCGCGGGCACGGCCACCGCCGCGGCGCTCGCGGCGGCCCCCGATCTCCCGCCGCTGCCGACGTCGCCGAGCCGCCCGATCGAGCGTCGCGAGATGGTGGTCGCGAGCATCACCCGCGAGGCGGAGGGCGTGATCGGCATCCGCCTGCTGCCCCTCGGCGGTGGCACGCTGCTGCCGTGGCATCCGGGCGCCCACATCACGCTTCATCTGCCGAACGGTCTGCAGCGCCAGTACTCCCTCGCGGGCGACCCGGCCGAGCGCGGCCACTACGACATCGCCGTGCTGCGCACCCGTGACTCGCAGGGCGGCAGCCAGTGGCTGCACGACAACCTCCGCCTCGGCACGACGATCGTCGTGGACGGCCCCTTGAGCTACTTCGAACTCGAGCACGCCGCCGACTACCTGTTCGTGGCGGGCGGCATCGGCATCACCCCGATCAAGGCGATGATCGAGTCACTTCCGGCGCACCGCCATTGGCGGCTCGCCTACTTCGGGCGCAGCCGTCGTGCAATGCCGTTCCTCCAGGAGCTGCTCACGCGCTTCCCGGGCCAGATCGGCGTCTTCGCGAGCGACGAGTGCGACGTGCACGCGGTGCTTCGCGACATCCTGCGCATGGCGCCGGGCGAGGTCTACACCTGCGGGCCGGCCTCGCTCATGGAGACCGTCGCGAGTGTCATCCCGGCCGACCGGCTGCACATCGAGCGCTTCATCCCCCTTGAGCGCACCCCGGTGAGCGCTCCGCACTCGGTGCTCGTGACCGCGGTGCGCAGTGCGCGGGAGTTCCGCATCGAGCCCGACGAGAACTTCCTCGAGGCACTCGAGGCCCAGGGCCTGCCGGTCGGCGCCTCGTGCCGCAAGGGGGTGTGCGGCAGCTGCGAGGTGCGCGTGCTCAGCGGTCGCCCCGAGCACCTCGACTCGGTGATGGACGACTCCGACAAGGACGAGATCGGCGTGATGTACCCCTGCGTCTCCCGCGCCGCGACGAAGGAGATGGTGCTCGACCTCTAGGAGGTGCGAGTCCGGCGAACCCGCAGCACGATCGTCGTGCCCAGGATGATCGCCACGGCGATCAGGGCGGCGACGCCCGTGATCGTGGATGCCGGTTCCCCGGTGAGCCGTCCGACGGCCACCCAGACGAGGCCCCAGCTCAGCGACAGGGCGGGAGCGATGCGCCCGCGGCTGACGATCGCCACGGCGACCCCCGCGCCCGCGGCGGCGACGATCACGATGACCGACCACAGCTCGGGCGGCCACCCGAAGCCGGTGAAGCCGGAGGCCACGAGCAGGGCGGTCACGTTGGCGGCGGTGGCGATGGCCACCCAGCCGAGGTAGAGCCCGAGCGACCCGTCGGTGATGAGCGCGTCGAGCCGGGTCTGGGGCGGCATCGCGATGAGGTCGAGCAGGATGCGCAGCAGCACCGCGAGCAGCAGAACGATGATCGGCACGCTCAGCGGCAGCAGGTCGTACTGGATCGAGAGGATCCACGCCGCGTTGAGGATGAGGGACGCGGCGACCCAGTAGCCGATCCGGCGGTGCCGCGCGGCCCCGGACTGCGCGGGCAGGAACTGCCACACCGCGTAGGCGAGAAGCCCGAAGTAGATGATCGACCAGATGCTGAACGCGGGGGTGGCCGGGGCGATGAGCGTCGCGTCGGCCGCGAGCGCGCCGCCCGCGGCATCCTGGATCGGCACGCCGCCCGCGGCTCCCGACCCGACGAACGAGCCGATGACGGCGATGACGGCCGAGGCCGCCACGGTGATCTGGCGTGCGATGTCCTTGCCGTCGCGCATGGCAACCTCCCTTGGTGTGTCATCCACCCTATGGGTAGCGTGGGCGCATGGGCGCGATCCTCGATTCGGTCAACGTGGGTGTACCGATGCCCAATCCGCACAAGTCGACCGGCACGACCGGAATCGACAAGCGGCCGCAGAGCGAGCCGATCGAGGTGCGTGATCCGGGGCCCAAGCACGGCGGGCTGGGCAGCGGGGTGGTCGGCGACTTCATCGGGGACGGACACCACCACGGCGGTTCCGACCAGGCGCTCTATGCCGTGCAGCGCGAGGATCTCGACCGCTGGATGGAACGGCTTGAGCGCGACATCCCCAACGGCTTCTTCGGGGAGAACCTCACCACCCGGCGGCTCGATGTCAACGGGGCCAGGCTCGGGGAGCGGTGGCGCATCGGCGACACGGTCGAGGTGCAGGTGACCACTCCGCGCATTCCCTGCAACACGTTCCGCGGCTGGGTGGGGGAGAAGGGCTGGCTGCGCACCTTCACCCTCGATGCGAGGCCGGGGGCCTACCTCCGCATCCTCACGCCGGGCTTCATCGCGGCGGGCGACCCGGTGACGATCATCCACCGACCGGATCACGACGTGACGATCTCCTTGGCGTACCGCGCGATCACGACCGAGCGGGAGCTTCTGCCACGCTTGCTCGAGGCGGGGGACGACCTCGATCCCGAAATGCGGCAGCAGGCGCAGCAGGGGACGCTCATCGAGCTCGATTGACCGGTAGCGTCGAGTCATGACGTTCAACGACAATGCCAACATCGACCCGAGCAAGGTGAGCCGTCGGGGCCGCACGACCGGCATCGCGGTCGGTGGCGGCGGCGTGCTCCTGTTCGTGGGCCTCTTCGTGCTCTCTCAGGTGCTCGGGGTCGACCTCACCGGCCTCGCCGGGGGTGGCGGCACGACTCAGCAGGAGCCGGGGCAGGCATTGACGCAGTGCACGACCGGTCAGGCCGCCAACGACAGCATCGATTGCCGGATGGCCGGGGCCGCCGACTCCCTCGACACCTACTGGGCCGGCCAGTTCGACAGCGGGTACCGCTCGACCCAGATCGTGCTCTTCACCGATCAGACCAACACCGGATGCGGCGGCGCGACGTCGGCGGTCGGCCCGTTCTACTGCCCCACCGACGAGACGATCTACCTCGACACGAGCTTCTACGACGACCTGAGCTCGCGCTTCGGCGCCTCCGGCGGGTCGCTCGCCCAGATGTACGTCGTGGCGCACGAATGGGGCCACCACGTGCAGAACCTCGTCGGCACGATGTCGGGGCTCGACCTGCAGGACTCCGGCCCGACGTCCGACGGCGTTCGCCTCGAGGTACAGGCCGACTGCTTCGCGGGCGCGTGGGTGGGGGCGGCCTCCACGATCCTCGACGAGAACGGCACCCCTTTCCTCGAGCCGGTGACCGATCAGCAGATCGCGGATGCGCTCAGCGCGGCGTCCGCGGTCGGCGACGACCGCATCCAAGAGGCCACCCAGGGGCAGGTCACCCCGGAGACGTGGACCCACGGGTCGAGCGAGATGCGCCAGCGGTGGTTCACGATCGGGTACCAGGGCGGACCGAACGCGTGTGACACGTTCTCGGCGGGGTCGCTGTAGCGCGTTTGCCTCTCGTGCGGCCGACGGCGTGACTGGTACCGTCGAGGTCATGATGATCCGTCGTCTTCTCCTCGCCGCCGTCGGCGCCGTCGTTCTCTCCGGTCTGGCCGGCTGCACCCCGCCCGTGCCGGATCCGACGCTCGCGCCATCGCCATCGCCATCGGCGAGCACGGCGAGCGCAACGCCCACCCCGACCCCTGACCCGGTGCCGGTCTTCACGACTCCCACGACGTGCGCCGAGCTCATCGGCCCGGACCTCGCGGCCCAGTTCGCGGCGGACAACATCGTGCTGTTCGACTCCACCAATGGCGAGGGCATCTACGCCAACGGCTTCACCACGATTCAGGATGGTGGCGACCCGTTCGCCTGCCTCTTCGGTGAGGACATGGTCGACCTGTCCTCCTTCCAGCTCGAGGTACAGCCGGTGAGCAGCCAGAGCGAGCACGAGGGCATCGTCGCAGTGCTCGGATCGCAGGGGTTTGTGGAGACCGTGGAGGGCGACGTGGTCACCTACACCCAGGTCGGCAACGAGATGAGCACCCAGCCGGCGATCATCCACGTGCTCCGCCTCGACAGCTGGATGACCGCCTACGCCAACTTCGGAGGACAGATCCAGACCGACCTGCTGACCGGCTACCTCGACGCGGTCGCGGCGCACCTGTACACGACTCCGTAGCGGTGACTGGGCTTGCCTCGGCCGTCGGCGCGGCCTTCGACGCCGTGCTCGAGAACGCTCGCGCGCGCTCCGACGGCGAGGTCGCGGACTACATCCCCGAGCTCGCGCACGCCGACCCCGAGGGGCTCGGCATCGCGATCGTGGGCGTGCGCGGGCGGCACTACGAGTCGGGCGACAGCCGCACGGAGTTCACCATCCAGTCCGTCTCGAAGCCGTTCGTCTACGCGCTCGCCCTCGAGCAGCTCGGCGCCGAGGCGCTCGCCGCCCACGTCGGCGTCGAGCCGAGCGGCGAGGCCTTCAACGAGCCGAGCGTGCATCCGTGGACCGGGCGACCGGCGAACCCGATGATCAACGCGGGGGCGATCGTCGTCGCCTCGCTCATGCCCGGCGCCAGCGCCGCGGAGAAGTCCGCCCGCATCGTCGACGGCCTCAGCGCGTTCGCCGGTCGCCGGCTGGGCGTGGATGACGCGGTCTACGAGTCCGAGCTCGCGACGGGCGACCGCAACCGCGAGCTCGCCACCCTCACGTTCGACGCGGGGCTGCTCGGCGCGTCCGTGGACGTGGCGACCGAGGCCTACTTCCGGCAGTGCTCCGTGACGGTGACCGCCTTCGACATCGCGGTGATGGCGGCGACGCTCGCGGGGGCGGGACGGCATCCGCTCACCGGCGAACGGATCGTGAGCGAACCGGTTGCGCGTTGGACGCTCTCGGTGATGGCGTCGTGTGGCATGTACGACGGCTCGGGCGAGTGGCTCGCGCGCGTGGGTCTGCCCGCCAAGAGCGGGGTCGCGGGCGGCATCGTCGCCGCCGACCCCGGCCACTTCGGAATCGGCACGTGGGCACCCCGGCTGGATGAGCGCGGCAACAGCGTGCGCGGCATCGCGATGCTCGAGGCCCTCTCGAGCGAGTACGGCCTGCACGTGTTCGGGCACCAGGGCGAGTACCTCTCGCCGGTCGGCTCGGCCGAGACGATCGATGGCGAGCTGCGCGTGGTGCTCCGCGGCGAGCTCGGGTTTGCGGGTGCGGAGGATCTGCTCGCGGTGCTCGACGGCGCGTCCGGTCCGATCGTGATCGACCTCACCGCGGTTACCCTCGTGCGCTCCGGGGCGGCCCGTCTCATCACCGCGGCAACGCGAGGACTCGCCGACCGCATCCGGGTGATCGACCCGTCGGGGTGGGTCGGCTAGGCGCGCTCGGAGACGAGCACCACCTCGAGGTTGTGGAACCTCCCGAATCCGGGGTCGCCCGTGATGACGGAGGTGCCTAGCGACAGCGCGTGGCCGGCGATCAGCGCGTCCTTCAACCGCAGGGCGGATTTGGGGTGAGCCGTGAGCTCGCCATATCCGGTCGAGGCATCCACGCCGAAGTCCCGCCAGAATCCGGGTACGGAGTCGAGGAGCCTCAGTAGCTCCTCGCGTGGCCCGACCTCGTGGTGGCGTGATGGTTCCCCTCGAAACGCATGGAGCCCTTGCACCAGTTCACCCCGGCACACGGCGGACGAGCAGTAGTCCTCGATCGTGGCGATGATCTCTGCGGGAATGCCCGCCACCAGGACGCTCGTGTCGAGGAGTCCCTTGGCCGTCACCGAGGTTCGTCCACGAGTGCGTCATCCCGCGATGCCGCGAGCTCGGCGAGTTGCCGGGCGACATCGTCGGAGTTCTTCACCTTCGTCAGGAGGAGGAGCTGAGCCTTGATGCTGTCGAGGTTCTGCGGCGCGTCTGCGGCGACCGGCAGGAACACGAACTGATCCCGTCCGTGGTTGGTCACCATCGCGCCGTCGGAGTAGCGCACTGGGTTGGCCTTGAAGTCGCTGATCGACACGCGAGGGAGGTCATCCGGCTTGGTGATCGGGATCGACATCGGGTCCTCCTGTCAGGAATAGCTCTATTCTATGCAAAAGAGAGCCATTCGGAGCCCCTTCTCTCCTAGCGCTCCGCGATGAGCTCGTGCACGAACCGCATCTTCTCGATCACCGGGGCGGTGAGCACGAAAGGGTAGAGGTCGCGCTGGCCCATCGCCCGGTTGACCCGGTTGAACATCAGCGAGAGCCAGCGCCAGTCGGCCAGCATCCGGTCGAGACCGAGCGGGCGGTAGTCGCCCTCGGGCACGATGTCGTGGTCGACGATGCCGCGCACCCGGTCGGCGCTGAGGATGACGCCCGCCGCGGCCGCGGTGCGCAGCGTCCCGCTGATGTGGAGGTAGTGCGCGAAGGTCTCGGCGAAGTCCTCCCACGGGTGCATCGTCGCGTACTCGGAGATGAAGGAGTCGGCCCAGTCCTCAGGGGCGCCCTCCTTGTAGTGACGGGCGATCGCATCCTGGTAGCTGGCCCGCTCGTCGCCGAACAGGGCGCGGCAGCGGTCCCACTGCTCGTCGCTGAGGAGAATCCACTGGTAGTAGTGGCCGATCTCGTGGCGCAGGTGCCCGAGCATCGTGCGATACGGCTCACCGAGGCGCACCCGCAGCTGCTCTCGATACGCGTCGAGGGTCTCGGCGAGGTCGAGGGTGATGATGCCGCTCGAGTGCCCGATCGAGACGCGCTGGCCGCTGAGGCTCGAGAGCAGGTCGAAGCCGAGCCCGCCCTCCTTCTCGTACCAGGGTGTGATCGGCAGGTCGAACTCGGCGAGCTGCACGAGCAGGCGCCGCTTGGCGATCCCGGTGTCCCGGATCTTCTCCCACGCGATCGTGTCGTCGCGCGGCGGCATGGTGCGGTTGAGGCGGCACGAGAAGCACCGGCCGGACTCCTCGCTGTCGGCGACGAGCCAGTTGCAGCCCCAGGAGCGGTTGGAGCACGTGCGCCAGGTGTCGTCATCCACGATCGTGCCCTCGGGATGCACGGCCAGGAAGCTGCGCGTGTCGAAGCGGTAGCCCAACTCCGTGCCGCAGGCCTCGCAGGTCGTCGCCTCGAGGAAGGCGAAGGTCTGGCATTCGGGGCAGCGCGGCATCATGGCGCACAGCATAGGGGTCGCGGGTAGCGGGCTGTCGCCCGCGGGCTCCGCGGGACCTTCTCCCCGTGACCTCGGCCGAACGAGTGACTATCGTCGGCATCAGGATGCTCGACGTCGAGCGCCTCGCGCACGGTCAGCGCGGCATCATCCACGAAAGGGAACATCATGCAGGTCACCGACAAGGTCTTCGTCGTCACCGGCGGCGGCAACGGCATGGGGCGCGAGGTCGTGCTCGGGCTCCTGGCCCGGGGCGCGCGCGTCGCGGCGCTCGACCTCAATGAGGCGGGTCTCGCCGAGACCGCGGCGCTCGCGAAGGCGCCCGAGGGGCGGCTGACCACGCACACGATCAACGTCGCCGACCGCAAGGCGGTCGACACGCTTCCGGATGCCGTGATCAAGGCCCACGGCCAGGTGGACGGCCTGCTCAACATCGCCGGCATCATCCAGCCGTTCGTCAAGATCAACGAGCTCGACATCGAGGTGATCGAGCGGGTGATGAACGTCAACTTCTGGGGCGTGGTCAACACGTCGAAGGCATTCCTGCCGCACCTGCTCGCGCGCCCGGCGTCGGCACTGCTCAACGTGTCGAGCATGGGCGGATTCGTTCCCGTTCCCGGCCAGGCGGCGTACGGCGCGAGCAAGGCCGCGGTCAAGCTCTTCACCGAGGCGCTGTTCGCGGAGTCCCAGGGCACGTCGCTCGCGGTGACCGTCGTGTTCCCCGGTGGAGTGGCGACGAACATCACCGGCAACTCGGGAGTCGACACGTCGAAGCTCGAGGCGGCGGTCGCGGGCTCGAAGCCCCGCAAGACGGTGAGCGCCGCGGATGCCGGACGCCAGATCATCGAGGGCCTCGAGAAGGGCGCCTTCCGGGTGATCATCGGCAGCGACGCGTCGTTCATGGACCGCTTCTCGCGCTTCAGCCCGCGCCGCGCCACCCTGCTCATCGCGAGCCAGATGAAGGACCTGCTCGGCTGAGCGACGTCGGTCGAGGGCGGTAGCCTCGACCAATGACCACGGCCGCCCCGACTCCCTCCACGAGGGCGTTCGGGGCGGCCGCTCTCGTGGTGGTCGGCCTGATCTGCCAGGAGCTCGGCGCGGCGATCGCCGTCACGTTCTTCCCGCAGGCCGGGCCGATCGGGATGGTCACGCTGCGGCTCGTGTTCTCGGCCGTGATCCTGCTCCTGGTGTTCCGCCCGTCCTTCCGACGGCGCACGAGGGCCGACTGGATGACGGTGCTCGCGTTCGGCCTCGTGCTCGCGGCGATGAACGCCACGTTCTATCTCGCGCTCGAGCGGCTGCATCTCGGGGTCACGCTCACGATCGAGATCATCGGACCCCTCATCCTGTCGGTCGTCATCGCGCGCCGGGCTTCGGCCTGGCTCTGGGCTGGCCTCGCCTTCGCCGGAGTCGCCCTCCTCGGTCTCGGCGGCGGGGCCGAACTCGACCCGATCGGGGTCGTGTTCGCGGCGCTCGCGGGCAGCGCGTGGGTCGCCTACATCCTGCTCTCGGCTCGCACGGGCGCCCGCTTCGGTCGTCTCGACGGGCTCGCCTTCGCGATGGCGATCGGCGCACTCGCGATCGTGCCGTTCGGCGCGACGACCGCGGGCGTCGCGCTCCTCCAGCCGCACGTGCTGCTGCTCGGCCTCGCCGTGGCGGTGCTCTCGTCCGCGGTGCCGTACGGACTGGAGCTGCTCGCGCTGCGGCGGCTTCCGGCATCCACTTTCTCGATCCTGCTGAGCCTGGCACCGGCGCTCGCCGCGATCGCGGGGCTCGTCATTCTCCGCCAGGCGCTGTCGGTGACCGACGTCATCGCGATCGGGCTCGTCGTGATCGCGTCGATGGGCGCGGTGCGTGCCGCGGCGAAGGCGGCACCGACGGTCGGGGGCGCGGAGGTCGCGCCCTGAGTCTCTACTGCTGCCGCAGCCGCAGCTCCTGCATCCCGCCGTCGACGGCGATCGAGGTGCCGGTCGTGGATCCCGAACGCGGGCTCGCGAGGTACGCGACGGCGCCGGCGACCTCGTCGGGCGTGACGAGTCGACCGTGCGGTTGCCGGGCCTCGAGGGCCGCGCGCTCCGCCGCCGGGTCGTCGGTCCTCGAGAGCAGGCCGTCGATCCACGGAGTGTCGGCCGTGCCCGGGTTGACGGCATTGACACGGATCCCCTCCCGCAGGTGGTCCGCGGCCATGGCCCGGGTCATCGCGAGCACGGCGCCCTTGGTCGCGGAGTAGAGCACGCGCTGCGGCACCCCGGCCGTCGCGACCACCGACGACAGGTTGACGATGGATGCCGCGGGCGAGACCCGCAGGTGCGGCAGAGCCGCGCGGCTCACGCGCGCCATGCCGAGCACGTTGATGTCCCACAGCAGGTGCCACTCGGCGTCGTCGTTGGCGGCGACGTCGCCCTGGGCACCGATGCCGGCGTTGCTGACGACGATGTCGAGGCGTCCGAACTTCGCGACCACGGCATCCACGGCGGCGCGCACGGAGAGATCGTCCGAGACGTCCGTCGTGACCGCGAAATGCGGGGTCCCGTCCGTGCGCAGGTCGAGCACCGCGACGCTCGCGCCACCCTCGGCGAGCCGGGTGGCGATCGCCGCACCCAGACCCGAGGCGCCGCCCGTGACGATCGCGACGAGACCCTCGAAGTCCATCAGTAGGTCGCCCGCCCGCCGCTGAGATCGTAGACGGCGCCGGTCGAGAAACTCACCTCGTCGCTGGAGAGCCAGCTCACCAGGGCGGCGACCTCCTCGGGCTGCCCCACGCGGCCCATCGGGATGAGCGAGGTGATGTGGGCGAGCACCTCGGGCGACGTCGTCGCGTTGAATGGCGTCTCGATCACCGCGGGCGCGATCGCGTTGGCGATCACCCCGGTCTTGGCGAGTTCCTTGCCGAGCGACTTGGTGAGGCCGATCACGGCCGCCTTGGTCGCCGAGTAGGAGGAGAGGTTGGGGTTGCCGTCCTTCCCGGCCATGCTCGCGATGTTGACGATGCGGCCCCAGCCGCGTTCGATCATCCCGGGCACGACGGCGCGGGTCACCGCGACGAGGCCGAACACGTTGACGTCGAAGGTGCGCTTCCAGTCGTCGAGGGTGCCCTCCCACAGCGGCGTGTTCGGCCCGACGACCCCGGCGCTGTTGATGAGGATGTCGATGGGTCCGGCCTCGGCGACGGCCTTCTCCACCGCGGCGGCATCCGTCACGTCGACGACGAGATCAGCGTCGGAGGACCGATCGAGGGTGACGACCTCGATCCCGTCGGCGCGCAGGCGCGTCGTGCAGGCGGCGCCCAGGCCGCTCACGCCACCCGTGATGAGGGCTCGTCTCATGGTGCTCCTTCGTTCACTGACGCAGTCGAGGTGGCTCGGTCGAGCACCTCGAGGATGTGCTGGTAGGGGTGGCCGGTGGCCCGCGTCATCCCGATCTCGCACGTGCGATTGCACGACACGTAGGAGTCGTGCTCGTGGGCCGTGACCTCGGCGGACTCGCGCGCGGTCGCGCTCGCGGTGAGTTCGGGATGCAGCATGCCGCGGTCGCCGGCGAAGGCGCAGCATCCCCAGTCATCGGGGATGACGGCGTGCTCGGCGACGGCGGAGGCCAGCCGCATGAGGTTGGGGTTCGAGCCGGCGCGCGTGCTCGAGCAGGTGGGGTGCACGACCATGCTCTCGACGGCGACCTCGACGTCGAGGCGCGGCAGCAGGTGCTCCGCGGCGAAGTCGACCGCGTCGATGATCCGCATCGACGAGAACTCGGGATGCTTGGCGACGGCCGTCTCGAGGGCGTGCACGAGCCCCTCCGAGCACGACGAGTTGTCGCACACGACCGGCAGGCGCCCGTGGTCGGAGGCCTCCCACAGCAAGGCGACCGTGCGGTCCACCATGTCGTGGTACCCGCCGAGGATGCCCTTCGACTTCCACGGGGTGCCGCAGCAGAGGCTGCCGATGCCCTCGGGGCGCACAAGCCCGACGCCCGCCTTTGCGGCAAGCGACTGGAACGCGACGGCGACACCCTCCCCGCCCTCGGCCGGCCCGAACATCGTGCCGACGCACGCCTGGAAGTACACCGCGCCCGCGACCCCGGTGGTGCCGGAGGTACGCTTCGCCCCGCCCTTCGGGAGATCGCGCGACCAGAGCGGCAGGGTGTCCTTGCCCACCATGGCGCGGCCGAGCGTGTTGGGGGCGGTGATCAGGGGCGCGGGCACCGCGGCGGCGATCGACAGGGCCGCGGAGGCGATGCCGGTGACCGGCTTCCACGCCTTGCCCGCGGCGTTCCACACCGCGCTCTCGAGGCCGCCGATCGTCTCGGACCGCAGCCGTCGCACGAGATCGCCCGTATTGATGCGCACGGGGCACGCGGTCTGGCACATCCCATCCACGGCGCAGGTGTCGACGACCTCGTACTCCTGCTCGCGGCGCAGCTCCTTCGCGAGCGCGGTGTCGCCGCGGCGCTCCGCCTCGGCGAGGGCGCGGCGCACGACGATCCGCTGGCGCGGGGTGGTCGTGAGGTCCTTGCTCGGGCAGACCGGCTCGCAGTAGCCGCACTCGACGCAGCGGTCGACCTCGACCTCGACCGTGGGCGTCGACTTGAGGTTCTTGAGGTGGAGGTCGGGGTCGCTCGTGAGGATCGTGTCGGGGTTGAGGATGCCCGCAGGATCGAACGCGGCCTTGATCTCGCGCATGAGACGAAACAGCACCGGCCCGTACTGCCGCTCGACGAAGGGCGCCATGATCCGGCCCGTGCCGTGCTCCGCCTTGAGGGTTCCGCCCGCGTCGAGCACGAGCTGCACCATGTCCTCGGTGAAGGCCCGGTAGCGCACGACGTTCGCCTCGACCTCGAAGTCCTCGTTGAGCAGGAAGTGGATGTTGCCGTCCTTCGCGTGGCCGAAGATCACGGCATCCCCGTAGCCGTGGGTCTCGAACAGGCGCGTGAGACCCGCGCACGTCTCGGAGAGCCGCGCGACGGGCACCGCGATGTCCTCGAGCAGCGCCGTCGTGCCCGAGGGCCGGGCGCCCGCCACCGTGGCGTAGAGGCCCTTGCGGATGTGCCAGAGCGAGGCCCGGATGCGGGCATCCTGCGTCAGCTCGGGCGGCGCCGTCAGCGGCAGCTGCGCGAACAAGCGCTCGGCACCGGTCGTGAGCGTCGTGAGCTCGGTCGCCGTCGCGGCCTGGTACTCCACGAGGAGGGCGCAGTGGTCGACGATCTCGAAGGACGGCAGGGCCTCGCGTGACTCGGGGTCGAGGAGCGCGGCGCGCAGGGAGGCGGCATCCATGAGCTCGATCGTCGCGGGGCCGGTGGCGATGAGGTCGACGAGCGCATCGGTCGCGGCCCGGAGGGTGTCGAAGACGAGAAGTGTGGTCGCCGCGTGTCGCAGCAGGGGCACGGTGTCGAAGGTCGCCTCGGCGACGAACCCCAGCGTCCCCTCGCTGCCGATCAGGAGGTGGGCGAGGATCTGCGCCGGGCTCTCGTGGTCGACGAGCGCGTTGAGGCCGTAGCCCATCGTGTTCTTGATCGCGAACTGGCGGGCGATCTCGGTGACGAGAGCGGGGTCCGAAGTCACCGTCGTGCGCAGGTCGGTGAGGGTGTGCCAGAGGGCGGGCTCGGCGGCGCGCAGGCGGTCGTCCGCGTCATCCGCGCCGGTGTCGATGACGGTGCCGCTCGGCAGCACGATCACGGCAGAGCGGAGGGTGTTGTAGGTGTTCTGGGCGGTGCCGCACGCCATGCCGCTGGAATTGTTGGCCACGACGCCGCCGATCGTGCAGGCGATCTCGCTCGCCGGATCGGGGCCGAGCTTGCGGCCGTGGCGCAGGAGCCGCGCGTTGACCTGGCGCACGGTGGCGCCGGGGCCGACGCGCGCGACCCGGCCCTCGTCCTCGATCGCGATCGCGCGGAAGTGCCGACGCGTGTCGGCGAGGATCTCCCCCGTCGAGGCCTGGCCGGAGAGGCTCGTGCCGCCGCTGCGGAACGTTACCGATTGACCGGCGGCGGTGGCAAAGGCGAAGAGCGCGGCGAGCTCCTCGACGTTCTCAGGGGTCACGACCGCACGCGGGGTGAGCAGGTAGTGCGACGCGTCGACGGCGGCGATGACGCGGTCGAACGCGCTCGTGGAGACCGCGCCGCTTCTCGGGAGCGCCGCGTCGAGCGACGTGCCGAGCGCGGCCTCGGCGGTCAGTGCCGCGCGCGAGGCCGTCTCAGTGCGACTCACGGCTCACCTTGTCTCCGCTCGAGCCGACGAGGAAGTCGAGGTCGGCGCCGCGGTCGGCCTGGAGCACGTGGTCGACATAGAGCTTCTCCCAGCCGCGCACGGGGGCCGCATATGCCGCCTCGCTGGCCGGGCTCTGCCGGCGGGTCGTGAGCTCCTCCTCGGTGACGTGCAGGTGCAATGACCTGCCGGCGACATCCAGGGTGATCAGATCGCCGGTGTGCACGAGGCCGAGCGGTCCGCCCGCGGCGGCCTCGGGGGCGGCATGGAGTACGACGGTGCCGTAGGCGGTGCCGCTCATCCGGGCGTCGCTGATGCGCACCATGTCGCGCACGCCCGCCTCGAGGAGCTTCTTCGGCAGGGGCATGTTGCCGACCTCGGGCATCCCGGGGTAGCCCATCGGGCCGCAGCCCCGAAGCACGAGCACCGAGTCGGCCGTGACGTCGAGGTCGGGATCGTCGATGCGCGCGTGCAGGTCCTCCACCGAGTCGAAGACCACCGCGGGGCCGGTGTGCTGAAGCAGCTCGGCGGTCGCGGCGGAGGGCTTGATGATCGCGCCGTTCGGGGCGAGGTTGCCGCGCAGCACGGCGATGCCGGCATCCGCCATGAGAGGGGCCGAGCGCGGCAGGATCACGGTGTCGTCGTAGATGGGATGCTCGGCGAGCGTGTCGACGAAGGGCGTGCCCCTCACGGTGATCGCCTCGGGGTGGAACAGATCGCGCACCTGGGTGAGCAGAGCGAGCACCCCGCCCGCGCGGAACAGGTCGTCCATGAGGAACTCGCCGCTCGGCTGGAGGTTGGCGAGCACCGGCACGCCCGCGCCCGCCGCATCGAAGTCCTCGAGGGTGAGGTCGACGCCCACGCGCCCGGCGATCGCCAGCAGGTGCAGCACCGAGTTCGTCGAACCGCCCACGGCGGCGATCGCGATGATGGCGTTGAGGAAGGCCTCCTTGGTGAGGATGTCGCTGGGCCGGCGCCGCTGCGCCACCATGTCGACGATGTGCCGGCCGGTGTCGTGCGAGAGCGTGAGCAGGCGCGCGTCCGGCGCGGGGGTGCCTGCGAAGCCCGGGAGGGTCATCCCGAGGGCCTCGGCCATGACGGCCATCGTGGAGGCGGTGCCCATGGTGTTGCAGTGGCCCTTGGAGCGGATCATCGACTGCTCGCTTGCGATGAACTGCCCGTTGGTGATCGTGCCCGCGCGGGCTTCCTCGCTCAGGCGCCACACGTCGGTGCCGCAGCCGAGGGCCTCGCCGCGGAAGTGGCCGGTGATCATCGGCCCGCCCGGAACGACGATCGCCGGGATGTTGACGGATGCCGCGGCCATGAGCAACGACGGAATCGTCTTGTCGCACCCGCCGAGCAGCACCAGCCCATCGATCGGGTTGGCGCGGAACATCTCCTCCATCGCCATGGCGGCGAGGTTGCGCCACAGCATGGCGGTGGGCTTGACCTGGGTCTCCCCGAGTGACACCACCGGGAGGTTGTAGGGCACGCCACCCGCCGCCCACACGCCGTTCTTCACCGCCTCGGCGACCTCGTTGAGGTGCGCGTTGCAGGGGGTGAGGTCCGAGGCGGTGTTCGCGATCGCGATCTGCGGCTTCGTGCCGTCGAGCGCGTCGACCGGGTTGCCGCGGCGCATCCAGGCCCGGTGGATGTAGGCGTTGCGGTCGGTGCCGGCGTACCAGTCGGCGCTGCGCAGCTCATCCACCCGGGCACCCCTTTTCCATCAGACTGAACGCTAGACTAATATGCGAAATTATCGCACAGCCGGTGCGAACGAGGGAGAGCGGCCGATGAGACTGGTTCGAGTGGGCCCTGCCGGGTCCGAGACCCCCGGAGTGCTCGTCGATGACGACACGTTCGTCGATGTCGCGGATGTCGTCGGCGACTTCGACGAGGCCTTCTTCCGTTCCGGCGCGATCAGCTCCCTCGGCGCCGTCGTCGCCGAGCGTGCCACCGCCGGACGCACGGAGGCGA
This sequence comes from Synechococcus sp. UW140, assembly GCA_943367555.1. Lineage (GTDB taxonomy): Bacteria > Actinomycetota > Actinomycetes > Actinomycetales > Microbacteriaceae > Rhodoglobus. Next base: position 86,678 of record CALRJN020000002.1, on the reverse strand, counting down.
TCGCGGGCCGCCGCCTCGGCGCGCCGTTCGCCCGTCCGCACCAGATCCTCTGCATCGGCCTCAACTACCGCGACCACGCGGCCGAATCCGGCATGCCCGTGCCGGAGGAGCCGATCCTCTTCACCAAGTCGCCCAACACGCTCATCGGTCCCGACGACGACGTGCAGATCCCGCGCGGATCCACCAAGACGGACTGGGAGGTGGAGCTCGGGATCGTGATCGGCGCGCCTGCCTCCTACCTCGCCGACGAGGCCGCGGCCGAGGCCGCGATCGCCGGCTACGTGGTCGTCAACGACGTGAGCGAGCGCGAGTGGCAGATCGAGCGCGGCGGCCAGTGGGTCAAGGGCAAGTCGGCTCCGACCTTCAACCCGGCCGGCCCCTGGCTCGTCACCCCCGACGAGGTGGGCGACGTGCTCGCCCTCGACCTGTGGCTCGACCTCGACGGACGCCGCCGCCAGACCGGCTCGACGTCGACGATGATCTTCAGCCCGGCGTTCATCGTGCACTACCTCAGCCAGTTCCTGGCCCTCGAGCCCGGCGACCTCATCAACACGGGCACACCACCCGGCGTGGGCCTCGGCCAGAAGCCGCCGACCTACCTCCGCGGGGGCGAGACGATGACCCTCGGGATCACGCGGCTCGGCACCCAGACCCAGCACGTCATCCCCGCGATCTCCTGATGCGCGCGCTCGTCGTCACCGGCCCCCGCCGGGCGGAGGTGCAGGAGGTGCCGGATCCCGTGGCGGCCCCCGGCGAGCTGCTCGTGCAGGTGGAGCGCGTCGGCATCTGCGGTACCGACGTGGAGCTCTACACGGGCGAGATGGCCTACCTCGATCAGGGTCACACGACCTTTCCCATCCGCCTCGGGCACGAGTGGACGGGCCGCGTGGTGGCGGCCGGATCCCCGGAGGACTCGGGGTGGGTCGGGGAGCGCATCACGGGCGACACGATGCTCGGCTGCGGACGGTGCGAGTACTGCCGCGCCGGCACGCACCATGTCTGCCCCGACCGCTTCGAGGTCGGCATCCGGGATGGCTGGGCGGGCGCGCTCGCCGAGTACCTGCTCGTGCCCACCCGGTTCGCTTACGTGATCCCCGAGACCGTGAGCGTGACCTCCGCCGCGCTCGTCGAGCCCGGAGGGAACTCCCTGCGGGCGGTGCGCGCCGCGGCGATCGAGCCCGGGCAGCGCGTGCTCGTGCTCGGCTCGGGCACGATCGGCCTGCTCGCCGCCCAGTTCGCGCTCGCCGAGGGCGCCGACGTGCACGTCGCGGGGGTGCGCGAGGGATCGCTCGCCCTCGCCCGCACGCTCAGGGTGGCCCACACCATGACGATCGCCGAACTCCGGGAGTCGGCGGACGACCGATTCGACGCCGTCATCGAGGCGACGAGCCTCGAGGATGCGCCGGCCCACGCGGTGCGACTCACCAAGCCCGCCGGCCGGGTCGTCTTCATCGGCCTCTCGTCGATCCCGAGCCTGGTGGACACCCGGGTGATCGCGCTCAAGGACATCACCGCGGTCGGCATCCTCTCGGCCTCCCCCGGCCTCGCCGGGGCGATCACCTCGTTCGCGAGTGGCGCTGTCGTGCCCGACGCTCTCGTGAGCGAGGTCATCTCGCTCGAGGAGGTGCCGAGCCGCCTGGAGGGGCGCCGCGGCGAGAACGCCGGGCCCGGCCCCAAGGTGCACGTCGATCCACGGGTGGTGTCGTGACGCATCCCGAGGAGAAGCTCGTCGGCGCCGAGGGCGACGAGGCTCGCCTCGTCGGTGCCGACCGGGTCGTCGCGGTGCTCGCCGAGCTCGCGGAGCACCCGCAGGGCGTCACCCTCGATGAGCTCGCCGGCATCCTGCACAGTCCCAAGCCGACGGTGCACCGCGCGCTCGCGACGCTGCGCCGGGCCGGGATGGCTGATCTCGTCGAGCGCGGCGTCTATGTGCTCGGCGACGAGTTCCTCCGCCTCGCCTTCCGCAACGCGGCCGCGCGCCCCGACACGATCCGGATCCAGCCGCTGCTCGAGGAGCTCGCGACGACCTACAGCGAGACGGCGCACTACGCGGTGCTCGCCGGATCCGAGATCGTCTATCGGGCGAAGATGGATCCGCCGCAGGGTGCGGTGCGACTCACCTCGGTCGTCGGCGGCCGCAACCCGGCCTACCGCACGGCCGTCGGCAAGGCCCTGCTCGCCGACCAGCTCACCACCCTCGACGAGGTGCGGGCGTGGATCGGCGACGCCGCGCTCGAGCAGCGCACCCCGAACACGCACACGACGGCCGAGTCGCTGGATGCCGAACTGCGCGCCACACGCGAGCGTGGGTACGGCATCGACGACCAGGAGAACGAGCCCGGCGTCAACTGCGTCGCGATCCCGATCTCCCTCGACGGCTCCGCGGAGGCGACCGGCGCGATCAGCGTGAGCGCCGTGTCGTTCCGCTGCCCGCTCGAGACCCTCGTCGCCGCGGTGCCCGGCATCCGCGCGACGATCGAGCGGCACCTCGGGCCGGGCGCCCTCGCATGAACCGCCGGTAGGGTCGAATCAGGGCATCTCGCCCCCGACCCCCCGAAGGAACTCCGTGCGCACCGTCACCGCTTGGGCCGCCCCGTCCGCGACCGAACCCCTCATCCGCACCACGATCGAACGCCGCGACGTCGGCCCGAACGACGTGCTCATCGAGATCGCCTTCGCCGGGATCTGCCACTCCGACATCCACACGGTGCGGGGCGAGTGGGGCCCCATCGCCTACCCGCAGGTCGTCGGCCACGAGATCGCGGGCATCGTCACCGAGGTCGGCTCGGCCGTCACCCGGCATGCCCTGGGCGACCGCGTCGGCGTCGGCTGCATGGTCAACTCGTGCCGCGAGTGCGAGGCGTGTCTCGCCGGTGACGAGCAGTACTGCCTCAAGGGCAACACCGGCACGTACACCGCGGTCGACCGCGACGGCACGATCACCCAGGGCGGATACTCGACCCACATCGTGGTCGTCGAGGACTTCGTGGTGCGCATCCCCGACGCGATCCCGCTGGATGCCGCGGCCCCCCTGCTCTGCGCCGGCATCACCACCTACTCCCCCCTCAAGCACTGGAAGGCCGGGGCCGGCACCCGCGTCGCCGTCGTCGGGATGGGCGGCCTCGGCCACATGGCCGTCAAGTACGCGCACGCGCTCGGGGCCGACGTGACCGTGCTGTCTCAGAGCTTGAGCAAGAAGGAGGACGGCCTGCGCTTCGGCGCAACCGACTACCGCGCCACGAGCGACCCCGCGACCTTCACGGAGTTCGCGGCCAGCTTCGACCTCATCATCAACACGGTGAGCGCGGAGCTCGACATCGACGCGTATCTCGGCCTGCTGCGTCGCGACGGCACCCTCGTGAACGTGGGCGCCCCGCCCGAGGCCCTACCGGTGCAGATGTTCACGCTCATCACCCACCGTCGCTCCTTCGCCGGGTCGACGATCGGCAGCATCCGAGAGACCCAGGAGATGCTCGACTTCTCGGCTGAGCACGGCATCGCCGCCGACATCGAGGTCATCGCCGCCGATCAGGTCAACGAGGCCTACGAGCGCGTGGTGACGTCCGACGTGCGCTACCGCTTCGTGATCGACGTCGCGACGATGAAGTAGCGCTCCGCGCTCACGGCAGCACCATGCGGTACACCGTGGTGCGGTGGATCAGCACGGCGCTCTCGACCTGGTACCCGAGTTGCCGCAGCGCGCTCACGTCGAGCGGCTCCTCGTCGCTGTCCCGGAGTTCGAGCGCCCAGACGGTGTCGTCGCCATCGACTCGAGGTCCGAGGTCGTTGATGTTGGCGACGACATCCCACAGCCCGTCGGTCTCGTCGTAGGGCGTGACGAGCAGCACGTCGTCGAGTCCGGCGAAGCCGGCGGGGTAGAGCGTCATCGCCAGCCTCGGACTGCGGAACGGCTTCACCGTCTGGTCGAAGACGACGGCGTCGCCGGGGCTCGCGTTCGCCGCGAGGTACTCCGAGACCTGGCGCCAGTCGCTGCCGCCGTCCTTGGCGAACGGGCCGCGCTGCGTGACGTAGCCCGCGGTGATCGGCACGAGCAGGGCGACGGCGAGGGCCGCACCGATCGTGCGGCGCAGCCACGGGCGCCGGGCCGCCCGCACGAGCACGGCGATCCCGCCCGCGATGAGGATCGCGACCGCGGGCACGCAGAACGCGACGTACCGCACGTTGTAGGCGGGCTCGAGAACGGCCGACGCGAGCAGGAGCAGGGCGCTGGGCAGGAGCACCCACGCCAGCGCGAGCGAACCCAGGTCGCGCAGGCCCGGGGGGATCGGGCGGCGCCGCGCCAGCATCCATCCCCACCAGCCCACCGCGATCATGATGAGCGCCCAGGCGAGAACGGCGATCACGACCTGGCCGAACCACGGGTTCACGAGCACGGTTCCCGCGTTCGTGTAGGTGGGCCTCACGAGGAAGGCGATCTGCTCGCGCTGGGCGTACCCGACGATCACGACGGGCGTAGCGAGCACGGCGGCGACCCCGGCGCCGATGAGCCACCGGCGCACCGCCGCGCGGCGGGCGACGAGAACGAACACCCCGTGCACCACGAGCAGCAGTCCGAGGTAGAGGAAGAGCGTCATCCCGGCCGCGACCGCGACCCCGTAGCCGACCCAGGCCAGTCGGCGGGCCGGTTGTCGCGCCAGCATCACGAGCAGCACGGTCAGCCACACCGCCGCGGCGGCCGCGAGCGCCGTGGACCGCGCCTCGATCGCCATCTCGGTGGTGCGGGGGAGCACCGTCGCGAACACTCCGGCGAGCACGGCGAACCCGGTGCCGGTGAACTGACGCACGAGCACGACGGTGCCGGCGACCATGAGCCCGACCGCGAGCGCGCTCAGCAGGCGGGTGGATGCCTCGGCCGCCCCGAACACCCCGATCCAGCCGCGCAGCACCGTGTAGTACACCCCGTGCACCGCGTCGATGGTGGACAGCTCCGCGACGAAGCTCGGCCAGCTGCGCGTCGCCGACATCACGCTCGCCGCCTCGTCACCCCAGTAGGACGGGTTCCACGAGCCGAGGAATCCGATCAGTGCGGCGGAGACGCCGAGGATCGCGGCCGGGCGCCGGGCGGAGGGCATGGGTCCATCATCGCCCGGGAATCCGCGCGACGGTTCCGTCATCGCGTGAAAGCGACCACCCGACCGATCGCGTCGAGCACTGCGGCGGGATCCTCCTCCGGCAGCACGTGCCGACCCGGGGCCGTGAGCACCGGCGCATCGGGGAGGTCCCGCGCGAGCAGGGCGCGAACCTCGGGCGTCAGCACGTAGTCCTCGTCCCCGGCGATCACGACGACCGGCATGGACAAGCGGCCTAGCTCGGCGCTGATGTCGCCCGGGTGGATGAGCACGGCATCGATCGCCCGGGCGAGGCTGTGGCGGTCGGCACCGGCGAACTGGTGCACGAGGCCTTCCCGCAGAGCGCGGTACCGGGCGGGGTCGCGCTGCGAGTACATCGCCGTGGCGACGTTGCTCGCGTAGAACCTCGACGGACCGAGTGCGCTCAGGAGCCACTTCTGCAGCCGTCGAGTGAGTCGCAATCCGCGGGGTCCCGTGAGCGGCACGTCGACGAGCACGAGCGCCTCGACGCGCTCGGGGTGGGTGAGAGCGAAGCGCACGCCCGTCATCCCGCCCCACGAGTGTCCGACGACGACCGCCGACGGGATGCCTAGGGCGTCGAGCACCTGTCCCGTCGCCTCGACGTCGTGCTCCAGCCGGTAGCCGGGCACGTCTCCGCTGCGCCCGTGTCCGGGAGCGTCGATGAGCACGACGCGGTGGTGCTCGGCGAGCGTGGGGACCACGGCATCCCAGAGGGTGTGGTCGTAGAAGATCCCGTGGCGCAGCAGGATCGCAGGGCCGGAGCCGACCTCCACGACGTGCAGGGGTCCGACGGCGGTGTCGATCGTGTGGGTGAGCTGGTTCATCCCTACTCCTAAACGTTTGTATACGGGTTAAGTATGCAGGTGTTTAGTAGTGTGTCAAGATGCCCGCTGCGCCCCGTCGCGAACGCAATCCTCAAGGCCAGGGGATGCTGCTGCGCACCGCGATTCTCGACGCCGCCGAGGAGCTGCTCGCCACCTCGAGCGCAGAGTCGCTCTCCCTTCGCGGCGTCGCGGCGCGGGTCGGCATCACGGCGCCCGCGATCTACCCGCACTTCGCGGGCAAACCGGAGCTGCTCGCGGCGATCGTCGAACGCCGGTTCGCGGTGCTCGCGACGGCCTTCGATGACGCGGCGGACGCGCTTGACCCCGGCGCCCTGCCGATCGAGAGGCTCATCGCGCGGTGCCGGGCCTACTGCGCCTTCGGGCTCTCGTCGCCCGGGCACTACGCGCTCGTGTTCGGGTCCGGAGCCGCCCACCTCGGGGTCGACTACTCGGGCTCAGCCGGTCAGGCGGCCTTCGAGCAGTTCGTCTCGGCGGTCGCCGAAGTGGACGAGCACCGTGCGCGCGAGCTCGCCGCGCTGCTGTGGCCGGCGCTGCACGGTCTCGTGTTCGCGCGCAGCGAGTTCAGCAGCTTCCCCTGGCCGCCGATCGACGACCAGGTGAAGGCCCTCGTCGTCGGTCTCGTCGGTGTCTCCCCCGCTCGGTAGTCTCGGCGCATGGATGTCTCCTTCCGCGGCGAGGTCTGGGAGTGGCGCGGGCCGGCGCCGTTCCACTTCGTGACGGTGCCCGACCCGGGCCGCACCATGATCGCCTCCGCGTCCGAGATCGTCACCTACGGCTGGGGGATGATCCCGGTCACCGCCCGCATTGGCGACACCGTCTGGACGACCTCGCTGTGGCCGAAGGACGGCGGCTACATCGTGCCCCTCAAGGATGCCGTGCGTCGCGCCGAGCAGATCGCCCTCGGCGACGAGGTGGCGATCACGCTCACGATCGCGGTGTGACCGCGCCGAGTGGGGCCAGATGGTTGCCTCGCCGAACCCGGAAGCAACCATCTGCCCCGACTGAGGCGACGCAAATGGCCGCCTGAGCCGCGGCCGGACGACCATCTGCGTCAACTCAACCCGGGATTCACGGGACAAAGCGGTCGCGGATCAGACGCTCCCCCGGAACCGCCGCAGCCGCAAGCTGTTCGTCACGACGAAGACCGACGAGAGCGCCATCGCGAGCCCCGCGATCAGGGGATTGAGCAGGCCGAGCATCGCGATCGGGATCGCGGCCACGTTGTAGGCGAAGGCCCAGAACAGGTTGCCCTTGATCACGCCGAGCGTGCGGCGGGCCAGGCGGATGGCATCCCCGACGACGATGAGGTCACCGCTCATCACCGTGATGTCGCTCGCGGCGATCGCGGCATCCGTGCCCGCGCCCATCGCGATGCCGAGGTCGGCGGCCGCAAGTGCCGCGGCGTCGTTGACTCCGTCACCGACCATCGCGACGACGTGGCCGTCGGCCTGAAGGGCGCGGATCACGTCGAGCTTGCCCTGCGGGGTGACGCCGGAGCGCACATCCGCAATGCCGACCGCGGCGCCGACCACCGCGGCCGCGCCGGCGTTGTCGCCGGTGAGCAGCACGGGAGTGAGGCCGAGCGCGGTGAAGCGGCGGATCGCGTCCGCGCTCGTCGGCTTGATCGTGTCGGCGACGGACACCATGCCGCGCACGGCGCCATCCCACGCCACCACGACCGCGGTCTCGGCTCGCGCCTCCGCGGCGGCCACCGCGTCGGCGATCGCGGCGGGGATCGGCAGCGACCACTCCGAGTCGATCCAGGATGCCCGGCCCACCACCACGAGGGCGCCGTCGACGACGGCCTGCACGCCGAGCCCCTGGTGCGACGCGAACGACTCGGCGGGCGCGACATCCCCGGCGCCGGCGACGATCGCCCGGCCGACGGGATGCTCGGAGCCGTGCTCGGCGGCCGCCGGGTACCGCAGCACGTCGGCTTCGGTCGAGCCGGCGACCGCGACCGTGGCGACGAGCCCCATGTGCCCGGTCGTGAGGGTGCCGGTTTTGTCGAGCACGATCGTGTCCACGGTGCGGGTCTGCTCGAGCACCTGCGGTCCGCGCAGCAGGATGCCCAGTTGCGAGCCGCGTCCGGTGCCCACGAGCAGTGCCGTCGGCGTCGCGAGCCCGAGCGCGCAGGGGCACGCGACGATGAGGGTGGCGATCGCTGCGGTGAAGGCGACGGTGAGCGATCCGCCGAGCGTGAGCCATCCGACGAAGGTGATCAGCGCGAGCCCGATCACGATCGGCACGAAGACCGACGAGACCCGGTCGGCGAGGCGCTGCACCTCGGCCTTGCCGGTCTGGGCCTCCTCGACGAGCCGGCCCATGCGCGCGAGCTCGGTGTCGGCGCCGACCCGGGTGACCTCCACGACGAGCCGGCCGCCCACGTTGATCGTCGCCCCGACCACGCGGCTGCCGACGGTGACCTCCACGGGCACGGACTCGCCGGTGAGCATGCTCGCGTCGACGGCGGAGGCGCCCTCGGTCACGAGTCCGTCGGTGGCGATCTTCTCCCCGGGGCGCACGACGAACACGTCGCCGGGCACGAGGGAGTCCACGGCGACTCGGGTCTCGACCCCGCCGCGCAGCACGCTGGCGTCGGTGGCCCCGAGCTCGAGCAGGGCGCGCAGGGCCGCGCTCGACTCCTTCTTCGCGCGGGCCTCGATGTAGCGACCGGCGAGGATGAAGATCGTCACGGCGCTGGCGACCTCGAGGTAGATCTCATCGGCACCGGAGCCCGGGGTGGCGAGCAGGGTGAACGACATCCGCATGCCGGGCTCCCCGGCCATCCCGAAGAAGAGGGCGTAGAGCGACCAGCCGTACGCGGCGAGCACGCCGAGGCTGATGAGGGTGTCCATCGTCGTGGTGCCGTGCCGCGCGTTCGTCCACGCGGCGCGGTGGAAGGGAAGTGCGCCCCAGATCACGACGGGCGAGGCGAGCGCGAGGGCGAGCCACTGCCAGTTGGTGAACTGCAGAATCGGGATCATCGACAGGATGACGACCGGGATGCCGAGCACCGCCGAGATCGTCAGTCGCCTCTTGAGGGCGGCGGTCTCGTCATCCGTGCGCGACGGTGCGGCGCTGGCGGCGGGTTTCGGGGGCGCGGGAACCACCGCCGTGTAGCCGGCGGCCTCGACAGTCGCGATGAGGGTCGCGACATCCACGTCACCGGCGACGTGCACTCGCGCCTTCTCGGTGGCGTAGTTGACGGTCGCCTCGACCCCGTCGAGCTTGGTGAGCTTGCGCTCGATGCGGGTCGCGCACGAAGCGCAGGTCATGCCACCGATGTCGAGCACGACATCGGACGCGGTCATGATGAGGCGCCGACCAGGGCGTAACCCGCCTCGGTGATCGCGGCCTGGAGTTCGTCGTCGACCAGCGGCGCCTCGCTCGCGACGGTGATCACGGAGTCACCGCCGACCACGAGATCGACGCTGACGTTCTCGACGCCGGGCAGGGCGCTGAGCTCCTCCGTGACGCTGGCGACGCAGTGCGAGCAGGTCATCCCGGTGACGGCGAGCTGGGTGGTGACGGACATGGTGTTCTCCTTCGGTTCAGGAACGCACGAGCCGGGCGATGGCGGCCATCGCCTCGGTGATCTTCTCGTCGGCGACGGGCCCGCCCTCGCGAGCGGCCTCGGCGACGCAGTGCGACAGGTGGTCGTTGAGCAGTTGGATCGCGACGGTCTCGAGCGCCTTGGTCGCGGCCGAGACCTGGGTCAGCACATCGATGCAGTAGGTGTCGTCCTCGACCATGCGCTGGATGCCGCGCACCTGTCCCTCGGCGCGCTTGAGCCGCGTGAGGATCTGCTGCTTGTCGTCGGTGTAGCCGGGCATGGGTCGAGTATACCCCATAGGGGTATCGCGCAGCCCGTCAGCCGCCGAGCTTCGGCAGCAGCCCGCGCAGCACGTCACGGGTGCGCTCGAGGTCGAGCGGGCCCGGCGCCCTCCCGGGTCCATCGCCCTCGATCGAGAAGCGCATGATGCCCGCGATGAGGTAGCTCAGCAGGTTCGCCTGGTCGCGGATCTGCTCGGGCGTTTCGCCCGGACCCGCGTGGCGGGCGAGGCGGAGCACGAGCACCTCGACCAGCTCGCGCTGCACGCCGATCATCCGGTCCATCTGCACCTGGAGCAGGGCGGGGGTGCCGGTGATGAGCTGCCATCGCGCCATCGCGAGCGCGGGGTTGTCCGCGTCGCCGGGCGCGAGGCGGGCGACGAGGTCGAGCAGTTCGCCGAGCACATCCGGGTTGTCGGAGGCGAGGAACCGGCGCACGGCGGTCTCATCCACTGTCGGGCCGGCGGCCCCGATGATCGCGTCGATCTTCGTGGGGAAGTGGTTGAAGAAGGTGCGCTGGGAGATCCCCACGGCGTCGCAGATCATGTCCACCGTCACCGCGTCGAGCCCGTGCTCGAGCACGAGCCGCACGGCGTTCTCCTCGATCGCGCGGGAGGTCACCGCATGGCGCGCGCTGCGTGGGCGTTCCATGCGGTGACCTCCTTGATCGCTATTCGTAGCGTAGCGATTCGATCGGATTCTTCTGGGCCGCCCGACTGGCCGGCAGGGTGCCCGCGAGGAAGGCGATCACCATGATCAGCAGGACGATCCCGAGGATCGACATCGGCTCGAACAGCAGGATGTTCAGGCCGGGCAGCGCTGCGAGCGGGCCGACACTGAGGGCCCCGCTGAGGGCGCTGCCGAGAAGGATGGCGACGCCCGCGCCGATCGCGCTGCCGAGGAACCCGATGAGGGTGGCCTCGAGACTGAACAGCGCGAAGACCGTGCCGCTGCGCATGCCCATCGCCTTCATCAGGCCGATCTCCCGGGTGCGCTCCTGCACGCTCATGAGCAGGGTGTTGACGATGCCGAACGCGGCAGCGAGCAGGGCGACCACGGCGAACGCGTTGAGCACGCCGATGATCCCGTCGATGACCGTCTTGATCACTCCCAGCTGGTCCTGGATCGTCTGCGCGCCGAAGCCGGCGGCGACGATGTCGGACTTGAGCGACGCGACCTCATCCGTCGTGAGCGAGGTGTCGAACCGGGCGACGGCGATGGCGTATCGCGGGTCGCCCGTGTCGATCCCGGCCGACTGCACGTCGACCAGGTCGTTCACGAGGGCGGGGTTGGCGCCCGCCCCGGAGCTCAGCAGTGACGTCTGCGAGACCCCGACGATCGTGGCCTCCACGGTCGACTGCTCGCCGAGCACATCGGTGATGCCGAGTGTCACGGTGCTGCCCACCGCGGCCTCGGCGTCGGCGAACCCGAGGGGCTCGACGAAGTCCGACGGCAGCATGAGCTGACCCGTGCTGGATGACTGGTTGAGCTGATCTCCCGCAACGAGATCGGACTTCGTGATCGACGACGTCGGGTTGATCGTCAGCTCGTACTTGCCACCACCGTCGTACTGCACGTAGTCCACCGCGGCGAGCTGGATCGGGTCGACGCTGAGGATGCCGTCGAAGGCCGCGAGCTCGTCGAGGTCGCCCTGGGTGAGCGGGTCGCTCCCCGTGGACCCGGGCAGGCCCGGCGCCGTGGTGCCGGTCGACGCGGATGACGTCTCCGGGTCGTACTTGGTGGGCCCATCGGTCGTGGCTGCCGCCGTGCGGGTGACGACGAAGACGTCATCCGCGCCGAGGGAGTCGACCTGCTTGGTGACGTAGTCGGTCACGCCCGCGCCGACCGCGGTCGTGAGGGTGAGGGTGAAGGCGCCGACGAAGAGCGCGAGCACCGTGAGCGTGGTGCGGGTCTTGCTGCGGAACGTGTTGCGCGCCGCCTTGGCGATCAGATCGGTGGTTCTCATGCCGCCACCCCCTGCGCCGCGCTGTCGGACACGATGACGCCGTCGCGCAGGAAGATCTAGCGGTCGCAGCGGGCCGCGAGCTCCTCGTCGTGCGTGACGATGATGAGGGTGATGCCGTGGTCGCGGTTGAGCGCGAACAGGGTGTCCGTCACGATCGCCCCGGTGGCGCTGTCGAGGTTGCCGGTCGGCTCGTCGGCGAAGATGACGCTCGGGTCGTTGACCAGGGCGCGCGCGATGACCACGCGCTGCTTCTGGCCGCCCGAGAGGTCGTTGGCGTTGGTGCGGGCCTTGTCGGCCAGTTCGAGCTGCTCGAGCACGGCCATGCCCTTCTCCCGACGTCGCCGAGGAGCCATGCCCGCGATCTCCAAGGGCAGCGTCACGTTGTCGAGCACGGATGTGCCCGGCGTGAGGAAGAACTGCTGGAACACGAACCCGAAGGTGCGATTGCGCAGCGTGTTCAGCTGACCGGCAGAGAGCTTCTTCGTGTCCACGCCGTCGATCGCGAGCGTGCCCGTGTCAGGCGCGTCGAGCAACGCGAGCACGTGCATGAGCGTCGACTTGCCCGAGCCGCTCTTGCCGACGATCGCGACGCATTCGCCCTTCGCGATCTGCAGGCTGACGTCCTTCAAGGCGCTGAAGCGCGCGGACCCCCTGCCGTAGTCCTTGCCGATGCCGCGGGCATCGACCACCAGATCCTGTGTCATTCCTGTTGTCCTCTCCAAAGTGCAGTGACTGTAATTGTTTGTACAGTAACTGCACCAGTGGCGGAGCGACAGGGTCCTTCGGCGAAATACTCCCAAGGGAGTACAGGGGAATACGGCGGCGATCGGGGAGGCTGACTCAGGCGCTCGCGAGCTGACCCCGCACGATCGAGTCGCCCGAATGCGTCGGGTTGCCGTCGAGGGGTTCCTCCGAGATGTCGACGAGGTCGTACTTCGAGAGGTCGAGGCCGGCCGGGATCGTGAAGCGTCCCGACGTTCCGTGCATGATGCCGAGGCTCACGAGACTCGTGGTGTCGGAGCTGATGAGCCAGACCTCGCGGAATCCCCCCTCGGTCGACGGGGCCTCGAACGTGACGTCGACTACTCGCGCCCCATCCGAACCCTCCTCCACCACTGCCGACCCGGTCGAACCCGCCCAATCCGGGAACGGGTCGAGGGTCGCCGAGGCGAGCACCGTGGCCGGGCTCGGCTGAAGGGCGAACCACGTGGCGCCCACACCGCCGACGACGAGCACCGCCGCGGCGGCGGCGGCCACGCGCATCCACCGTCGACGGGGACGCAACTGGATCACCGGGGCGACGGTGCCGACCTCGTCGGCGATCGCCTGCCACACCCGGGGGTGCGGCTCGAGCAGGTCGCCGGCGTCGAGGGTCGAGCGACCCACCTCCGCGGCGTGCGTCAGGTTCTCGAGCTCCGAGCGGCACTCGGCACAGTCCGCGAGGTGATCGCGGTCTATCGCCCCACCGGCTTGCTCGCCGAGGGCGAGCAGGGCGAGAACGTCAGGATCGACGTGTCGCATGGTTCACCTCCAGTCGGGTGCGCATCCTCTGCAGGCTGCGACGGATATGGCTCTTGACCGTGCCCAAGGGTAACCCCAGGCGGGCCGCGATCTCGTTATGGGTGAGGTCATCGAAGAAGGCCAGCCGGATGACGCGTTGCGCCTCCGGTTCGAGCAGGGCGATCTCGTCAGCCACGAGCAGGGTGTCGGCGAGGTCGACCGGTTCGGTCATCCACTCGCGCGGTGTCGAGACGGCCTGCAGCTGCTCCTGAAGGCGACGGATGCGCGCACGCGCCTCGTGCGTGTCGGCGATCTTGTTCTTGGCGATCCCCACGAGCCACGCCGACAGCCGAGCCTGTGCGGGGTCGAACCGTGAGCGGCCCGTCCAGGCGGCCACGAACGTCTTCTGGGTCACGTCTTCGGCGTCGCCCACGTCACCGAGCGAGCGGACCGCGAGGGTGTAGACGAGGGGGCTCCAGCGCCGGTAGGCGTCTTCGAGGGCGCGATCGCCGCCCGCGGCGAAGGCGCGGGCGAGGAGGTCGTCATCCTGATCGGTCATGGGCGTCATCTTCAGGATGTCACGGGAACGGCGATCACGAGAATGTTGTCGCTGTAGCTGCCGGACGAATAGTTGAACTGACCGCCGCAGGTGATGAGCACGAGCCGGGGATCCCCGGCGCGGTCGAATACCTGGGAGAGGGGCAGCTCCTCCTTGACGACGCTCGTCACGGACTCGATCGAGTAGCGCACCTGCTTGCCGCTGGAGAGGGTCACGACCACCTCGGTGCCGGCGGCGAGTCCCTTGAGGCCGGCGAACGGACCGAGGCCGTACTCGATGGAATCGACGTGGGCGGCGATCACGGTCGTGCCGGTCTTGCTCATCGGGTCGGCGCCGTAGCGGTACCACCCGGCAATCTTGACGTCGGCGGGAAGCTCCATCAGGCCGTCGGGCTCAACCCCGACCGGGGTCACGGAGACGACGATGCCCGCCGACGGAACCTCGACGCTCACCGGGGGCACTACCGGCCGCGGTGCGCTGAGCTTGCCGCTGACCAGGGGAACGTCCGGCACCGGGCCGCTCGACACGGGGGCACTGGAGAAGCTTCGGGTGGGCTGCGCGGTCGGGACGGCCGCGCAGCCCGCGAGGAGGAGCACCACAGCGGCGCCCAGAACGATCAAACGGTGCGACATGATGCTCCTCCTGGAGTTGAAACGGTGACTAGTTGTTGGTCGAGCGGGCGCGCACGCGCATCGCGATCAGACCAGCGGCGAGCAGCAGCGCGAGCAGGCCCGCGACGCCGAGGCCGATGACGGTCGGGTTGTTGTCGGCCGCGAGGCCGGCGGTGCCCGAGTGCACGCCACCGGGGGTGGAGTGCAGGCCCGAGATCGACTGCGTGATGAGCTGCAGGTCGTCGGCGGGACCGACGGCGTAGACGATCAGGTTCACGCCCTCGGAGATCGTGACCGGCGCGGCGGTGCCCGACTTCGGGATGACGAGCGGGCTCGTCGTGCCCTTGCCCGCGACACCGGCGGTGATGCCGCCGACGGGCAGGAGTGTCGTGCCCTCGTCGCCGTTCTTCACGTCGTCGAACGCGATCGCACCGTTGGCGACGATCGCGACGGCATCCGCTTCAGCGGTGTGGCGCACCGTGAGGCGGCCCTGGCCGGCGGGGATCGTCGAGATGTCGTTCACGAACACGCCGAGCTTCGGGTCGCCCGCAGCATCGAACTGCGCGACGAGCGAGACGCTCTTGTTCGCGGGCACGGCGGCCGCGGGAACATCGATCGCCGGGGTGTCGGTGGCCGGGTCGTCGTTCGCCGCGAACACCTGGATCTTGTAGTTGCCGGCGGGAAGGTCGAGCGGACCCGCGACGGTGCCGAACGTGAAGTCCTCCAGCGTGAGGTCGTCGTTCACGTACACGTCGACGACGAGACCCGGGATGCCGTGCACGACGTACACATCCGAGGTCGTGGGGGAGATGGCCTGAGCCGGGCCCGCAACGCCAACCGTGGCGAGCAGTCCGACCGCGAGGCCGGAAAGAATCTTGAACCGCATGAGATGTCCTCCTTGAAGCAGGCGGACTTCGCCTGTCAGGGAGTACTTCCGGATGAGGGGGCCGTTTGGATGCAGGGTCGGGAGAGTTTTTTTAACCGGGCCCTCAGTCCGCTCTCGCATCGAGCACGGACCGCACCCGCGGAAGCGCGGAGCGCACGCGCTCGGCGAGGTCGGGGCCGTGCGTCTCGGCGAGCCAGGAGTGGAGCGCGCGCCGGAACAGCGCGAAGCCGATCGAGGCCAGCAGGTCGGCATCCGCCACCTCGTAGCCGCGCGCGATGAGGGCATCCATCACCGACTGCTGCCAGCGGGCCTGCTTGGCGAGCTCGCGGCCGGAGAGGGAGACCTGGCTGTCGATGATCCGCTGGCGGTGGGCCAGCTGCTCCCGTTGCGGTCGCAGCCGGTCAGCGAGCGTGGTGAGCGCCCGGGCCATGTCGTGCTCGGCGGACTGTCCCGGTGCGCCCTCGCCGATCGCGGCGAGCAGCGCCGGCAGCAGCTCGTCGTCGTCCGCGAAGAGCACTTCCTCCTTGTCGGGGAAGTGGCGAAAGAAGGTGCGCGCGCTCACCCCCGCGCGCGCGGCGATGTCATCCACGGTGACGGCGGCGTAGCCGTGCTCCCCGAAGAGCGCGAGTGAGGACGCGACCAGGCGGTCGCGCGAGTCCTCGGGCCAACGGGGCATGACTCGATCCTAGTTGTGTCAGAAACTGTCATCACCTATTCTGTCGCTATGACACAAACTGACATGCCGCCGACCGTGCTCCTCACGGGGCCAACCAGCGGGATCGGCGCCGCGATGCTCGATCGCCTGATCGCGCATCCCTCCCGCCCGCGTCTGGTTCTGCTGGCCCGGGATGCCGCGGCTCTCGACCGCGATCTGGCCCGGGCCCGCGCCGCCGGCCTCACCGCCGTAGGGCTCCCGCTCGACCTCGGCGACCTCGGGAGCGTGCGCGAGGCGCTGGAGACGCTCGCGGACCGGATCGATGCCGGGGAGATCGCGCCGGTCGATGTGGCCCTCCTCAACGCCGGGGCCCAGTTCATCAGCCGTCGCAAGACCGGCGCCCAGGGTCACGAGCTCACCTTCACGGTCAACGTGATCGCCCAGCACTTGCTGCTGCGCGGTCTCGAGCCGCTGCTCGCCCCTGCTGGTCACGCCATCGTCATGGGCTCGTCGACGCACCGAGGCAAGAAGGCGTCGTTCAACCTCATCCCCGACCCGCGCTGGGAGGAGCCTGCCGCGTTGGCGACGGCCGAGGCATCCACCGACAAACCGGTGCGCTTCGCCGACGAACGGGAGAAGGGCGGCGTGGCCTACGCCACGAGCAAGCTCGCCCTCGTCACGCTCTCGCACGACTGGGCTTCGCGGCTCGCAGCATCCGGTCGTCGGCTCAACACGTACGACCCGGGCCTCGTCGCGGGCACGGGCCTCGGCAAGGACATGCCGGGCTACATGTACTGGGTGTGGAAGCACCTCATGCCGGTGATGAGCGTGCTCCCCGGCGCGACGACGCCCGCGACAACCGCGCGCCACGCGGTCGCTCTCGCGATGGGGGATGCCCACCCGAGCCTGCAGGACGGCTATGTGGAGATCGGGCGCGTCACGCGCGTCGAGGCGGTGACGTTCGACGCGTCGCGTCGCCGTGCCCTCTGGGAGTGGCTCGAGACGGCCGTCGCCGAGTGGCTGCCGCGAGGTATCGAGGTGGAGCGGTGATCGTCGTCTCGCTCGTCCTGAATATCCTCGTGCTCATCGCGGTCGGGGGGTCGCTCATCGGGAAGGCGGGGTGGACCCGCTCGGCCTACGGCGATCGCACCCCCGCGCGCGACATTCTGCTGGCGATCTACCTCGCCATCCTCATCGCGTCAGCCGGCCTGCTCGTCGGTCACCTGCTGGGGCCGGCTCCGTGGATGCTCGGCGGCATCGTTGCATTGCTCGGGGTGCAGATCGTCTACAAGGTGCTCACGGTCGTCACCGTGGAGCGCGCCCTGCGCAACCCGGTGGTGCTCTCCAACCTCGGGATCGCAGCGGTGCACGCGGTGACGATCGGCACGGTTCTGGTGGGCTGAGTTTCTACGGCTCGACGATGTTGAACGCCGGGTTGCCCGTCTCCAGCACGCCGAGCAGCGACTGCAGCACCGCGGGGTCGCCGCCGATCTCCACGCCGGGGCTCGTCATGTCGCCGCCGAGCATCGCGAGCATCCGCAGCTTGGTGAGGGTGAGGGATGCCCCTGCCGCCTCATCGAACTGACCGACCTGGCTGATCAGCACGCCGTTGCGCAGGGTCACCCGGTAAGTGACGTCGAGGTCGGTGAACGTCACGTCGAGCGCGAGGTCGAGGTCCCACGCGCGCGGGCCGTTGACGCTCAGGGCGAGCGAGGCGAACAGCTGCTGCGGCGAGAGTTGCGCGACGACCGCGGGCGCATTGGGGCTCGCCGGGGTGCCGAAGTTGCCCTCGCGCAGCTCGGTCGCACCCGAGAGGAAGAAGTTGCGCCACACCCCGTTCTCGCTGCCGTAGGCGAGTTGCTCGAGGGTGTCGGCGTAGAGGTCGCGCGCGGCCTGGTGCGCGGCATCCGTGAAGATCGAGTGGTCGAGCAGGGTGGCCGCCCAGCGGTAGTCGCCCTCGTCGAACGCAGTTTGCGCGAGCTCGACGACCCGGTCGGCGCCGCCCATCGCAGCGACGTAGCGCTCCGCCTGCTCGGCCGGCGGGTGCGGCCAGAGGCGGCCGGGGTTGCCGTCGAACCAGCCCATGTAGCGCTGGTAGATCGCCTTGACGTTGTGGCTCACCGAGCCGTAGTAGCCGCGGGCGTTCCACGCGTTCTTGAGCGCCGGAGGCAGCTGGATGGTCTCGGCGATCTCGGCTCCCGTGAAGCCCTGATTGAGCATCCGGAGCGTCTGGTCGTGGAGGTACGCGTAGATGTCGCGCTGCTCCTGGAGGTAGCGGATGCCACGCTCGGTGCCCCAGGTGGGCCAGTGGTGCGAGGCGAAGACCACGTCGCTCTTGGCGCCGTACCGCGCGATCGCCTCGGTGAGGTACGCCGACCACATGTTGGGGTCGCGCACGAGCGCGCCGCGCAGGGTGAGGATGTTGTGCAGGGTGTGGGTCGCGTTCTCGGCCATGCACAGCGCGCGGAACTGGGGGAAGTAGAAGTGCATCTCCGCGGGCGCCTCCGAGCCGGGCGCCATCTGGAACTCGATCTCGATGCCGTCGACGACGTGGGTCTCGCCGGTGCTGCGGATGTCGAGGGTCGGCACGATGAGACCCACCTCGCCCGTCGACGTGGTCTGCCCCAGTCCCGCCCCGACCTGGCCGAGCGGACCGCGCGCGAGCGCCGCCCCGTACATGTAGCCGGCGCGCCGGCCCATCGCCGTGCCGGCGAACACGTTCTCGGCGACGGCGTGCTCGACGAAGCCCTCGGGGGCGATCACCTGGATGCGGCCGGCATCCACATCGGCCTGGCTCGCGACGCCGAAGACGCCGCCGAAGTGATCGGCGTGGCTGTGGGTGTAGATCACGGCGACGACCGTCCGGTCGCCGCGGTGCTCGCGGTAGAGGGCGAGCGCGGCGGCCGCGGTCTCGGTGGAGATGAGCGGGTCGATCACGATGATGCCGTTGTCGCTCTCGACGAACGTGATGTGCGAGAGGTCGAGGCCGCGCACCTGGTAGATGCCCTCGACGACCTCGAAAAGTCCCTGCTGGTTCACGAGCAGCGACTGCCGCCAGAGGCTCGGGTTCACCGAGGTCGGGGCGTCGCCGGTGAGGAACGAGTAGCTCTCGCCGTCCCAGACCGTGCCGCCCGCGGCATCCCGCACGATTGCCGGCTCGAGCGCCGCGATTAACCCGCGCTGGGCATCCTCGAAGTCCTGGGTGTCATGGAAGGGGAGCGTCTCGAGCAGGCGCCGGTGCGCGGCCTCGATGTGGGGAGTGGGCGGCTTCTGAGGCATGGCGGATCTCCTTCGACTCTGACGACTGAACTCTCCCGCATCCCGGCGGCGAATCCAAGGACTTTCGGCCCTCATAGGCAGTCCATAGGAATCTCATGGGGCCGGCATAGCGGTCGCCGCCAGCATCGGCGGCATGAACTCACTCACCACGAAGTGGGTGGGCGCCACCGCGGCGCTCGCCCTCACGATGACCCTTGCCAGCTGTGCGACAACGGCCACCCCCGAGTCCACCCCGACCCCGACCTCGACCCAGTCGACGGTCACGACATCCAGCTCCGGTGTCGTCGCGCTCGCCGATGCGTTCGCAGCGACGCTGACGGACGAGCAGAGGACCGCGCTCTACCAGGACTCCCCGTTTGCGAACGCGAGCAACTGGTCCAACCTCCCCAACGCGTTGCTCGCCGGCGGCGGCCGCGGGGGCGGCAACTCGTCGGGGGGTCGCGTCGGCCTCCAGACCAGCACCCTGAGCGACGAGCAGTGGACGGCGCTCGAGGCACTGCTCGCGGCCGTGAGCGGAACGGACGCGAACGAGGGCTTCGACGAGATCCTCCAGCACCTCGCCGCCGATGACTACCTTGCCGCGAACGGCGGAGGCAGCGACTACGGGCGGGGCGAGTTCTTCCTCGCGTTCCTCGGCACCCCGGCCGACAGCGACACGTGGGAACTGCAGTTCGGTGGCCACCACCTCACGATCTCCAACACGTATCGGGACGGGGTGCTCGTCGGGGCGACTCCGTCGTTCCGGGCCATCGAGCCGTTGTCCACCGTGGAGCAGGACGGCGTGACCGTGCAGCCCGAGCAGCAGGAGCAGGCGGCGTTCGCCGCGTTCATCGCGTCCCTGTCGGGCGACCAGCTCGCCACGGCCACGCTGAGCTCGTCGTACAGCGACATCCTCCTCGGCCCCGGCGTCGACTGGGCCTTCCCGGCCACCGCGGAGGGCATCACGGGCGCCGACCTGACCGACGAGCAGAAGGCGCTCCTCCTCGCCGCGATCGGCACCTACGTGAACGACCTCGACGCCGCCAGCGCGGCTGCATTCCTCGCGAAGTACGAGAGCGAGCTGGATGCCACGTCCTTCGGCTTCTCGGGCTCGACGACCGTTTCGGAGCAGGGCGACTACGTGCGCATCGACGGACCGTCGGTGTGGATCGAGTTCTCGATGCAGCGCGGGATCGTGCTCTCGGGTGCCCACCCGCACGCCGTGTGGCGCGACAAGGTCTCTGATTTCGGCGGCCTCACCCCCTGATGAGAAAGGCACTCCTCGCCGCCCCCGCGCTCCTCCTCGCGGGGGCGGCGGTGCTCCTCTCGGCGGCGCCGGCGTCGGCCCACGTGGCCCCGTCGACGACGATCGAGCTCGACGTGCACGAGCGCGACATCACGGCATCCCTCACCCTGCCCACCGAGGACCTCGCCACGGCGACGGGTCTCGACCTGGGCACGCTGGATGCCGCAACCACCGCCGAGCTCGTCGCGTACCTCGAGCAGCACTTCGCGGTCACCTCCGACGCGGCGACGTGGACGGTGTCCGTCGACGACCTCGGGACTCGGGCCGCCGAGCAGTGGGGCACCGGGGCGTTCGACGCCATCACGGCCACCGCGACGCTCACACCATCCGACCCGGATGCCGTGCGCGCGTTCACCCTGCACTACGACGCGATCATCCACCAGGTCGCCACGGCCGACATCTCGGTGATCCTCCACCGCGACTGGGCGACGGGCGCGCTCGACTCCGCGCGGGAGCTCGGCACGATCTCGCTCGACACGGTGACGGGCACGATCCCGACCCTCGCGATCGATCTGGATGCCGGCAGCGCCTGGCAGGGTTTCGTCGGCATGGTCGCGCTCGGCGTTTCGCACATCGCCGAGGGGACCGACCACCAGTTGTTCCTGCTCACCCTGCTGCTGCCCGCTCCCCTTCTCGCCGTCGGACGGCGGTGGCGTGGCACCGTGACCACCCGCACCGCGATCCGACGGATCACGACGATCACCCTCGCCTTCACCCTCGGCCACTCGGCGACGCTCGCGCTCGGGGCGTTCGGGCTGCCGGTGCCCCAGCAGCCCATCGAGGTGCTCATCGCGCTGAGCATCCTCGTGGCGGCGGTCCACGCCTGGCGGCCCCTCTTCCCCGGCAAGGAGGCGGTCGTGGCCGGCCTGTTCGGCCTCGTGCACGGCATGGCGTTCTCGACGACGCTGTCCGAACTCGACCTGTCGGGCGGTCAGCTCGTGCTGAGCCTGCTGGGCTTCAACGTCGGCATCGAGCTGATGCAGCTCGCGGTCGTGGCGCTCGTGCTCCCCGCCCTGCTGATGCTGGCCCGCACCCGCGCGTACGCACCACTGCGCACCGCGGCTGCGTCGCTCACGGCGCTCGCCGCGGTGGGATGGGCGCTCGAGCGGGTCGGCGTCTCGACGCCGCTGGCCGCCGTCGGCAACTCGATCGGTGCCGTGTCGCCCTGGCTGCTCGCCGCGATGTGGGCTGCGGCCGCGATCCTCGTCGCGAGACAATCGACTACCGCATCAGACTGGAGATCCCCGTGACCGTTCCCCTCGGCATCCTCGTGAGGCCCGACCTGCCGACCGCCGCCTTCGTCGACTACGTCCGGAGAGTCGAGGCGCTCGGGTTCGATGAGCTCTGGATCGTGGACGACTGCTTCCTCCAGGGCGGCATCGCGCAGGCCGCGGTCGCGCTCGCGTCGACGAGTGCGATCCGGGTCGGCATCGGCATCCTGCCTGCCGCCTCCCGCAACGTGGCGTTCGCGAGCATGGAGGTCTCCACGCTCGCCTCCCTGTTCCCCGGTCGTCTGATTGTGGGCGTCGGCCACGGGATGCCGAGCTGGATGCGGCAGGCGGGGCTGTGGCCGGCCAGCCCGCTCACCCTGCTCGAGGAGTACCTCACCGCGATGCGGAGCATCCTCTCCGGCGCGGCCGTGACCACCGAGGGTCGCTACGTCGCGCTGCAGGAGGTGCAGCTCGCGTCGCCGCCTCCCGTCGTCCCGCCGATCTACACGGGCGTGCGCGGGCCGAAGTCGTTGGCACGGTCCGGGCGCCTTGCCGATGGCACCGTGCTCGCGGAGCCGGTGACGCCGGAGTACCTCGCGGTCGTGCGCGACCAGGTCGGACGGAGTCGCGTCGAGCACAAGCTCGCCGCCTACTGTGTCGCCGCGGTGGATGACTCGGCCGACGCCGCGCGCGCCCTCGCGCGCCGCAGCCTCGCGTGGATCGGGGAGCCCGACTGGGCGCCGCACATCACGCCCCTTCCGTTCGCGGAGGAGTTCGCCGCCCTGCGCGCGGCAGCGCCCACGCGGGAGGCCTTCGCCGAGAGCCTTCCCGACGCGTGGGTGGATCAGCTCGCGGTCGTCGGCACTCCGGCCTCGGCCCGGGCGCGCCTCGAGCAACTCGAAGAGGCGGGTGCGGACCACCTCATCCTGAACCCGGCCGGGCCGGATCCGATGGGGATGCTGGAGCAGCTCGCGCGCGTGCGCTGAGGCCTACGGGTTGCACCGATCGCAGGATGCCGGGTCGGCGCTCGTCGCCGGTCGGGGCCGCCGGTCGCGGTCCTCGCACACGGCGCACCCGTGGAGGTCGGCGGCGATCACCGAGGTCGTCGTTCCGCAGAGCGCGCACGGCAGGCCGCGCTCCACCCCGAGGAGTCCGTAGCCGGGGGATGCGCACGTCGGGCAGGGCGTGGCGAGGCGCCGCGCCATCCGCTCGCTCAGGGCGCGGATGCGCTCGGCTCGGGAGGGCGAGCGGTGCGCGCGATGATCGGGGAGCACGGTCACGGTCACCCCATTGTCGAGCTCGTTCGCCACGAGCTGGGCCAGCTCGGCGGTCGTGCCGAGGGTCTTGTGGGTGATCACGCGGGCGGCGCGGCGCGCGTGCACGAGCATCCCCTGCTCCGGGAACCCGATCGCGGCCGCATACGCCAGAGCCTCATCCACCGTGTCGACCCGACGAGCGCCGGGAAGCGCGGAGCTGCCGGACGACCGCTCCACGATCTCGAGCCCGCGGTCCTCGTCGAGGAACAGGAGGATCTCGCTCGCCTCCATCCCGATCAGGGTGGAACGAAAGCTCCCCTCCGACGCCAGTGCGCACGACAGCCCGGTGATCTGCATGGCGAGCCGAGCCTTCACCGTCGCGGCCATGCGGGGGCTCAACGTGCGCGGGATGTCGCCGGCGAACGTGCCGAACTGATCGGTATCGAGGTGGTCGGGCGCGATCACGGCGGCACCGAGTTCGTCGGCGAACGCCTCCGCGGCGAGCCTCTCCTTGCCGTGCATCGTCGCGAACACGATGGTGTGACCCGCATACGCGGACGGTGCTCGCGTCACTGGAAGTACTCGGGCCTGCTCACATAGGTGTCGGCAACGAACATCACGCCGCTCGACGTGTTGAGCAGCTCGCGAACGGCGTCGATCAGTTCGCCGGCCTTCTCCTCGGGCATCACGGTGATGAGCATCGTCAGGGTGTCGTACTCGTTGAAGAGCAGCGAGCCCGAGTGCGGCCCGTGGTGCCCGATGCCGGACACCCCGGAGACCGACGTGTAGCCGGTCGCTCCCGCGGAGCTGATCAGTTCGCGGATCGCGGGCGCGTCCCGCGCCGGAACGACGATCTCGAGGCGCGTCATTCGGGTGAGGTTGTTCATGCGTGGGTCTCTTCCTGCTCGGTGGTGCGGGTCAGGGTCAGCGGCGTCCATCCGTAGGCCGTGTAGCGGTGCCAGGGGTGGTCGATTCCGCCCCGGGCCGTGAGCGAGATCCACTCGTTGTCGAGGAGGTTGCGCAGCACCTGGTTGCCCGAGACGATGCGTCCGATCCGCTCGAGGGGTGCCTCGATGACCACGGTGAGGCGCATCGGTTCGTGCAGCAGGGCCGAGCCGACGCCCACCGACTGCCACGGCAGTCCGCGTCGAAGGTCGCCGCGGTGGCCCCCGAGCACGCCCAGCGTGCCAATCGCGTTGTGGATCGTCTTGGTGCCCGCCCCGAGGGTGCTCGGGTTGAGGGTCGAGAAGTAGTACTGGTGGTTGATCCACTGCGCCACGACGAGCGGTGCCGTCATGATCGTCTCGAGTCCCGAGCCGTCGGGGTCGAGTTCGGTGCGGTAGGAGTGCAGGAACACGCGACGGGCGAGGTCGACGCCGCGCGTCAGTTCCCGCGGTCCGATGATCATCGCCGCGTTGCCCGCGAGTCCGAGCTCCGGGTACACCTCGGCCCAGTCGTCGGCGCGGGCGCGCACCCGGGCGACCTGGCGCCGAGTCCCGGCGCCGGGGAGCACGAGGGCACGCTCGGCGACGAGGCGGTCGCCCGCCTCGGCCTGCAGCCGGTCGAACTCCCGCACGCGTTCGAGGTGCGACTCCGGGATGCCGTCGCGGTCGAGCACTGTCACGGTGTCGCGCACGGTGTCGTGCTCCGCCGCGACGAACACCGTGTCCTCCGGGATCACCAGACCGGCGCCCGCGAGGGCCGCACGCACGTCGGGGTCGTTGAACAGCGCCGCGGCGGCGCGTGCGTTGGCTCCGCCGGGGTTGCCGCCGCAGGCCCCGCAGTCCAACGCCGACTGGTACAGGTTGTTGGTGGAGTGCGAGCCGTGGCCGCTGAGCACCACGAGCGGGGCGAGCCGGGTCATCCCCATCATGCGGATCGCCGTCGCCGCCATGCTGGCGCGCTCGTCGAGCGTGAACGTCTCCTCCATCGTCAGCCGCGTGGCGAGGTCGCCGGGCTCGGTCGACAGCGCGCGGGCGAGGCGAGCGTGAGCCGATGGCGCGAGGGTGCGCAGGGTGGTCAGCGCGCCGGACACCCAGCCGGCCGTTTCGGCGAACGCGAACGGGCTGGTGCTCGTGGAGTCCGCGGCGTGCAGGGCGTGTTCGACTGCTCCGCGCACGCGGGAGGAGGCCACGGTGCGCTTCGCCGCGACGGAGTCGTGGGGCACCTCGGTCACGTGGTGCCGGGGCGAGAGCAGCGCGGGGAGCGCGTCGACGCTGCCCTGAGCGGCGTAGCGCGAGAACCGGATCGGCACGCCGAAGAAACCGGCGAACCCGAAGGTCTCCACCCCGGGGGAGCGCTCGAGGTGGCGACGCAGGCCCTCCGACCGCGGGTCGATGCACATGACCACCTGCACGTCGGGGCGATCGGTCGGCTCGGGCGTCGAGCGCAGCATCCCCATGAGCTCGGCGTGGTACGCGCCCTCGTAGGCCGCCTGCCAGGTCAGCTTATGGTCGGCCAGCGGATGCTCGGCGAGCACCCGCGCCACCGCCGCGACCTGCTCGCGCCGAACCTCGCCGTCGGCGAGCGAGCCGGCGATGCGGGCCGCGCGCTCCCAGGTGGTGTCCGCGAGATCCGGTACCGCGGTCGCCGCGGGGGCGATGGCTCCCCGGTCTCCGAGCGCGGCCGCGAGGGTGAGCCGCACCGCGAGGTAGTTGGTGAGGTCGATGTCACCGACCTTCTCGGCGCGCCACTTGATGTGGGCCACCCACCCCGGCAGCGCCGTCAGCTGCTCGCGGAGGAACGCGCGCTGATCGGTCACGTCGAGTGCCGCCACGGCCGCCTCGAGTGCGGCATCCGCTCCCTCGGGTGCCGCGGCGATACGACGACGCAGCGCGCGGGGCAGCGCGGGGTCCACGGCCGCGAGTCGACGCCACGCGGCGAAGAAGCCCTTCTCGCGATGGGGCATCGCCCACAACGGGTCGGGGCTGACGTATGCGGCGATCCACGTGGAGAGGTACTGGTCCACCGTGGCGTCAGCGGCCGCGGCCGGGCCTGCCTGAGCGTCCGGATGCTCGATCATGTCGAGGGCGACGATGGTCGCTGCCGAGATCGGGGTCGCGCCCACCGTCACCGTCTGGGCGAGAGCGGGGACCCGAGTCACCAGGGCTCGCTCGAGCGCCTCGATGGTGATGCGGCCGCGGTGGAAGTCGGTGAGGTAGTCCGCGGTGGGGCGGGTGAAGGCCACCCCGTGGGCGTCACCGGGCCCGAACGGCGCGTGCTCCGCCGCGGCCAGCGGGTTGACGGCGATGAACGAGTCGAGGGGCCAGGAGGGAACGATGTCGTGGGCGGCGGCCGACACCTGGGCGCGGAGAACGAGACTCATCGTGCGAGACCTTTCGAGAGGGACGGCCGCGGGGTCGTCGCCGTGAGCGCCCGGGCGTATGCCCGATCGCGGAGACCCGAGAACGCCCGGGTGCGGCTGAGCAGTTCGAGCAGGAGCAGGGCCGCCGCCGGGATCGCGACGAGCCAGGCGGGAGCCGGTGCCGACGCGGAGACCGGGTCGAGCACCTGGGAGAAGGCGTTGAGGAAGGCGGTGTATGCGCCGATCAGCAGCAGCATCCCGCCGACGCCGACGAGCACCGTGCCGGCGGTGAATCGGCCGATCAGGGCCGAGGCCAGGGTGATCACCGCGGTGGCCGCGACGAAGGCGAGCAGCGTGATGCTCGCGGGCGAGATCGACGGAGCCAGCAGGAGCTCGGCCACGATGAGGCCCGCGACGGGGACGATGACGGCGATGAGCACCGCGAGCACGCGCCGTACTCCGCGGGCGGGCTCCCCGACCGGGCGGTCGAGCTCGGTGAGGTACCGGCGCACGCCCATGCCCGCCCCGAGGAAGAGCGACGACTTGAAGAGCGAGTGCGCGATGAGGTGGAAGATCGCGGCCGCGTAGGCACCGAGCCCGCAGGCCATGATCATGAAGCCCATCTGGGCCATCGTGGAGTAGACGAGCCGGCCCTTCACGTCCGGTCGCGCCAGACGGGCCGCGGATGCCCACACCAGCGTCGCGCCGCCGAGGAGCACGATCGCGATCATGAGCCACTGGTGCACCGAGATCACCGGTGAGAACCGCACCAGCAGGATCGCCCCGGCGTTGACCACGCCGGCGTGCATGAGGGCGGACACCGGGGTCGGCGCGGCCAGAGTGAACGGAAGCCATCCCTGGAACGGGATCTGGCTGGAGTGGGCGAGGGCTCCGATCACGAGCAGGATCGCGACGGTCAGACCGAGCGGCTCGCCCAAGGAGGCCGCGAGCGCCCCGATCTCGTCGAGGGGTCGGTCGCCCCCGGCCGCCACGAGCAGGATCGCCATGCCGACGAGCAGCGCGGCATCCGCGATGGCGAACCGCACGGCGGTGCGTCGCACCCCCTCCCGCGCCTGCTCCAGGTCGGGGTAGGTCGCGAGCGCCGCAACGAGGGCGGCCCCGGCCGCCACCCAGGCGAGCGCGAAGACGAGAACCGATCCCGCGCACACCAGGAGCACGGTGGCCGCGGTCAGGGCGTTCGCGGACACGACGAACCACCCCTGCCGCGAGTCGCCCCGAAGGTAGCGCACGGCGAACGACTGGATGAGGGCGCTCAGGCCGAAGACGAGCATCGACAGCAGCACCGAGAGGGGGTCGAGTTGCACGCTCGACTCGCCGAGCTGGAGTCGCACCGGAGCGGTTGCGAACGTGAGCACGGCGACGGCGACGGCGATGGCGAAGCCGACCCCGGTCATCCCGGCGGCGAGGCGGGCGGTGATGTCGGGCGACGCCGAGCGCCACCCCAGGGCGGCGGCGACGACGACGGTCGCCCACGGGAGGACGATCGTCAATGCCAGGAGGACCTCGCCCATCACACGCCTTCCATTGCAAGAAAATGAATACACGAAATGTATAGCACATTTTGGATGTCGTGAAAAGCATCAGCCGTTTCCGTGCTCGCGGGTGCACAATGGGGGGATGGCGCAGTGGACCTTTCTGACCAACCACGCGCACGTGCTTCTCTGCGTGGCCGAGAACCCCAACGTGCGACTGAGAGAAGTCGCGACCCTCGTGGGAATCACGGAGCGCGCTGCGCAGCGCATCGTCGCCGAACTCGAAGAGGCGGGCTACCTCGAACGCGAGCGGGACGGTCGGCGCAACGTGTACCGACTCAAGCCCAACATGCCGCTCCGGCATCCTCTTGAACAGGATCACCGCATCGGGGAACTGCTGGCGGCCTTCGCGGGCGCACCGACTCGCTGAGATCGCGGGGCGGCGGGCGCCCTTACTGACTCGGGTGGTCAGTTGTGGCCGTCCGTCGCGGGAACTCGCTCGCGAACCGGCGTCGCTGGAAGACCATGACCGCGCCGAAGAGTGCTGCCGCCACCACGATTCCGACCGCGACCGCGGCCCAGTCCGGAAGCACGATCGAGAGCAGCATCGCCGCTCCGGCGCCCCCCACGACGCCGTTGACGGCTCCGATCATGCTCGCCATCGTGCCGTAGAGAGACGATGACGTGCGGCGGATCGCGAGCATCTTGGTCGCATCCGCCGCCTCGTTTCCCGTCGTCTCGAAGAACTCATGGGCGCGGGGATGAAGGGTGCCATAGAACGAGCGGATGTGGGCCATCGCCCGAAGCGCCCGCACATTCGCGATGGACGTATCGATCAGGCGGAACACCGTGAACCACCCCAGCACGAAGATCGTGGTCAGGGATGCTGCCGCGAACGCCGTGAAGACCGTCGGGGCGAGCCCGACGACGAATCCCAGCGAGACGAGTCCGCTCGAGAGGGTGAGCAGGTAGAGGGATGCCCGGCTGCTCGCCTCGGCGATCGATGACGATGAGGCGCCCTGGAGCACGAAGTACTCGTTGTGGATCGCAGGCAGGAGGGGCCCGAGATCTGCGTCGTCCTCCACGTGCGCTCCCTTCTGCGGACGATCCTCGCACAACCAGGGTGCGCGCTCACCCGCGCGGCGGCACGAGTCCGCTCTCGTAGGCCGCGATCACGAGTTGCGCGCGATCGTGCGCGTGGAGCTTGGCCATCATCCGATTGACGTGGGTCTTGGTCGTCATGGGACTGATCGAGAGCTGCTGGGCGATCTCCTGGTTCGACAGTCCCCGCCCGACCAGACCGAGCACCTCCACTTCGCGGCCCGTGAGCGCCGAGAGCAGCTCCGGGCGCTCCGGCGTCGGGGTGCGGTGATGGATGACACGGTCGATGAGGGCCCGGGTCGCGGTCGGCGAGAGCAGGGCATCCCCCTGATGCACCGTCCGGATGGCGCGCATCAGCTCGGGAGCATCCGTGCCCTTGCCGATGAAACCGCTGGCGCCCGCGGCCAGCGCGTCCACGATGTAGTGGTCCTCCTCGAAGGTCGTGAGGATGAGCACGCGCACGGTCGCCAGGTCGGCCCTCGCGCAGATCGCGGCCGTCGCCTCGATCCCGTCCATGCCGGGCATGCGGATGTCCATGAGCACGACGTCGGGCATCAGCGTCGCCGCGAGCTCGACGGCCTCGGCGCCGTTCGCCGCTTCGCCGAGGAGGATCAGATCGGACTCGCGCGCGATCAGATCGCGCAGCGCGCTCCGGATGAGCGGCTGGTCGTCGACGACCACGACCGTCGTGGTCATGCCGGGTCTCCCGGGTCGAGGGGGATCCGAACGGTGAGCGTGAACCGTTCTTGCGGGGCCTCGACCGTGAGGGTGCCGCCGACGATGCTCACCCGTTCGCGCATCCCGGTGATCCCGTGGCCGACGATCGAGGTTTCGTCGCCGCGCTCGGCCGCGCGGGCGTTCGCCACGGAGATCCGGAGATCATCGGCGATGTCGAGGCGCAGGGTGCACGCGCGGTCGACGGAGTACTTGAGCGCGTTGGTCAGGGCCTCCTGCAGCACCTTGTAGGCGACGACATCAGCGAAACCGCTGAGTGCCACCGGCGGCCCGTTGCGGTGAACCTCGACCGCGAGACCGCTCGAGCGGAACTGGGCGACCAGCGCATCCAGCTGGGCGAGGCCCGCGTCGGGGGTCGCGGGCTTCGAGTCCGGCGAATCACGCAGGGCCGACAACAGGTCGCCGATCTCCGCGAGCACGGTGCGGGAGGCGTCCCGGATGACGGCGAGCGAGGTGATCGCCTCGACCGACTCCGGGGGGACGTCCCGGGAGGCGACGTTGGCGTGCAGGTTGATCACCGCGATCTGGTGCGCGATGAGGTCGTGGAGGTCCCGGGCGATGGCCAGCCGGTCCTCGGCCACGCGGCGGCGCGCTTCGGAGTCCCGCGTCTCCTCGGCGCGCTCGGCGCGCTCCTGGAGCGCGAGCAGCGTGGCGCGGCGCGACTTGGTCGCATCCCCGATCGCGCCGGCGAACGCGACGATCGCGGCCAGCTGGATCGCTTGAGCGCTCACGAAGAGCGCGGGTTCGAACGTGGCCGGCGGGGTCGCGAGGAGACTCACGAGTGGCAGGGCGATCGCGGTCCCCACCGTGACCCACAGAGTCACGAGCCGACGGTGGTCGAGCGCCACGCGGTAGAGGCTCACGGCGGGCGCGATGACGAACGCCGGGGTGACCACCCCGACGACCGACGCAGCGCCGAAGACCACCACGCCGGCGACCAGGGCGGTGATCGGCAAGCGGCGCCGCACCGGCAGGGTGGCGGAGGAGAACACGAGCAACCCGACGGCGGCGAGACTGAAGCCGCCCCGCCCCGGCACGTCGAACGGCACGAATGCCGAGCTGATCACGAGCAGCGCGATGAGGGCATCCTGAAGCCAGGCGGGAACCCGCACCCGCCGCGCGGGCGTGGGAGCAGTCGCGAGCATCCCCTCATCATTCACCGATCCGCTCCCGCGCGCGTCCTCCCGGGGGCGCATCGGGTCGTACCGCGGTTGCCGTACCCGAAAGACGACCTGGGGTGGATGCCCCACCGACCGTCGCTGCGAAGACTGGATGCACGGGCCCCGACTCGAGAGACGAGGCAGGGGCCCCGTCCACTTCGCCCCAAGGAGATCAATCGTGACCGCAGAACTGACCGAACCCCTCGCGCCCCGGAAAGGACGACGCCGCACCCGCGTGATCGTCATCGTGCTCGTCGCGGTGGGTGTGATCGCTCTCGTCGTCGGCCTGATCGGCCAACCGCCCACACCCGCGGGAGCGGGTCAGCTCACCACCACGGTGGCACGAGGTGACGTGAGCCTGACCGTGGATGCGAGCGGTCAGGTCGTCGACGAGTACACCTACTCGGTCGCACCCGAGACCGCCGCCGTACTCTCCGCGATCGCGGGAGTGGCGACCGGCGCCAACGCAGGGGCAGGCGGCTACACGACCTCCTCGATCGATGTCGCCGTCGGCGACGCGGTCAGCGACGGGCAGCAGCTCGCGACGGTGCGCAGCTCCGACGACGACACGTACACCGTGGGCAGTCCTCAGCCCGGCACGGTCCGCTCGATCACGACGGCGGTGGACGCCGCGGCCTCGCAGGTCGCGACGATCGGGGTGGGGGCGATGGTCGTGGCGGTGCAAGTGAGCGAGTACGACGTCGCCGACATCGCGGTCGACCAAGCGGTCGCGCTCACGCTCGGCTCGGGAGACCAGGAGTTCGAGGGCACCGTGTCGCGGATCGCTGAGGTCTCCACCAACACCTCCGGCGTCGAGCAGTATCAGGTCGTCATCGTCTCCGACGAGCTGCCCGAGAACGCGCGTATCGGGATGACCGTGACGGCGTCGATCGTGGTGGAATCCCGAACGGACGTCCTCATCGTGCCGCCGACAGCGCTGAGCGAGGTCGGCGCCATCACGACCGCGACGGTGATCAACGCGGACGGCACTTCCGAGATCGCCCGCGTCACCGTCGGGCTCGTCGGCACCACGGCCGTCGAGATCACGGGCGGCCTCACGAGCGGGCAGAAGGTCGTGATCGGCACCGACGGCGACGTTCCCGTGGTCGACACCGTCGTGGGCCCTCCCGGGTTCGGCGGATGAGCGCCGCGACCGTTCTCGACCTGGTCGACGTCGCGCGCGACTACACCACCGGGTCGACCACGACCACGGCGCTCGACGGCGTCTCGTTGAGCATCCGCAGCGGCGAATTCGTCGCCATCGTGGGACCATCGGGCTCGGGCAAGTCGACCCTGATGAACATGATCGGATGCCTCGACCGCCCCACGCGGGGCCGCGTGCGGATCGCCGGCCACGAGGTCGCCGACCTCGACGACGACCAGCTCACGAGCCTGCGGAGCCAGGCGATCGGGTTCGTCTTCCAGCAGTTCCAACTGCTGCCGCAGACGTCCGCCCTCGACAACGTGGCGGCGCCGTTGCTCTATCAGGGTGTTCGTGCCCGGGAGGCGCGCGAGCGCGCCGCCGCGGTGCTGATCCGCCTCGGTCTCGGTGACCGACTGCAGCACGACCGCACGATGCTCTCGGGCGGCCAACAGCAGCGCGTCGCGATCGCCCGTGCCGTCGTCACCTCGCCGGCGCTGATCCTCGCCGACGAACCCACCGGAGCCCTCGACTCCCGCAGCGGCGAGCAGGTTATGGCGCTGCTCACCGAACTCAATGAGGAAGGACGCACGATCGTGCTGATCACGCATGCGGCCGAGGTCGCGGATGCGGCGAGCCGCCGCATCCACATCAAGGATGGCCGGATCGCCAGTGACGATGGGATCGCGGCATGAACCTCGCGACGATCACGACCCTGGCGATCTCGCGGATCTTCGCAACGAAGACGCGGTCGTTCCTCACCTCGCTCGGCGTCATCATCGGGGTCGCCTCGCTGGTGGCGCTGACGTCGGTCGCGAGCGGGGCGACGAGCGGCATCACCGACTCGCTCTCCTCGCTCGGCGCCACGCAGATCACGGTCTCCTCGGCCACGGCGACGGGACTCACGGAGGCCGATGCCGACGCGATCGCCGAGCTCGATGATGTGACCGCTGTCTCGAGCTCGGTGTCCGGCCAGGGCACCCTCGTGCTCGGGTCGACGACGGCGGACGCGACCCTCACGGGCGTGTCATCCGGGTACGTCGCGACCACCCAGCCGGATGTCGCGATCGGCTCGTTCCTGCCCGTCTTCGAGGGCAGCGGGTCGACCCGGTCGATCGTGCTCAGCGCCACCGCGGCGAGCGACCTCGGGGTCGTCGCCGACGATCTCGGATCCGTCGTGACGGTCAACGGACTGCCCTTCACGCTGATCGGGGTGCTCGATGACGCGAGCGGCTTCGGGGGCGGAGGAAGCGCCTATCTGTCCCTCGAGGCGGCGCGCACGATGTTCGCCCAGGCGCCGTACGTGTCGACGATCACGATCCAGGCGAGCACCGAGGAGAGCGTCGACTCGGTACAGTCCGCGGCCGACACCCTGCTCCGCGAGCGCAACGGCCTCGCCGCGGACGACGAAGCCCCGTTCTCGACGAGGAACCAGGCGTCGCTGCTGAGCTCGCTCGACAGCATCCAGAGCCTGCTCTCGATCCTGCTCGGCGGGATCGCGTCGATCAGTCTCGTCGTCGGCGGCATCGGGATCATGAACATCATGCT
The DNA here is from genome assembly GCA_943367555.1 of Synechococcus sp. UW140. Classification (GTDB taxonomy): domain Bacteria; phylum Actinomycetota; class Actinomycetes; order Actinomycetales; family Microbacteriaceae; genus Rhodoglobus. Next base: position 53,198 of record CALRJN020000002.1, on the reverse strand, counting down.
CGTGTCGGTGCGGGAGCGCACCCGGGAGATCGGGGTGCGCCGCGCGATCGGCGCTCGCCGGTCGCAGATCCTCCTCCAGTTCCTCATCGAGGCGACGGTGCTCTCCCTCGCGGGCGGCATCGTCGGCCTCGGGGTCGGGTTGCTCGCCTCCGCTGCGATCGCCGGGATCGCGGGCTGGGCCTTCACCATCTCCGCAACCACCGTGCTCGTGGCGCTGGGCTTCAGCGCCATCGTCGGCATCGTCTTCGGTGTCTGGCCCGCCCGCACCGCGTCCCGTCTTCAGCCCGTCGACGCCCTCCGCTACGAATAGGACCCTGTCATGACCACGACCACCACCTCACCCGCTGAGCCGACCCAGGCTCCCGAGGGGACCCGGATCACGGTGCCCCCGCGACGGGTTCGCGCCGTGAGCGTCGGACTCGCGATCGCGATCGCCTTCACCGGAACCTCGGTGGGCTTCGCGATCGGGCGACTCAGCGCGCCGCCTACCGGGATCAGCTCCGGCGTACCGGGCGGGGGTTTCCCCGCCCCCCCGGCGGCGGGTTCCCCGGGGCGCCCGCTGCGCCCTAGCGACGCCGGGACCGCAGGAGCACCCCGATGATCAGCGCGTGCGTCACCATCATGATCGGGCCGAGCACGGTCGGGATGAACCAGGCCGCCCCAAGGCGGTAGTCGGGGAATCCGATCGTGATGCCCCAGATCGCGACCGTCGCGAGGTCGGCGATGCCCACCACCGTGGTCGCCCAGACCGCAACGCGCCATCCCGGGAGGTTGCGCCGCAGCAGCGCGAGCGAGAGCAGGGCCAGTGCGGCGGTGAGCGTGTCGCCGGCCGCCGCCGTGATCGCGAGGGGGCGCGGGAGCAGAGGATCGGTGACCGCGTCGACGATGAACACGAGCCCGACCACCCGGGTCGCCTGCACGAGCAGCAGGGGAGTGAGGGCGGCGCGGGCATCCATGGTGCGAAGACGCGGGGCGACATACCAGCGGGCGACGAGGATGCCGATGACGAGCATCGTGGAGACCTGCGCCCCGAAGATCATTGCTGACGTGCTCACGGGATCACCCGACGTTCCGCGCCGTGCGCTTCCCCAGGTGGGCCGGAGCGTCCGACTCCTCGAGTCCGAAGCTGATGATGCGCTCGGGGAAGATTCGGATGAGTGCGCCGCGAGGGGAGTCGGCAATCGCTTCGCCCCGTCCCCGGATCTCGACGCACCGGGGTCGCCACGGCCGCACGGAGGCGAGGTCGTCGATCACGAACGCCACGCGCCCGTTGGCGGCGATGTTGATGAACTTCCTGCTCGATACCAGGCGGTGCCCGATGATGTCGATCGAATCGAGTTCCGGGTTGTAGGTGAACCCGACCGGACTCACTTGGAGCGTGCCGTCCGGTTGGGAGGTCGCGATTCTCCCCAACGGCTGGTGTGCGATGTACTCGAGCTCGATCGCCGTGAAAGCCGACACCAGACTCCTCCGTGATCGTCAGGAGCGGTTGCGTCCGCCCTCGGATGCCCCGAGCCTAGCGAGCCGGATCTGCGGGAGCGCTACAGCAACCCGTTCCGGAACGCGAAGACGACCACCTGGAGTCGGTCACGCATCCCGAGCTTGCCCAGCACGCGACCGATGTGCGTCTTGACCGTCGACTCCGAGAGCCACATCCGTTCGGCGATCTCGGCGTTGGACAGGGCTTCGGCGAGCGCGTCGAAGACCTCGCGCTCCCGCTCGGTGAGCGTGTCCAACAGGGCGCGAGCGTGCTCGGCGGACGCGTCCGGTGCGAGCGGGTCAGGCGCTGGCGGGCGCGGGGTGCCGAATCGCCGAATCATCTCGGCCGTGACCCGGGGGGTCAGCACGGCATCACCCGCGGCAACCGCTCGAATCGCCGAGAGGATGTTCTCGGCGGTCGAGTCCTTGAGGAGGAATCCGCTCGCTCCGGCCTCGATGCCGCCGAAGGCGTAGTTGTCGCTGTCGAAGGTGGTGAGGATGATCACGTGAGCCCCGGTGGCCAGGGTCGTGATCTGGCGGGTCGCCTCGATCCCGTCACGTCTCGGCATCTGCACGTCCATCAGCACGACATCGGGACCCAGGGATGCCGCGAGGTCCACCGCCTCGACCCCGTCTGTCGCCTCGCCCACGACCTCCATGTCGGGTGCCGCTCCGATGACCATCGACAACCCGGATCGGATCAGGGACTGGTCGTCGGCGATGAGCACTCGGATCATGGTCACCGAGTCTCCGCTGGCAGCGTCATGGTCACGAGCCAGTGACCGTCGCCGTCCGGCCCCGCGGTGAAGGTCCCGCGGTACAGGTCCGTTCGCTGGCGCATGCCGATGAGGCCGTGCCCGACGTGCTGGTCATTCGTCGCCGCATTGAGCACACCGTCATTGCGAATCGCGAGGGACACTCCGTCCCCCGCGGCGATGCTCACCGACACCATCGTCGGGGAGGTGGAGTGGCGGAGGGCATTCGTCAGCGCCTCCTGGGTGACCCGATAGAGCGTGGTCTGCAGTCCCGTATGCGGTGGCAGCTCACCATCGATGACGAGGGTCACGGGGAGTCCCACCCCTCGGTACACGTCGACCAGTCGCTCGAGGTCATCCAGGGCCGTGCCGGACTGCTCGTGGTCCACGCCCGGTGCGGTGTCCAGCATCCCGATGACCCGGCGGATCTCGTTCAGCGACGAGCGGCCGGTCTCCCCGATCTGCTCGAGGGCGCGTCGTGCGCGCTGAGGGTCGTCGGGGAGCACGGCCTGCGCGCCGTCAGCGAGCCGAACGACGACGGAGATCGAGTGAGCGACGATGTCATGCATGTCGCGGGCGATGCGCGCTCGTTCCTCGAGGGTGGCGAATTGCACTTGCTGGTCGCGGTCGCGCTCGATCTGCTCGGCGTGAGCGATCAGGTCGAGGATGTACCGACGGCGACCCCCCGCGATCTGTCCGAATGACACCGCGACGAGGAGAACCAGGATCCCCAGCACCGCCACGCTCGACGCCGTCGAGAGGCGGCTGTCGCCGCCGTCATCCCAGGTCGGCAGGCCGAACAGCAGGTGAGCGGCGCAGACCGCGACGGTGACGGAGGCGGAGATCGCGGCGGCGATCCACGCTCGGGTGGAGCTCTCGTAGACCGCGATCGCAAAGACGGCATAGCCTGCGGCGAGATTCGACAGCACCGGATCGACGACGATCAACGGAAGGGTTGCGGCGACGGCCACGACGAACAGCACCGTGGGCCGCCGTCGCCGCAACAGCACGAGGCCGACCGCCACGATCACCACGGCGATGACGAAGACGATGGTGGTGGCCGTGTCAGGCAGTCTCGTCCCGTCGGCGACGAGCACGAACGGGCTCGTGAGCAGCAGCCAACTCATCGCGATGAGACTGTCGACGATCACGGGATGTCGCTGCCCGAAACGCGCGATCTGACCGCCGCGGGGGCGGAACGTCTCGGTCACGGTGACAGTCTCGCACGCTCATCTACGGGGGCAGAGTCCACCGGCCCGAGCTCTTTCGGCGCCCGTGCCAGGGCCCGAGCATCCTCTCTCCGCTGAACGCGGCGCTCCCTTAGCGCGTACAGCGCAGGCAGCACGAGAAGGGTGAGGATCGTGGATGACACGAGCCCGCCGATCACGACGATCGCGAGCGACTTCGAGATGAACGCACTACCACCCGTGAGGCCGAGCGCCATCGGCAGCAACGCGAAGATCGTCGCCGCAGCCGTCATGATGATGGGCCGCAGTCGCAATCGGGCTCCGTGAGTGATCGCCTCGTCGACGCTCGCGCCGGCTCTCCGATACTCGTTGACCAGGTCGATGAGCACGATCGCGTTCGTCACCACGATGCCGATGAGCATGAGCATGCCGATGAGCGCCGGAATCCCGATCGCGGTTCCCGTGACGAGCAGGCCCGCGATCGCGCCGGTTGCCGCGAGCGGAATCGATACGAGCAGCAGGAGCGGTTGCACGAGCGACCGGAAGGTGCCCACCAGCACGATGTAGACGAGGGCGATGGCGACGAGCATGGCGAGACCGAGCTGCGAGAACGACGCCTGCTGATCCTCGGCGGCGCCAGCCTGGGACAGGGTGACGGATGCTGGCAACGTCAGCGTGGCGAGCGCTTGGTCGATCTCGGCGGCCGTCGTTCCGAGATCACCCCGAGGAGTTGCCGAGATCGTGACCGCACGAGCACCCTCGATCCGGGTGATCGTGGCCGCGGTGCTCTCCACGGTGACCGTGGCGACGTCGCGGACGAGGATCGGCTGAGCCGTGACCTTCTCGAGGTCGCGTTGCGCTTGCGCCAGCCGATCGGACTCGGCCTGCTGCGCCGCCGCGTCGGCGATCGACTTCTGCACGTCGGAGATCAGCTTGTCCGTCTCGCCGATGGCCGCTCGCGCACCCGAGATCGCCGCGGTGAGCCCGTCGACCTGGTTCCGCCACTCCTGGAGGGCGAGTTCACCCGCGGTCACGGGAGTCGGATCCGGACCGGGCGGAGTGGCGAGCACCGAGGCGAGCTGACTCTGGAGCGACGCGACGTCGTTGACGTTGCGCTGCCGTGCGCTCTGCAGTTCGCTCAGCTGTCGATTCGCGGCCTGGCGCGCCGCGGCGCTCGCTTCGGCGCCGCGACGCTCCTGTTCGCGGGTGAGTGCTGCGGTGGCATCCCGAACCGCCCGTTGCTGCTGGATGAGCGACACGGGCAGCGGCAACGCCCCGATCGCCTCCGGCGAGTTCGCTGTTGACACGGATCGAACCACCAGCTCCCGGGTGCGCTCCTCGATCGTCACCGTGCCCAGGGACTGCCCGTCAACTGCTGCACCGATCGCCGCCCCGACCTCCGAGACACTGAACCCGGCTCTCGCGGCGGCATTCGCGTCGACGGTCACCTTGAGCACCGGCTGGTCGGCGGCGAGGTTGCTGGTCACGCGATCGACGCTCGCGAGCGCCCCGAGGGCGCTGGCGATCTGCTCGCTCGCGGCAGTGAGCTCCGAGTCGCGGCCGCCCTTCACGATCACGTCGACGGTCGAACCGCCGGGGGCCGTCGCGTCGGTGGCGACCGTGATGTCGTCCCGATCAGCCAGCGCCGCGACCGCGTCGCGCACCGCCGTGAGCCCGTCGCTCGGATCGGCGTCCGGCGAGAGGGTCACGAGCACCGTCACGGGCGCTCCCTGGGGGCCGACCGTGGTCTGGTAGTCCTTGACTCCGTCGACGCCGGCGATCGCCTTTTCGAGCTCGAGTGCCGACTCATCCGCGGCCGCGAGGGTCGTGCCGAGGGGGAGCCGCTGCTCGACGCGAATGGTGCGCTCGTCGCCGAGCGAGCCGATCAGATCCGTCTTCAACGAACCGGCGGCCACCACGGTCCCGCCCAGGGCGAGGATCGCGACCACCACCATCACGATCGGCCGCCGCAACACGAATCCGAGAGCGGGCAGATACACCCGCTGCATCGGCGTGACTCGTTCGCCTGCCGGGTCGGGTTGACGTTGACCCGGGCCTGGCTGGCGCACGACGCGAGGCCGGCGCAGGAACCAGTACGCGAGCACCGGAACGATCGTGAGCGAGACCAGCAGCGAGGCCACCAGTGCGATCGACACGGTGACCGCGAACGGGCGGAACAGTTCTCCGGCGATTCCGCCGACGAAGGCGATGGGGAGAAAGACCGCGACCGTGGTGAGGGTCGACGCGGTCACGGCGCCGGCGACTTGACCGACCGATTCACGAATCCCCTGGGGGGTCAACCCGTCGGGCCCTCGTCGACGAACGATGTTCTCGATCACCACGATCGAGTCGTCGACCACACGCCCGACGGCAACGGTGAGCGCCGCGAGCGTCAGGATGTTGAGGGTGTACCCGGACACGTTTAGCGCGATCACCGCGATGAGCAGCGACAGCGGAATCGAGATCCCCGTGATGATCGTGGCTCGGGGCGACAGCAGGAACAGCAGGATGACGAGAACGGCGAACAGCAGACCGAGGCCGCCTTCGATGCCCAGGTCCTTGATCGACTCCTGGATCGGCTTCGCCTGATCGAAGACCACATCGACCTTCGCCCCCGGCCCGAGCTCGGGCAGCGTGGCGTTCACGAGGTCGAGGGCTGCGGCACTGACCTGAACGGTGTTGGCATCCGGATTCTTGACGATCGTCAGACCGATCGACCCTCGACCATCGAAGCGCGAGAGCGAGGTTCGCTCCACGGGAACCAGCTCGACCGACGCGACCTGCGACAGGGCCACCGGCCCTGCCAGCGTCGGGATGGGGATGGCCCGGATCTCATCGAGCGAGGAGTTCTCCTGCCCGACCTCGATCGCGAACGACCGGTCGCCCTCCACGCTGGTTCCGGCGGCGATGATCGTGCCTTCCGTGCGCAGCAGCGCGCCGACGGTGGCGGGGTCGATCGATCGAGCGGTCAGCGCCGCGGGATCGAGCGTCACGACGACGCGTTCCTGCAGACGTCCGTCGATTCGGGCATCCCGAACCCCCGGCAGATTGTCGAGCGCCGGGAGCAGAACGGTTTCGACCCTTTCGGCGAGTGCCTCGAGGGAGGTCTCGCTCGTGAGGGCCAGGGCGATGACGGGAATGTCGTTGATCGACCCTGCGAACACCTCCGAGGTGACGCCGGATGGTCCACTGCTGACCACCCCGGCGGTGGCCGTCTTGATCTCGGCAATGATCCGTTCACTGTTCGCGCCGAAGGCCCACGTGACGCTCACCTGGCCGGAGCCGGCGGAGGTCGTCGAGCTGACGGTGCGGATCTCCGGGATCGACGAGAGCGCCTGCCCCAGACGAGCGACCACCTGCTGGTCGAGGGTGGTGGGTGACGACCCCGCCTTGGCGACGGTGACCGTCGCCCCGGGCTCGGTGATGGAGGGGATCAGCTCCTGCTTGGCCGTGGTCGTGGCCCAGAGCCCGATTCCGACGATCAGGATGCTCACGAGCGCGACGATCGCACGGTTGGCAAGGCTCAGTCTGGTCAGCACGGACATGCTCGTTCCTCCGAAACGCGAGTGGTGCCACCCACGCTAGGAAGGCTCGTCGACCCTCACATCAGCCCAACGGCTCGGTTCCTCCCCCCACGGCGTGGCACTTTGGTGCCATGGTCGAGCGGTCGCCACGGGCGCGTTCCGGGATCAGGTGGCGAGCAGCAACGATCGGATCAGCGCGTCAGTCGATTTCGTCATTCGCTGTGGCTTCGATCCAGTCGATCTGTTCGTCTGTCAACGGCGTTCCCGGGGTCACGGACCCACCGGCTAGGGTGATCGCCGCGGCCACCCGGTCGGTGATTGTGTCGCCGTTGTTCTCGACGAGCCAGTCTCGGACATCGGACTCAAGCGCTGGCCACCACACGTCGATCGTCATGCAGGGAGTCTCGCATGAGCTCCAATGATCGACATCAGCGACGTGCAGTAGACGAGCGGATGCAGCGCGTACCCGCGATGGAGCAGGCACGGCATCAAAGAGCGTAGCTATGCGGAGGCCCTCAGGCCCTCGAGCGCGGCGAGCACGAGGTCGAGCCCGAAGGTGAACTCCTCGGCCGGGTCGTAGCCGGCGGCGAAGAGTTCCGTCGCGGACTCGTTGAGGTAGGGGAACTCGTCACGAGGAATCTGAGGAAGGAAGACCTCGGTGGCCATGCCGGCGAGTTCATCGGCGGTCTCGAACGGCAGGCTGGCTTCCTGGAGGGCGAACCCGTAGACGTAGCTGTCGAGCATCCAGTTGGCATGGGTCGCCATCACGACCGAGAAGCCAGCCCTCCGCAGGCAGGCGGCAACGGCTTCACGGTGTCGAAGGTTCGCGGGCCCGGGCGATCTGCGTGACTCCATCAGGGCGGTCGCCCACGGGTGGCGCGCGAGAACCTCTCGGGCGGAGTTGGCCTTCCGTCGGATCGCCGACTGCCAGTCGGCATCCTCGGTCGGGAGTTCGATCTCCTCGAACACGACGTCGATCATGGCGTCAAGCAGTTCATCCTTGCTCGCCACGTAGTGGTACAGCGACATCGCCCCGGCGTTGAGCGCGCCGGCCAACCGGCGCATGCTCAGCCCGTGAACTCCCTCACGGTCGGCCAGCCGAATCGCCTCAATGACGACGCGCTGCTTGCTCAAGCCTGCGTCTGACGCGACCTGACCTTGTTCGGTCACGGGACTCCTTGCCTTCTCGATTTGACAATCGTACGGTGTACCGGAATAGTACACCGTACGACGTACAGTGTACGAGTCAGCGATGGTCGCTGATGGCGTGAGGAGGCTCGCATGGAGATCGAACAGCACTCAATCCCCCGAGCGTCGGGCGGGAGCCCGGCGGCGGGAACCATGCGCGCGGCAGTCCAGCTTCGCTACGGCCCACCCTCCCTGCTCCAGATCACCGACATCGAGCGACCGGTGCCCGGTGCACGAGAGGTGCTCGTGCAGGTGGCCGCAGCCTCGGTGCATCCGGGCGACTGCTTCGTGATGGCCGGAGAGCCCTTCATGGTGCGCCTGGCGTTCGGGCTGCGCCGACCGCGCCGCGGGATTCCCGGCCGGGACCTCGCGGGGGTGGTAGCCGCGGTCGGAAGCGAGGTCACCGCGCTGCAACCCGGCGACGAGGTGTTCGGCTGGGCCACGACGGGAACTCTCGCGCAGTTCGCCTGCGTGCCGGCCGACAACCTCGTGCGCGTGCCCGCAACCCTGTCGCTGCAGGATGCGGCAACGGTCCCCACGTCGGGCATCACCGCGTTGCAGGCGATGCGCCAGGTTGCGAACGTTCGACCGGGCCAGACGGTGCTCATCACGGGCGCCTCGGGCGGCGTGGGATCCTTCGCTGTCCAGATCGCCAAGGCGTTCGGCGCCGAGGTGACGGGCGTCTGCAGTACCCGCAACATCGAACTCGTCCGGTCGCTCGGGGTCGATCATGTCATCGACTACACGAGGATCGACTTCACCCGCATTCAGAAGCGCTACGACGTCATCCTCGACAACGTCGAAGCCCAGCCGTTGGCGGCGGTGCGCCGAGCGCTCACGCCCGCCGGCATCCTCATCCCCAACAGCGGGCGGGGCGGACGCTGGATCGGGCCACTCGGTCGGATCCTGAAGGCGCGCGTGCTGTCCGCGTTCACTCGGCAGCACCTCAGGCCATTCCTGTCGGTGGAGAAGCGCCAGGATCTGCTCGATCTGGCCGAGATGCTCGCGACCGGACAGGTCGTGCCCGTCATCGACCGCACGTACCCGCTCGAAGACGCGGCCGAGGCCCTGCGCTATGTCGCGGCCGGCCACACCCAAGGAAAGGTCGTGGTCACCCTCTGACGACCGAACCGCGACAACAACGGCACCGACCACCTGACTCGAAGGAAGAACCGATGACCATCCGAACGAACCAGCCGAAACCGCTCGACAACCCACCGATCCCCGTGCGGGCCAGAATCGCCGCCGCATGGACCAGCTTCATGTTCCTGGTGATCTACGTCGACTACTACCACCTCTACCAGCCCGGGCAGATCGACCAGCTCCGGAGCGGCACCGTCTTCGTGTTCGAGATCACCCCCACGTTGATGACCATCTTCTTCGCGATCATCGCGGTCCCGAGCCTCATGGTGCTGCTCTCGATGACCCTGCCCGCCCGCGTGAACCGCATCACGAACCTCGTTGTTGCCGGCCTCTTCATCCCGATCTGCGGGTTCAACGCGGTCGGAGCGGCGGCGGAGTGGGCCGTCTACTACGCCGTCACGATCGGAGTCGAGGTGCTGATCCTTGCCTTCATCCTGCGCTCCGCGTGGACCTGGCCGCGCACCTCAGCTGTCGCAGCGGTTCGGCCGTGACCGCCGCACACGAGGGGGGCCGTGCCGCTGCGACTTGAGGATCGAGACCACTAGCCTGAGGCGCACGGGTACCGCACCCTCGGAGGTGCGCCCGGACGACGCCACGAAGGAGTGCCTCGATGCCCGCATCATCCACGACGAATCAGCCCGAGCCGTTCCACCCGGAGCTCAAGGGCGGGCGCTTCTTCCCCCGGTTCACCGTGCGCCCACCGTGGTACTTCCCCTTCCGGATCCCGACGCCCGCCCGGGGCAGCACCCCCGAGGTCGAGGTGCGCCTCGAGAAGGTCGACGGCCCGGCGGGGATGATCGGCCTCCGCGTCTATCGCCCCACCCACGTGGCGGCGCCGACCGGGGCGCTCTTCTGGATCCACGGCGGCGGACTCGTCGCCGGATCGCCCGAGGGGGATCAGGCGCAGCACTTTCGCGTGGCTCGAGAGCTGGGCCTCACCGTCATCGCGGCGTCGTACCGTCTCGCACCGGAGAACCCAACCCCCGCGGCGCTCGACGATGTGATCGCGGGCTACCGCGCCGTGGTTCAGGATGCCGCCCGCTTCGGCGTCGATCCCGCTCGCGTCGCGATCGGCGGGGCGAGCGCCGGCGCTGGTCTGGCCGCGGCCGCCTGCCAGCGGTTGCTCGACGAGGGCGGTCCGCTGCCGCCCGTGCAGATCCTCGTCTACCCGATGCTGGATGACCGCACCGCCGTGCGAACGGACGTCGACGAGCGACACGTGCGCGTGTGGACCAACTCGAGCAACCGCAACGGCTGGAAGGCGTACCTCAGGCAGGAGCCCGGCGCCGCATCCGTTCCGCCGCACTCCGTGCCTGCGCGCCGCGAGGATCTCCGCGGACTGCCGCCGGCCTGGATCGGCGTCGGCACGCTCGATCTCTTCCACGACGAGGACGTCGACTACGCCGGGCGCCTCACCGAGGCCGGCGTGCCGTGTGAGCTCGTGATCGTGCCGGGCGCGTTCCACGGGTTCGACGTGCTGTTCGCCCGCGCCACGGTGGTACGGGAGTTCGCGGACTCGTGGGGGCGGGCGCTGGCCGCGGTGGTGGCCACGTAGTAGTCGACGTGCGGTGCCCCTGCGCGTGGATGGTGTGATGGTTGCCCCCCGCGAGAGCGACCCGGTTGCTGCCTTCAGGGCAAACGCATAGGCAGCGTGTGGCTCGCGCGCAGGCAGCGGCCACCAGACTCGGTCGAGTCCGTGACACCTGCGTCGTCGGCACTTCGAAGGAGCATCCATGACCATGTCGACGCCGGTTCTGCCCGACCACCTCCGCACGATCCTCTTCAACCGAGTCCCTGAGGTCACTTTTGCCTTCTGGGTGATCAAGATTCTCTCCACCACGTCCGGCGAGACTGCGGCCGACTATCTCAACTCCACTCTCGGCCTGGGGCTGACGATCACCTCATGGATCATGACCGGACTGCTGGTTGTCGCCCTGATCGCCCAGTTCGCCACCAAGCGGTACACCTCGGGCATCTACTGGACTGTCGTCGTGCTCATTAGCGTCGTCGGAACCCTCTTGACCGACACGATGACCGACACCTTCGGGGTTCCGCTCTGGCTCAGCACTGTCGCGTTCTCCGCCCTTCTGGCGGTCACGTTCGGAATCTGGTTCGCCCGCGAACGCACGCTCTCCATTCACACGATCTTCACCCGCCGCCGCGAGGCCTTCTACTGGGTCGCGATCCTCTTCACCTTCGCCCTCGGCACTGCGGCCGGAGACCTGATCACCGAAGGATTCGGTCTCGGCTACCTCTTCGGCACGCTCCTGTTCGCCGGCCTCATCGGCCTGATCGTGATCGCTCGGTACGCCCTCAAGGTGAATGTGGTGCTGTGCTTCTGGGCCGCCTACGTGCTCACCCGCCCCCTCGGTGCATCCATGGGCGACCTGCTCTCACAGGACCCCGCCAATGGCGGCCTCGGGCTCGGAACCACCGTGACCAGCGTCGTCTTCCTGGCAATCATCATCGGCGTCGCCACCTACCTCGGCATCAAGGTCGGCCGGCAGCGTCGAATGGCTGCCGAAGCGAACCCCGCCGCCGCGACGGCATAGACGGCATCAGCACCCGACGTCGCGACCCGCTCTTCACGAAGGCGGGTCGTGACGTCGATGTCGTCATGGAGCCGTGGGCTCTGACGTGCTGATCTAGTGGTGGCTCCGACGGGCGTCGATCCCGTGACCTCACGATTTTCAGTCCACTCGGGGCCGTCAGATGGCGGGCCAGTGGCGCGAAATTCCCCATGAAATGAGGGCTCGAACACCTCGAGTGATCATCTCGGTATCGCGACGCTTGTAGTCAAAATGTAGTCAAATCCCGGCCGTCACCCCTCCGCCGGCCTTAGGTCCTGTCGGCTTCCTGCAGCTCGGGCTCGATGGTCGCGGCATCCGGACGACGTCCGTCGCGGAAGACGGACGTCTCGGGTTCGGGATGCCGTCGGCCCTGCAGGATGATCAGGGCGACTCCCAGCGCGATCGCGACGAACGATGCCCAGATGTTCGCGGGGATGCCGAACATCACGTTGCTCGTGGGGTCGATGCGGATGGCCTCGAGCCAGCTGCGCCCGAGTCCGTACCAGATCAGGTAGACCCCGAAGGCGCGCCCCCACCGCAGCGACCACCGGCGCTCGGCGGCGAGGATGATCGCGACACCGACGAGGTTCCAGATGATCTCGTACAGGAACAGCGGGTGGAAGAGCGTCCCGGCGGGCAGGTCCGACGGGAACATGGTGTCGGTCGGGAGGATCTCCAGCCCCCATGGCAACGTGGTCGGCAGCCCGAAGAGCTCGTGGTTGAAGTAGTTGCCGAACCGGCCGAGCGCCTGGGCGACCAGCATGGCGGGCGCGAGCGCGTCGGCGAAGGACCAGAAGCGGATGCCGGTGCGCCGGCATCCGATCCAGGCGCCGACTGCGCCTCCGAGCAGCGAGCCGTACAGCGCGTTGCCGCCATCCCAGATCGCAAAGACGTCCCACAGGTTTGCGCCGGGGTAGAAGTAGTCTCCGACGTGGGTGAACACATGGTAGAAACGTGCCCCGATGATTCCCAGCGGCACGGCCCAGATGATGACGTCGAGCACGACGCCGTTCTCGGCTCCCCGCGCGGTGAGGCGTCGCTGCGTGATGATGACCGCGGCGATGATGCCGGCGAGGATGCACAACGCGTAGGTGTGGATCGTCAGCGGGCCGAGCGGGAACTGCGCCCACGCGGGAGGTGGACTGGGGATGCTGGTGAGGATCATGAAACCGCCTTGGTGTGGTGGCCACGCGTTGGCCCCGTTCCATCATCGTTCGACAGCGCGGAGTTCACAATCCGGTGCGCCCGTGCCCTTCAGGTCGTAGCGGGGCCGCATCGGCAGAATCGTCAGGGCTACGGGCAAGGCCGCACTCTACGGGCTCGTGGTTTGAGCCGAGGGTTGGACCGCTGGACTCACGGCCCAGTTCGGTGCGCCCTCGGTTGGCAGGGCTCGCAAGCCCTCGCGCCGCAGGATCTCCTGCAGTTCGGCAATCATGAGGATCTGGCGTTGGCTGATCTCCAGCACGGCCTCGATGTCTGCTTTCGCGGCGAGGTTGGTGTCAAAGTCGTGCTGGGCGAGCGCGGCGGCTATACCGTCCTGCCGTTTGGCGGCAATGAGCAGGATCGCGCCCTGGAGGCCGGCGAGCATGCTGAGGAAGAGGTTCAGCAGGATGAAGGGGTACGGATCCCACGCGATGCGGAACGAGTTGATGGCGGCCCAGATGATCATGAAGACGACGAAAGCACCGACGAACAACCAACTGCCCATCGAGTTGCGCAGGCGATCTGCGGCGCGTTCTCCGCGTGTCAGTCCATCCCGATGTTGCTCATGCCACGTGCGGGTCGGAGTGGGGCGCTCACTGTGTGTAGTCATGGACGGAGCGTAGGCGCGAACAGAGTTAGCGCCTCGATCGGGTCCGGCAGCGAATGATCCTCGGGCCTCGCGGGTAGGCGCAATGGTTCGATAGCAATCGCAGAGGGAAGGTGGCTCTTGACTGAGGGCTGGCGCAGTTGAGCGGCAACCGCGCCAGGCGATGGATCCAGGCCTCCAACGGCGAACGGCATGGCATCGGTGATCAGGAGGAGGTCCACCCCACGGTCATGCACGAGCACGACCAGCTCAGTGTCGTGGTTGGCTGCCACTCGCATTGCCTGCCGGAGGAAGATCCGGGCGCTGCCCAAGCGGCACCGGTACTCGCGACCCCCGTAGTGCACGATCACTGTGGCCGTCTCCGGCGGCGTGGTGGTCGGAGACTCAGTCAATGCCATGGCGTGCATCGCAACTCCTTCGATCGTGAGTTCGCGGCTCTCGTGCACTCACCCTGAGTCTTCCCGGCACACGCTGGAGGCCGACCTCGCGTTGACTATGGGTCCCCTGTGAGTTCTGAGCGGGGCCCGCCCGGGGGATTGGCGAAGTTCGACGTCTCTCATCGTGCTCTCACGGTGCCCTGAATACGGTCGGCACCATGACGAATTCAGCAATCGCGACGGACAACCTGTCGAAGTCGTACGGATCCACGCTGGCCCTCGACGCCCTCTCGCTCGAGGTAGCGGCGGGCGAGGTCTTCGGCCTGCTCGGCCACAACGGCGCTGGCAAGACGACCACGGTCAATGTGCTCACAACGCTGCTCGAGCCCACCTACGGCAATGCCGAGGTGGCGGGCCACAGCGTCACCGCGGATGCCATGGGCGTGCGGCGGTCGATCGGGTACCTGCCCGAGAACGTGCAGTTCTACGACAACCTCACGCTGATGGAGAATCTGCGGTTCTTCGCCGAGCTGTCGGGCCTTCGTCGCCCGGATCAGCGCATTCGCGACGTGCTGCGCATCCTCGACTTCGAGGGTCGGGACCGGCAGAGGCTGGGTACCTTCAGCAAGGGGATGCGCCAGCGCGTCGGAATCGCGCAGGCGATCCTGCATGCACCGTCGGTGCTGTTCCTCGACGAGCCGACCTCGGGCCTGGATCCGGAAGGCGTTCGTACCCTTCGCGAGACGATCGTTCGCCTGAACTCCGAGTTCGGCATGACGATCTTCATGAACACGCATTTGCTGTCCGAGGTGACCAAGACGTGCACGAGCATCGGGATCCTCCGGGGAGGGACGCTCGTGCACCATAACACCCTGGCGAAGACCCTCGCTGATTTCCCGGGCGAGGACTCCTTGGAGGAGATCTACTTCCAGCTGGAGTCGGAGCAGGTCTCGTGAACACGTTCCTGGTGAGCGCTCGGCACGAGATGCTCAACACGCGACGTGCTCGGACCGCCCACATCCTTCTTATCGTGTTCATCGGGATGGTGATCGCCTCATCCGTGATCGGATGGGTCACGAACCAGACGGTAACCGGCGTCTACAACAAGGTCGTCGCCGACGGCCTGACGACAGCGCCCAACCCGTTCGCCGGTGTGAGTCCTCTGTACTACGCCCGCAACGCAGTGATCTATGTGCTGCTGATCGGCTCCCTGATGGCGATCGTGCTCGGGGTGCAGGCCACGCTCCGCGACCGCAAGGCCTCCACCGTCGATCTGGTCCTCAGCCGACCGGTCGCCACCCCCGCCCGGCTGCTGGGTCAGCTCGCCGGACTCGCGGTGGTGCTCGCGGCCGTGATCGCCATCAGCTTCTCGGTGAGCTGGTTGATCATCAGCATCATCAACGGCGCTCCGCTGGGCTGGGATGACACGGGGCGGGTCATCGCGTTCGGCTTGCTGTCGTGGGTTCTCCTGACAACATTTGCCTTGCTCGGGATGCTCACTGGTCTGCGAAGCAAGCAGGAGACCACGGCGCTGCTGGTGCCGTTCGTGATCTGGAGCGCCGTCGCATTCGTGCTACCGCAGATTGGCACGGCGGCCCGCCCGGTCGCACTGCTCAATCCCGTGCCGGCCGTGGCATCGACAGGCGGCTACTTCGACGTGGTGTCCGCGTTCACCGGTCCGCTGTCACTGACCGAGCAGTTCAAGCGGGCATCCAGCATCATCCTGCAGGACCCGAATGTCGCGGGTGAGGCTACCTCGAGCATCCTCATCCTCCTTGCTTTTCTCGTCGTCATGACGGTCGTCGTCGTGGTGACTCCGCGCAATCGAATGAGGAGTGGTCTCAATGAGTAGCACCTGGGTCATCGCCAGCAAGGAGCTGCTCGACCTGCGCCGCGACCGCCTCTTCGCCGTGCTCATCGGATTCCTCGCGATCGCAACGCTGATCTCTGTCGGAGTCGCGGCTGCAGCCTTCCGCACCGAGCTGGATGCCTACAACCTGTATGTACAGCAGCTCGCGGCCAGCGGCAGCACTACGCCCCCCGCAGAACCGCAGCTGTTCCCGCTGCAGCTGCTGCGGGGCGGGGTGGAGTATCTCGAGATCCTCGGGGCGCTGTTCGCGATCGTTCTCGGCTACGGCACGGTCGCCAAGGAGAAGTATCGGGGCACCCTGCAACTGCTGTTGAGCCGCCCGGTCGGTCGCTTCGCGATCCCGGCCGGCAAGGTGCTGGGTCTCGCCGTGGTGTGGCTGGTCGTGGTCGCGGTGCTGACGCTGCTGACGACCCTCGCCATCCTGGTGATCGGCAATGCGCCATTGCAGGGGATCGACCTCGTGAGGATCCTCATCGCTGCGGTCGTGGCGTGGGTGTATCTCGTGTTCTGGAGCTCGCTGGCGATCGGGATCACCGCCCTCTCGCCGCGGTTGAGCACGGGCCTGATCGTGTCGATCGTGGTGTGGTTGGCGTTCGTGCTGATCATCCCGCAGATCGGCGACACGATGGATCCCGACAATCAGGTTCCCGGCGGACTGTTCGCCACCCTGCAGATCCAGAAGCCGGACGAGCTGAAGGTGCTGGCGAACTTCGCGGCCTTCGACGGCATCCGCAACGGTCTGGAGGTCTCCTCGATCACCAAGCACTTCGAGCGCCTGTCGTTCGCGTTCTTGGGAATCAAGGACAAGTACAACCAGCTGCCCCTGGGGCTCGTCTGGGCCGACATGTGGGGCTACGCCATCACACTCGCGGCGGCGACCCTCGCCTCCGTGACATTCGCCGTCGGGGCTACTACCCGACGCAATCTGCAAAGGAAGATCTCATGAAACTACGACTGCTCGTTCCCGTCGCCCTCGTGGCATCCCTCTCCGTCGTCGCGCTAGCAGGCTGCCAGGCGTCGAGCCCGGCTCCGGCCAGCTCGTCCGCCGCCTCCGGCTCGACGACCACGGCGGTGCTTCCGGTGAACTCGAACCCGATCGCCAACACCAGCACCGCTCCGGGGCTCACGATCGTGTCCGCCGCGGCGGAGGACAACGTCGACCCGGTCACGAACGCCGCGATCGACGACCGGCTTCAGGTGACGGTGCGCAACGACACCACTAGCGAACTGTCCTCGTTCGAGATCTACTACGTGATGACGGACGTCACGACCAAGCAGAGCGAGGCCTACTACCAAGCGCTGACCGGCTTCACGCTGGCCGCGGGCGCGACGGGTACGCTGTCGTTCGACGGTGAGACCGGACCGGGCCACTTCCCGGAGAACACCTTCAGTCTCTACCGCAGCTCCAAGAACCAGGTGGACTTCACCATCGAGGTCAGTGCTGGCGGAGTCCAGGTGGCCAACGCCACCGCCACGAAGGGATCAGGAGCCGGGGATGCCGCAGACTGATCCGGGCCTGAGAGCCTTCCTGTGAAGATGCTTGTCGTGGAGGACGACGTCCGCATCGCGGACGTCGTCCGACGCACGCTCTCCGAAGCCGGCTACGCCGTCGACGTCGTCCACACCGCCCCGGCCGGGGTCGAGGCATTCGAGATCGAGACCTATGATCTGGTCGTCCTCGACCTGATGCTCCCCGGGTTGCCGAGAGGGGGCATGGATGTCTGCGCCCGCATCCGCGAACTCAACCACGACATCCCGGTGCTCATGCTGACCGCGCTGGACTCCACCCGCAAACGAGTGGAGGGCCTGGATGCCGGGGCCGACGACTATCTCGTCAAACCCTTCCACCTCGTCGAGCTCGTCGCCCGTGTTCGCGCCCTGCTTCGCAGAGCCCCGCGTGCACACGCCCCCATCCTCACCGCCCAAGGCGTCGCACTCGACCCGGCGACGCGCACCGCGACCCGCAACGGCCGAGCCATCGTGTTGACCGCGAAGGAGTTCGCCGTGCTGGAATATCTCATGCGAAACCCCGGCCAGATCATCAGCGCCTCGGAGCTGATCACCCACGCCTGGGACAGCAACTACGAGGGGTACAGCAACGTCGTGCAGACCTACATCCGCTACCTCCGTCAGAAACTGACTCTGCCGGGGGAGACCGAGATCATCGAGACGCGCCGCGGCGCCGGCTACGTGATCGCCGCCGACCGATGATCTTCCGCCGAGCCCTGATCCGGCTCACCCTGACCTACACGGTCGTGCAGCTGCTGCTGTTCGGAGCCTTCGCGATCGGCATCTACACCTTCGTCACCGGTGCCTTCGACTTCGACGCCCCCACACTGGAGTCCGCCGGAACCGTCGACGCCGAACAGAGCTTCGCCACTCTGCGAACCGGGTTGATCGCCGGGTATGCGATCCTGGTGATCCTCCTGCCGATCTCCAGCTACCTGATGGCCCGGGGTGCCCTGACCCCCATCCGGCGCAGCTACGAACTCCAACAGCGATTCGTCGACGGCGCCTCCCACGAATTCCGCTCACCCCTGAGCGTGATCCAGGGAGAACTGGAACTCGCCCTCGCACGATCCCGAACGCCGGCCCAATACCGATCAGCCATGGCGAAGGCACTGGATGCGGCAGAGGGTCTCACGCGACTGACCAATGACCTGCTCCTGCTCACCCGCGACAATTCGGACGAGCTGGAGGCCACCTTCGAGCCGGTCTCCCTCAACGAGATCGCGCACTCCGTGGCCCGGGCCACCGGCACGAACGTCACCGTCGACGAGACCCGACCGGTGCTCGTCGATGGATCCGCCGAGCTTCTCACCCGCGCAGTGACCAACCTCGTCGACAACGCCGTCAAGTTCACTGACGGCACGGCAGCGATCACGATCTCCATCACCACCAACGGCAAGGCCGCGCACCTCGCCGTCGCCGACACCGGCGCCGGGATGAGCGAGGCCGAGGCCGCGCATGCCTTCGACCGATTCTGGCGAGCGTCAGAATCACGGAACACCCCCGGCTTCGGGTTGGGCCTGCCACTGGTCCAGCAGATCATCACCGCACACCACGGCAAAGCAACCATCATCTCGGCGCCCGGCGCGGGAACGACCGTCACACTGACCCTGCCTGAGTACCAGCCGTGAACTGAGCCGGAGGGCCGGCCACTCTCACGCTCATCTCACGATCGCCTTCCTAGCGTGGAATCAACGTCATGCACCTCGCATGGCGCAGCTCCACGAAAGGACAACACCATGCAGAAGAAGACGAAGATCGCCGCAGGATCCGCAGCGGCACTCGCGATTCTCGTTGCCGGAGGGCTCGCCGTGGCGCTGCCCGCCCAGGCCTCCCCGGTCGCCAAGACCGTCTCGGTCGTCGAGCCGGTCGATGCGACGGACACCGACAACGTGCAGAACGAGGTCGAGGACGGGGCCGCTGACAACGAGGGCACGGAGGCCGCCGGCACCGAGGTCGAGGACGGCGCGAACGACTCGGAGACCGCCGACGAGACCGGAGCCGAAGACACCAGCGACGACGTCGGAGGAGTCCCCGTCGAGGACGGCACTCAGGACTGAGTGCTCACGGGGCCGGCGTCACGCGCCGGCCCCGTGACGCCCCACCCTCCCATCGAATCCTTCGAGGCCTCCACCATGAACTCACTGAACCGCCCCTCGGGCACGCCACCGGTCGGCGCGTTCTTCGGCGTACTCGGTCTCACGTTCGTCGTGCTGACCGGCGTGTTCATTCGATCCATGTGGCAGAACCAGCCCCTTCCCATCGACTCGTGGTGGCATGACCTGCTGGCTGCCCACCGCAACGCCCTCGCCGATGCCAGTGCTCGGTTCCTCAACGTGGTCGGGGGAACCTGGTCGATGGCCGCGGTCACCGCACTGCTGATCGCGGTCCTCCTGCTCCGACGCCGCTGGCGCGAGGCGCTTCGCATCGGCGCGACGGTCGCTGTGGCATCCGGAGCATGCACCGTGCTCAAGCTGCTGATCGCCAGACCGCGTCCCCTCGATGGCATCGTCGACGCCGGGTCGGACTCGTTCCCGTCTGGCCACACCACGACAGCGGCCGCTCTCACCGTCGCCATCGCTTTCGCGTTCCCTCACGTTTGGTCATGGGCGCTCGCCGCGGTCTGGGTTCCCGTCATGGCGGTCAGTCGCACCTATCTGCTCGTCCACTGGGCCACCGATGTGCTCGCCGCTGCCGTGCTGGGGGCATCCGTCGCTCTCATCGTCGCGGCGATCGTCACGGCACTGTTCAGCACATTTACGGAACCCAACACGCTTGCGACTCCTCCAATCGGCACCGCGATCCCCGGTGTCCAACTCAACCGAATGGAAACTCCCGTCTCATGACCGCAACCCTGCCCGACCACGTCCGCACGATCCTCTTCAACCGGGTGCCCGAGGTCACCTTCGCGTTCTGGGTGATCAAGATCCTCTCCACCACCTCCGGGGAAACGGCCGCGGACTACCTCAACTCGACCCTCGGACTCGGGCTCACCATCACCTCATGGATCATGACCGGGCTACTGGTCATCGCCCTGATCGCCCAGTTCGCAACCAAGCGCTACACCTCCGGGATCTACTGGACCGTCGTGGTGCTGATCAGCGTCGTCGGAACGCTGCTGACTGACACGATGACCGACAGCTTCGGAGTTCCGCTGTGGCTGAGCACTGTCGCCTTCTCCGCCCTGCTGGCGGTGACCTTCGGGATCTGGTTCGCCCGCGAACGCACCCTCTCCATCCACACGATCTTCACCCGCCGCCGCGAAGCCTTCTACTGGATCGCGATCCTCTTCACCTTCGCCCTCGGCACCGCGGCCGGCGACCTGATCACGGAGGGGTTCGGACTCGGCTACCTCTTCGGCACGCTCCTGTTCGCCGGCCTCATCGGCGTGATCGCGATCGCCCGGTTCGTGTTCCGGGTGAACGTGGTCTTTTGCTTCTGGGCCGCTTACGTCCTTACCCGCCCCCTCGGGGCATCGATGGGCGACCTGCTCTCCCAGGCGCCGGCCGACGGAGGTCTCGGCCTCGGCACCACCGTTACCAGCATCATCTTCCTGGGCATCATCATCGGCGTCGCCACCTACCTCGGAATCAAGGTCGGACGACAGCGTCGCGTCGCTTCTGCAGCGCAGCAGGATCCCGCCGTCGCGGCGGTGTGAGCATTCGACGTCACGGCCCGCCATCGGACTCACGACGGCGGGCCGTGCAGTCGTAGTCACGCGGACACCCGTCGTTCAGCAGGATTGCCGCGAGAAGAAGCGCGCATCGAGCCGTTGCTGCACGCATCGGCAATCGGAATGTAGTCGAAGCATGCAAATGCAACGACATTTGCCTGAAAATATCGAGGAAGAATAAGCCTCTGAACAGCACTTTTAGTGGTGGCTCCGACGGGCGTCGATCCCGTGACCTCACGATTTTCAGTCGTGCGCTCTACCAACTGAGCTACAGAGCCCTGCGCGGTGTTACCCGTACAGAATAAGGCACGGCCCACTGGCGAGAGTTGGCCGTGCCTTGCGACCCTGACCGGACTTGAACCGGCGACCTCCGCCGTGACAGGGCGGCGCGCTAACCAACTGCGCTACAGGGCCTAGCTTTGTTGCCTGTGTTTGGTGACCCCAACGGGATTCGAACCCGTGTTAACGCCGTGAAAGGGCGCCGTCCTAGGCCACTAAACGATGGGGCCTCGACGTCCAGGACATCTCAGCTACCGAGGGTCAAGCATAAGGGGCGCGCCGTGAAACGCCAAACCCGCCCGAATCTGCAGAAGGGCGCGGATGTCCCCGCCATCCGGCGACCCCGGAGGTAGTTTCAAGTCGTTGTTGAACCTTGAGCCGACGGGCATCCGGGCGGCAACGAAGACGGTACTGGGCAATCGCGCATCCTGTTGTTACTGTTAGCACTGTTATTGGTGTTACCGGAGCGGGTTCGCGCTGGAGACACGAATCGGGGAGACATGGGCGCACCGCGCAATCGTCGGGGGACGGGCGACCTGCCGCAGAGCAGGCATCGTTTCGTCGCGCTCGCCGCGATCCTCGCCACCTTCGTCACGGGAACCCTCGTCGGGGCCCCGCCCGCCGCCTACGCGCAGGACTACCCGTCGTGGAGTGACGTCGCCGCCGTCCGCAACGACGAGGCCGCCACCGCGGCCGCGATCAAGCAGATCGAGAGCATCCTCGGGGCACTGCAGGCTGAGGCCGAGCGCACCCAGAAGGACGCCGAGGTCAAGGGTCTCGCGTGGGGCGAGGCCGACGCCAAGTTCCAGGCCGCCGCCGCGCGGGCCGCGACCCTGCAGGAGCAGGCGGACACCGCGAACGCGACCGCCACGGCATCCGAGCAGCGCGCCGGCCAGATGGCCGCCCAGCTCGTGCGCTCCGGCGGCGGGGACATCACCGCCAACCTGCTCGTCAACTCCGGCGACGCGGACTCCCTTCTCTACGGCCTCGGCCTCAGCAGCAAGATCGCCCAGCAGGCCAACGCCATCTACGAGAAGGCGCTGCTCGATAAGAACACCGCTCAGGCCCTCACCGACCAGGCGGATGTCGCGGCGGACGAGCTCGAAGTGCTCAAGATCGCCGCCGAGAAGGCGTTCGCCGAAGCGCAGGCGGCGGCCACCGCGGCCGCCGACGCGCTCACCGCGCAGCAGGAGAATCAGGCCCGGCTCGAGCAGCAGCTCATCGTGCTGCGCGAGAAGCGCGCCGCCACCGAGGCCGACTTCCTCGCCGGCGTGCGCGCGCGCACCGGATCCGGCGCGAGCCTGGATGCCGGCGAGATCAGCGACTCCGGCTGGGCCCGCCCCGCGGCCGGCTCGATCACGTCGTCGTTCGGCTACCGCATCCCGCCCACCCAGGGCGCCTCGAGCTTCCACCAGGGCACGGACATCGGGGCCGGCTGCGGCGCCCCGATCTTCGCGGCCGCGAGCGGCACCGTCGTCTACGCCGGCTGGAACGGCGGCTACGGCAACTTCGTGCTCATCGACCACGGCGGCGGCGTGCAGACCGCCTACGGGCACATCGTGAGCGGCGGCATCCTCGTCAGCTACGGCCAGCCGGTGGATGTCGGCACCAACATCGCCAAGGTCGGCACGACGGGCACGTCCACGGGCTGCCACCTGCACTTCGAGGTGCGCCTCAACGGGCGCGCCACCGACGCCGTTCCCTATCTCGCGAATGAGGGCATCCGGATTGGATGACGCGCGCTTCGAGGGTTCGAGGCGGTAGTGTCCACGCACTTCCGCCCCCTCGGGGCGCTCAGCACCGTCGTCGTCGGCAGCCTCCTGCTCACGGGCGGTCTCGTCGCGGCACCGGCGTTCGCGATCGATTACCCCTCGTGGGATGACGTGCTCGCCGCCCGCGAGAGCGAGGCCCAGACCGAGGCGCAGATCGCCGAGATCGAGGGGATCCTCGGCACGCTCCAGACTCAGTCCGACCAGCTCGCCCAGGTCGCGCAGACCGCCGCCGAGGAGTACAACGCCGCCGCGCTCGCGTACGACACCGCCGCGGCCCGGGCCGACACCCTCGAAGGCCAGGCGGATGCCGCGGCCACCCGAGCGGCGGACTCCCGCGCCCGCGCCGGCGCCCTGATCGCGCAGCTCGCGCGCAGCGGAGGCGGCAGCATCACGCTCGAGCTGCTCCTGAGCGACAACGCGGACGACCTGCTCTCGGGACTCGGCACCGCGAGCAAGCTCACCGAGCAGTCGGCGCTCATCCTCGCCGAGGCGCAGCAGGACGAGAACCGCGCTCGCTCGCTCGGCGAGCAGGCCCGCATCGCGCAGGACGCGCGCGACGCCCTCGCGGACGCGGCGAAGGTCGCCCTCGACGCGGCGAAGGCGGCCTCGGAGGACGCGCTCGCCCGCCTCGCGGAGCAGCAGACGGCATCCGACCAGCTCTACGCCCAGCTCGCCTCGCTCAAGGGCACCACCGCCGACGTGGAGCAGCGCTACCGGGAGGGCGTGACCGCGGAGCAGGAGACCGAGCAGCAGCCCGAGCCGCCGCCGCCCGCGCCCACCCCGCCGAACCCGCCACCGCCCGCGCCGAACGGGTCCGCCGTGCAGACGGCGATCGCCTTCGCGACCGCGCAGGTCGGCGATCGCTACCAGTTCGCCGGGTCCGGGCCCGATGCCTGGGACTGCTCGGGCCTCACGAAGGCCGCCTACGCGGCGGCCGGCGTGTACATCGGAGCGCACCTCGTGTCGAGCCAGTACTACACGATGTCCAACCAGGGCCGGCTGGTGCCGCTCGGCGACATGGTGCCCGGCGACCTGATCTTCTACGCGAACGGCGGCAGCCCCGGCGGCGGCTTCTACCACGTGGCCATGTATGTGGGCAGCGGCCAGATGGTCGAGGCCCCGCGCGAGGGGGTGCCCGTGCGCATCACCGCCGTGCGGTACTGGGATGCCCTGCCCTACGCCGGTCGCCCGACTCCGTGACACAGGCGGGTCGAGCTTGTCGAGACCTCACCTGCGACTGACTTTCGGCGAGATCTCGACACGCTCGATCGCTCAGTGCGTCGACGCCGCCAGCCGCGCGATGGCCTCCTGGATGAGCTCCTCGGCGCGCTCGACCGATCCCCATCCGTTGGCCTTGACCCACTTGCCGGGCTCGAGGTCCTTGTAGTGCTCGAAGAAGTGCTCGATCTCGTCGAGCGTGAACTTGGGGACGTCGCCGAGCCCCTGCAGGTGGGCCCAGCGCGGGTCCTTCGCCTGCACGCACAGCACCTTCTCGTCGATGCCGGCGTCGTCCTCCATGACGAACACCGCGATCGGCCGAACCGAGATCGTCACGCCGGGGAAGGTCGGGTAGTCCAGCAGCACGAGGGCGTCCAGCGGGTCGCCGTCCTGACCGAGGGTGTTCTCGAAGAAGCCGTAGTCGGTCGGGTAGACGAAGCCCGTGAAGAGCACGCGGTCGAGGCGCACCCGACCGGTCTCGTGATCCACCTCGTACTTGTTGCGGCTTCCCTTCGGGATCTCGATGATGACGTCGTAGGCGGTCATGGTCGTGCTCCTTGGGAGGGTCGAGAGGATGCCGTGAGGTTCGGCGGGATGCTGCAATAACGTTAGCGGATGACGCCCACGCGCCCGAGGCTCACTCCCGCCATCGCGGATGTGCGGCGCGCGGTGCGCCACGCGCTGGTCGAACTCGTCGAGACCTCCTCTTCGCTGGTCGAGCTTGTCGAGACCTCACCGACGAGCAACTCGGAGGAGGTCTCGACAAGCTCGACCCGCCAGGCCCTCGTGCTCGTCGCCCTCAGCGGCGGCCCCGATTCCCTTGCGCTCGCCGCGGCCACCGCGTTCGAGGCGCCGCGGGCCGGCCTGCGCACCGGTGCGGTGATCGTCGACCACGGTCTGCAGCCCGGATCCGCGGATGCCACGGCCGCCGCCGCGCAGCACGCCGAGCAGCTCGGCCTGCGCCCCGTACTCACGCCACGCGTGCAGGTCGGCCGCCAGGGCGGACCCGAGGGCGCCGCGCGCACCGCACGCTACGCGGCTCTCGAACTCGCCGCCGCCGAGACCGGCGCGGCCGCCGTGCTCCTCGGCCACACCCTCGACGATCAGGCCGAGTCCGTGCTCCTCGGGCTCGCGCGCGGGTCGGGGGCGACGAGCCTCAGCGGGATGGCCGCGGTGTCGGGGCTCTACCGCAGGCCCCTGCTCGGCATCCGACGGGCGACGACCGTGCAGTTCTGCGCCGACTCGGGGCTCGAGCCCTGGCACGACCCGCAGAACGACGATCCCGCATTCGCGCGGGTGCGGGTGCGGCAGACAGTCCTGCCGACGCTCGAGCGCGAACTCGGCCCCGGCATCCCTGAGGCACTCGCCCGCACGGCCGACCAGCTGCGCGAGGATTCCGAGGCCCTCGACCGGTTCGCCGAGGAGCTCGCGGAGGACCTGTCCGAGCACTCCGAGGCGGGCATCGCGCTGCCCGTCGCCGCGCTCGCCGCGAATCCGGCCGCGCTGCGCCAGCGCCTCATCCGGCTCGCGATCGCGAGCGAGTTCGGGGTGAGTCTGAGCCGCGTGCACACCCTCGAGGTGGCTCGGCTCGTGACCGACTGGCACGGACAGAAGCCGCTCGACCTCCCCGGCGTTAGGGTGGAGCGTCGGGGCGGCCTCCTGCAGTTCAGCGCGAGCTCCGCCAACGCCGGAACGAGCGAAGAGGACTGAGCATGGAATTCACCGACGTCGAGCAGGACCTCAACGAGATCCTCTTCACGCAGGAGCAGATCCACGCCAAGATCGCCGATCTCGCCCGGGAGATCGAGGCCGACTACGGCGACCAGAAGCTCCTGCTCGTGGGAGTGCTGCGTGGCGCCGTGATGGTCATGGCCGACCTCGCGCGCGAGCTCAAGCTGCCTGGTATCGAGATGGACTGGATGGCGGTGTCGAGCTACGGCTCCGGCACGCAGTCGTCGGGCGTCGTGCGCATCCTCAAGGACCTCGACTCCGACCTCACCGGCCGCAACGTGCTCATCGTTGAGGACATCATCGACTCGGGCCTCACCCTCTCGTGGCTGCGATCGAACCTCGAGAGCCGTGGCGCCGCCTCCGTGGAGATCTGCGCCCTGCTGCGCAAGCCCGATGCGGTCAAGGTCGAGGTGCACGTGAAGTACATGGGCTTCGACATCCCGAACAAGTTCGTCGTGGGCTACGGCCTCGACTACGCGGAGAAGTACCGCAACCTGCGCGGCATCGCGGTGCTCGCGCCGCACGTGTACGCGTAAGGCGCAGCGCCCCGGTTCGCCGCGCTACGCGCACGGCGATGTGCTGTTGGTTCGCCGCGCTACGCGCACGGCGAACACTGAGCCGGTGCTCAGGGCCGGACCGGTAGCCTTACAGCACATTTCGTCAGCAGAAGGGTGCCGGGTCCCAGGATCCGCAACGCAAATGGATTTCAAGCGAATTTTCCGCGGGCCGCTCATCTACATCGTGCTGGCGATCGCCGCCGTGGCGATCGGCACCACCCTGCTCACCGGCAGCGGCTTCAAGGAGATCACCACCCAGGAGGGCCTCGACCTCCTCAAGGGCTCCACCGTGCAGTCGGCCAAGATCGTCGACGGCGAGCAGCGCGTCGACCTCACCCTCACCGAGGCCGCCGGCAACAACGGCACGAAGGTGCAGTTCTACTACGTGTCCCCGCGCGGCACCGAGGTGATCACGGCGATCAACGATGCCAAGCTCGACAGCTTCAACGACGAGGTGCCGCAGACCAACTTCTTCACCTCGATCCTGGGCATTCTCATCCCCTTCCTCATCATCGGCGTGATCTTCTACTTCCTGCTCTCCCGGATGCAGGGCGGCGGCAACCGCGTGATGCAGTTCGGCAAATCCAAGGCCAAGCTCGTGGGCAAGGAGTCGCCGCGCGTGACCTTCGCCGACGTCGCCGGCTCCGACGAGGCCATCGAGGAGCTCGAGGAGATCAAGGACTTCCTCAAGGACCCGGCGCGGTTCCTCGCTGTCGGAGCGCGCATCCCCAAGGGCGTGCTGCTCTACGGCCCTCCCGGAACCGGCAAGACGCTTCTGGCGCGCGCGACCGCGGGTGAGGCGGGCGTGCCGTTCTACACGATCTCCGGCTCCGACTTCGTGGAGATGTTCGTGGGCGTCGGCGCGAGCCGCGTGCGCGACCTCTTCGATCAGGCCAAGCAGAACAGCCCCGCGATCATCTTCATCGACGAGATCGACGCGGTCGGCCGCCACCGCGGTGCCGGCATCGGCGGCGGCAACGACGAGCGCGAGCAGACCCTCAACCAGCTGCTCGTGGAGATGGACGGGTTCGACGTCAAGACCAACGTCATCCTCATCGCCGCGACCAACCGTCCCGACGTGCTCGACCCCGCGCTGCTTCGCCCGGGCCGCTTCGACCGCCAGATCGGCGTGGACTCCCCCGACCTCAAGGGCCGCCACCAGATCCTCGAGGTGCACGCCAAGGGCAAGCCGATGGCGGATGGCGTCGACCTCGAGGTCGTCGCGCGCAAGACGCCCGGCTTCACTGGCGCCGACCTGGCCAACGTGCTCAACGAGGCCGCGCTGCTCACCGCCCGCAGCAACGCGCAGCTCATCGACAACCGCGCCCTCGACGAGGCCATCGACCGCGTGATGGCCGGACCGCAGCGCCGCACGCGCCTGATGAACGACAAGGAGAAGCTCATCACGGCGTACCACGAGGGCGGCCACGCCCTCGCCGCGGCGAGCATGCGCAACACCGACCCCGTCACCAAGGTCACGATCCTGCCCCGCGGTCGCGCCCTCGGCTACACGATGGTGCTGCCGCTCGAGGACAAGTATTCGATCACCCGCAACGAGCTGCTCGACCAGCTCACCTACGCGATGGGCGGCCGGGTCGCCGAGGAGATCGTGTTCCACGACCCGACCACCGGGGCATCCAACGACATCGAGAAGGCCACGTCGATCGCCCGGCGCATGGTCACCGAGTACGGCATGAGCACCAAGATCGGGTCGGTCAAGCTCGGCCAGGCCGCGGGCGAGCCGTTCCTCGGGCGCGACATGGGCTACACCCGCGACTTCTCGGACACGATGGCCGAGACCATCGACGAGGAGGTGCGCGCCCTGATCGATCAGGCGCACGACGAGGCGTGGCAGGTGCTCAACACCAACCGCGACGTGCTCGACCGTCTCGCGACCGAGCTCCTCGAGAAGGAGACGCTCGATCACGTGCAGCTCGCCGCGATCTTCGAGGGTGTCGAGAAGCTGCCCGAGCGCCCGCAGTGGCTCTCGAGCACCGACCGCCCGCTCTCCGATCGCCCGCCCGTGAAGGTGCCGTCGAAGCTTCCGATCGACGCCGGACTCTCCGAGGGTGGGATCGAGAGCGCCCCCAAGAAGACCCGAACCCCGCGCCCGCGGAAGACGCCCGGCATCGCTACGGCCTGAGCCCCATGGCCATCGACCGGGGAGGCATCGAAGCCGCCGTCGGGCAGCTGCTCGACGCGATCGGCGAGG
The DNA here is from genome assembly GCA_943367555.1 of Synechococcus sp. UW140. GTDB lineage: Bacteria > Actinomycetota > Actinomycetes > Actinomycetales > Microbacteriaceae > Rhodoglobus. The sequence continues at coordinate 24,344 of CALRJN020000002.1, read as the reverse complement.
ACCGCACGCGTGCGGGACTCGTCGACACCCCGGCGCGCGTCGCCGAGGCGTGGGAGGCCTTCTTCGCCGGGGTCGGCCAGGACCCGCTCGCGCCACTCGCCGAGGCGACCGAGTTCGCTGGCGAGTCCGGTGAGTTGGTCGTGCTGCGGGATGTCGCGTTCCGCACGATGTGCGAGCACCACCTGCTGCCCGTGCTCGGTGTCGCCCACCTCGCGTACGCACCGGGAGCCCGCATCGTCGGCCTCGGACGACTGCCGCAGGTCGTCGAGATCCTCGCCGCCCGCCCCCAGCTTCAGGAGCGGCTGACCGACGAGATCGCGGATGCCCTCGCCGACGGTCTCGCCGCGGCCGGCGTGCTCGTGGTGCTCGACGCCGTGCACGGCTGCGTGACCGCGCGCGGACCCCGGCAGACCGCGTCATCCACGGTCACGGTCGCCTCCCGCGGTAGCCTGAGCGACCCGGCCGCCCGCGCCGAGGTGATGGCTCTCATCGGCGGAGGCGTGAGCGCATGACCCGGATTCTCGCGATCCTCAACGTGACTCCCGACTCGTTCAGCGACGGCGGTCAGTTCGCCGGCCTGGGCGACGCGGTCGACCGCGGCATCCACCTGCATGCCGAGGGTGCCGACTGGGTGGACGTCGGCGGGGAGTCGACGCGCCCCGGGGCGACTCGCGTGCCCGTCGACAAGGAGCAGCGCCGCGTGATCCCCGTCGTGCGCGAACTCGTGGCCGCGGGCGTGCCGGTGAGCGTCGACACGATGAACTCGAGCACGGCGCTGGCCGCCGCCGAGGTGGGCGCGACGATCATCAACGATGTCTCGGGCGGTCTCGCCGATGCGAACATGTATCGCGTGGTGCAGGAGACCGGTCTCTACTACGTCGCGATGCACGGTCGGGGATCCGCGGATGCCGCGGCCGAGTACGGCGACGTCGTCGCCGACGTGCGCACCGAGCTCAAGGCCCGGCTCGCCGAACTCATCGTCTCCGGCGTGGACCCGGCCAAGGTCATCCTCGATCCGGGTCTCGGGTTCGCCAAGACCGCGCAGCACAACTGGCGACTGCTCGGTCATCTCGAGGAGCTCGCGACGCTGGGCCATCCCCTGCTCATCGGCGCTTCGCGCAAGCGGTTCCTCTCGCCGTGGGGAGAGCAGCCCGCCGACCGCGACCTGCCGACCGCGCTCATCAGCGCGCTCGCGGCGCGCGCGGGCGCGTGGGGCGTGCGCGTGCACGACGTGGTGAGCACCCGCACGGCCCTCGAGGTCGTCGAGGACTGGACGGCGGGAGAGCAGTGACCCCCCTCGACGAGATCACCCTCACCGGCCTGCGCGCCTCGGCGCACCATGGCGTGCTCGCCGAGGAGCGGCGCGTCGGCCAGGTCTTCCTCATCGACGTGACCGTCTTCCTCGACCTCTCGACCGCGGGTCACACCGACGACCTCAGCCGGACGATCCACTACGGCGTGCTCGCCGAGGAGATCGTCGCGGCCGTCGAGCGCGACCCGGTGGACCTCATCGAGACCGTCGCGGAGCGCATCGCCGCCCTCGTGCTCACCAACCGCGCCGCCCAGCTCGTGCGCGTGACCGTGCACAAGCCGAGCGCCCCGATTCCCGTCCCCTTCGACGACGTCTCGGTGACGATCACGCGCGGCCGCCCGCCGAGCGTGCAGCCCGCCGGATTCGGGATGCCATGATCGCGCCCGTGCGTCAGCAGCGCCTCTGGGTGGAGCATCCCGTCGTGCTCTCGCTCGGCAGCAACCTCGGCGACCGCGAGGCGACGATCCGGGATGCCGTGCGCGCGATCGCCGCGATCGACGGCGTCACGCTCGTGGCCGCGTCCGGTCTCGTCGAGACCCCGGCCCTCAAGCCCGAGGGCGTCGACGTGGATGCCCCCGCCTACCTCAACGCGGCCGTCGCGATCCGCAGCGCGCTCGACCCCGAGGCGCTGCTCGCCGCGCTCAACGCGATCGAACGCGACCACGGGCGGGTGCGCGACGTGCGCTGGGGCGACCGCACCCTCGACATCGACATCGTCGCCATGGGCGCCCTCGAGGTGCACGGCGACCACCTCACCGTGCCGCACCCGCGCGCCGGCGACCGCGCCTTCGTGCTCGCGCCGTGGCTTCAGATCGAGCCGGATGCCGTGCTCCCCGGCCGCGGACGGGTGGACGCCCTGCTCGCCGCAACCGGGGAAAGCCCCGCGCCCTACCCCGCGGAGGCCCTCGCGTGAGCCGCACCAGTCCCCTGCACCTCGTGCTGCTGGCCGTGCTCGGTGGCGCGGCGGCCTGGTTCGTGGAGGTCGCGCTCGCGGCATCCGGCAATGCCGTGCTCATCCCGCCGGTGACCCTCGCGGTCGCGCTCACCCTGATCGGGGTGCTCATCGTGATCCTCGCCCTGCCCGTGCGCCGGGTCTCGCGGGGCGTGCCCAACGCCCGCATCGACCCCTTCTACGCCACCCGCGTCGTCGTGCTCGCCAAGGCCTCGAGCCTCGGCGCCGCGCTGCTCACGGGAGCCGGTCTCGGCATCGCGGGCTACCTGCTCACCCGCTCCGTGCTGCCGGGCGTGAGTGCGGTGGTTCTCGCCTTCGCCATGGCCGCGGGCGCGGCCCTGCTGCTCGTGGCCAGCCTGATCGCGGAGCACATGTGCGCGATCCCGCCCGATGACGAGGGCCGCGACGGCCGACCCGACCCGAGGAGCATCCGATGACCCGACTCGACCTGACCGGGGTGTGGGAACGCGTCTCGCCCAAGTACGTGATCGTCGACTTCGTCGGCACGCTCATCGGCGCGCTCGTCGCGATCGCCGCGACGAGCATCCCCGCGATCCTCACCGGCAACCCGTTCTTCTGGGCGCTGCCGTGCTCGCTCGCGATCATCTTCATCCTCGTGCTCGCCTTCACCCCGCGCCGGGTGCGCTCGATCGGCTACCAGCTGCGCGACGACGACCTGCTCTTTCGGCGCGGCATCATGTTCCAGCGCTTCGTGGCGGTGCCCTACGGCCGGATGCAGCTCGTCGACATCAATCGCGGGCCGCTCGATCGAGCGCTGGGGCTCAGCGAGCTCAAGTTCGTCACCGCCGCCGCGGCGACCGGAGTCACGATCCCGGGGCTGCCCGAGGCCGTCGCCGAGGAGCTGCGCGACCGTCTCGTGGCGCTCGCCGAGAGCCGCCGGGCGGGGCTGTGAGCGAGCCGGGCCAGCCCGCCGGGTCGGAGCCGGGGACCCCGCCCGCGCCGTCGCCGCTCGCGCCGATCGCGCCGCTCGCGCCCTCGGGTCTCGCCGCCCGCCTCGCCGACGGCGACTGGCACCGGCTGCACCCGGCGACCCCGCTGCTGCGCGGGGGGTTCGCCTTCGTCGCGATCCTCGGCATCGTCATCGTCAACCTCCGCGATGTCGGGATCGAGATCCTCCTCGGCGCGGGGGAGGAGGCCCAGCGCGACCCCGTCACGTGGCTCATCACCAACGAGTACGCGGGGCTGTTCCTGCTCGCCGTGCTCGGCGGGCTGCTGCTCTTCATGCTCGGGTTCTGGTTCTCGTGGCGGATGCACACCTTCCGCATCACGCAGGAGCAGGTCGAGGTGCGCAGCGGCATCCTGTTCCGCACCAACCGGCGGGGGCGGCTCGACCGCATTCAGGGCGTCAACATCGTGCGCCCGTTCCTGGCCCGGCTCGTCGGCGCCGCGAAACTCGAGATCACCGTCGCGGGGCAGGACGGCAACATCCCCCTCGCCTATCTGGCGTCGGCCGCGGCGGACGAGCTGCGACGCGAGATCCTTACCCGTGCGGCCGGCGAGCGGTCCGAGGCGGCCCCCGCGACGGCCGCGGCCGGCGGACTCGTCGAGCGTCGGGTGAGCGAGTTCCTCGCGCCTGAGCTCGGCCCCGATGTGGCACCGCCGGAGTCGGTCGTGCAGATGCACCTCGGTCGGCTGATCGGTTCGATCGTGCTCAGCGGCTTCACCCTCGTCATGCTCGCCGGGATCGCGGTGGCGGTGATCTTCATCACCCGCACGGGCGAACTGTTCTTCCTGTTCGCCGCGGTGCCCACCGCGATCGGTGTCGGCGGCTACTACGTCTCGCGCTTCACCCGCTCCCTGCGCTACTCGATCGCGGCGACGCCCGACGGGGTGCGGGTCGGCTTCGGCTTGCTCTCCACGACGAACGAGACCCTGCCGCCCGGACGCATCCACGCGGTGCAGGTCAGCCAGCCGCTGCTCTGGCGACCCTTCGGCTGGTGGGAGATCCGCATCAACCGCGCGGCGACCTCGTCGTCGCGCTCGGCCGGCCAGGCCGCCACCACGATCCTCCCGGTCGGCAACCTCGACGACGCCCGCAAGGTGCTCGCCCTCGTGCTGCCGGGCCTCGTGGATGCCGCATCCGTCGATCTCCTCGAACGCGGGATGCTCGGCTCCGGCGCCGACGAGCAGTACACGGTCTCGCCCCGCCGCGCCGCCGTGCTGCGCTGGTTCAGCTGGCGTCGCAACGGGTTCGCCTTCGCCCCGGATGCCGTGCTGCTGCGGCGCGGAGCCGTCTGGCGCGAGCTCATCATCGTTCCGCAGGCGCGGATGCAGAGCATCCAGCTGCACCAGGGTCCGATCCTGCGGAGCCTGCGCCTGGCATCCGTGAGCATGCAGACCGTCGCCGGACCGGTGAGCCCGCGGCTCGGAGCCCTCGACGACGACGAGGCGACCGAGTTCTTCGAGGCGGTGGCCGAGGCGGTGATCCGCTCCGCCGGAGCCGACACGAGCCACCGCTGGCGTCGCGCACCCGAACCGGGCACGGCGACGTGAGCCCATCCGGACGCCTCGGCGTCGGCATCATCGGCGCGGGACGGGTCGGCCCCGTGCTCGGGGCCGCGCTCGCGGGCGCGGGTCACGCGATCGTCGGCGTCGCGTCGTCGTCGGAGCGCAATCGGGAGCGGGCCCAGGCGATGCTCGCCGACGTGCCGATCCTCGAGATCCCGGACCTGATCGAGCGCAGCGAGCTCGTGATCCTCGCGATCCCCGAGGCGGAGATCGCCACCCTCGTCGCCGGGCTCGCGGCGACCGGCGCGTGGCAGCCGGGCCAGCTCGTGCTCCACACGGCGCCTGGACTCGGCACTGCCGTGCTCGCCCCGGCGATGACGGCCGGCGCGATCCCGCTCGCGATCCACCCGGCGATGACGTTCACGGGCACGAGCATCGACCTCGTGCGTCTGCGCGAGTGCTGGTGCGCCGTAACCGCCCCCGGACCCGTGCTGCCGATCGGGCAGGCCCTCGTCGTGGAGATGGGGGCGGAGCCCGTCGTGATCGCGGAGGCGGACCGCGAGGCGTACGCGGAGGCGATCTCGATCGCGAGCGGATTCTCGTCCGCGATCGTCGCCCAAGCGGTGGCGCGGCTCGCCGACGCCGGGGTGGAGAACCCGAGCGCAGTGATCGGCCCCGTCATCCGCTCCTCGGTCGAGGCGGCGCTCGGCACCGTCACGCGGCTCGATTAGCCCGCGGCAGCGGCCGGGGCCCGCCCGACGGCCCGCTACGATCGAGGGGCGCTGGCGCAGGCCGACGCAGATCCAGGAGTTTCTCGTGCCCATCACCGTCGCCACGACCGTGCCCCAGTTCCGCGAGTTGATCGGCGGGCGGCGCGCGGCTCTCGTCCCCACGATGGGCGCACTGCACGACGGACACCTCTCGCTCGTCGAGCGAGCCGTCGAGCTCGTGGGTGAGGGCGTCGCCGATCTGGTGGCGGCATCCATCTTCGTCAACCCGCTGCAGTTCGGGGCGAGCGAGGACCTGGACAAGTATCCGCGCACACTCGAAGCGGATGTCGCGGCGCTCGAGGCCGCCGGCGTCGAGGTCGTTTTCGCGCCCTCCGTCGACGAGATGTACCCGACCGGGCCGCTCGAGACCAAGGTGACGGCAGGGGCGGTGGGCTCGCTGTTCGAGGGGCGCTCGCGGCCCGGCCACTTCGACGGCGTGCTCACCGTCGTCGCCAAGCTGCTGAACATCGCGTCGCCGTCCGCGGTGCTGTTCGGCCAGAAGGATGCCCAGCAGGTCTTCCTCGTGCAGCGCATGGTGCGCGACCTCAGCATCCCGGTGCGCGTCGTCGTCGTCGAGACCGTGCGCGAGCCGTCCGGCCTGGCCCTCTCGAGCCGCAACCGGTTCCTCGATGAGAAGGAGCACCGGGCCGCGCGGGCGCTGTCGACCGCGCTCGAGGCGGCCGCGTCCTCCGCCGACCGGGGCATCGACGCCGTCATCGCCGGTGCGCAGTCGGTGCTCATGGGCGAGAACCTCGTGGAGCTCGACTACCTCGCGGTCGTGAACCCCGCCACCTTCCTGCCGGTGGATGACGACTACCGCGGCCCTGCCCGCGTGCTCATCGCCGCGCGAGTCGGCTCGACGCGGCTGATCGACAACGAGCGCATCCGGCTCTAGCGCCCTCACCCGCACCCCCACTTCGCCGAGTCGGGGCATTTGGTTGCATCGCGCGCGACCATTCCCACCATCCGCCCCGACTCGCAGATCGTCCACGTCGCGTGGCAGCGCGAGTTGTGCACGGGGCGCCGTTGCGCGGCGCGTTCGACCCACCGAGCGCGAAGCATCGGGGGATGCCACGCCTCCCGTCACCCCTTCCTCCTGAGCTCGCGGCGGCACCCTTCACTGTCGGTCGTGCACGCGCGGAAGGGGTGTCCCGCCAACGCCTGAGAGCCTCCGACTTGGAGATGCCCTTCGCGGGGGTACGAGTCGCGGGCTCAACCGACACGGTGCTCGATCGCTGCCGCGCCTACGCGACCCTGATGCCTTCCGAGCAGGCGTTCAGCCACCACACCGCCGCAGTGATCTGGGAGATCCCGATTCCGGCTCGGTGGGGGCGGGCCCAGACCCTGCATGTGATGGCCTTCGCCCCGGACTTCCCACCGCAGGGAACGGGGGTGCGCGGGCACCTTTCCGCTACCAGGCTCCCCGTGCTCCGCGTTCACGGCCTGCCCGTCATGGCGCCGGAGCGTGTGCTCCTCCAGCTCGCACCATTGTTGTCCCATCGCGAGCTGGTCAGGGCGGGTGACCACCTCGTTCGTCGGCGAGGTTCGATCGGAGATCTCGAGACGCTCCACGCTCTCGCTGCCACGTCGAGCGGCGTCCGCGGCATCCGCTCGATCCGGGCCGCGGTGGCTCGGATGCGCGGCGGAACCGACTCCCCTCGCGAGACCGACACCCGATTGGCTCTCGTCGATGCCGGACTTCCGGAACCCGTGATCGGCTTTCGGATCTTCAGCGCCGCAGGCGAGTACATCGGCACCCCGGATCTCGCCTATCCCGACTACCGCGTGGCGATCGAGTACGAGGGCGACTACCACCGCGAGCGCGATCAGTTCGCCTACGACATCCACCGCCGTGAGCGGATGGAGGACGAGCGGTGGGCGGTCGTCAGGGTCATCTCGGACCACCTCGCCAACCCCGCGGCTGAAGCCCTGCTCGCGCGTCGTGTCGACGCGGCGCTGCGCCGCCAAACCGCCGCCGACTCGGGGCAGATGGTGGCATCCGCTGCGCTGGGAGCAACCATCAGCCCCGACTCGGCGTAGGGGTGGGGGCGGCGCAGGGGCGGAGGCGGCGCCGGTACAGTTGATCCTCGTGAGTGACGACGAGACGAACGCCCCCGAACTGACCGAGGCCGAGGTCTTGGAGTCTGACGTCACCGAGCAGATGGCCGTGCGCCTCGACAAGCGCCAGCGGCTCATCGAGTCGGGCGGCGAGGCGTTCCCCGTGGGCGTCGCGATCACGACGACGATCCCCGAGGTGCGCGCCCAGTATCCGGGCCTCGAGCCGGATGCCACCACCGGCGTCACGGTCGGCGTCGCCGGTCGCGTGGTGCACCTGCGCAACACGGGCAAGCTGTGCTTCGCGAGCCTCCAGTCGGGCGACGGCCAGCGCATCCAGGCGATGATCTCCCTCGCCGAGGTGGGCGAGGAGTCCCTCGAGCGCTGGAAGGAGTTCGTCGACCTCGGCGATCACGTCTTCGTCAGCGGCGAGGTCATCTCCAGCCGTCGCGGCGAGCTCTCGATCCTGGCGACCGAGTGGGCGATCGCGGCCAAGTCGCTGCGGCCGCTGCCGAACCTCCACACCGAGCTCAGCGACGAGGCGCGCGTGCGCAGCCGCTACCTCGATCTCATCGTGCGCGAGCAGGCCCGCACCACGGTGCGCGCCCGCGCGACCGTCAACGCGAGCCTGCGCGCGACCTTCACCCACTACGAGTACCTCGAGGTCGAGACCCCGATGCTGCAGGTGCAGCACGGCGGGGCATCCGCTCGTCCCTTCATCACCCAGAGCAACGCCTTCGACACCGAGCTCTACCTGCGCATCGCGCCCGAGCTGTTCCTCAAGCGCGCCGTGGTCGGCGGCATCGAGCGCGTGTACGAGATCAACCGCAACTTCCGCAACGAGGGCGCCGACTCCACGCACAGCCCCGAGTTCGCGATGCTCGAGGCGTACCAGGCCTACGGCGACTACGACCAGATGGCCGACCTCACCCAGGAGCTCGTGCAGAACGCGGCGCGCGCCGTCGCCGGGTCGCTCGTCGTGACGTGGGCTGACGGCACCGAGTACGACCTCGGGGGCGAGTGGGACCGGCTCTCGATGTACGACTCGCTCAACGCGGCATCTGGCCTCTCGGTCACGCCGCAGACCCCGGTGGATGACCTGCTCGCCCACGCGGCGACCCTCGACATCGAGGTGGCGCTGCCCACCCACGGCAAGCTCGTCGAGGAGCTGTGGGAGCACTACGTGAAGCCCGGACTCACCCGCCCGACCTTCGTCATGGACTTCCCCGTGGACACGAGCCCGCTCGTCCGCGACCACCGCTCGATCGCCGGGGTCGTCGAGAAGTGGGACCTCTACGTGCGCGGCTTCGAGCTGGCCACCGGCTACTCCGAGCTCGTCGACCCCGTCATCCAGCGCCAGCGTTTCGTCGAGCAGGCGCTGCTCGCCTCGAAGGGCGACCCCGAGGCGATGCGCCTCGACGAGGAGTTTCTGCGCGCACTCGAGCACGGCATGCCGCCGTCCGGGGGTATGGGCATGGGCATCGACCGCCTGCTCATGGCCATCACCGGACTCGGCATCCGTGAGACCATCCTGTTCCCCCTGGTGAAGTAGAGGACCTGCCATGACCGACAAGCTGCCCCTCCCCGGCGACGACGACAAGAAGCCGAACATCTCGTTCGCGCGCATCACGATCTGGGTCATCGTCGGCGGCATCGGCGCCTACCTGCTGATCTCCGGGATCGTCGGGATCCTCGTCAAGGCCGGCTGATGGATCGCCGCACCTCGCGGCTCGTCACCGGCGTGGCCCTCGTGGGGATGGTGGTCGTCGTGGCGATCGTGTTCTTCGCCACCGGAGGTAGCCTGTAATCATGCAGGCCGACTTCTGGACCAACGCCCTCTATTCGGTGGCTCCGACGATCCTCGTCGGGCTCGTCTTCTGGTTCATCATGCGCGCGATCATCCGCGCCGACCGCACCGAGCGCAAGGCCTACGCCGACATCGAGGCACAGGAGCGCGCCCGCCTCGGCCAGCCGAAGCCGACCCCGCCGACCGACTAGCCCTTCTGGCGGGTCGAGCCTGTCGAGACCTCACCCGCGAGTCCGGCCGCCCCCGACCCCCACGCCGTCAGCCGCGCGAGCACCTGCGGGTTCGTCTCCCGCGAGACCGCCTCGGCCCAGGCCTCCTCGATCACGTCGGCGATGAGCACGCGCCGCGACTCGGTGGCCGAGCGCACCGCCGCCTCCACCATGGCGAGGCTCGTGACGTTGGTGTGGATCTCGCCTCCTGGCGTGCGACCCGTGCGCACGGCATCCACGAATTCGGCGAACGAGCCCTCGATCTCGGGACCCGATCCGGCCGGGCGTGACCACGCATCCGGGGCGGGGGATGCCGCGGCCGCCGTCACGACCTCGCTCTCGACGCCCTGCTCGCCGTCCCACGTGGCGCTCCCGCCACTGCCGCTGACCCGCCACTCGCCGTTCCACGAGGTCTCGAGCCCCGGGCTGGACCAGCTGCCGGTGTAGAGGAACTGGATGCCGCCCTCGAACTCGAAGTGCGCGATCGACGCGGGCGCGCCGAAGGAGTCGCTCCACGGCGGCGTGAACGCGGTGCAGGTCACCGCCACCGGCTCGGCGCCGAGCACGTAGCGCGCCGAGTCGAAGGGGTGGATCGACATGTCGAGCAGCAGGGGGAACTCGAGGGTCGCGTGGAAGTCGCGCAGCTCGGGGTTCTTGAAGAACTGGTTGGTGGCGATCCCCAGGGTGCCGAGCTCGCGCACTGCCGCGCGGAACTGCTCGAGGCTCTCGTAGTAGCGCCGCGACTGGCTCACCATGAGCAACTGCCCGCTGGCCTCGCTCGCCGCGGCGAGCGACAGGGCCTCGTGCACGGTCGGGGCGATCGGCTTCTCGCACAGCACCGGGATGCCGGCGAACAGCACCTCGGTGTTGATCGCGTGGTGGGCGGCCGGGATGGTCACGTTGATGACGGCATCCGCGCCCAGGTCGACGGCGAGCTCCGCCGCTCGGGATGCCACGGCGACGCCCTCGAGCCCCAGCTCGGCGAGCCCGGCGCGGGCGAGATCCTCGTTGAGGTCGACGAGCCCGACCACGTGCGCGTCCGGAGAGGCGACGAGGGTGCGCAGCCAGTGCATCCCCATCGCTCCGGCGCCGACGAGCACGATCTTCAAGGGGGCGGGTGCGGCCATCGTGGGCGCCTTTCGGGCAGAGGGGGAGCGGGCTTCGCCCCGATCCTAGCCGCGCGGGGTCAGCCGCACATTCGGCAGCTCGGGAGCCGGGAGGGCGGGGCCGTCGTACCCGTCGACGAGCCCGAACCGGCCGGTCGAATCCGGGGTGTCGATGACGTCGCGCATCCAGTCGTCACGGAACGCGACGATCTCCTCGTGGCTGCGCCCGATGAAGTTCCACCACATCACGATCTGCTCGCCGAGCGGCTCGCCGCCGATGAGCAGCAGGCGCGCCCCCGCGTCGCCCGCGGTCACCGTGAGCGAGGAGCCGCCGGGGGCGAGGTAGGCGAGATGATGCAGCGGGATGCTCGTGCCGTCCGCCGCGGCATCCCCGGTGTCCAGCAGCAGGCCGTGCTCGAAGGTCGGGTCGATGTCGAGGGTGACCGTGCCGCCGCCCGGCAGGTCGAGCTGCGCGCCGACGAGCGGGCTGAACACGCGAGTGACGGCCGTGACGCCGCCGAGGGTGCCGATGAACACGCGCAGGGTCGCGTCGCCCACCGTCACGAGCCGGGACACGGTCGTCTCGAAGAACGGCTCGTGGTGGCGCTGCGCGTCGGGCAGGGCCAGCCACAGCTGCGCGCCGTGCAGGGTCGTGACCTGCGGCATCGAGACTTCGGAGTGCTGGATGCCGCGGCCGGCCGTCATGAGGTTGAGCTCGCCCGGGCGCACCGGGGCGTGGCTGCCCACGCTGTCGCGGTGGTCGATCTCGCCCTCGAACAGCCAGCTCACCGTCTGGAGTCCCGTGTGCGGATGCGGGGGCACATCCATCCCGTCGCCCTCGACCGGGTCGGGGCCGTAGTGGTCGACGAAGCACCACGCTCCGATGAGGGACCGCTGCCGCTGGGGCAGGGTGCGGCGCACGGGCCGCGCGCGCGGGCCGCCGAGCGGCACCTCACGCGGCTCGAGGATCTCGACAGTCACGCGGCCAGCCTAGTCGCCGCCGAAAGCGCAGCCCCCGGAGGTGCTCCCGGCCCGTACTCTGCCCGAGAGTGCAGTTTCAACGGGTGTAGCCGGGGCGTGAACCCACAATTTCTGCACTCTCGACGGGGTGGGGCAGGTCACGCGGCCAGCCTAGCTAGCGCAGCACCGCCGACAGCCCGTCGAGCAGCTGCTCGCCGTCGGCGCGGGAGAACGGCAGCGGCGGGCGGATCTTGAGGGCGTCGTTGGCGGGCCCCGACGCCGAGAGCAGGATGCCGTGCTCCCGCAGCGCGTTCACGGCCGCGACCGCCCGCTGCTCGCTCTCCAGTTGCGCGCCGAGGAACAGCCCCGCCCCGCGCACCTCGACGAACAGCCCTGTGGCGCGCAGCTCCTCGAGCAGCCACGCCCCGACATCCCGAGCGTTGTCGATGAGGTGCTCGTCGCGCAGCACGTCGAGCGTCGCCTGGGCCGCGGCGATCGACACCGAGCTGCCGCCGAACGTGTTGAAGTAGCGCGAGTGCCGGTTGAACCGCTCCACGAGCTCGCGCCGCGCGATCATCGCGCTGATCGGCTGACCGTTGCCCATCGGCTTGCCCAGGGTCACGATGTCGGGGTCGAGGCCGTGCCGGTCGAAGCCCCACATCCCCTCGCCGAGGCGGCCGAACCCGGGTTGCACCTCGTCGGCGATGAACAGGCCGCCGGCCGCGCGCACGGCGGAGACGGCCTCCGTGATTCCGGGGAGCTCGGGCCACACGCCATCGGACGCGAGGATCGTGTCGATGATGAGGGCGGCGGGCCGGATGCCCCGGCTCGCGAACGACGCCAGAGCCGCCGTCACCCCGCCCGCGAGGTCCCCGGGCTCCACCACCTCGACCCACTCGGGCAGCGAGTCGAGGCCGCCGAGCGAGGGGCTGATGGACGCGATCTCGGTGGTCACCCCGTGGTACGCGTTGCTCGTGACGATGACCCCGGTGCCGCCCCCGAGCTTCGCGATCCGCAGCGCGAGGTCGTTCGCCTCCGACCCGGTGCACGCGAACATCACCGTGTCGAGGTGCGGCGGCAGGGTCGAGAGTAGATCCTCGGCGTAGGCGATCGTGGGCTCGGCGAGGTACCGGGTGTGCGTCGTCAGCCGCGCGGCCTGCTCGGCCATCGCGGCGGCGATGCGCGGGTGCGCATGGCCGACGGAGGGCACGTTGTTGTAGGCGTCGAGGTACTCGGTGCCGGCGGAATCCCACACCCGCGTGCCGAGCCCGCGCACGAGTTCGAGCGGGTGCTCGTAGAAGAGCCGGTAGGCGGGGCCCATCACGCGGGCGCGGCGCTCGATGAGGTCGCGCGTGCGGGCATCCAACTCGCCGGAGCGAGTCGGGTCGAAGTACGTCGACGGTCCGACCATCAGGGCTTCTCCGATCGGTCGAGCGCGGCGCGCAGGATCATCCGCTGCACCAGCCGGCCCGCGACGAGGTCGGGGATGAGGCGCTTCTCCGCGTCGAGCAGCGGCGTGACCGACTCGAACCCGGCGACGAAGGGCCGGGTCGCCGCGATCACGTCGCCGCTGCCGGGGCTCAGATAGGCCAGCGCCACGCCGAGGTCGCACACCCGGGCGGTGTGCACGGTGTCCCCGAAGTCGAGGATGCCGACGACGTAGTCCAGATGCCCGGGATCGACGAGCAGGTTGCCCGGATGGAAGTCGTTGTGGATCACCTGGTGCGGCAGCTCCGCGAGCGCCGGCGCGACCGTGTGCCGGAATCGCTCGATCACACCCTCGGTCGCCGGCGTCTCGGGCAGGGACCCCACGTGCTGCAGGTCCCACGCGAGGGCGCGATGGGCGGCCGGATGCTCGAACGACCGCAGCGCCGCACTCAGGCGACCCAGCACCGCGCCCGCCGCGAAGAGCTGCTCGGCGGTGGGGGAGTGCTCGCGGGCGAGAGTTCCGGGCAGCCAGGAGATGAGGCGCGCGATCCGCCCGCCCACCGTGACGGGACCGCCGAGCACGCGCGGCACCGGCAGACCATGCGCGCCGGCGTGGGTCATCGCGGCGAGCTGCATCGCGATCACCTCGGGGTCATCCCCGGGATGCGCGACCTTGAGCACGCCGTGCCCGTCGTCGAGGGTGACCCGGAAGGAGTCGTCCCGTTCGGTGTCGAGTCGCTCGAGCCCGGCCGCGGCGACCCCGAAGTGCTCCTCGAGCAGCGCCGTGGCGTCGGCCAGCGTCATCCGGTCGAAGGGGGCGACCAGGTCGCTGATGAGCTCCACGGGCGCGCGCGACTAGAAGCGGAAGAGCCCGACCAGGAACGCGATGAGGGTGCCGCCGAGGGTCAGCACGAGCAGCGACACGATGACCACCCAGGTCAGCACCTTGGCGTTGCGCAGCTTGCCGAGGAATCCCACGGGCCGGGAGTCGTAGTCGTCGTCACTCATGGCCCCGAGCCTAGCGGGACCGACCCCCGATCGCGCTGTCACGCCTACGGCGAACACCGGCCAATTCCGGATGACGCGTGGCTAGAGTCGATTCAACGACGCCGCTCCTTACTTGGTGTCGCAAGGAGTGAAGAAGATGTTCGAACGCTTTACGGATCGCGCCCGTCGTGTTGTCGTGTTGGCCCAGGAAGAGGCCAAGATGCTCAACCACAACTACATCGGCACGGAGCACATCCTGCTCGGCCTCATCCACGAGGGCGAGGGTGTCGCCGCAAAGGCGCTCGAATCCCTCGGCATCTCCCTCGACGCCGTGCGCGAGCAGGTGCAGGACATCATCGGCCAGGGTCAGCAGCAGCCGACCGGGCACATCCCCTTCACCCCGCGCGCCAAGAAGGTGCTCGAGCTGAGCTTGCGCGAGGCGCTCCAGCTCGGCCACAACTACATCGGCACGGAGCACATCCTGCTCGGCCTGATCCGCGAGGGCGAGGGCGTCGCCGCCCAGGTGCTCGTGAAGCTCGGCGCCGATCTCAACCGCGTTCGCCAGCAGGTCATCCAGCTGCTCTCCGGCTACCAGGGCAAGGAGGCGGTGGCCGTCGGCGGGAACGACGCGACGCCCGACAAGGGCAGCCAGATCCTCGATCAGTTCGGCCGCAACCTCACTCAGGCGGCCCGCGACGGCAAGCTCGACCCCGTCATCGGCCGCGAGAAGGAGATGGAGCGGGTCATGCAGATCCTCTCCCGCCGCTCCAAGAACAACCCAGTGCTCATCGGTGAGCCCGGCGTCGGCAAGACCGCCGTGGTCGAGGGCCTCGCGCTCGCGATCGTGCGCGGGGATGTGCCGGAGACCCTCAAGGACAAGCAGCTCTACACGCTCGACCTGGGCTCGCTCATCGCCGGCAGCCGCTACCGCGGTGACTTTGAGGAGCGCCTCAAGAAGGTGACCAAGGAGATCCGCACCCGCGGCGATATCATCACCTTCATCGACGAGATCCACACCCTCGTCGGTGCCGGTGCGGCCGAGGGCGCGATCGATGCGGCGAGCATCCTCAAGCCCCTGCTCGCCCGCGGCGAGCTTCAGACGATCGGCGCGACCACGCTCGACGAGTACCGCAAGCACTTCGAGAAGGATGCCGCGCTCGAGCGCCGCTTCCAGCCCGTGCAGGTGCACGAGCCCTCGCTGCCCCACACGATCAACATCCTCAAGGGACTGCGCGACAAGTACGAGTCGTTCCACAAGGTGTCCATCACCGACGGCGCGATCGTCGCCGCGGCGAACCTCGCCGACCGCTACGTGCAGGACCGCTTCCTGCCCGACAAGGCGATCGACCTGATCGACGAGGCTGGCGCCCGCCTGCGCCTCTCGATCCTCTCCGCCCCGCCGGAGCTGCGCGAGCTCGACGAGAAGATCGCCGCGGTGCGCGCCCAGAAGGAGGGCGCCATCGAGGACCAGGACTTCGAGAAGGCCGCGAGCCTGCGCGACGAGGAGAAGAAGGTGCTCGGCGAGCGCCTGCGCCTCGAGAAGCAGTGGAAGTCGGGCGACGTCGGCGCCACCGGCACGGTGGATGAGGGACTCATCGCCGAGGTGCTGGCCGCGGCCACGGGCATCCCCGTCTTCAAGCTCACCGAGGAGGAGTCGAGCCGGCTCATCTTCATGGAGAAGGCCCTGCACATGCGTGTCATCGGTCAGGAGGAGGCCATCTCGGTTCTCTCCAAGACGATCCGCCGCACGCGCGCCGGCCTCAAGGACCCGAAGCGGCCCTCGGGCTCGTTCATCTTCGCCGGCCCCACGGGTGTCGGCAAGACCGAGCTCGCCAAGGCGCTCGCCGAGTTCCTCTTCGACGACGAGAACGCGCTCATCGCGCTCGACATGAGCGAGTACGGCGAGAAGCACACCGTCTCGCGGCTGTTCGGTGCTCCTCCCGGATTCGTCGGCTTCGAGGAGGGCGGCCAGCTCACCGAGAAGGTGCGCCGCAAGCCGTTCTCCGTGGTGCTGTTCGACGAGATCGAGAAGGCCCACCCCGACATCTTCAACTCGCTGCTTCAGATTCTGGAGGAGGGACGCCTGACGGATGGCCAGGGTCGCGTGGTCGACTTCAAGAACACCGTCATCATCATGACGACCAACCTCGGCACCAAGGACATCACCGGCGGACCCGTCGGCTTCCAGATCGAGGGCGACACGCAGACGAGCTACGACCGGATGCGCGGCAAGGTGGTCGAGGAGCTGAAGAAGCACTTCAAGCCCGAGTTCCTCAACCGTGTCGACGAGACGATCGTCTTCCCGCAGCTGACGAAGGACGAACTGCTCCAGATCGTCGACCTCTTCATCAAGCGTCTCAGCGAGCGCCTCATGGATCGCGACCTCACGGTCGAGCTCACGGTGCCCGCGAAGGAGCAGCTCATCAAGGTCGGCTTCGATCCCGCCCTCGGTGCCCGTCCGCTGCGCCGCGCGGTTCAGCACGAGATCGAGGATGCCCTGAGCGAGAAGATCCTGCACGGCGAGCTGAACGCGGGAGACCACGTTCACGTGGACTTCGCCGACGGAGCCTTCGTCTTCACGACCGGCCGCCAGGCCGGGCTCGAGGAGAAGGAGCCGGCAGCCGTCGAGGCGTAGCCGGACTGCTCGGATCGAGACAGGTTCACGGGGAGGTGGGATGACCCACCTCCCCTTCTGCGGGTCGAGCTCGTCGAGACCTCACGATGCAACTCGTCGGTGAGATCTCGACAGGCTCGATCCGCGCTCAGGGCGGCTCGATCCGCCTTTAGGCTGAACCCCGTGAGTTCCTTCTCCGTGCGCCGCGCCCGCACGTCCGACATCCCGGGCATCCAGCAGCTGGTCGAGCCGCTCGCGGCCCAGCGCATCCTGCTCGGCAAGGATCGTGTCGTGCTCTACGAGGCGGTGCAGGAGTTCCGCGTCGCCGTCGACGAGACGGGCGAGATCATCGGCTGCGGTGCCCTGCACGTGATGTGGGAGGACCTCGGCGAGGTGCGCACCCTCGCGGTCACGAGGGACTGGCTGGGGAAGGGCGTCGGCCACCGCATCCTCGAATCGATCGAAACGGATGCCGCCGAGCTCGGCCTCACGCGCCTGTTCTGCCTCACCTTCGAGACCGGCTTCTTCGGCCGCCACGGCTTCGAACCCATCGAGGAGAGCGTCGTCGAACCGGACGTGTTCGCCCAGCTCGCGCTCTCGCCCGACGAGGGTGTCGCCGAGTTCCTCGACCTCTCGCGGGTGAAGCAGAACACCCTCGGCAACACGCGGATGCTCAAGACACTCCGCTAGCTCCGCGGGCATCGATGGATGCCCGGCTTACCCTTGCCGTATGTCGACGTTCCGCACTCCCGTCGGCCCGCAACCGGCCCGGGTCTACTGGCGTCGACGCCTGCTTCTGCTGCTGGGCCTCATCGCCGTCATCGTCGTCGTCGTGCTCATCGTGGTGCGCCCCGGGTCGGGCGCCCCGGCACCGACGCCCTCCGGTTCGACGAGCCCGTCCCCGACTCCCGGGGCGGCGTCAGGCGAGCTGGCGCCGTGCGATCCGACGAAGGTGACCCTCGAGCCGATCACCGACGCAGCCGGCTACGACGCGGGTGTCAACCCGCAGCTGTCGTTCACGCTCAAGAGCCTCGAGACGGTGCCCTGCACGGTCGAGGGCGGGTCGGACGTGCAGGAGTTCCGCGTGACCAGCGGCGACGAGCTGATCTGGAGCTCGAAGGACTGCCAGACGGGCGCGGTCGCCGCCCTCGTCACGCTCAAGCCGGGCGTGCCGCTGCAGAGCTCGGCGATCCCGTGGGACCGCACCCGGTCATCCAGCGACACGTGCGACACGGCCCGGGAGGCGGTCGTCGCGGGCGGCGCGAGCTACCACCTCGAGGTCATCGTCGGCGAGCTGACGCCGGCCGCCTCGCGTCAGTTCGTGCTCTACTGAGCGGTCTGCCGAGCGCATCGGCTGGCAGACTGGTCGCGTGCCCCGCGACCTGCTGACCGTGCTCAACCGCCCGAGCCGGGATGCCGCCCCGCACGATCCCGCGGCCGCGCCGTTCCACTTCGCCGACCCGGCCCTTCCGCTGCTGTCGGCGATCGACCTCGCGGCCACGCGCGGGGACGGCATCTTCGAGACGATCAGCGTGAGTGCGGGGTTCCCCCAGGCGCTGGAGCACCACCTGCGACGGTTCGCCCGCTCGGCCGCGATGCTCGACCTCCCGACCCCCGACCTCGACGCCTGGCGTGACGCGATCCGGGCGTCGGCGGCGGCGATCGACCCGGTCTCCGAGGCGTTCGTCAAGACGGTGCTGACCCGAGGTCTCGAGGGCGGCGACCGTCCCACGGGCTGGTGCTACACGGCGCCCTCGCCGGACTTCACCCGGGAGCGCACGCACGGCATCCGGGTGGTGCTGCTCGATCGCGGGGTGCGGCACGACGTCGAGCGCACCTCGCCGTGGCTCCTCGCGGGCGCGAAGACGCTCAGCTACGCGATCAACCGCGCGGCCGTGCGCGAGGCCGTACGTCGCAGTGCCGACGACGTGGTCTTCGTCTCGAGCGACGGCATCGTGCTCGAGGGCCCCACCGCGACTCTGGTCTACCGCCGCGGTGACGCGCTGCTCACCCCGGGCCCGGGCCTGGGCATCCTCGACGGCACGACTCAGGCGAACCTGTTCCGGTGGGCGGAGGACCGCGGCATGACGACGGGCTTCGAGCTCACGACCCCCGACGAGCTGCGGGCCGCGGATGCCGCGTGGCTGGTCTCGAGCGTGCGCTACGCCGCGCCGCTCAACGCCATCGACGGCGAGCCGTTCCCCGTCGACGCCGAGTTCACCGCGGCCGCCAACGCGTGGCTGCTGAGCCTGCGCGAGTAGGACCGGCGACCGGCTCAGGCCGCGACGATCGGCTCGAGCTCGTAGCCCGCGGTGTACTTGCGCTTGGGGTCGAGTTCGGCGATCAGCGCGACGAGCGCGTGCTGGATCTCGATGAGCCGCGAGTTGTCGTTCTTGGACACGAGGTCGAGGCCCGCCGTGACCGGGGTGAACCACTCCCGGAACGACTCGTCGTCGCGGTAGAGCTTCACGAACGCCGCGTAGCCCTTCACGCGCGGCACCCGTTGCTTGGCGATCACGTCCCACTCGAGCATGAGCTCGCCGATCGCACGCTGCTCGGTCGTGAAGAACAGGAATCCGCCGCTGCCCTCCGTGCGGCGGAGCGTCTTGAGCACCCCGTCGATGAGTTTCTGCACTTCCTTGTCGCGGGTGCCCTCGCCGCTCGAGGAGAGAACCGCCTGGCGTCGGGCCTCGATCCAGCCGAAGTAGTGGGCGAACAGGAATGCGGTGCTCACGAGCGGGTAGTCGCCATGACCCTCGTAGCGCTTCGTGATGCCGAGCCATCCCGTCTCCACGATGTTGAAGATGCGCGACTGCAGCTCTGCCGCGGCCATCGCGAGCGGCTCGTACACGCGCTCGGCCGCCTTGAGGGCGGACTGGGCGTCCTGCCTCTCCTCCCGCTCCTCCGCGAGCCGGTGGCTCAACCTCGCGGTGCGGATCGAGAACCACCCCGAGAGCGCCACACTCACGACGCTGAGGATGATTGCGAGGCCGGTCAGTGCCGATTCCACCGTCATGCGCTCATGCTATTGCCGGGATGCCCTGTCAACGGGGGGTAGACCAGACTTTCTGTCAGGTCGCCTGTGGCGTTACGCTGGTGTGGTGGACGACAACATCTTCGGGGTGCCTGCGGGCTGGTATCCCGATCCCCTCGGGCTCCCCCAGCTTCGCTGGTGGGACTCGCAGGCGTGGACGGAGCACACCTCCGAGGCGCGCGCGCCCATGGTGCCGCAGCCGGCGTCGGTCCGCACCACCTTCGCCGAGCCCGAGGAGCGGCCCGCGGCCCCGTCGTATGCCGTCGCGGACGAGCTGCCGTCGCGCCGGGAGCAGCGCGAGCGGGAGCGGCGTGAGACCGGAGATGTTTCCGGCGACCGGTTCCCCTTCGAGCTGGACACCGAGACCGAACCCGAGCAGGAGGAGCTCAGCGCCCAGCCCCTGCTGGCGATGACCCTGCGCGAGCTCGAGCCGCCGCCCGCCGATTCCGTCGAGGATGCCCCGGGCCCGCGCCGCGCGAGCTTCCACGCCAACACGGCCCCCGAGACCCCGCTCCTCAGCGCCCTCGCCGAGGAGATGGACGAGATGCCCGAGGCGCCCGAGCGCGCCCCCCGCAAGCTCAGGGCCTACACCGGCGCCGTGTGGGCGATCGCGCTCATGCCGGCGTTCCAGCTCATCATCAGCATCGTCCTCATCGTCGTCCTGGGCCAGGGCTACAACTTCGCTCTGCTCGTCGTCGTCTGGATCGCCCCGTACTTCTTCGTGTTCGGTTTCGCCGCGTTCGACCGGCTGCTGCTGCAGACGTGGGGCCACAAGCGCACGGCGAGTGCCGCGTGGGCGATCCTCGGGCAGCCCGGCTACCTCATCGCGCGCGCGGTGCGCACCTGGGGCGAGACCGGCAAGGGGATGATGCCGATCGCGTTCAACGCGGCGTCCGTCGTGACGGTGCTCGCCGGCATCCTCATCCTGCCCGGCCTGCTCATCTCGGTGCTGCCGGGGGTGTTCGCCCAGGAGGTCGCCCGCTCGGTGGAAGCCGATGGCGCGGCGCTCGGAGCCACGTTCACCGTCGAGTGCCCGGCCCCGCCGCTGATCATCGGCGACACGTTCGCGTG
The DNA here is from genome assembly GCA_943367555.1 of Synechococcus sp. UW140. Lineage (GTDB taxonomy): Bacteria > Actinomycetota > Actinomycetes > Actinomycetales > Microbacteriaceae > Rhodoglobus. The sequence goes on along the minus strand of CALRJN020000002.1, from coordinate 3,570 downwards.
CATCGGCACCACGCCCGCGGGCATGACGGACTCGATCTCGGTGCGCCTCACCCGCCAGAGCGGCTGGATCGACTGGCGCGTCGAGGACTGGGGCCCCTCGATCATGCTGGCAAACTAGCGGCCCGTCCCGCTAGAAGTCCGGCACGTCCACACGCTCGACGCTCGCGCCCGCGAACGCCAGCCGCAGCGCCTCACGCAGGTGCACGGTCTCGGAGTCGAGCACCTGGCTGAACCCGAGTCGCTTGCCTTCGGCGAGCCGCTGCTTGCCGGATGACGCGGGCCGGATCTCGCCGGCGAGGCTGATCTCGCCGACCGCCGCCATCGTCACGGGGAACGCCTTGTCGCGGTACGCGCTCGCGATCGCCAGCGCGATGGCCAGGTCCGCGCCCGGCTCGGTGACCCGGATGCCGCCGACGGTCGACACGTAGACGTCGAATCCCGAGAGCGGTAGGCCGGCCCGGCGCTCGAGCACGGCGAGCAGCATCGCGACGCGCGACGAGTCGACGCCGTTGACGACGCGGCGCGGCTGGGGCGCCTGCGTCTTGACGATCAGGGCCTGCACCTCCACGGGCAGCGCCCGGCGGCCCTCCACGGCGATCGTGACGCACGTGCCGCTCGTGGGAGTGCGGGCGCGGGAGAGAAAGAGGCCCGAGGGGTCGGCGACCTCCGCGATGCCGTCCCCGGTCATCTCGAAGCAGCCGACCTCGTCGGTGGGCCCGAAGCGGTTCTTGTGGGCGCGGACGAACCGCAGGGCGGTCTGGCGGTCGCCCTCGAACTGCAGCACGACATCCACGAGGTGTTCGAGCAGTCGGGGGCCGGCGATCGTGCCGTCCTTGGTGACGTGGCCGACGAGCAGCACGGGAAGATTGCGGTCCTTGCTCACGCGGATGAGCGTGGAGGCGACCTCGCGCACCTGCGACGGCCCGCCCGCGAGCCCATCGGTGAGGCCGGAGGCGACCGTCTGCACGCTGTCGACGATCACGAGCTGTGGCTGCACCTCGTCGATCTGGCCGAGGATCGTGGCGAGGTCGGTCTCGGCCGCCAGGAACAGCGAGGGCTGGAGGGCGTTGGTGCGCTCGGCCCGCAGGCGCACCTGGCTCACCGACTCCTCGGCGCTGACGTAGAGCACGCGCTGACCGGACGCGGCGGCCCGGCTCGCGACCTCGAGCAGGAGGGTGGACTTGCCGACGCCGGGCTCGCCGCTGAGCAGGATCGCGGCGCCGGGCACGATGCCGCCGCCGAGCACGCGGTCGAACTCGGCGATCCCGCTGGGCCAGTGGGCGACCGACTCCGCGCCGATCTCGGTGATCGCGCGGGCCCCGCTCGTGGGACGCACGGCGGTGACGCGCGCGGCGGGAGCCGTGGCATCCACGACCGTATTCCACTGCTGGCACTCGCCGCAGCGGCCGACCCATTTGACGCTTGTCCAGCCGCACTCGGTGCAGCGGAACTGGGTGGTGGGGCGGGCCATGCGGCCAGCCTAGGCGGTGCCGGCGACAGGGCACGCGTCGCTCACCGCGAGGCCGCCGGATCGCTTAGGGTGCCACCATGGCATCCTCTCCCGATCTCCGCTGGGGCATCATCGGCACCGGCGGGATCGCGGCGCACACCCTGAGCGACCTGCGGCTCGTCGAGTCCACGGAGGTGATCGCGGCGACCTCGCGCTCGCAGGCGACGGCCGACGCGTTCGCGGCGAACACCGGCATCCCTCACGCCTTCGATGACGTCGACCGGATGCTCGCCCTGCCCGACCTCGACATCGTCTACATCGCGACGCCGCACGGCCTGCATGCGGCGGATGCCCGGCGCGCGATCCTCGCGGGCAAGCACGTGCTGTGCGAGAAGCCTCTGACGATGACGGTCGCCGACGCCGTGGAGCTGCGTGACCTCGCGGCCGAGCACGGCGTGTTCCTCATGGAGGCGATGTGGATGAAGTTCAACCCGACGATCATCCGCGTGCAGCAGCTCATCGCGTCGGGCGCGATCGGGGAGCCGCGGTTCGTGCAGGCCGGGATGGGGTTCGCGCCACCGGCGACGACCGAGCGGTTCTGGCGTGCCGAACTCGGCGGTGGGGCGCTCTACGACATGGGCGTCTACCCGATCACGTTCGCGCACCTGGTGCTCGGCGTGCCCGAGTCGATCACGACGGTCGGCCGGATTCGGGACGACGGCGTCGATCTCGAGGAGGCGGTGACCCTCGGGTACGCGCACGGCGCCCTCGCGCAGGTGACCACCTCGATCGAGTACTCCATCGTCAGTCATGCCTCGATCGGCGGCACCCTCGGCACGATCGAGATCGACGCGCCATTCCATGCCGCGACGACGATGACCGCGACGACGGGCGTATGGCCGAACATCGTGGTCGAGGAGACGGTGACCCCGGTGGAGGGGTCGGGCTACACGCCCATGTTCCGCGCCGTGAACGAGGCCGTGCGCGAGGGGCTCGCCGAGCATCCGGTGCACCCGATGACCGCGACGATCGAGGTGCTCACGACGATGGAGACGGTGCGCGACCAGCTCGCCGCCCAGCGGGATGCTGCCGGGAATCGTTAGGCTCGACCCGACAAGGAGCGTGGGCCATGGCATCCGATTTCGACCCGAGGTTCGACCCGGCGTTCCAGCGCGGCTTCGACCAGTCGCGGGTCGAGCCCGTCGAGACCTCACCGACTCGACCTTCGCGGGTCGAGCCCGGCGAGACCTCCCCCTCGCGTCCGCATGTCGACGAGTCCAGGCGGGTCGAGTCCAGGCGGGTCGAGCTCGTCGAGACCTCACCACCCAATGCCGCGCTTCCCCCCACCCTCCGCGGCAACCCGTTCATCCCGGCCCTGTGGATTGTCGCGGTCGTGTTCACGGCGGCGGGCGTGTGGGCGCAGTACTTCGCCCAGACCCTCACCTACTCGCCGACGGCCCCGACGGCCGCCCAGGAGTACGTTCTCCCGGCCGTGCTGAGCGCACTCTCACCGTGGCTCTTCACCGCGGGACTCGCCGCCGGAATCGCGACGCTCGTCATCCACGCCCTGCGTTGGCGGCCGGCCGACTGATGCGCTTCGTCGTGCTCGGTCTCGGTGCCGCCGTCGCGCTTCTCGTCGTCGGGGGCGGGATGCTCGCCCTCTCGGTCACGGACTACCTCGGGTCGCCGCAGTACCTCAACAGTGCATCCGGCCTCGTCGTGTTCAAAGTCGACGGGCGGCTCGTGCAGTACGGGCCGTTCTTCCCCGGCGTCGAGATCGTGGTGCTCGGGGCCGGGATCGTGGGGCTCGTCGCGTCCCTCCTCCTGGCGGCGATCACGTGGAAGCGGCGGCGCGCCCGCGTGTACTAAACTCTCTCCCGGAACCGTGTCCGAGCGGCCGAAGGTGCAACTCTCGAAAAGTTGTGTGGGTGTTGAGCCCACCGTGGGTTCAAATCCCACCGGTTCCGCCAATGTGATGTCTCAGGACATCGTGAACGGTTGAACCCCCGGAGACGGGGGTTCAACCGTTTTTTCGTTGGTAGTCGTGTGCGGGGTTGAGGGTGAATTCGGCGAGGACGGTGCCGGTGCTGGAGTCGATGACGGTGGCCTCGAGGTTGTGG
>CALRJN020000001.1:0-262693 GCA_943367555.1 Synechococcus sp. UW140 | reverse complement strand
ATGACTTGCGACCGATCGGCGCAATTCAGAGGGTGGTCACAGCTCGTGCCGCCACGCCCCCTCGTAGCCCACCGCCACGAAGCCCACGGCCTCGTTCACCGAGAGCATGTGCCGGTTCTCCTCCGCGTTGAAGGTCGTGACCGACGGATGCCCGAGGTGGGTGCGCTGCAGGTGGGCGAGATTGCCGACCTTGAGCAGCATCCCGAGCCGGTGCCCGCGGTGCTCGCGGATCACGATGGTGTCCTCCTGCGACACCGCCCGATCCAGCTCCGCGGGCACCGACAGCTCGGTGTAGCCGACGAGGCGGCCGGTCGGCACGTGCTCGGCCGCGGCGAGCAGCTGGTGGCGGGGGCCGTCGGCGTGGCGCTGCTCCCACTCGAGGATGCGCTCCACCGTCCACACGTCCTCGGAGACATCGAGCCCGGCCGCGGGCGCATCCGTGCTCATGCGGGTGGCGAGCTCCGCCATGTCGTCGAGCCACGCCGTCGGGGTGCGATCGACCCAGGTGTGCAGCCGGTAGTCGGCGCCCGAGGCGGCGTGCGCGTCGGCGAGGGCCGCGTCGAACGCGTCGGCGGCCGGGGGCAGCACGAGACGACTGAACCGCTCGACCTGCTCGAGCTGCCACCCGCGCCCCTGCAGGAACCGCACGCTCGGGTCGGCGAGGGGAAGCGAGCCGAATCCGGTGGGCGAGTCGAGTCGGGGGCCCGGAGTGTCGCGGGCCATCGCGTAGACCTGGGCCACGGTGCGGCCGCTCTCGCGGGCGAGCTGCTCGAGGGCGTCAAGAAGCGCCGACCCGATCCCGAGCCGCCGCATCTCGGGATGCACCTCCACGTTGACCCAAGCGACAGTGCCGTCGTCGTCGGCGATCACCTCGTAGACGCCGCGCGCGACGACCCGCCCGCCGACGCGGGCGAGCAGAAGCCGCTTCGGCTCGTACTCGTCGTGCCAGTGTGGCAGCAGCTCCTCGGCCGTGTAGTTGAGGTCCGCGCCGCCCGAGGTGTGGGATGTCACGGCGTTGCGAACGTCGACCATCGCGCGAAAGTCGTCGCCACCGGGCGCGTCGAGCGTGGCCGGAATCGCGAGCTCGTCGATCGTGAAGCTCATGCGAGGTCCTTCCGAAACGCCCCCTCGTAGGCGAGGGGGGTGAAGCCGAGGGCATCGTTGATGTCGAGCATCGACCGGTTCTCCTCGGCGTTGAACGTCGTGACCGACGGGTGTCCGGGTGAGACCCGATCGAGGTAAGCGAGATTGGCGAGCTTGAGCAGCATCCCGAGCCGGTGCCCGCGGTGCTCGCGCATCACGAGGGTCGCGTACTGGGCGACCGAGCGATGCTTCTGCGCCGGCACCGACAGCACGGTGAAGCCCGCGAGCCGGCCCGTGGCCACGTGCTCGGCGGCCGTGACCGTGCGCGTGCGGGGGCTCGCGAGGTCGCGTTCGTCGGCGGCGATCACGCGCTCGACCGTCCACTCCTCCTCGGGCTCGTCGAGGCCGGCCGTCGGGGCGTCGGTGCTCATGCGGTTGCCGAGAACGGCGATGTCTTCGCGCCAGTGCTCGGGTGTTCCCCCGAACCAGTGGTGCAACCGGTAGGCGTCACCGGTCTGCGCCTGCGCCGCTGAGAGCCGCTCGTCGAGGGCGGCGACGGGCAGCGGCAGACGGCTCGCGCGTTCGATCTGCTCCAGGCGGTAGCCGCGCGCGCTGAGGAATCGCACGCTGGGGTCGTGAGCAGGAACCGAGCCGAAACCCGTGGGGGAGGGCAGGCGCTCGCCGTCGGCATCCGGGATCCCGGTGTAGGTGATCGCCTTCTCGGCCCCCAGCCCGCGCGCGATCGACTCGACGGCCTCGGCGAGAGCCGTGCCGATCCCGCGACCGCGGAACTCGGGCAGCACGTCCACATTGACCCACGCCGTGTCGACCTCATCGCCGGCCTCGGTCTCGCACACCCCTCGCCCGACGATCCGGCCATCGACGCGGGCGACCAGCAGCCGGTGCGGCTGGAAGGCATCGCGGTAGTGGGGCAGTTCCTCCGCGGGCTCGTAGTTGAGCTCATCCGTGCCGTAGGCCTCGAGGTAGACGGCATTGCCCACCTCGATGGAACGCACGAAGTCCGCGCCTCCGGGGGCATCGGTGGATGCCGGAATCGGCAGTTCGTCGATCGTGAACGTCATCAGGGATCCTCCGGGCGGTGGCGGTGGTGGTGCCGCCCGGCCGGGTTCTGGGCAGCCGATCAGGGTACAACCGCGAGTGGCCGCGTGCCACGATCGTCACCGAAGCGTTACGGTCGGCCCGTCCGGTACCGTTGACCGAAGCATCCGGGCCGGCGCATCCGGCGGCGTACGAGCGAAGGGCGGCGAGGTGTATCTCAAGAGCCTGACCCTCAAGGGCTTCAAGTCCTTCGCCCAGCCGACGACCTTCCAGTTCGAGCAGGGCGTCACGTGCGTCGTCGGCCCCAACGGCTCCGGCAAGTCCAATGTCGTGGATGCTCTGGCCTGGGTCATGGGCGAGCAGGGGGCCAAGACCCTCCGCGGCGGCAAGATGGAGGACGTCATCTTCGCGGGGACCGCGACGAAGGGTCCGCTGGGACGCGCCGAGGTGCTCCTCACGATCGACAACGCCGACGGCGCCCTGCCGATCGAGTACACCGAGGTCACGATCAGCCGCACGCTGTTCCGCAACGGCGGCAGCGAGTACGCGATCAATGGCGAGCAGTGCCGTCTGCTCGATGTGCAGGAACTGCTGAGCGACTCGGGCCTCGGCCGCGAGATGCACGTCATCGTCGGTCAGGGCCAGCTCGACGCCGTGCTGCACGCGAGTCCCGAGGACCGCCGCGGGTTCATCGAGGAGGCCGCCGGCATCCTCAAGCATCGTCGCCGCAAGGAGAAGACGATCCGCAAGCTCGAGGCGATGCAGGCCAACCTCACGCGCCTGAGCGACCTCGCGGGCGAGATCCGTCGCCAGCTCAAGCCGCTCGGGCAGCAGGCGGAGATCGCCAAGGAGGCGGCCTCGATCGCCGCGATCGTGCGGGATGCCCGCGCCCGCCTCCTCGCCGACGAGGTCGTCGAGCTGCGCGCCGCGATCACCGACTTCAGCCGCAGCGAGTCTGAGCGCAAGACGGAGCGCATCGTGCTGCAGGAGCAGCTCGATCAGAACAAGCTGCGCGAGGGCCGCCTCGAGCAGGCGCAGGTGGGGGATGCCGTCGACCTCGCTCGCCGCACGGCCTTCGGTCTCGAGAGTATTCAGGAGCGGCTGCGCGGCCTCTACACGCTCGCCAATCAGCGCCTCGCGCTCCTCGGCCAGCAGGGCGATGGCCCCTCGATCGGCACCACGATCAGCCAGGCGGCCGTGCAGGATGCCCGCGACGAAGCGGACCGCCTCGCCGCCGGCGTCGCCGAGGCCGAGGAGTCCGTCGGCGCAGCGGCTGCCGCGACGGCCACGGCGAAGGCCTCCCTCGATTCCCTCGACGAGGAGATCAGCGCCCAGAGCGCGCTCGTCTCCCGCCACGAACTCGAGCTCGCCGGACTGGCGGCCCGGGTGGAGGTCGCGCGCTCCACGCTCGCGGCCGCCCGCGGCGAGCTGCTGCGCCAGCAGAACGCGCTCGAGGCCGCCGAGCAGCGGCGCGACTCCACGCGCACGGAGTTCGTCTCGCTCGAGACCCAGGCGGCCACGACCACGGAGGGCGACGGCACGCTCGACGCCGCCTACGAGGTGGCAGAGGCGCTCGTCGCCAGCATCCAGGCCGACATCGAGGCCCTGCGCGATGAGCTGCACGCCTCCGAGCGCGAGCGCGACGCCCTGGCAGCGCGCAACTCGGCGCTCTCCCTCGCGGTCGACCAGAAGGACGGCTCGAGCGCGCTCGTGGGGGCGAAGCTCCGCGGCATCCGCGGTCTCGTCGCCGAGCACGTCAAGATCCAGCCCGGCTTCGAGGCGGCGATCGCGGCGGCCCTCGGCTCGCTCGCCGACGCCGTGCTCGCCGAGAACCGCGACGACGCGCTCGACGCCCTCGCCCACTCCGCGGAGAAGGACTTCGGTCGCGTGGAGGTCGTCGTCGCGGACGCCCGTCTGGCCGCCGCCGCGACCTTCGAGGCCGCGGGGGTGCGCCCCGCCGTGAGCGTCGTGGAGGCGCCCAACGGCGTGCTCGGGCTGCTCTCGGGGGTGCTGATCGCCGACGACCTCGTCGCGGCCCGCGCCGCGTGGGGTGCGGCGCCGGATGACGCGACCTTCGTCACCCGCACGGGAGACGTGCTCACCCGCTACGTGCTGCGCGGCGGTTCCGGCTCGAAGCGCTCCCGCCTCGAGCTCGTCGCCGAACGGGATGCCGCCGCCACGAAGCTCGCGACCGTCACAACTCAGATCGAACGCACCCGCTTCGCGCTCGCCGAGAAGCGCGGCGCCCTCGAGACCGCGAAGACGGATGCCGCTGCCGCCCTCACCGCCCTGCGCGAGTACGACGCGGCCCTCGCCGCCCAGTCCGAGCAGCTCGGCCGGTTCCGCATCCAGCTCGAGGCCGCACACGCGGAATGGGAGCGGCTCTCCCAGGGGCTCGAGGTCACCGCGGAGAAGGTGCGCGAGGCCGAGGCGGAGGTGGAGCACGCGAGTTCGCAGCACGACGAGTTCGCCGCGACGCCGCGTCCCATGCTCGACGCGTCGGCTCGGGATGGCCTGCTCGCCGAACTCGAGACCGCGCGCACCGCGGAGCTCGAGCAGCGCATCCAGCTGGAGACGATCCGCGAGCGCGTGCGGGCCGAGCGGGCGCGCGCCGAGTCGCTCGCCCGCCAGCTCGTGGCCGAGCGCGAGGCCGCGGAGGAGCAGGCGCGGCTCACGGTCATCCGCCAGCGTCAGGTCGCGGCGGCCCAAGCGGTGATCGCCGCGCTGCCCGCCGTGCTCGACGCCGTGGACCGCTCCGTCTCGCTGGCGCGCGTGGAGCTCGCCGCGAAGGAGTCCGAACGGGCCGCCCAGAACGAGGAGCTCACCGCGCTTCGCCGCGAGGAGAACGCTCTGCGCGAGCGGCTCGTGAGCGTGAGCGAGAACGTGCACGGCCTCGAGATGCAGATCTACGAGAAGAAGCTGCACCTCTCGACGCTCCTCGAGCGCGCGGGCGAGGAGCTCGGGCTCGTCGAGGACGTGCTCGTGGCGGAGTACGGGCCGCACGTGCTCATTCCCGACTTGTCGCGGATCGAGCCTGAAGATGTGCCGCGGGTCGAGCCTGTCGAGACCTCACCGACGGAGAACGCGGGGGAGGTCTCGACCAGCTCGACCCGCGAGATCGACGGCATCCCGTACAACAAGGTCGAACAGCAGGCCCGCCTCGCCGCCGCCGAACGCAAGCTCGCGCAGCTCGGCCGGGTCAACCCGCTCGCCCTCGAGGAGTTCGAGGCCCTCGAGCAGCGCCACAAGTTCCTCACTGAGCAGCTCACCGACCTCACCAACACGCGCCGCGACCTGCTCACGATCATCGACGAGCTCGACGAGAAGATGCAGGACATCTTCGGCGCCGCCTTCGAAGACACGCGTGCCGCCTTCAACCAGGTCTTCCCAGTGCTGTTCCCGGGCGGCACCGGCAGCATCCATCTCACCGACCCTGAGAACATGCTCACGACGGGGATCGAGGTCACCGTCAAGCCCGCCGGCAAGAAGATCGAGCGGCTGTCGCTGCTCAGCGGCGGTGAGCGCTCGCTCGCCGCGGTCGCCCTGCTCATCGCGATCTTCAAGGCGCGCCCCAGTCCGTTCTACATCATGGACGAGGTCGAGGCGGCCCTCGACGACGCCAACCTCGGGCGCCTGCTGACGATCTTCGAGGACTTGCGCCAGACATCCCAGCTCATCGTGATCACGCACCAGAAGCGCACGATGGAGATCGCGGATGCCCTCTACGGCGTGAGCATGCGCGCGGACGGCATCAGCGCGGTCGTCGGCCAGCGGGTCAACACCGAACGGGCGAGCTGACGCCCCCTCGCTTGACCGGGTGGCACGCACCATCTACCGTGGCCAGTACCGAGCCTGTACTTGCCCTTTCCTCACGAAATCGAGCCCCCCTGTGATGCGTCGAACTCTCGTCCCGCTGGCCGTTCTGCTCCTGGTTCTCACCGGATGCACCGCCGCGCCGTCCACCGGCACCGACGCGGAGCCCGAGGTCGGGACGAGCACCGCGGAGGGGTCCGACCCGGGCGCCGAGGACGGAACGGCCCCCGACGGCTGGACGGAGTGCCCGGGCATCGTCGAGCGGCTCAACGCGAACGAGGACGACCCGACGGGCTACGAACAGATTCCCGCATCGGAGTTCGAGGTGCCCGAGGTCGGTGCCGAGGTCCTCGCAGCGGCCTGCGTCATCCGGGTCACGATCGCCGATGACCCGATCACGTGGGCGATCCTGCCCGGTGACCAGACTGCGGCGGACGGCGTGATCTCGTCCCTGCTGTCCGCGAGCTTCGTTCCTGCGGGATCCGGGATCTATGGCAACGCGACCAGCGGGATGGGAGTGCTGGTGCAGTCCTTCGAGACGGGAGCGGGCCTCGACGACTACCTCGTGTACTCCACGGCCTTCGAGTCGATCGACGAACCGATCCTCTACCTCGGCACCTTCATCGTGTCCTGACCCCGACTCGCCCGCCCGCCCCTGACGGCGTCGCTCGTCCTCGCTAGCGTGGGGGGATGGTCGACACGACATCGCCCGAGGGCTACGAGATCTCCACCGAGTTCACTCGGATCGATCGGGACGTGATCTGGCGCTACCTCAGCACGGAGGCGTACTGGGGCCGCACCCGCACCCGCGACGACGTGGAGGCCCAGATCGATCGTGCCTGGCGGGTCGTGGGCGCCTACGAGTCGGCCTCCGGGGCAATGGTCGGGTTCGCCCGGGTGCTCTCCGACGGGATCGGCTTGGCCTACCTCGCGGACGTCTTCGTCCTTCCCGACCATCAGGGTCGGGGCATCGCCACGGCGATGCTCGAAGAACTCATCGAGCGCGGGCCGGGCGCCCACCTGCGCTGGACGCTCTTCACGAGCGACGCGCACGACCTGTACCGCAAGTTCGGCTTCACCGAGCCGGATCGCACGGCGATGGTGCGCCCCGCCCGCTGACCCGTCGGCCACGCTCTACCCTTGACGCATGGCTTCGTGGTCCCTCTCCGGCGCGCTCAAGGGCATGTTCTCGCGCGCGACGATCGATGACCAGTCGTGGGAGGACCTCGAAGACGCCCTGATCTCGGCGGACTTCGGACCCGACATCACGGATGCGGTGGTCGCCGAGCTACGCTCCGCCGTCGCCAAGTACCGCACCACCGATCCGGAAGACCTGCGCCGGATGCTGCGCGAGAACCTCGAGGAGCGTCTCGCCCGCCTCGACCCCACTCTGCACCTCACCGCCCGCCCGGCCGTCGTGCTCGTCGTCGGGGTGAACGGCGTGGGCAAGACGACGACGATCGGCAAGTTCGCCAAGTTCCTCACCGGCTACGGCCGCACGGTCGTCGTCGGCGCGGCGGACACCTTCCGCGCGGCCGCCGTGGAGCAGCTCGCGACGTGGGCCGAGCGCGGGGGCGCCGAGATCGTGCGGCCGCAGGTGCAGGGCCAGGATCCGGCATCCGTCGCCTTCCAGACCGTCGAGCGTGCTCAGCGCGACGGCATCGACATCGCCCTCATCGACACGGCCGGCCGGCTCCAGACCAAGAGCGGCCTCATGGACGAGCTCGGCAAGATCCGCCGGGTCATCGAGAAGCAGACGGAGATCGCCGAGGTGCTGCTCGTGCTCGACGCGACGACTGGTCAGAACGGCCTCGCGCAGGCGGAGGCGTTCATCCAGCACGCCGGCGTCACGGGGCTCGTGATCACCAAGCTCGACGGGTCGGCGAAGGGCGGCTTCGTCATGGCCGTGCAGGAGCGCACGGGCATCCCGATCAAGCTCGTCGGCCAGGGCGAGGGGATCGGCGACCTCACGGGGTTCACGCCGCACGTCTTCGTGCAGGGGCTGTTGGGCTGAGGCGCCCGCGAGCCGCTACGGTAGCGGCATGAACACGCAGCGCGGCGTCATCCCCCTTCTCGCCGCATTCTTCGGCGGGATGATCATGGCCTTCTCCTTCGCCTTCGGCATCCCCGCCGCGCTCGACGGCGGTGGCTCGGGCTCGCTCGTGTATCAGGTGCTCTTCCTGGTCGGTGCCGTGCTCGTGGTCGCCGCCCTCATCACCGCGATCGTGCAGCTCGTGCGGGGTCGATCGCGAGTGCTCTCCATCGTCACGGTGCTCGTGGCGCTCGTCCCGCTCGTCACGGTGATCTTCATCGCAATCGTCGCGAACTCGTCGATCTAGCCGTGTTCTCCTCGGCCGTCACCGGGCACTGGACTCCCGGCACGCCCATCGCCCCGTCGGGCGAGGCCTTCACGGTCGTCGTCGACCCGGCGCAGAAGCCGACCCGATCGGTGTCGCTCCTGAGCCTCGCCGACGGCTCCCGCGTCGTGCGGGTCACTCACGAGCGCGCGACCGAGCTGTCTTTGAGCGCGGGGGATGCCATCGCCGCCGACGACCTCAGCGCTCGGATCGAGGCGGCCGGGCTCGAACTCAACGGAGCGGATCACCTCTACTTCCTGACGCTCGCCGAGCAGGGCGTGGTTCGGGGAGAGACCCCGGCCGAGGGCATCCGGGAGCTCACCACCGACGATGCCGAGCTCTGGGCTCGCTTCGTCGCCGAGGCCCCCGAGGACGACCTCGACGACGCGTACGTCGAACTCGACCACTGGCTCGTGTTCGGGGCGATCGTCGACGGCCGTATCGTGTCGGCGGCGAGCATGTACCCGTGGGATGACTCGCAGCTCGCCGACCTCGGGGTGATCACGCTGCCCGACGTGCGCGGCCAGGGGCTCGGCCGCGCCACCGTGCGCGCGATGAGCGCGCGGGCGCTCGAACTCGGCTACGAGCCGCAGTACCGTTGCCAGCTCGACAACGCCGCGTCGGTCGCGCTCGCGGCGTCGGCCGGGTTCTCGCTCTTCGGCGACTGGGACGTGGTCGCCACCGAGGAGTAGCGGAGTCCTCAGTCGGCGCGCAGATGCGCCGCGATCTGCTCCTCCAGAGCGAGGGCCTCCAGCCGCACCGACTCGCCGCCCGGGTCGATGTCGACCTTGATCACGCTGTTCGTTCGCACCACCCAGTGGCTCGCACCGGCGTCCCCGACGCCCGGGATGTTCCCGTCGAACGTGAAGACCACGACAGGCGCGTTGCGGTCGATCCGACGGTCGAGCGACCAGAACTCGGACACGGTGAGAGCGCGGCTCTGGGCATCCGCCCGGCCCACGAAGATGTCGACGGTGCGGCCGCCACCGACCCATTCGCAGAAACGGTAGTCGGTCATCACCACGTCGGTCTCGGTGAACGTGTCGAAGTCGCTCATCGGGAGCGGGTCGCCGATCGCGACATCCGGATAGACCGCGATCTCGCCCCCGACAAGCCCTTGGCTCGCGAACGACGCAGCGGCGTCTTCCGGGAGAAGTCCATCGCACGTGTCCGGGATCGAGAATCCGACCAGGGCGGAGGGGGATGCCTCAGGGCTCGCGGTCACCGACACCGACGCGCTGGGGGCGGGAGTGCTCACCGCGGCGGGGCCCGTGGCCGGAGCCGAGCATCCCGTCAGCAGCAGCGCCCCGGTCAGAATCGCGGCCCGGCGCATCAGCCCAGCGCCCGGTGCTTCTCGGTGTAGCCGAGGTAGTGCTCGCCGTTCTTGCGCATCCCGACCTGCTCCTCCGCCGTCAGTTCGCGCCTGACCTTCGCGGGAACCCCGGCCACAAGCGATCCGGGAGGCACGATCGTGCCCTCGAGCACGACCGCCCCGGCCGCGACGAGCGAGCCCGCGCCGATCACCGATCCGCTGAGCACGATCGAGCCCATGCCGATGAGGCACTCGTCTTCGATGGTGCACGCGTGGAGCACGGCGGCGTGGCCCACGCTCACCCCGTCGCCCACGATGGTCGGGTGCCCCTCGTCGCAGTGCACGGTCACGTTGTCCTGGAGGTTGGTGCGGGCGCCGATCCTGATCTCGGCGACATCCGCGCGCAGCACCGCGCCGTAGTAGATGCTGGCGCGCTCCGCGAGGATGACCTTGCCGATGAGGGTCGCGTTGGGAGCGACCCAGGCCGTGGCATCCACGGCCGGGTGAACGTTGTCGAAGGGCAGAAGCAGGGCCATGGCCCGAGGCTACTCGCGGGCGTCAACCGTTCGCACGTCGTAGGCGGCGAAATGCCGGTCCGACGTGAGAACGGACAGACCTTCGGCACGGGCCTGAGCGATGAGGGCCCGGTCGAAAGGATCGCGGTGGAGCAGGGGCAGGGTCTCAAGCTGCTTCAGATGAGCCTCCCGCAGGTCGAGGCGGCGCGCGCCGAGTGCGTCGATCGCCTCGCGCAGGCCCGGGAGGGGAGCCAGCCTTCCGCCCGACACCTTCATCGAGATCTCCCAGCGCGAGATGTCGGAAACGACGAGGTCCGCAGCCTGCACAATGACACGACGGGCTTGGACGCCCAAGCGTCGGTCGCCCGAGAGATACCAGAGCAGCACGTGGGTGTCGAGCAGCACGGTCACAGGTTCGCGTCTTGAGTGAGGCTTTCTTCGAAGTCCGCGAGCACAGCGGCGTCGGATTCCTCCCATTCGGCATCCGTCGGGAGCGACACCGAGAGCATCCCGAACGCACGGACGCGGTCGACCGTCGGCTCGGCGATGATGCGAAACCGCTCACCCCGGCGCGTGACGATCACGTCGTCGCCGCGGCGAGCGGCATCCAGGAGCTTGGAGAGCTGGCTTTTCGCGTCGTGCACATTCACCATCATGATCTAGCTATACTAGCTAGTTGCTCGCCGTGCGGCGATCTGTGGACGACGGCGGTTAAACTGGCCCGACCATGGCGATCTTCTCCAACCTCACCGACCGTCTCGCCGAGACCTTCAAGAACCTCCGCGGCAAGGGCAAGCTCAGCCCCGCGGATGTCGACGCGACCGTGCGCGAGATCCGTCGTGCCCTGCTCGACGCCGACGTCGCGCTCGAGGTGGTCAAGGACTTCACCGGCCGCGTGCGCGAGCGCGCCCTCGGCGACGAGGTGTCCAAGGCCCTCAACCCCGCCCAGCAGGTCGTGCAGATCGTCAACGACGAGCTCGTGACGATCCTCGGTGGCGAGGCCCGCCGCATCCAGTTCGCCAAGACTCCTCCGACGGTCATCATGCTCGCCGGTCTTCAGGGTGCCGGCAAGACGACTCTCGCCGGCAAGCTCGCCAAGTGGCTCAAGTCCGAGGGGCACACGCCGATGCTCGTGGCCGCGGATCTCCAGCGCCCCAACGCCGTGACCCAGCTGCAGGTCGTAGGCGAGCAGGCCGGCGTGCCCGTCTTCGCTCCCGAGCCCGGCAACGGCAAGGGCGACCCGGTGCGCGTGGCCAAGGACGCGATCAAGGAAGCGACCCGCAAGCAGTACGACACCGTCATCGTCGACACGGCCGGCCGCCTCGGTGTGGATGCCGAGCTCATGAAGCAGGCCGCCAACATCCGCAAGGCCGTGGACCCCGACGAGGTGCTCTTCGTCATCGACGCGATGATCGGTCAGGATGCCGTGACCACGGCCCGCGCGTTCCAGGAGGGCGTGGACTTCACGGGCGTCGTGCTCTCCAAGCTCGACGGCGACGCGCGCGGTGGTGCCGCGCTCTCGGTGGCGAGCGTCACCGGGCGCCCGATCCTGTTCGCGTCGACCGGAGAGTCGCTCGACGACTTCGAGCCGTTCTACCCGGACCGCATGGCCAGCCGCATCCTCGACCTCGGCGACATCCTCACCCTCATCGAGCAGGCGCAGAAGAACTTCGATGAGGAGGAGTCGCGCAAGGTCGCGGAGAAGTTCGCGACCGACACCTTCACCCTCGAGGATTTCCTCGGTCAGATGCAGCAGCTCAAGAACATGGGCTCGATCAAGAACATGCTCGGGATGCTGCCCGGCGCGAAGGGCATGCGGCAGCAGCTCGACAACTTCGACGAGAGCGAGATCACGCGCACCGAGGCCATCATCCAATCGATGACGATTCAGGAGCGCCGCCAGCCCAAGGTGCTCAACGGCTCCCGTCGGCTGCGCATCGCGAAGGGCTCGGGCACGACCGTGACCGAGGTCAACGCGCTCGTCAACCGCTTCGAGCAGGCCGCGAAGATGATGAAGACCGTCGCCAAGGGCGGCGTGCCGCAGGTGGCGGGCATGGGTCCGATCCCCGGTCAGAAGTTCGGCGGGCCCAAGACCCAGCCCAAGAAGAAGGGCTCGCGCTCGGGCAACCCGGCCAAGCGCGCCGCGGAGAACGCCGCGCTCGCCGCCGGCGGGTCGCTCACCCCGGCGGCCCCCTCGGGATCGGGCTTCGGCCTCGGCTCCAAGCCGGGCGGGCCCACCGAGGAGGAATTGGCGAGCCTGCAGAAGTTCCTCGGGCGGTAACCTCGGTGCCGGGCAGGGCGCTCCCGCCGGGCGGTAGCGTGGAGGCATGACCTCTCGCCCCGTCCGCATCGGTGTTCAGCTCCAGCCCCAGCACGCCCTCTACCCCGAGATCCGGGATGCGGTGCGCCGCTACGAGGACCTCGGCGTCGACATCCTCTTCAACTGGGATCACTTCTTCCCGCTCTACGGTGAGAAGGACGGCCTGCACTACGAGTCGTGGACCGAGCTCGCGTCGTGGGCCGAGCTCACCAGCCGCGTCGAGTTCGGCTGCCTCGTCAACTGCAACAGCTACCGCAACGCCGACCTCCAGGCCGACATGGCCCGCACGATCGACCACATCAGCGGTGGTCGCTTCATCTTCGGCACCGGCTCGGGGTGGTTCGAGCGCGACTACGACGAGTACGGCTACGAGTTCGGCACCGTCGGCAGCCGACTGGATGACCTCGCCGAGTCCCTGCCCCGCATCGAGGCGCGCTGGGCCAAGCTCAACCCGGCGCCGCTGCGCGACATCCCCGTGCTCATCGGCGGCTCGGGCGAGAAGAAGACCCTGCGCCTGGTCGCCAAGCACGCCGACATCTGGCACAACTTCGTCAGCCCGGACGACCTGCCGCGCAAGCTCGGCATCCTCCAGGAGCACTGCGACGCCGTGGGCCGCGACATCAGCGAGATCGAGCTCTCCAACGAGCAGCGCACGAAGGACGTCGCGCAGGCCGACGAGCTCCACGCCCTCGGGGTGACCCTGTTCACCGTGGGGATCAGCGGCCCGGCCTACGACCCCGCCATCGTGACGCCGTGGCTGGCCTGGCGCGACGCGACGAACGGCTGAGCGCCGCTCTACGATGAGGGCATGACAACGCCGTCTGCCCTGACCCTGCCCACCGCCGTGGAGCTCGCCGCCGCCGTGCGCGCCGGCACCACCACCGCCGTCGAGAACACTCGCGCTGCCCTCGAGCGGATCGCCACGGATGACGTGGGCGCGTTCCAGCTCGTGCGCGCCGAGAAGGCGCTCGCCGAGGCGGCGGCCGTGGATGCCCGGGCCGACCGCGCGTCGCTGCCGCTGGCGGGCGTGCCGGTGGCGATCAAGGACAACATCCCCGTGGCGGGGGAGCCGCTGCGCGACGGCTCGGCGGCCACCTCCGACGCCCCGTCCGCAGCCGACCACGAGCTCGTCGCGCGCCTGCGTGCGGCCGGGGCCGTGGTCGTCGGGCTCACGCGTGTCCCCGAGCTCTGCGTGTTCGGCGCGACCGACTCGGTGTTCGGCATCAGCCGCAACCCGTGGAACCGCGAGCGCACGCCGGGCGGCTCGTCGGGGGGCAGTGCGGCGGCGGTGGCATCCGGCATGGTTCCGGTCGCCCACGGCAACGACGGGATGGGGTCGATCCGCATCCCGGCCGCCAACTGCGGTCTCTTCGGAATCAAGCCCGGGGCCGGGCTCGTGCCCCAGGAGATCGGGGTCGACGCCTGGTTCGGCATGAGCGAGAACGGTCCGCTCGCCACGACGGTCGCGGATGCCGCGCTCCTGCTCTCGGTGATGGCCGGTCGACCGGCCCTCGCGACCGTGACCGAGCCCACTGCCGGCCTGCGGATCGCCCTCGCGACGAATGAGCCCTCGGGCCTCGTGAAGACCGACTCCGAGTTCCGGCGCGGGGCCGCCGAGACCGCCGCCGCGCTGCGGGAGCTCGGGCACACCGTCACCGAGGTCGCGTTCCCGTACCCCGCGAACCCGCTGCCCTTGCTGGCACGCTGGTTCGCCGGAACCGAGACGGATGCTGCGCTGCTCGATCGCGCGAAGCTCGAGCCGCGCGTGCGCACCCACGCCCGCATGGGTCGACTCGCGCGCCGGCTCGGCTGGCTCTCGCCGCGCCCGGTGGACCGCATCCGCGCCCGCACCACCGCGTTCTTCGAGGACTACGACGTGCTGATCACCCCCACCCTCGCCCAGCCCGGGCTCGAGGCCGTGCGGTGGGGCAAGCGCGGCTGGTACGCGAACCTCATGGCGAACATTCGCTACGCGCCCTACCCGTCGCTGTTCAACCTGCTCGGCTGGCCGGCGGCGAGCGTTCCGGCGGGGTGGCACGCGACCGCGGAGGTGCCCCTCGCGGTGCAACTCGTCGTCGCGCCGCGACCGGATGGCGCGGGAGAGGCAGCGATCCTCGGGCTTGCGGCCCAGCTAGAGCGCGTGCGGCCGTGGCCGCGCACGGCGCCGACACGCTGACTGCCAACCTTCGGCGGATTCGGGACATCGCACCCGCCGCGCGCTGTGGACCGTCGCCGGTTCGCGCTACCGTGAGCGGATGAGCCCCACTCCTGTGCGCGTCGGCCCCCTCGTCATCGTCGCGATCGCCGTCACGGTCGTCGCCTGGGCGAGCGCGTTCATCGTGATCCGCGGGGTCGCCCCCTACTTCAGCGGGGGAGCCCTGGCCCTCGGCCGGCTCGTCATCGGCACGGTGCTGCTCGGCGTCGTCGTGCTCATCGGCCGCCGCTGGGTGGCCCCGACCCGCCGCGAGTGGCTGCTCATCATCGGGTTCGGCGTCGCCTGGTTCGGCGCCTACAACATCGCTCTCAACATCGCCGAGCAGACGCTGGATGCCGGCACCACCGCGATGATCGTCAACATCGGCCCCATCCTCATCGCTCTCGGGGCCGGGCTGATCCTCAAGGAGGGCATCCACCGCTGGCTCGCGATCGGGGCCGGGGTCGCGTTCCTCGGGGTCGTGCTCATCGGGATCGGCACCGGCGGAGGCTCGCTCGGCGACGGCGTGGGCGTGCTCTGGTGCCTGCTCGCCGCGGTCACCTATGCCGCCGGGGTGCTGTTCCAGAAGCCGGTGCTCAAGCGCCTGCCCAATGCGCAGGTGACCTGGCTGGGATGCGCGATCGGCATGGTCGCGTGTCTTCCCTTCTCGGGCCAACTGGTCGCCGGGATCGCGGATGCTCCGCTGCCGGCCGTGCTCGGCATCCTGTATCTCGGGGCGATCCCCACCGCGCTCGCGTTCAGCACCTGGGCCTACGCGCTGTCCCGGATGCCGGCCGGCCAGCTCGGCGTCTCGACCTACATCGTGCCGCCGCTGGCCATTCTCATGGGTTTCCTCGTGTTCGCCGAGGTGCCGCCCCTGCTCGCCGTGATCGGCGGCGCGGTGTGTCTCGTCGGGGTCGCGCTCTCCCGGCGCCGGGTGCGGATTCCCGAACCAGCCGAAACCATGGCAGAATAGCCAGTCGAGTCTCCCGCAGCCCGACCCTCTAATCAGGCGCGAGGAGAATCCATCAGAGCTTTCCTGCCGAGTGTGCCCCCACGCTCACGGCGATCAGTTCGCAACCCACACACGTATTCAGGAGAATTGTGGCTGTCAAGATCCGTTTGAAGCGCCTCGGCAAGATCCGTGCGCCCTACTACCGCATCGTCGTCGCGGACTCGCGCACCAAGCGCGACGGTCGCTCGATCGAGGAGATCGGCAAGTACCACCCGACCGAGGAGCCCTCGTTCATCGAGGTCAACTCCGAGCGCGCCCAGTACTGGCTGAGCGTCGGCGCCCAGCCGAGCCCGCAGGTCGAGGCGATCCTCAAGCTCACCGGCGACTGGGGCAAGTTCAAGGGCGACAAGAGCGCCGTGAGCACCGTCAAGACCAAGGAAGCCAAGGCGGAGTTCCAGGCCGACGAGAAGAAGAAGCCGGTTCTCAAGCCCAAGTCCGAGGCGCCCGCCAAGAAGGAGGCCCCCGCGGCCGAGGTCGAGGAGGCCGCTGAGGTCGCCGAGGCGCCCGTCGAGGTCGCCGAGGTCGCTGAGGCTCCCGTCGAGGTCGTCGAGGAGACGGTCGTCGAGGCCGCTGCCGACGAGGCTCCCGCCGCCGACGAGGCCGCTGCCGACGCGGACAAGGCGTAATCTTGCTCGCTCCGGCACTCGAGCACCTGGTCAAGGGGATCGTCGATCACCCGGACGAGGTGCAGGTCGTCGCCAAGAACACGCAGCGCGGTGAGATCCTCGAGGTGCGCGTGCACCCCGAGGATCTCGGCCGCGTGATCGGCCGCGCCGGTCGCACCGCCAAGGCGCTGCGCACGCTCATCACGGCGCTCGCCGACGGTCGCCGCGTGCGCGTCGACGTCGTCGACACCGACGCGTAAGGCTGTGGTCCCAACCAAGGTCCCCCAGCCGAACCACACGCAGTTGCGCGTGGGTCGTCTCACCAAGGCGCACGGACTCAAGGGCGCCATCAAGGTCGAGCTCTACACGGACGCCCCGGATAAGCGCTTCGTCCCGGGCGCCGTTTTCTCGCTGCAGGTTCCCACCAGTTCGCCCTGGCACGGCAAGACCCTCGAGCTCACCGAGCTCAAGTGGTACAACAGCCACCCGGTCGCCTTCTTCAAGGGCATCGGCGACCGCGACGCCGCCGAGTCGCTCATCAAGGCGATTCTCTGGATCGACCAGGATCTGGCGGAGGCCTCCGAGGAGGAGGACGCGTGGTTCGACCACCAGCTCGTCGGGCTCCGCGTGCTCCGCGACGGCGTCGAGGTCGGCACGGTCGCGCAGATCGATCACTTCCCGGCGCAGGACCTGCTCACGGTGAGCACGGCATCCGGTGACGTGCTCGTGCCGTTCGTCAAGGCGATCGTCGCCTCGGTCGACGTGGAGGGCGGCACCATGACGGTGACCCCGCCGCTCGGCCTGTTCGAGGAGCTGGCGGACGACGAGTCCGCCGACGAGTCCGGCACTGATCCGCAGGAGTAGCGCCAGCGCGCTCGCCCCCTGTTCCACCCCTCCGCCCAGCAGTTGCGGAGGACGGCGCGCCGTCATCCTCTCTCTCCCGTGGTCCAGTGCGGAGTGTCGTCCTCCGCAACCTCGCTGACCCTCACCCGGCCAGGCCGGCGCGGTAGTGGGCAGGCCGCCAGCGATGCTCCCCGAGTTCGATCAGCGCTCGAATGGATGCCTCGACGAGCGCCCACTCGGTCATGATCTGTGTGTAACTCAGCCGGATGACGAGGTAGCCCTTCCTCAGCAAAGTCAGGTCCCGCGCTCGGTCGGTTTCGAACGCGACCGACCCCTCGTGCCACTCGCGGCCGTCCGCCTCGATCACCAGCCGGTCCCCGATGATCAGGTCGACCCGACCCACCTCGGCGACTCGAACCTGAGTTCTGACGCGCAAGCCGAGCGATGCCAGCCGGAGGCGGCAGATTGTCTCCAGCCCCGACTCGCTGCGCGGGTCCACGAGGGCCATGATCTCGCGGCGTCCGGCCGGGAGCGAGTCGAGAACGCGTCCGAGGTCGGGTCGAGTGATCATGCCTCGGTTGAGCGCCGAGTCGATGACAATGATGGCCGTTTCTCGAGAGCAGCAGAGGATGACCTGCCGGATCGCGTCGTTGATCTCTTCGATCGGCGACTCATGCTCCCGCCATGCCGAGGACTGCCAATGCTCGATCACCCCGGTCGGGTCCCCGTGAGTGCGCCCGGCATGGCGCGGTCGAGCGATATGTAGTTGTTCGCCCGGAGGAGTCCACAGTCCGAGATGGCGGGCTGCCGAGAGACATGCGAGCCGACCCCCCAGTGAGATCGCTCGCACGACCTCTGCTTGGGCGTCCGGCACCCCAAGCCATCCTTTCCGGATGCGAATCAGTTCGCCTCTTTCGACGGCCGACCTCAAGCGGCCGGTGCTGTGGCCGCGCGCTCTCAGCACGCTGACCCGCGCGACCCCCTCCGGGATGGTGATGCCTGTCATGGGTGCGACAGTGGTCCAGGCGACGGGGCGGCGTCGCGCGGCGGGCGAAATCCGTGGCGCCCCGTTCCGGTGCACCGTTGGGGAGGACGACACGCCGAAGTGACAGCGCTCGGGCCGCCAAACGTGGCGCGTCGTCCTCCGCACGCGGAAGGGTGGCGCGCGGAAGGGGTGGCGTGCGGCAGGGGGTGGCTCGCGGGGAGCGTCGTGGGCCGGCCGTGCCCGCTCCAACGCCCCGGGATAGGGTCGAGTCGTGCGCATCGACATCGTGACGATCTTTCCCGAGTTCTTCGGGGTGCTCGACGTGTCGCTGCTCGGCAAGGCCCGGCAGTCCGGACTCATCGAGGTCGGCGTGCACGATCTGCGCGACTTCACCCACGATCGTCACCGCACCGTGGATGACACGCCCTACGGGGGCGGCGCCGGCATGGTCATGCGCCCCGAGCCGTGGGGGGAGGCGCTCGACGCTGTGCTCCCGGATGACGCGGTGCTCATCGTCCCGTCGCCCGCCGGTGAGCGCTTCACTCAGGCCGCCGCGCGCGAGCTCGCGCAGGAGCCGCGGATCGTGTTCGCGTGCGGACGGTATGAGGGCATCGACCAGCGTGTGATCGACCACGCGTCATCCCGTGCCCGGGTGCGCGAGGTGAGCCTCGGCGACTACGTGCTCAACGGCGGCGAGGTCGCCGCGATGGCGATCATCGAGGCGGTGGGTCGGCTCGTGCCGGGCGTCATCGGCAACCCGGAGAGCCTCGACGAGGAGAGCCACGAGGATGGCCTGCTCGAGTATCCGAGCTACACCAAGCCCGCCGAGTGGCGCGGCCTGGCCGTGCCGCCGGTGCTCATGAGCGGCCATCACGGCGCGATCGCGGCGTGGCGCCACGAGCAGCAGCTCGAGCGCACGCGTCGCGTCAGGCCGGATCTGCTGCCGGATTAGCCGCGCGCGCTGAGCACGAGCGGTCCGGCATCCGTCACGGCGACAGTGTGCTCGAAGTGCGCCGCCCGCGAGCCGTCCTCGCTGCGCAGCGTCCACCCGTCGTCGTCGGTGTACAGCTTCTTGGTGCCGAGCATGAACCAGGGCTCGATCGCGAAGACGAGGCCGGCGCGCAGGGGGAGCCCGCGACCGCGTCGTCCGTCGTTGGGCACGTGCGGGTCGCCGTGCATGACCGTGCCGACGCCGTGGCCGCCGAAGTCGAGGTTCACCTTGAGGCGGGCGGCGTGGGCCACCTCGCCGATCGCCGCCGAGATGTCGCCGATGCGGTTGCCCACGACCGCGGCCGCGATGCCCGCGTCGAGGGCCCGCGACGTGACCTCGATGAGGCGCTGGTCCTCGGGTCGGGGGGTGCCGACGATGAGGGTGATCGCCGAGTCGCTCACCCAGCCGTCGACCGAGGCGGCGAAATCGAGGGAGAGCACGTCGCCGTCGCGCAGCACGTAGTCGTGGGGGAGCCCGTGCAGGGCCGCGTCGTTCACCGAGGTGCAGATCACCTTGCCGAACGGCGACCCGCCGAACGACGGGTGGTAGTCGATGTAGCAGCTCTCGGCCCCGCGGGCCCGGATCATCTCGTGGGCGAGCGCGTCCAGTTCGAGCAGGTTCACGCCGACAGCGGATGCGGCGGCGGTGGCCTCGAGCACGCTCGCGACGAAGCGGCCGGCCTCGTGCATCCGCTCGATCTCGGCCGGGGTCCGCAGCTCGATCACCGGGTGACCGCGGGTTCGTGCCGGGAGAGGTAGTCGACGGCGAGGGTGCGCAGCTTCTCGATGAAGCGGGGGTCCCCGTCGCGCTCGTAGAGGAACGCCCGGTGCAGCAGCGAGTCGGCGATCTCGACGACGACCTCCAGGTCGAACGCGAAGTCGTCGGTGTCGGGCATCCCGTAGCGGCTGGTGAGGATGCCCGTGAAGGCGCGGGAGATCATCGAGTTGTAGCTCTCCTCGTGGGGGAGCAGGAAACGGTCGTCAATGATGTCGCCGAAGCGCAGCGCCCGGAACCCCGGCTCGGTGCGCGTGAGTTCGACGTAGGCGTCGATCGTGGCGTCGAGCACGGGCGTCCAGCCGAGCGCGGGGTCGATGGCCTCGACCGACGCCGTGACGCGTTCGGTGAACCGCTCCATGTTGCGCGTGGCGAGCCCGCGCAGCAGGGACTGGATGTTCGGGAAGTAGCGGTAGACGACCCCCACGGAGGACCCCGATCGCACGGCCACCTCGCTCGTGGTGAGCCCGTCGATGCCGATCTCGTCGATGAGCGCGGCGGCCGCATCGAGCAGGGCGGTGATGCGCACGGTGCTGCGCTGCTGCACCGGTTCGGTGCGCACATCGAGGGGGCGGGTGGCGAGGCCTGCTGAGGGGATGTCCTCGGGGGTGGTCATGGTGAAACTCCGTCGGTCGTGATCGTGATTCGACGATAGCCTGCGTCGCCCTCGAATCCGCTGTGCGGCGTGGCGTGCGCGTCAGTCGAGGGCAACGATGCGCACTCCGGCCGGCGGGATCGTGCCGTCGAACGCCGCACCGCTGACGAGGTCGGTGCCTCCGGCGTCCACGACGGCCACGTCATCGCCGTGATTGAGGTGGATGCGGTACCGGCCGGCGGCACCGTCCCGCGTCACCGTCTCCAGAGTGCGCTCTCCCGGGAACGGGATGCCGGTGAGGCGCTCCAGCGTCGCGTCGAGGTCCCGCCCCCGCAGGATGGTCGAGACGTAGCTGGCCGTGCCGCGACCGAGCCGGTGCGTCGTGATGGCGGCACCGCCCGCGCCGGGGCCGTCGACGTAGCGGGCGACGACCTCAGCGCCCTCGACCACGACGGCCTCCGCCCAGCCGGTCGCGGTCTCGCCGGTCGTGAGCGTGACGGTCTCGTGCTCGCGCAGGGGCAGGAACTCGTCGATCCACAGCCCCAGCACGTCGCGCAGGCCGCCCGGCATCGGGCCGGGCGGCAGCTGCTCCGACGGGTCGACGATCCCGGAGAAGCACGAGACGATGAGCCGGCCGCCGTCCGTGACCCAGCGTTCGAGGTTCGCGGTGGCCGCCGGCGACATCAGGTAGAGCGCCGGAGCGACGACGGTCTCGTAGCGCGAGAGGTCGGCTTCCGGGTGGGCGAAGTCGACCGTGACGCCCGCATGCCACAGCCGCGAGTAGAACTCCTCCATGCGTTCGCGCGGGTCGAGCTCGACGCTCGGCCGCCACTCCAGGCCCTGCGCCCAGAACGACTCCCAGTCCCAGAGCAGCGCGGTGGCCGCGCCGACCCGGCTGCCGCGCACCTCCTCGAGGCGCTCGAGGGTGTGCCCGAGCTCGACGACCTCGCCCCAGACCCGCCCGTGGGTGCCGCTCGCGGGCAGCATCGAGGAGTGGAACTTCTCCGCGCCGAACCGCCCGCCGCGCCACTGGAAGAACATGACACCATCGGCGCCGCGGGCGAGGTGCGTGAGGCTGTTGCGCGCGAGCTCGCCCGGTCGTTTGGCGATGTTGCGCGGCTGCCAGTTGACGGCGGAGGTGGAGTGTTCGATGAGCAGCCACGGGGCGCCGCCGGCGAGCGAGCGCGTGAGGTCGGCATCCATCGACAGCATGACGTGGTTGTCGAGGCGCTCCGCAGTGAGGTAGTGGTCGTTGGCGATGAGGTCCATCTCGGGCGCCCACCGCCAGTAGTCGATCTCCGGCCTGCTGGAGGCCATGATGTTGGTCGTCACCGGGATGCCGGAGCTGAGCCGGTGCAGGATGTCGCGTTCCCGGATGAAGCACGCCAGTTGCGCGTCGGAGGTGAACCGCGCGAAGTCGAGCCGCTGCGCGGGGTTCACGACCGACGGGGCGAGGCGAGGGGCGTCGATCTCGTCCCAGTCGCCGTAGCGCTGGCCCCAGAACGTCGTGCCCCACGCCGCGTTGAGCGCCTCGAGCGTGCCGTAGCGCTGCTCGAGCCACCGCCGGAACGCCCGCACCGAGTCGTCGGAGTAGCACTCGCCCACGGGCACGCCGTACTCGTTGTGCACGTGCCAGAGTCGCAGCGCCGGATGCCCCGCGTATCGCGTCGCGAGCTGCGTCGTGATCGCGGCGCACGCCGCCGCGTACGCGGGAGAGCTCGGGCTCGCCATGCCGCGCGCGCCGCCGCCGAGCCGCACCCCCTCGCGCGTCACCGGGTGGGCATCCGGATGCGCCTTCCAGAACCACGCCGGGGGTGCGGCGGTGGGCGTGCCGAGCGCCGCCCCGATCCCGTTGGCGGCAAGCAGGTCCATGAGGTCGTCGAGCCACGCGAACTCGAAGTCGCCCTCGCGCGGCTCGAGCAGGGCCCACGAGAAGATGCCGATGCTCACGAGATTCACCCCGGCCTCGCGCATGAGCGCCATGTCCTCATCCCAGACCTCGCGCGGCCACTGCTCGGGGTTGTAGTCGCCGCCGTAGGCGATCCGGTCGAGTCCGGGGATGAGGGAGGCGGGGCGGTCGAGTGAGGCCATGGCGGTCACTGTACCCGCGGTGGCAGGGGACCGGCGATGTGTGCGAGAATTGTCGTTCGTGCCTGTCTTCCGGCTCTGCCACAGGGGTTCCGGGATCTGATCCGGCACGCATCCATTCTTCTGTGTGAACCTAACAGCGCGCTCCGACCTGTGGCGGGCGCAGAGAGCGAACGACCATGCATATCCTCGACAGCGTCGATCAAGCATCCCTCCGGGACAACATTCCCGACTTCCGCGCCGGCGACAACGTCAAGGTGCACGTGAACATCATCGAGGGCACCCGCTCCCGCATCCAGGTCTTCCAGGGCGTCGTCATCGGCCGCTCGGGCGAGGGCGTGCGCGAGACCTTCTGCGTGCGCAAGGTCAGCTTCCAGGTGGGCGTCGAGCGCACCTTCCCGGTGCACTCCCCGGTGATCGACCACATCGAGGTCGTCACCCGCGGTGACGTGCGCCGCGCCAAGCTCTACTACCTCCGCGGTCTTCGCGGCAAGAAGGCCAAGATCAAGGAGAAGCGCGACTTCTAGTCCGCCGCGCGCGGACTCGACGGGCCGGGCACCTTCGGGTGCACCGGCCCGTTCTGCATTCCGCTGCCGGAGCCCGGATTCCGGATGCCGCACCGCGCGCCGCGGTTCGGCGAACTCACCGTGGCACACTCGCCGCGATGCCCGCGTTCCCGCCGTGCGCCGAATACACTGGCATTCGAGCTAAAGGGGCACTCGTGACGCACACCCAGGAGATCCCGGAGACGACCCGTCCCCGGCAGGCCCGCAAGGGACGCGGTTGGAAGATCTTCATCCGCGATCTCATCATCATCTTCGTCGCGGCCCTCCTGATCTCGTTCCTGATCAAGACGTTCCTCGTGCGCTCGTTCTACATCCCGTCGTCGTCGATGGAGCAGACCCTGCACATCGACGACCGCATCATCGTGGACGAGCTCACGCCCGACCTCATCCCGATCTCCCACGGCGACATCGTGGTCTTCAAGGACCCGGGCGGCTGGCTCACCCCCACGCCCGTGGTGCCGCCGGCCAACTGGTTCGTCGGTGCTCTGGATGCCTTCCTCGCCTTCGTGGGGCTGAGCGCCCCCGACAGCAACGACCACCTCATCAAGCGCGTGATCGGCCTCCCGGGCGACACCGTGGTGTGCTGCAACGACTTCGGCCAGTTGACGGTCAACGGCGTGCCCCTCGAGGAGCCGTACATCACCCTCCCGCCGGACGTCACGAAGGCGACGCGCGACGACTTCGAGGTGATCGTGCCGGGCGGGTCGCTGTGGGTCATGGGTGACAACCGCTACAACTCGGCCGACTCCGCGTATCACCGCGACGACCCCACCGGCGGGTTCGTTCCGGTCAGCAACGTGGTGGGGCGTGCTCTGCTCATCAGCTGGCCCGCGAACCGCTGGACGTGGCTCGACAACTATCCGGTCACCTTCCGCGACGTCACGGCGGAGTGATGGCGGTCGCCGATCCCACCCTCGACGTGGAGCGCGAGCTCCAGCACGGCGGGGCGCGATTCGTCATCGGCTGCGACGAGGTCGGTCGTGGTGCGATCGCAGGCCCCGTGGCCGTCGGACTGTCCGTGATCGATCGAGGATGGGCCGACCAGCCGGCGGGCCTGCGGGATTCGAAGCTGCTCAGCGAGAAGCGGCGGGAGGAGCTGTCGCCGCTCGCGGCATCCTGGTCTCTCCATTCCGCCGTGGGGCTCGCCTCGCCGGAGGAGGTCGACCGTCTCGGCATCATCGCCGCTCTTGGTCTGGCCGGCCTGCGGGCGCTCACGATGCTCCATGAGTCGGGGGCCGCGATCCACCAGAGCGTCGTGCTGCTCGACGGTTCGCACGACTGGCTCACGCCCGCGCTCACCAAGCCGCCGCGCGTGCAGACCCGGGTGAAGGCCGACCGCGACTGCGCCTCGGTGGCCGCCGCCTCGGTGATCGCCAAGGTGCACCGTGACCGGATCATGCGCGAGCTGGATGCCGTGCATCCGGGCTACGGCTGGAGCGGCAACAAGGGCTACGGCTCGGCCGACCACTTCGCCGCGATCGCCGCGCTCGGCGCGTCGGACCAGCACCGTCGCACCTGGCTGCACGCCGGTTGAGCCCTCTGCTGGCCGAACGAACTAGACTCGACCGCAGTATGGATGAGGACGAGTTCGAAGACTACGACCGCGAGGTCGAGCTGGCGCTGTACAAGGAGTACCGCGACGTCGTGGGCCAGTTCCGCTTCGTCGTGGAGACCGAGCGCCGCTTCTACCTCGCCAACGAGGTCACCCTCGTGCGGCAGGACACCGAGCACGACTTCTATTTCGAGCTGACGATGAACGACGTCTGGGTGTGGGATGTCTACCGCTCCGACCGCTTCGTCAAGAGCGTGCGCGTGCTCACCTTCAAGGACGTCAACGTGGAGGAGCTCAGCGCGAAGGAGCTCGAACTGCCCAAGGAACTCGCGCTCGACGAGTAGCTAGACGAGCGCTCGGGACGCGGCCTCGCTGATCGCCACCGCCGTGCGGTCGAGCGCCGAGGTGCTGAGGGCCCACTGCTGCCAGTGCAGCTGCACGTCGAGGTGATGGCCCCGGTCGAGCTCCACGAGCGCACCGTCGGCGAGCAGCGGCGCAGACTGCAGATCCGGCACGGTCGCCCAGCCGTAGCCCTGCGTCACCGCGGCGACGAAGTCGGTCGAGCTGGGCACGAAGTGCGGATGCTGCTCCAGCGTTGCCCCGAAGCGCTCCCGGGCGTAACGGTGCTGGAGGTCGTCCTTGGCGTCGAACACGACGACGGGCGCGTGGGCGATCGCCGCGGCATCCACCCCCGAAGGGAACCAGCGCGCGGCGAACGCGGGCGCGGCCAGCAGACGGTAGCGCATCGTGCCGAGCGGCCGCACCGTGCAGCCTTGCACCGGCGACGCTTCGGTCGTGATCGCCGCCATCACGGTGCCATCGCGCAGGAGGGCGGTGGAGTGGTCCTGGTCCTCGCGGTGGAAGGTGAATCGGATCGTGTCGGCGAGCGGCGCGAGCGCGGGGAGCACCCAGGTGGAGAGGGAGTCGCCGTTCACCGCGAGCGGGAGCGCGAGGGGTTCCTCCGCGGCGGCCTGCGCGTCGGCGGTGAGCGCCTCGATCTTGCGAGCCAGCGAGAGGTAGGCGACCCCGGCATCCGTGATCCGCACCGGCTTGGAGCGGGTGAGCAGGATGCTCCCGACCGCGTTCTCGAGGGCCCGGATGCGCTGGCTGATCGCCGAGGGCGTCACGTGCAGGCGTCGCGCGGCGGCATCGAACGTTCCGGAGTCGACCGCCGCGGACAGGGCCTGGAGTTGGGCGAGGTCGATCACATCAGTGATTCTAATGATCAGTAAGAACCATTCGCTGTACTGATGGCGGGATTCCCCTAGCGTGGGTGGGTGCCCGTCGCCCTCACCGCCCTCCTCGCCGGCCTCGGCCTCGGCCTCTCGCTCATCATCGCGATCGGGGCGCAGAACGCGTTCGTGCTGCGGCAGGGCCTGCGCCGCGAGCACGTGCTGCTCGTGGTGGCGGTCTGTGCCGTGTCGGATGCCGTGCTCATCCTCGCGGGCATCGCCGGCCTCGGCGCGCTCATCGAGCAGGCCGACTGGTTGCTCGTCGTGATCCGGACCGCGGGCGCCGCGTTCCTCACCTGGTACGGCATCAGCGCCGCCCGGCGTGCCCTCAAGCCCAAGGCGCTCGAGGCCAACGAGGGCGGCGACCGGATGACGAGGCTCACCGCCCTCACCACCGTGCTCGCTCTCACGTGGCTCAACCCGCACGTCTACCTCGACACCGTCGTGCTCCTCGGATCGATCGGCGGAACCTACGGCGACAACCGCTGGTGGTTCGCGCTCGGGGCCATGACCGGCAGCATCCTCTGGTTCTCGGCCCTCGGGTTCGGCAGCCGCGCGCTACGCCCGCTGTTCGCCAAGCCCGTCGCCTGGCGCGTGCTCGACGTGATCATCGCGGTCGTGATGATCGGGCTCGCGGTGAGCCTCATCGTGGGGCTGTTCATCCACTAGTCGCGGCGTCATGCGCTAGAATTCTGTACATGACGACGCTCTCGCTGGCGGATGCCCGAGCCAATCTCTCGAAGCTCATCGAGTCGGCGCTCACCACGCACGAACGCTTCGAGGTGACCCGCAACGGGGATCGCGTCGCCGTGCTGATGAGCGCCGAGGACTACGACTCTCTGCTTGAGACCGTCGACATCCTCAGCCGACCCGACGAGGTCGCGGCGATCCAGCGCGGTCTCGCCGACCTCGCCGCCGGCGATGTCTCGACGGTGGATGAGGTGCGCGCCGCCCTGCGCGCCCGCGGCACACTCGGCGAGTGACCGGTCCCTACGAGGTGGTGTTCTCCCGCAGCGCCCGGCGGGCACTCGAGCGGGAGCTGCCCGGGAAGGTCGCGGCGGCCGCGTTCGAATTCATCGTGGGTCCGCTCCGCGAGAATCCGTATCGACTCGGGCGACCCCTTCGGGACCCGCTCGCCCCGCTCTTCGTGGCACGGCGGGGCGAGTACCGGGTGATCTACCGGATCATCGACCACCGGGTTGTGATCGAGATCATCTCCGTCCTGCACCGCCGGGACGCCTACCGCCCCTGACAGCGGGCCGTGTCACCCGTTGTTCACATCGACGCGTCACGATCCGAGGATGACCCAGTCCCGTGACGAGGATCGCCTCGCCGCGTACGACTGGCGGCCCGCATCCCCGTTCCATGGTCGCGGCGTCGCCTACGCCCTGCTGGCCATCCCGCTCGCGGTGGTGTCGTGGATGCTGCTGTGGCAGCTCGGCATCATGAGCTCCTTCGTGGTGTTCGGGGCGACCATCGTCGCGGTGCTTCTCTACCGGTACGGGTCGCGGGGCGAGCTCACGGCATCCGGTGTGGTCGCCATCGCCCTCATCGTCGTGGCGGCGGTGGCGGTGAGCCTGGTGTTCTCGTTTCTCGCGGATGCCGCGGCCTTGTTTCCGCTGTCCGAGGTGGAGGGCTCGGTCTACGCCCGTGTGTTCGACGCGGTGGGCAACCCGGAGTTCGGGCCATGGTTCACGGAGTCCTGGTGGCCGTCGAGCACGGTCTGGGAGGCGTGGATCCCGAATCTCATCCTCGCGGTTCTGTACCTGCTGATCGGCCTCGTGCCGACCCTGACGCTCGCGTGGTTCGGGATCAACGACCGGGTGTCGCGCAACGGTCTGCTGATCGGCGGCACAGTGGTGCTGGGCGTGCTCGGCGTGATCACCTTCGTCGTCGGGCCCTGGAGGCTCGACCTCCCGCCGTCGGCGAGCGACCTCGCCGTGGTCGTGCCGTCGTCGGGGGAGTGCCTCGAGGAGCCGGACAACGACTCCGGGTACCCGCCCCGCGTGGACTGCGCCGAGCCGCACTGGGGCGAGGTGATCCAGACCGGTCCGGTGGCCGACGAGTCCCTCACGGACTACCCCGGGATCGAGTGGGTTCAACAGGCGGCGATGGATCAGTGCGCTGAGACCTGGGCGCAGACGATCGGGGTGCCGATCGATCAGACCACGCTCACGGTCTTCACGTACGTTCCGTCGGAGGTGTCGTGGGCGCAGGGCGACCGCACCCTCACGTGCATCGCCCTCGACCCTGACGGCCCGACCACGGGCACGCTCGGCGGCAGCGCGCGCTAGCGCCGGTCCACCGCCGACGCCCACACCCACGCCCGGGTCGTCGAGCCGTCACGCATTGTGAACTCCACCCACACGGCGCGCTTGGTCCAGGCCACGGCGGTGCCCTTCATCCGCACCGCCGATTCGGGAAACCGCACCCACGCTTCCACCGGCACCGGGGCTTCGGCATTGGTGATCTCCTTGCCCACCTCTCGCTCGCTGAGCGAGATCGGCCGCGGTCGCAGCAGGGCGTCGTTAATCGCGGATTGGGTCAGGTCGCTGCCGTAGCGCTTGTTCTCTCCCACGAAAAACTCATTCCTTGGCGTGTCGCGCGAGCCGGGTCTACTCTCGTGATATCGAACATACTTTCGAACCTCACGAGGAGTCAACATGAGCGTTCTGCACACCACCGCCGTCACGGTCTGGTTCGAGGGCGGCGTGCCCTACGGCCTCGTCTGGGACGGTCGCCACTACCGGGTGACCGACACCCCGACGCGTCTCGAGGATGACATGGCGGCCCTCACGCACCCGCTCGACATCGTCGGCTGGCGCTTCCAGGGCACGGATGACGCCGAGCTCTCGCGCATGTTCGACATCCGTCGCCGCGGCGACGGGTGGGAGTTGATGCGCGTCTACGAGTAGGCGCGTCAGGCGCGCGGGAGCCTCACGAGCACCCGCCCGAACAGCACCACGAGCACGGCCGCGACCGCCGACACGGCGAACCCGGCGACCGGGTACTCGACTACGCCGACCACGATGCCGCCCACGACGATCGCGGCGGCGACGATGAGGTTGAGGATGGCGCCCGCGCGGCGCGAGCTGGCGAGCGGACCGGGCGCGCGCGAGACGCGACGGGTGGCGGGTCGAGCGGTCTGGGTCGTCACCCCTTCAGTCTGCGCGCGATGGGCGCAGCGCGCTCGCCCCCGAGCGGGGCGCGTGGGGCTGGCCGGTGTCATCCCTCGCGGGTATCGTCGCCCGCATGACCGTGGATGCCACCCTGCTGAACTGGATGCTCGACACCGATCCCGCGCTGCGCTGGCAGGTCGAACGCGACCTCGCCGGAGCCCCCGAGGAGGTCTGGCGGGCCACGCGTGCGCGCGTCGCGACCGAGGGGTTCGGCGCCCGGCTCCTCGCCCTCCAGGACCCGGACGGCCAGTGGGCCGGCGGGGCCTACTTTCCGAAGGACTTCGACTTCGACGGCCCCGAAGCCGCCGACGATGCGGGCCAGCCGTACACCGCGACGACGTGGTCCCTCAACGCGTTGCGCGACTGGGGCCTGCCCGCGACGGCCCTTGCCGGCACGGCAGACAAGCTCGCGGTCAACAGTCGCTGGGAGTACGAGAACCTGCCCTACTGGGGCGGCGAGGTCGACTGCTGCATCAACGGATTCACCCTCGCGAACGGCGCGTGGCTCGGCGCCGATGTCGCCGGGATCGGCCAGTGGTTCGTCGATCACCAGATGGCGGAGGGCGGCTGGAACTGCCAGTGGGAGGAGGGCTCGACCCGCGCGTCGTTCCACTCGACGCTCAACTCGCTCAAGGGCATCCTCTATTTCGAGCAGGCGACGGGCGGCACCGATGACCTGCGCGCCGCGCGCCATCGTGCCGAGCAGTACCTGCTCGAGCGTCGGCTGATGTACCGCCTCTCCACGGGGGAGCCGGTCGAGTACTGGGTGACCAGGTACTCCTACCCCTTCCGCTGGTTCTACAACGCCCTGCATGCGGTCGACTACTTCCGCGCCGCCTCGTTGCTCGACGAAACCGCGCCCGACCCGCGCCTCGCGGACGCGATCGCGGACATTCGCGCCCAGCGTCAGCACGACGGCACCTGGCTGCAGGCCCGTCGCCACCCGGGCCGCGTCTGGTTCGAGGTGGATGTCGACGCGGGCGAGCCCAGCCCGTGGCTCACGTTCTACGGCACGCGGGCGCTCGCGTGGTGGGACGCGGGCCGGTAGTCCTCCACACGGGTCGGCTTCGATCGACTTCATCAGGGCGACGCTCTCCGCTGCCGCGGCCCCCGCGGTCACCGCGACCCTTGACGCATGGCAGCAAAGGACGCCCTGGGGCGACGAGGTGAGGAGATCGCGGCGCGGCATCTCGCCGCGAGCGGGCTCACGGTCGTCGACCGCAACTGGCGCTGTGCGCAGGGCGAGATCGACCTCGTCGCGCGGGATGGCAACGAGCTCGTGTTCGTCGAGGTCAAGACGCGCTCGAGCGTCGCTTTCGGGCATCCGCTCGAGTCGATCACCGCCGCCAAGCTCGCCAGACTGAGGCGACTCGCCGCGGCCTGGTGCGAGGCGCACCCGGGCGATCACGACCGCATCCGCATCGACGCGGTCGGGGTGATCGCGCCGCCGGGCCTGACGGCCGAGGTCGAGCACCTGGCGCGGGTGTTCTGATGGGGCCGATCTAGTGGGGCTCGGTCGCACGTGGGCGATCTCGCTGCTCGGACTGACGGGCGCCGTGGTCGAGATCGAGGCGGACCTGTCGAGCAACCTCCCCGCGTTCATCCTCATCGGTCTCCCGGATGCCGCCCTCGGCGAGGCAAAGGATCGCGTTCGTGCCGCTGCGACGAACTCCGGGTGCGGGCTGCCGAACCGCAAGATCACGGTCAACCTCTCGCCGGCCGCCCTCCCGAAGCACGGCTCGGGCTTCGACCTCGGGATCGCCCTCGCCGCGCTGGCGGCGGCGGGCACGGTGCGGGCGGAGTCCATCGATCGCGTCGTGCACCTCGGCGAGCTGGGACTGGATGGTCGGCTGCGGCCGATCGCCGGCATCCTGCCCGCGGTGCTCGCGGCGTCCCGGGCCGGGCACACCACGGTCATGGTGCCGACGGGCAACGCGGACGAGGCGTCGCTCGTGCCCGGGGTGCGTGTCATCCCGGTGGCCTCCCTCCGCGAGGCGGCGATCTGGCATGGTGGCGACTTCGAGCCCGAACCCGTCGAACCGATACTGCGCGCCGTTGTGGATGACACGAGCACCGACGAGGGCGACCTCGCCGACGTGATCGGCAGCGCGGATGCCGTCGACGCGATGGTTGTCGCCGCGGCGGGGGGCCACCACGTCTTCCTCCTCGGCCCGCCCGGCGCAGGCAAGACGATGCTCGCCTCCCGACTGCCGGGACTCCTGCCCGACCTCGACCCGCGCGCAGCCCTCGACGTCTCCTCGATCCGCTCGCTCGCGGGGCTCCCGGTCGGCGGCACCCTGTCGCGGCGACCGCCGTTCGAAGCGCCACACCACACCGCGACGGCCGCCGCACTCGTCGGGGGTGGCAGCGGCATGATCCGCCCCGGCGCGGCGGCGCGCGCCTCCGACGGGGTGCTCTTCCTCGACGAAGCACCTGAGTTCAGCCCGTCGGTGCTGGATGCTCTGCGACAGCCCCTCGAGTCGGGGTTGATCAGCATCCACCGGGCCAACGCGGTCGCGCACTTCCCGGGGCGCTTCCAGCTGGTTCTCGCGGCAAACCCCTGCCCGTGCGGGCAGTACGGCGCCAGGGACTCGGAGTGCACGTGCCCTCCATCGGCACGCCGACGCTACGTCGGAAGGCTTTCGGGTCCGCTGCTCGATCGCATCGACATCCAGTACCGGGTCTCCCGCATCACCACCGCGCAGCTGCGGCTGGCGGGGGAGGGCGGTGGGATGACGACGGCCGAAGCGCGTGCTCGCGTCGTTGCCGCGCGCGCCCGGGCGGCCGCGCGGCTCGCCGACACCCCGTGGACGCTCAACGCTCACGTGCCCGGTGCGTGGTTGCGCGGTCCGTCGGCGCGATTGACCCCGGCCGTCACCGCGCCACTCGACCGCGCCCTGGAGCGCGGCGGAATCACGATGCGCGGCTACGACCGCGTGCTCCGTCTCGCCTGGACCGTCGCCGACCTCGACGCAGCCGACCGACCGACCGCCGCCCACCTCGGGCGGGCACTGAGCCTGAGGAGGGCGATCTCGACATGACGATGTTCGGACTCAAGGAGGCAGAGGTCGCGACCCTCGTGCGCGCCATCACGCGCGACGACCTCACGCGCGACGAGATCGCCGATCGTTTCGCGCGAGCCGCGTGGTCGAGCCTCGCCGAGCCGGGCGACCGAGTCGCGGGAGCCGTCGTCGCCGAGCTCGGAGCCGCCGGTGCGCTCACCGCTCTCATCGACAAGCGTCCGCTCGCGGGCGGCACCGCCGACGAGCTGGCCGACGCCGTGGCGCGCTGGCATCCGCGCATCCGCTCCGAGGCCGTGCTGCTCTCGCTCCGCCAGGCGGCCCGGTTCGGCGCCCGGTTACGGGTGCCGGATGACGCGGACTGGCACAAGCCCTTCGACGACCTCGGCCTCCACGCGCCGCTCGCCCTGTGGTCGCGCGGAACGGACGCGGCCCTTGCCGCACTCGGCCGCTCGATCGCGCTCGTCGGGGCGCGAGCCGCCACCGGCTACGGCGAGCACATGACGATGGAAGCCTCCGCGGGACTCGTCGACCGCGGGTACGCGATCGTGTCCGGGGCCGCCTACGGCATCGACGGGATGGCGCACCGCGCCGCGCTCGCGAGCGGCGGGCCGACGATCGCGTTCCTCGCCGGTGGGGTCGACCGGTTCTACCCCAGCGGACACGATGCGCTTCTCACGCGGATCGTCGAGCACGGACTCGTGGTCTCCGAGCTGCCGTGCGGTCAACCGCCGACGAAGTGGCGGTTCCTCCAACGCAATCGCCTCATTGCGGCCGCGAGTCTCGCGACAGTGATCATGGAGGCCGGGTGGCGATCCGGGTCGCTCAATACCGCGAACCATGCGGCCGACCTCGGGCGCTCTATCGGGGCGGTCCCCGGGCCCGTCACCAGCTCAGCGTCCGCGGGA
The DNA here is from genome assembly GCA_943367555.1 of Synechococcus sp. UW140. Classification (GTDB taxonomy): domain Bacteria; phylum Actinomycetota; class Actinomycetes; order Actinomycetales; family Microbacteriaceae; genus Rhodoglobus. Next base: position 229,687 of record CALRJN020000001.1, on the reverse strand, counting down.
TGCCACAAGCTCATCCGCGACGGCAACGCCCAGCTCGTCACGAGCGCCGACGAGATGGCGGAGCTCGCGCCGCTTCCCGATCTGGCCATGGCGACCTCAAGCGGGACGCCGCGAGAGCGCCCCGAGATCACCCGGGTGCTCGACGCGTTGAGCACCCGCTCGGCTCGTTCGGTCCCGGATGTCGCGGCACGCTCCGGCCTCGCCGTGCCCGAGGTCGCCGCAGTGCTCGCCGTGCTCGAGCTCGACGGCCGTGCTGAGGAGCGCGAGCGCGGCTGGCGCACGATCGCGCGATGACCCAGCCCATTCTTTCGAGCCTGACCGCGCTGATCTCGGTACTGACGCTGGCGTGGACGGTTGCCGCCTTCGCTCTGACCCGTCGGCGGTTGAGCACCTTTGAGGCCCGCACTCTCCAGCTCCAGCGCGAGTTCGCGGCGCGCGATCAGCACTGGCATGAGCTGACAGGTGCGATCGACTACGCACTGGGGAAAACGCGCTCATCGAAAGCCATCGGTCTTACAATTCTCAGACGGCTCTCGGCCGCTGATTGGGCGTCGAACGACGATCGGCTCAAGGTCGCCGAGGTCCTCGCTGCGATTCAGGAGGAGGAGTGACATGGGAGAGTTCAGTCCCGAGTTCAAGGCCATGGCCGGCGAGCTGAAGCGCGAGATCCTCGCTCAGGTCACCGACAAGACCGACCCGCGATACCTCGCGCTTGTCGCCGCAGACCCGCTTCTGGCTCCGGCAGCACCCACGCCCGATGCGGCGGACCTCTCGGAGCAGGTCACCCGCTAAACCGACGCGTCCCGCTCACCCGGGCAGCGCCGCCGAGGCCAAAGACCGCAACTGGACCGCGACCGGCGCCGGGGGCAGCCGCTAGCGTCATCGGATGCCATCGCCTCGGTCCGGTCTGCTCTGGGGACTCCTCGGGGTCGTCGCGTTCTCCTTCACCGTGCCGTTCACGCGAGTGGCCGTCGATGCTCTGTCGCCCCTCTTCATCGGCTCGGGTCGCGCGGTCGTGGCGGCGCTGCTCGCGGCGATCGCCCTCGCCATCACCCGCCAGCGCCTGCCGAGCGCACGGCAGTGGCTTCGCCTCGCCATCGTCGCGGCGGGCGTCGTTGCCGGATTCCCGATCCTCACGTCCTTCGCCCTCACGACCGTGCCGGCCGCCCACGGGGCGGTGGTCATCGCGTTGCTGCCAGCGGCGACCGCGGTGATGGCGGTCATCCGCGGTCGCGAGCGGCCTCCGCTCTCGTTCTGGGTTCTCGCGGCCCTCGGCGCGGTCGCGGCACTGGTGTTCGCCTCCGTGCAGGGTGGTGGCATCGGGCGCCTCGAGTGGGCCGACCTCCTGCTCTTCGGTGCGGTGATCGCGGCGGCGATCGGCTACGCGGAGGGCGGCCTGCTCGCCCGCGACCTCGGAGCCTGGCAGACGATCTCGTGGGCCCTCGTTCTCGCGGCGCCGGTGATGGGCGTGCTCGCGGTGCTCTCCGCGGTTCAGCAACCGCCCACCGCCTCGCCGATCCAGTGGGCGGCGTTCGGCTACCTCGCCGCGGTGAGCATGTTCCTCGGATTCTTCGCGTGGTACCGGGGACTGGCGATCGGGCCGATGGCGCGCGTGAGCCAGGTGCAGCTCGTGCAACCGGTGCTGAGCATCCTCTGGGCCGCGCTCCTGCTCGGCGAGCAGATCACCGTGCCGACCGTGCTCGGCGGTCTCGCCGTGATCGCGTGCGCGGGCATCGCCATCCGCATCCGCTTCCGAGCATCCACTCCCGCGCCCGGCGCTCTCGTGAATGAGGAGTCGTCGCGCTAACCTGACCTCCGTGTCCCGCTACCTGCGCCGCCCCGCCCTGATCTCTGCCACGCTCGCGCCGATCCTCTTCATCGGCGGCACCGTCACCGCCGAGCTGATGTCGCCCGACTTCAACCCCGTCGTGCAGACGATCAGCGAGCTCGCCGCCGGGGATGCCCCCACTCGCGTCTTCATGACGGTGATCTTCATGCTCACCTCGCTCTGCCACGCCACCACCGCGACGTTCGCCACCGGCATCGGCTGGCCCGGGCGCGTGTTCATCGGGATCGCCGCCGTCTCGAGCTTCGGGGTCGCCCTGTTCCCGCTTCCGACGATGGCGGGCACCTCCATCGAGCACCGCATCGCCGCGATCATCGGCTTCATCGCGCTCGCCGCCTGGCCGTTGTTCGGGATGCGGCGGCCCCGTGACTTCCCGTGGATCATCCGCCCACTCGGTGCGATCTTCGGCACCGGGCTCATGACCGTGTTCTGCTTCTGGTTCCTCGCCGTCTGGGCGCAGCCGGAACTGGGCTATGTCGGTGTCGTGGAGCGCCTCGCCGCCAACACCGAGTCGCTCTGGCCGGCCCTCGTCGTGTGGTCGCTGTTCGCGGCGCACCGCCGAGCGGCGCGGGATGCCGTGACCGCAGCGCCGACGACCGTCCCGGGCGCACCGGTCACGACCTAGCCCGCGTGGTGGCCGCGCTCTAGTCTGGAGCGGTGATCCAACTCGGTCAGTACCCCGCCGCATCCCACGTCATCGCGCACATCAGCGACACCCACCTGCTCGCGGGGGGACGCCCGCTCTACGGCAAGGTCAACACGATCGAGAACCTCGGCCAGGCGCTCGCGCAGCTCGAGCGCTCGATCGCCAAGCCGGAGGCGATCGTGTTCACGGGCGACCTTGCCGACCTCGGCGAGCCGGACGCCTACGAGCGCCTCAAGGCGATCGTCGAGCCCGCCGCGGCGCGCATGAACGCGCAGATCATCTGGGTCATGGGCAACCACGACGAGCGCCCGCACTACTCGCACCTGCTGTTCGGCGAGGAGTCCACCGCCCCGCAGGACCGGGTCTACGACGTCAACGGTCTGCGCATCATCTCGCTCGACACGACCGTTCCCGGCTACCACCATGGCGAGCTCGAGGATGCCCAGCTCGAGTGGCTCGCGGGCGTGCTCGCCACGCCCGCCCCGCATGGCACGCTCATCGCGGTGCACCACCCGCCGATCCCCACCCCGCTGCTCGAGGCGATGGGGATGCTCGAACTCTTCCATCAGCACCAGCTCGCCGACGTCATCCGCGGCACGGACGTGCGGGGGATCCTCGCGGGGCACCTGCACTACTCGACGTACTCGACCTTCGCGGGCATCCCCGTGTCGGTCGCGTCAGCGACGTGTTACACGCTCGACCTCAGCGCCGAGGACCGCGTGCTCTCGGGCGTGGACTTCGGGCAGTCGGTCAACGTCATCCACGTCTACGAGGACCAGGTGGTGCATTCGATCATCCCCGTGGGAGATACGACCGAGGTCACGGGCGTGCCGGCGGCCGGCTGGGAGCAGATCGCGGCGATGACGCCCGAGCAGCGCACCGAGACGTTCTCGCGCAAGGACTCGCCGTTCAACCAGCAGAGCGCCTCGGAGTCGGGCGGGGCCTGACCCGCCCGAGGCGGCGCCGGTGGATGCCGCTCAGCGGTTCCAGCGGCGCCGCTTCGCCTCGCGCGTGATGAGTCCCATCGGCGCGGCTCCGGCGACCCACGAGATCACCCGGTAGCGCGCCGACGGAATCGAGACCGCGCGACCGTGGTCGGCATCCGTGAGGGCTCGACGCACGAGCGGTTCGACGTTCAGCCACATCCAGTCCGGGGCCATGCGCGAGCGCTCCACGTTCATGCGCGCATGGAACTCGGTGCGCACGAAGCCCGGGGCGAGCGCTGTGACGGTCACGCCGGCCGGCCGGTAGAACGCGTTCGCCCAGCGGCTGAACGAGTGCAGCCACATCTTGGCCGACGAGTACGGACCGAGTGGCGCGTAGGCCGCGATCGAGCTCACGTTGATCACGGTGCCGTGGCCGCGCAGCACCATCGCCCCGAGCGCCGCGTGGGTGAGTCGCAGCGGTGCGACGGCGAGCACCTCGAGCTGGTCGAGCTCGCTCTCCACGGGGGAGCGGTCGAAGTCGGTGCGCAGCCCGAAGCCGGCGTTGTTCACGAGCACCTCGATCGGGCGCTCCGGGTCGGCGATCCGAGCGGCCACCCGGGCGGCGGCCGCCGCATCCGTGAGATCGGCTGGGAGCACCTCCACGGCGACACCGGTGGCGCGCAGCTCGGTGGCGACCGTGTCGAGGCGGGCGACATCCCGCGCGACGAGCACGAGATCGTGGCCGCGGGCGGCGAGCTGGCGGGCGAACTCGGCGCCGATGCCGGCGGTTGCTCCCGTGATGAGGGCGGTTCCTGGCGCGATGGTCATGGGATGACGCTACCGAAACGCCCGCCCGCCCACCGACCGGATGGCGCGATCCTGCGCGACCATGGGGGAGTGGACCTGACCCGCACGATCGACGAGTTCGCCGCGCATCTCGCGGCGGACCGCGGCTTCAGCCCGCACACCGTGCGCTCCTACCGCTCCGACCTCGTCGCGCTCGCCGCGTTCGCCGAGACTCGGGGCGCCACCGAGCCGGAGGATCTCGACCTCGAGCTGCTGCGCGACTGGCTCTGGCGGGCATCCCAGGACGGCCTGGCCAAGTCCACGCTCGCCCGCCGAGCCGCGGCCGCCCGCGGCCTCACGGCGTGGTTGGCCCGCACGAAGGCCACGACGACGGATGCCGCGACCCGCCTCAAGGCGCCCAAGAGCGACCACCACTTGCCCCGGGTGCTCACGCGGGAGCAGATCGACGGCATCCTCGACCGGCTCGCCCGCCTCGCCGACACCGGGGACGCGGTCGCCCTCCGCGACGTCGCGATCGTGGAGCTGCTCTACGCGTCCGCGCTGCGCGTGAGCGAACTGACCGGACTCACTCTCGGCGATATCGACCTCGGCCGTCTCACCGTGCGCGTCACGGGCAAGGGGTCGAAGGAGCGCGTCGTGCCGTTCGGCATCCCCGCCAGGCGGGCGATCGTCGCGTGGCTCGACCGCGGTCGTCCGGTGCTGGTGGATGCCACGTCCAGCGCCGCGCCCGCCGCCGCGCCCGCCCGCGGCTCCGGCACCACGCCCGCGGCCGCCCCGCTCTTCGTCGGCGCGCGCGGCGCTCGGCTCACCCCCCGCACGGTCTACGCCCTGGTGTCGGCGTTGCTCGCGGACGTGCCCGGCTCAGGGCCGTCCGGCCCGCACACCCTGCGGCACACCGCGGCGACGCACCTGCTCGACGGGGGCGCGGACCTGCGCGCGGTGCAGGAGCTGCTCGGCCACGCGAGTCTGGGTACGACTCAGCTGTACACGCACGTGTCGACCGAGCGGCTCAAGGAGAGCTACCGGTTGGCGCACCCGCGCGCGTGAGCCGGGTCAGTCGAGCTGGGCGCGGTACACCTCGAGCACGCGCTCGAGGTAGTGCGTGATCGTGGCCCGATCCTCGGCGGCGAACTCGTCGAGCACCCCGTCGATCCCCATGATCATAGGCATGAGGGCGCCCATCGCCCGCTCGACGGAGTGGGGGTTGGGCACGACCACGACGCCGCGCCGGTCCGTGGGGTGCTGGGTGCGGCTCGCGTGGTCGAGGGCCACGAGTCGGTCGATCACAGCGGTGGTCGCCGCGGTCGAGATGCCGATCCGCTTGGACAGGTCGGTCGGCGAGAGCGGACCCTCCATAATGAGGTGCTCCATCGCCTGGAGGTCGGTGGGGTTCACCGTGAGCTGTCGTCCGACGTACGACTCGAACTCGTTGCTGACCTCGAAGAGCTCGCGGATGAGCACAGTGGCGCGGCGGGCTCCCGGGCGCGGCGCACCGCTGGCGGCATCCGGGAACCCGAATGCGACCGCCTCGGGGCGTCCGCTTGTCATGCTCTCCACTTTAGCGCTAAGTTCTTCGATTAGTTAGTTATTCGACCCTCGAACAATAAGAGAGCCATGCGCCGCCTGACGAACTTCATCACCGCCCGACGCACGTCCTGGATCGTGCTCGTTGGAGCATTCCTCCTCGCGGGGGCGATCTTCGCCCTCGGGTCCGGATCCACCGAAGACACCTCGCCCGGGGTCGGGCTGCCGGAGAGCGCGGAGTCCGCGCGGGCCGCCGAAGCCCAGAAGGACCTCCCGAGCGCCGACTCCACGAGCGCCCTGTTCGTCTTCTCCAAGGACGGCGCCAAGCTCAGCGACTCCGACCTCGAGGCGATCACCGAGACCACGACGGGCCTCGCCGACCTCTCCCTCGACGGATTCGTGCCGCCGCCCTCGGTCTCCGATGACGGAACCGCGGCCCTCGTCGTCGTGCCCCTGGAGAAGATCAACGATGTCGCGGCTCAGGCCGAGCGCGCCGACGAGCTGCGCGCCGCCGCCAACGACGGACTTCCGAGCGGGGTCACCGCCCTCCTCACGGGAGCCGAGGGCTTCGCGGTGGACATCTCAGCCGTCTTCGAGGGCGCCGACTTCACGCTGCTTCTCACGACCGTCATCGTCGTCGCCGTGCTCCTGCTGATCACCTACCGCAGCCCGTGGCTGTGGCTCGTGCCGCTCGTCGTCGTCGGCACGGCCGATGGTCTCGCGAGCATTGTCGCGACTCGGGTCGCGTCGGCCGTCGGCATCACGCTCGACGCCTCGGTCACCGGCATCCTCTCCGTGCTCGTGTTCGGTGCCGGCACGAACTACGCGCTGCTGCTCATCGCCCGCTACCGGGACGAGCTGCGCCTGCACGAGGATCGCCGGGATGCCATGGCGCGCGCCCTGCGCGGCGCCGGCCCCGCGATCATCGCGAGCGGCAGCACCGTCACTCTGGCCCTGCTCACGCTCGCCTTCGCCCAGCTCGAGGGCAACCGCGCCCTCGGCATCGCGTGCGCGACCGGCATCGTGGTCGCGATGATCTTCGCGCTCGTCGTGCTCCCCGCGGCCCTCGTGCTCTTCGGACGCGGCCTGTTCTGGCCCTACATCCCCCGGTTCGGCACGGAGGGCAGCACCGAGCGCGGCTTCTGGTTCCGTCTCGGCACGCTCGTGTCGAAGAAGCCCGTCGTCGTCGCGATCATCGGCACGGTCATCCTCGGAGGCCTCGCCCTCGGCACCACGCAGATCAAGGTGGGCCTCGCCCAGACCGAGCGGTTCACCGCGGTGCCCGAGGCCGTCGTCGGCCAGAACATCATCGCCGACGCGTTCTCGGCCGGCAGCGGGTCGCCCGCCGTGGTCATCACCAACGCGGACTACGCCGAGAAGGTCGCGGATGCCGCGGCGGGCGTCGACGGCGTCGACTCGGCGACCGTCGGCGAGACCAACGGCACGATCACCCAGGTCGACGTGGTGCTCTCGGATGCCGCGGAGACCCCCGAGTCGTTCGCCGCCATCGACGCCCTGCGCGCCGAGGTCGGCTCGATCGACGGCGCTGACGCGCTCGTCGGCGGTCTGGATGCCCAGTCCCTCGACGTGCAACGCGCCCAGCAGGCCGACCAGGACCTCGTGATTCCGCTGATCCTCGCGCTCGTCTTCCTCGTGCTGGTAATCCTGCTCCGTGCGCTCGTAGCGCCGCTGCTGCTGCTGGCCACCGTGGTCGCGTCGTTCTTCGCGAGCCTCGGGGCGAGCTGGCTGCTGTTCGAGTCGGTCTTCGGATTCCCGGCGATCGACACCAACGTGGTGCTCTTCAGCTTCCTGTTCCTCGTGGCTCTCGGTGTGGACTACAACATCTTCCTCGTCACGAGAGCGAAGGAGGAGGCGCTGGAGCACGGCACCCGGAAGGGCATGATCCGGGCGCTCGCCGCGACCGGTGGCGTGATCACGAGCGCGGGCATCCTGCTCGCCGCGGTGTTCGCGGTGCTCGGGGTGCTGCCGCTCATCACGCTCACCCAGATCGGCATCATCGTGTGCATCGGTGTGCTGCTCGACACCCTGATCGTGCGCACGGTGATCGTGCCGTCGCTCGCCTTCATCACCGGAGAGAAGTTCTGGTGGCCGGGCAAGGCGATCTCGGTCGGCGCCGCGGTGCGTTCCACCAAGTAGCGCGAAGCACGTCGGACGGAGCCCGACCTCGAGCCCACGCGGTTCGGGGTCGGGCTCTGCTTGTTCGGTCCGCTCGCGGGCTTCAGCCCTTCGGGCTCCACTGGTTGGCCCGCTCGTTGACGGCGGCCTTCTCGGCCGTGTCGGTCACGCGCTTCTCGCGAGTGGCAGCGGTCTTCGCCTGCACGATCCACTCGAGGATGCCCCGCTTGGCTGAGCGAGGGAACGCGTCCCAGTTCTCGCGCGCCCCCGGTCGGGCGGCGAGCGCGGCGGCCAGCTCATCGGGAACCTCGAGGCGCTCGACGGCGTCGAGCATCGTCCAGGTGCCGTCGGCCTTCGCCGCTTCCACCATCGCGATGCCCGCGGGCCGCATGAGGCCGTCGCGGGTGAGCCGTTCGATGCGCTCCTTGTTGGGCCCCGCCCACGCCGAGCCGCGCTTGCGCGGGGTGAACCACAGCATCGTGCGCTCGTCATCGAGCTTGGCCGGACGGGAGTCGACCCAGCCGAAGCAGAGCGCCTGCTCGACCGACTCGTCGTAGGTCATCGCGGGCCGTCCCGTGGCCTTGCGCCACGACACGAGGAACACGCCCGTCGAGGTCGCATGGTTCTGCTCGAGCCAGGCGCGCCACGCGTCGACCGTCTCGAGGTGCTCGCGCGGGGCGTCATCCACGAATCCCATGCCGAGATCCTGCCACGAGCCGCCGACGAGGTCACGGCCGGTCGCACGGCCAGCGGCACCGCCTCCCATCGGGTCGGCAGCAGGATCGACCGCGGGATGCCCCCGAACCACGCGAGCGGCGACACGTAGTCGCCGTGCACCCGCACCCCCACGTGCACGCACGGCGTGGCGCAGTGGCCCGCGATCACGGTGCCGATCGCCTGGCCGCGCGCCACGGCATCCCCGGCGACGACGAGCGCGACGACCGGCTCGAAGCTCGAGACGACGCCCCCGCCATGGTCGAGCGAGAGCACCGGTCGATCCACCACGACGCCCGCGAATCGCACCACGGCGTCCGCAGGAGCGTAGAGCGTCGGTCCGCCTCGGACGTCGATGCCGCGGTGACCCGCCCCGAACCGGGTCTCGGGCGCGATGAACGGCCGCGCCACGGAGCGCGGCGGGTCCACCGGCCAGTGCCAGTCGCCGTGGGTCACGGGGCCCGCGCCCGCGAGAGACAGGAGCACGAGAACGAGAGCCAGGGACCGCATCACCTCACGGTGCAGGATGCGGCCGCCCGGCATCCCGAACCGCTCGCCTCCCGGGGAGAACCGCCCCGCTCGCGGGCCGCGGGGGACCGGTGGTACTATTTCGGAAGCATCTCGTGCAAGCGGGATGACTACGCGTGCCCATAGCGCTCAACGGCCCAGAGCTACGAGCGTGGCCCACACCTCCACCAGTCCCCGCGAACTCGGCGAAATCCGCGAAACCGGGGCGGACGTGTGCCCGGGCACCAGGTTCCGCACCATCCGGTCGCGGGAGTCAACTGAGTACGGTGCGTGTTTCGCGCGCCAGTGAAGGAGAACGGCCATGGCCGTCGTCACCATCCGCCAGCTGCTGGACAGCGGCGTTCACTTCGGGCACCAGACCCGTCGCTGGAACCCGAAGATGAAGCGCTTCATCCTGACCGAGCGTTCGGGCAGCCACATCATCGACCTCCAGCAGTCGCTCAAGCACATCGACGCGACCTACGACTACGTCAAGGAGACGGTCGCCCACGGCGGCACCATCCTCTTCGTCGGCACCAAGAAGCAGGCTCAGGGCTCCATCGCCGAGCAGGCTCAGCGCGTGGGCCAGCCCTACGTCAACCAGCGCTGGCTCGGTGGCCTGCTCACCAACTTCCAGACGGTCTCCAAGCGCCTCGCGCGCATGAAGGAGCTCGAGGCGGTTGACTTCGATGACACCGCGAAGAGCGGTTACACGAAGAAGGAACTGCTCATCCAGAAGCGCGAGCTGATCAAGCTCCAGAAGAGCCTGGGTGGAATCCGCAACCTCACGAAGACCCCGTCGGCCGTGTGGATCGTGGACACCAAGAAGGAGCACCTCGCCATCGACGAGGCGCACAAGCTCGGCATCCCGGTCATCGCGATCCTCGACACCAACTGCGACCCCGACGACGTGCAGTACCCGATCCCGGGCAACGACGACGCGATCCGCTCCGTCGGCCTGCTCACCCGCATCATCGCGGACGCGGCGGCCGAGGGCCTGATCCAGCGCCACCAGAAGCCCGAGGAGGGCGCCGAGGTCGAGCCGCTCGCCGCGTGGGAAGCCGAGCTTCTCCAGGCGTCGGAGACCCCGTCCACCACCGCCGAGAAGATCGAGGCCGTCGACGGCGCCGTCTCCGGCACGCCGGATGCCGCGGCCGTCGCCGAGGTCGTCGCCGCCCAGACCCCGACCGCCGAGAACGACGCGGATGCCGTCGTGGCCGAGCACGAGGCCGCCGCCGACGCGACGATCGTTCCCGAGCACCACGTCGAGTCCGACGCCGAGACCGAGGCCAAGATCGTGGCCGAGGCCGCGCCGAAGGCCGCCCCCAAGAAGCCCGCTGCTGCCAAGCCCGCCGCCAACACCGACGAGAAGTAAGGACTGAACCACGATGGCCGATTTCAGCCTCGAAGACCTCAAGACCCTGCGCGAGCGCCTCGGCACCGGCATGGTCGACAGCAAGAACGCGCTCGTCGAGGCGGGCGGTGACCTTGAGAAGGCCACTGAGCTCCTCCGCCTCAAGGGTGCCAAGTCGAACGCGAAGCGCAGCGACCGCTCCACGAGCGAGGGCCTCGTCGCCGCGGTCGAGTCCGCGACGGCGACCACGCTGATCGAGCTCGCGTGCGAGACCGACTTCGTGGCCAAGAGCGACAAGTTCATCGCGCTCGGCAACGCCGTGCTCCAGGCTCTCGCCGATTCGGGTGCCGAGACGGTGGATGCCGCGCTCGCCGCCAAGGCCGGCGCCGGCACGGTCGGCACGCTCATCTCCGACGAGGCCGCGATCCTCGGCGAGAAGGTCGAACTGCGTCGTCTCGCGCGCATCCCCGGCAACAAGTTCGCGATCTACCTGCACCGCACGAGCAAGGACCTGCCGCCGCAGGTCGGCGTCGTCGTCGCGTTCGAGGGTGACGACGCGGAGACCATCCGCTCGGTCGCGCAGCACATCTCCTTCGCCGACCCGCAGTACCTGCACCGCGACGAGGTCCCGGCCGAGACGGTCGAGAACGAGCGTCGCATCGTCGAGGAGATCAGCCGCGGCGAGGGCAAGCCCGAGGCCGCTCTCCCGAAGATCGTCGAGGGCCGAGTCGCCGCGTTCTTCAAGCAGGTCGCCCTGCTCGATCAGGACTACGCCAAGGACAACAAGCTCTCCGTTGGCAAGGTGCTCACGGATGCCGGACTGAAGGTCACGGGCTTCGCCCGCTTCAAGGTCGGCGCCTAACTCTGCACCACGAACGCCCCGGGTCCTCACGGATCCGGGGCGTTCGTCGTTGCTGGGCCGCACTCGCGCGGGAAGCCCGCGTGGGCCGTCGAGCACGCCCTACGCGGGCACCGCAGCCGTCGCCGCGGCCAGGGCCGCCGCGCGATCGACGCCGAGGTGCTCGAGCACCCGGGCCACGGTGCCGCGCTCGCGCTCGGCGGCGGCGGCCAGCACGTGGGCGGACCGCAGTCCGGAGCGCGAACCGCGGGAGAGCACCCGGGCGCGCTGGAACACCTCCTGGGCCGAGACCTCGCTGCGGTAGATCCCGCTCGCCGCGGGGAGGGCCGCCTCGAGGTCGGGGGCCGTGACGCCGACCGCGGTAAGGGAGGCCGCGTGCACGGCGGCGATCGCGGTGCGCACGGCGTCGGCATCCACCGCACCCTGAGTGGCGAGCGCGTCGCGGGCCGTGGGGTCGTCGACGAGCAGCGCGGCGAGCAGCAGGTGCTCTGCGCCCGGCTCCGCGTCGCCGAGGGCGCGCGCTTCGGTCTCGGCGAGGGTCAGCAGCGCGGCGATGAGCCGGGTGTCGTGGGTGGCGGTTCGGAGGGACATGGGACGCCTTTCGGGTTGGTGGTGGGAGGTCAGAGGGGCGTGCGTCGGCTGGGGGAGAGACGTTTGTGGGCGGCCTGGGCGGACATGCCGAGCGCCTGTCCGATCTCGGCCCAGGTCCAGCCGGTCTCGAGCGCGCGGTCGACCGTCGTGCGCTCGAGGGTCGCCGCGAGGCGGCGCAAGGCGACGACGGCGGCGAACGCCTCATCCGGGTCGTCGGGGGACGGGATGCTGATGCTCTGCTCTGCGTTCGCGGCCATGCATCAACTTTGGTTGATATCCTGCGATCTGTCAACCTAGGTTGATGAGTCACGGTGCCGAGCGGGACGCACACGGAATACGCTGGAGGCACCGCCCACGACCCCCGAGGAGCACCATGACGGACGACAAGAAGCGACGGGTACTCCTCAAGCTCTCCGGTGAGGCCTTCGGCGGCGGCTCCCTCGGGGTCAACCCGGACGTCGTCGCCTCCCTCGCACGCGAGATCGCGGCGGCCGCGGTCGACGTGGAGGTCGCGATCGTCGTCGGCGGCGGCAACTTCTTCCGCGGGGCCGAGCTCAGCCAGCGCGGGATGGACCGCGGGCGCGCCGACTACATGGGCATGCTCGGCACGGTGATGAACGCCCTCGCCCTCCAGGACTTCCTCGAGCAGGCCGGCGCCGCGACCCGCGTGCAGTCCGCGATCGCGATGACCCAGGTCGCCGAGCCCTACATTCCGCGCCGGGCCGAGCGTCACCTCGAGAAGGGCCGCGTCGTGATCTTCGGCGCCGGCGCCGGGCTGCCCTACTTCTCCACCGACACCGTGGCCGCCCAGCGCGCGCTCGAGATCGACGCCGACGTCGTGCTCGTCGCCAAGAACGGCGTCGACGGGGTCTACGACGCCGACCCTCGGCACCACGCCGACGCCTCCAAGCTCGAGCAGGTCACCTACCAGGAGGCGCTCGTGCAGGGACTCAAGGTCGTCGACTCCACCGCATTCAGCCTGTGCATGGACAACTCGATGCCCATGGTCGTCTTCGGCATGGAGCCCGCGGGCAACGTCACGAAGGCGATCCGCGGCGACCGCATCGGCACGCTCGTCTCCAACTGAGTCTGTCCCCGTGACCTGCCGGTGGCGTCGATGATCGTCGCCCTCCTCGTGGCGGGGGCGGCGATCGCCCACGCCACCTGGAACATCACCGTCAAGCGCACCGGCGCCACCGGACCGAGCTACATCTGGGCCGGAACCGTCGTGGGCGCCGTCGTGTTCGCGCCGTTCGGCATCGCCTCGCTCATCGAGAGCGGCGTCGACCTCGGGCGCTGGGCGCTCCTGGCGACCGTGAGCGGTGCGCTTCAGGTGGTCTACTTCCTCACGCTTCAGCGCGGCTACCGGCTCGGGGATGTCTCGATCGTCTACCCGCTCGCCCGCGGCACCGGCCCGCTGCTCTCGGTCATCCTCGCGATCGTCCTGCTCGGGGAGCGCCCGGGCCCGGTCGCCCTGCTCGGGGCGGCCGTCGTCGTCGCGGGCGTCATGGTGATCGGGCTTGCCGGCGGGCGGGCGCAGGCGAGCGACAACAGGGCCGGCATCCTCTACGGCCTCATCGTCGGGGTGCTCATCGCCGTCTACACGCTCTGGGATGCCGCGGCGGTGACGGTCTCCCAACTCCCGCCGGTCGGCTTCTACTGGGGCAGCGTTGTCATGCAGGCCGTGCTGCTCGCCGTGCCGGCCCTGCGCCGATGGCCGGAGACCCGTCGGGTGGCGCGCGAGCAGTGGCCGGCGGTGCTGATCTTCGGCGTGCTCGGGCCGCTCGCCTACATCCTCATCCTGGCGGCGATCCAGCTCGCCCCCGTGTCGATCGTGGCTCCCGCTCGCGAGGTGAGTGTCGTGCTCGTGGGCCTCGCGGGGTGGCTGCTCTTCCGGGAACCGCATCCCGTGCAGCGCCTGATCGGGGCGGCGATCGTGCTCGCCGGCGTCGCCCTGCTCGCGCTCGCCTGAGCTCGCACACGGCGGTTTCGCGCGCGCGGTCCCGCGGCCCGGCCCGACTAAGCTGGCCTCTGACGTAAGGAGTTGCCGTGATCAGCGACGTGTTGGCCGAAGCCAAGGACAAGATGGGCAAGGCCGTGGAGGCCGCCAAGGACGACTTCGGGACCGTGCGCACGGGACGTGCCAACCCCGCTCTCTTCCAGAAGGTGCTCGTCGACTACTACGGCACCCCCACCCCGCTCGCGCAGCTCGCCTCCATGGTCAACCAGGAGGCCCGCACCCTGCTCATCACGCCGTTCGACAAGTCCGCGCTCAAGGACATCGAGAAGGCCATCGCGGGCGCCTCCCACCTCGGCGCGAGCGTCGGCAACGACGGCGCCGTGATCCGCGCGACCCTGCCCGAGCTCAACGAGGAGCGCCGGCGCGAGTTCGTCAAGCTCGTGCGCGACAAGGCCGAGCAGGCGCGCGTGGCGATCCGCAACATCCGCCGCAAGGCCAAGGACGACCTCGACGCCCTCAAGGAGGTGGGCGAAGACGAGATCGCCCGCGCCGAGAAGGAGCTCGACGCCTCGACCAAGGCTCACGTGGACGCCGTCGACGACGCCGTCAAGCGCAAGGAAGCCGAGCTTCTCGAGGTCTGATGGTCTCCGAATTCGAAGCCTTCGAAGCTCAGGTTCGCGCGACGAACGACAAGATCAACGCGCGCACCGGGCGCCCCCTCATCCGGGCGATCCTCGTGGGTCTCCTGCTCGGGGGAGCGCTCGTCGTGTCGATCGTGCTGTTCAAGCAGCTCTACATGGTCTTCGCGGCGGCGCTCATCGGCTTCACCTCCTATGAACTCGCGAGCGCTCTGCGGTCCGCCGGGCGCGACGTGCCCCGCCTGCCCACCGTCATCGCCGCCCTCGCCGTCGTGCCGGCATCGTTCTACTGGCTCGCGGAGGGCCACTGGTACGTCACGCTCGCGGGCGTTGGGGCGATCACGCTCTGGCGCCTCGTCGAACTCGTGCGGCCCAGCCACCGCGTCTCGGGCCTCGACCTGCTCAAGGACATCGGGGCCGGGGCGTTCATCATGGCCTACGTGGCCTTCCTGGGCGGCTTCACGGTTCTCCTCACGGCACAGGATGGCGGCCAGTGGTGGACGCTCGGCTTCCTCATCGTGGTCGTGTCAGTGGATGTCGGCGCGTACGCCACCGGCCTCTCCTTCGGCAAGCACCCGATGGCCCCGCTCATCAGCCCGAAGAAGACGTGGGAGGGCTTCGCCGGCTCGGTGGCGGCGGCCCTCATCGCGGGCGTGCTCATCGCGATCTTCATGCTGCAGCAGCCCTGGTGGGTGGGCCTGATCCTGGGGGTCACGATCGTCGGCACGGCCACCGCCGGGGATCTCGCCGAATCGCTCATCAAGCGCGATCTCGGCATCAAGGACATCTCCACGTGGCTGCCCGGCCACGGGGGCTTCCTCGACCGCGTGGACTCGTCGCTGCTCTCGGCGGCGGCGGCGTACGCGCTCTTCCTCATCTTCACCTGACCCGCGACACCGCACGGAGGCGGCCTGACGCGTTCAGGGAAGGCCCCGTGGAGTAAGGCAAGATAGACCAGTGAGCACAACTTTCCCGCGCAGCCGCAAGTCGCAGCCCGGCTACAACGTGGATCAGGTCGAGGACTTCCTCGAGGATGCCCGGCGCGCGTACACCGCCGACCGCCCCGACGTCGCCGTGGTCACCGCCGCGAGCATCCGCACCACCGCGTTCTCGATGCAGCGCGGCGGGTACTCGCCCACCCACGTGGATGCCGCCCTCGAGCGTCTCGAGGACGCGTTCGCCGCTCGGGAGCGCGAGCGCACCCTCGCGCAGGTCGGCGAGAACGCCTGGTACGGGCGTGCCCGCGGGGCGGCGCAGGAGATCCTCAACCGCCTCGCCCGTCCCGCCGGTCAGCGCTTCAGCCGGGTCGGCCCGCTCACGAGCGGCTACGACCCCAAGGACGTCGACGCCTTCGCCACCCGTCTGACGGGCTACTTCCAGAGCGGCAAGCCGATGAGCGTCGACCAGGTTCGCACGGTCGTGTTCCGCACCAAGAAGCGCGGCTACAACGAGACCCAGGTCGATCTCCTGCTCGACGCCGTCATCGACGTGATGCTCGCCGTTCGCTGAGGTCGGCGGCGTTCCCGGGCCATTGACAGCCCGATGGGCTAAAATCTCCTCTCGTGGGGAGATTCGGTGCGGGGAGATCCGCGCGGGCGCTGGAGTTGCGCGCCCAGCGCATCAGCGAGGGCGGTGACGTCACCGGGCGGCACGTTCGCGCCCCGTGGTCGCTGCCCGCGTTCGCCATCTTCGTCACGTTCGGCTTCCTCACGGTCTCGCTCGCCCCGCCGCCCGGTTCGGCCAGCTTCGCCGTCGCCGGGTCTCCCGTCGACCAGGGGACCCCGCAGCGCCTCGTCGCCGGAGCGGACTTCACCAACGCGCCGGCGCGAGACTCCTTCGAGGTGAGCGAGGTCGTCATCCCGTCGACGGCGCCCGCCACGGGCATCCCCGATGAGGGAACCGCGCAGGCGATCGCGTGGCAGATGCTGCAGGCGCGAGGCTGGGGGCTCGACGAGTTCAGCTGCCTGGTCGCCTTGTGGAACCGCGAGTCGCGCTGGAACGTCTACGCCGAGAATCCCACGAGCGGCGCCTACGGCATCCCGCAGGCCCTCCCCGGCGCCAAGATGGCGTCGGCGGGCGCGGACTGGGCGACCAACCCGGCGACCCAGATCACGTGGGGTCTCGGCTACATCGAGGCCCGCTACGAGACGCCGTGCGGGGCATGGGCGCACTCCGAGGACGTGGGCTGGTACTGATCGGGCTCGCGCGTCGGCCGGCCTCCTAGACTGGAACCATGCCGCGTTCGAACCGTCCCCGAGGGCGGCGCACCGGTGACGAGGTGCCCGAGCTCGATCTGAGCCGCGCCCTCGCCGGCCGCGCGCGCGTCGAGGACAAGCGCGACGGCCTCTGGAATGTGCAGCCCGTCTCCGCGGCCTCCGCGACGAAGGTGTACACCTGTCCCGGCTGCGGCCTCGAGGTCGTCCCCGGCACCGCCCACACCGTCAGCTGGCGCGCCGACGGCATCATGGGTGAGGCGGACGATCTCGCGGGCCGTCGCCACTGGCACACCCACTGCTGGAGGATCCGACTCTGATGACCCACGCCCACGAGATCCGGGGCGGCACGATACTGCCAGCGCGCCGCGAGGACATCGAGCTGCACACGGATGACGGACTCACCCTCGTCGGGGAGCTGTGCCTCCCCGAGGCGGCCGACCCGGTGGCAACCCTCGTGATGCTGCATCCGCTGCCCACCGCGGGCGGCTTCATGGACTCGCACATCATCCGCAAAGCCGCCGCGCGACTGCCCGCGCTCGCCGACCTGGCCGTGCTGCGGTTCAACTTCCGTGGCGTCAGCTCGCCGCGCGGCACGTCCGAGGGCGTCTTCGGGCACGGGGATGACGAGGCTCACGATCTCGCGGCCGCGATGGCGTTCGTGGCCGAGCGGGGGCTCCCGCATCCGTGGATCGTCGGATGGTCGTTCGGCACCGAGGTCGCCCTCAAGTACGGGCTGCAGCATCCCATCGACGGAGCGATCCTGCTGTCGCCGCCCCTGAACCGCACCTCGGCCGAGGAGGTCGCCGCATGGGCCGGCAGCGGGCGACGACTTGTCGCGGTCGTTCCCGAGCTCGACGACTACCTTCGGCCCGCGGAGGCCGCCGTGCGCTTCGCCTCGGTTCCCGAGCTCGAGCTCGTCGCCGTCGAAGGCGGCAAGCATCTCTGGGTCGGCGAGGAGCAGACCTCCCGCGTGCTCAGCGAGATCGTCGCCCGGGTCAACCCGGGCGTGCTCCCGCTTCCGCGCACGTGGCCCTGAACCCGAAGCGGGTCCGCTAGAGCTCTTCCTGCCGCGGCACGAACACCTGGTTGATGATCAGCATGATCGCCGCGGCGACGGGGATCGCGATGAGCGCCCCGAGGATGCCGAGAAGCGTGCCCCCGGCGAGGGCCGCGATCACGACGACTGCGCCGGGCACCTTCACGGCCGTGGCCATGATGCGGGGGTTGAGCACGTAGGCCTCGAGCTGCATGTAGGCGAGGTAGTAGATGCCGACGGCGATCACGCTCGGGCTGCCGTTGAAGAGCAGCACGAGCAGCGTGATGACCACGGACCCGGAGATCGTTCCGACGAGGGGGATGAGCGAGCCGAGGAACGCGATGAACGCGAGCAGCGCCGAGTACCGGATGTCCCATCCGAAGGCGGGGAACACCCAGGTCAGCACGATGAACGACAGGATGCCGTTGACGAGCGCGAGCGAGCCCTGTCCCATCACATAGCGGCCGACCGCCGTGGCCACCTGCTCGGCGAGGTCGATGAACGTCGGGCGCTTCGAGGCCGGCACCAGGCGGTAGATGCCGCGCTTGAGGTTCGACAGCGAGGCCACGAAGTAGATCATGAGGATGATCACGACGACGGCACCGGTCACGCCGGTCGCGATGCCGATCCCAACGTTGAGCACGCCGCCGAAGGCCGACGTGAAGTCGACGGTCTTCACCCAGTCCTCGATGCCGGTGAGCACGGTGTCGAGGTCGAGCCACGGGAATGCGGCGGTGATGTTGGCGCGCAGCGTCCCGTCTTGGAACGCCTGGATCAGGGCCGGAACGGCCTTCGCGGCGTTCTGCACCTGCTCGATGATCACGGGGATGATCGCGAACACCAGCCCCGCGAACACCCCGACCACGGCGACGAGCACCGTGACGATCGCGAGCGGGCGGGGGAACTTCTTGCGCTCGAGCCAGCTCACGATGGGGTCGAGGCCGAGGGCGAGGAACAGCGCGGCTCCGACGTAGGTGAGGATCGTCGCGAGCGATCCGATCGTCGCCCCGATGCCGACGGCGAGCAGCACGCCCAGCCCACCGAGAAGTCCGATCAGGAATGGGTTGTGGATCTTCATGTCGGGCTCCATCAGGGTCGGCACGGGCTCTCGGGGTCAGGACGTGGGCGGGGCGGGTGGGACTGGGTAAGACTGGCGGATGAACGGGCTACTGCTCCGACGTGACCTTCTCGGCCTGCTGCAGCACGCCGCGCAGGTTCTCGAAGTAGCCGGCCACCGTCTCGCGCTCGGCCCGCAGTTTGGCCAGAGACTGCTCGGCCTCCGACACGAGCGAGGCGCTGCGACGCTCCGCATCGTCGACGAGGGCCTTGGCGCGCGCGTCCGCGTTCTCCAGCACCTCGCGGGCGTGCGCCTCGGCGCTCTCGCGTACCGAGCGAGCCTGGGCCTTCGACGTGGTGTCGAGGGTGTCGGCCTCGCGGCGGGCCTCGGCGGCGCGGCGGGTGGCCTCGGTGAGCTGGGCCTGAGCCTCGTCGAGGTACTTCTGCGTCTGCTCGGTCGCCTCGCGGTGGCGCTCGAGGAACTCCTTCTCGGCGGCATCCCGGCGGCTCGACAGCTCGAGCTCGAGCTGCGTGCGCGCCTCCTCGGCCTCGCGGGCGAGCGTGGTTCGGCTCTCGTCGGTCTGGTGCGCGAGCGAGGCGCGCACGGTCTCGGTCTCCTTGGCGAGCTCGGCGCGGCGGCGTTCGATGTCCCGCGCCAGGTCGGTGGTCTGCTTCTCGACGTCGGCCGCGAGGCGTGCGGTGGTCTCCGCCACCTCGGCCTCGAGGGCGGCGCGGCGCTGGTCGATCTCCGTCTTGAGGGCGGTGCGCTTCTCCGCGATCTCGGCGTTGAGCGCGGCCTGAGCGGCGGCGGTCTGGGCGTTGAGGTCGTTGCGGGCCTTCGCGGTCTCCGCCTCGAGGGCCTGGCGGGCCGCGTTGGTGTCGTCCTCGAGCGCGCGACGGGTCGTGAAGGTCTCGGACTCGAGGGCCTGCCGCGCGGCGGCGGTATCGGCCTCGAGCTTCTGGCGGGCCGCGGCGGTGTCCGCCTCGAGCTTCTGGCGGGCCGTCGTGACCTCGAGCTCGAGCGCCTGCCGGGCCGTGGAGGTCTCGCTCCCGAGGGCCTGGCGCGCCGACGAGGTCTCGGCCTCGAGGGCGGCCCGTGTGGACTCCGTCTCGGCGGCGAGCGCGGCATACGCGGCCGCCGTGTCGGCCTCCTGCTGGGCGCGGGCGGCCTCGCTGTCGTTGCGCAGCTTCTCCTGAGCCGCCGCCGTGTCGTTGCGCAGCTTCTGCGTGGCCGCGGCGGTCTCGCGGGCGAGCGTCTCGCGGGCGGTCGTGACCTCCGCCTCGAGTTCGGCGCGACCGGTCTCCAGCTCGCGGGCCAGGTCCGTGCGCCCCTGCTCGATGTCGCGAGCGAGGTCAGCCCGCAGCGTCGAGTTCTCGTTCTCGAAGTTCGCGCGACCCAGTTCGGAGTCGCGGGCCAGCTGGTCGGCGGACTCGCGCGCCGCGGCGACCTCGCGAGCGGCCGCGGACCGCAGCTCCGCAACCTCGCGCTCGGCTTCGGCGCGCAGGGCCGCGGCCTCGCGTGTCGCGGTCGAGCGCATCTCGGCGGTCTCGGTGGCGACGGCCGCACGGATCGATGACGCCTCGCGCTCGGCATCCTTCGTCAGGGTCTCCGCCTCGGCGCGCGCTCGGCCGAGGAGGTCGTTCGCCTCCTGGGTGGCGTCGGAGACGGCTTTCGCGGCGCGGGCGTTGGCGTCATCCAGCGTGCGCTGCGCGGTCTGAGTGGTGTCGTCCCGGAGCTTCTGCATCTCGGCCTGCGTCGACGAGCGCAGGGCCTCGGCGTCGATGTCGGCCTGGGCGATGAGGCGCGTCGACTGCTCCTCCGCCACCCGCAGCGTGTTCTCGAGCTTGGTTCCCAGACCCGCGTAGGTCGGGCTCCCGGTCTCGTCGAGCTCGGCCTGGAGGTCCTCGTTCACGGCGAGCAGGCGCTTGACCTCCTTCGCGGAATCCGCGCGGTCGGCGTTGGCCTTGGTGAGCTCGGCGCGCAGCTGCTGGATGGCGCGATCGACGTCCTCCTTCTTGTACCCGCGCATCTCGGTACCGAAATCGGTGTCGTCTACGGCCATGATCGGCGTCTCCTCGAGGATGGGGTACGTGGGGGAACCCTGACGAGTTTAGTGGCCTCGGCGCGGCCCGGCGCGGCCACATCTCGCGGGACCCGTGCGCTGGGGGTGGAGCGCATTCCCAGACCATTCCCAGAGCCCGACTGGGTTCGCGCCCGGAGCATCGGCTATTCTTGAACGTCTTTGTTGCTGCCACCCCCTGTAGGTCCGGGGGCCACTCCTCTCGTCCCTAGTGCGAGCATCCGTCGTTACCCGGCGGCGGAGGGGAGCCTCGACGTTCGCGTCGGGCCGGGCAGCACGAAAGGAGTAATCCGTGCGATTCATCTTCGCCATCATCGCGTTCGTGCTTGCCGCCCTCATGATCGGGTACGGCATCGCGCAGCGCACCATCCTCGCCGAACCCGACGCGGTGACCGTCGCCGGCACTGTGAACTCGGATGCCGCCATCACCGTGATCGACGGCGCCACCCTCAACGCCTACGCCGGCTCCCAGACGGTCCTGGTCACGGGCACGGGCCGGGTGTTCGCCGCCTACGGCCGCACGAGCGACGTGATCGCCTGGATCGGCGACACCACCTACACGGCCGTGGGCCTCGACGCCGAGACCGGAGCGCTCACGAGCACGCTCGTGCGGGGCGCCGAGACCGAGGTTCCCGACCCGAACGGGTCCGACCTGTGGCTCGACGACTTCGTCAAGGACGATGAGCTGCGGATGACCATCAACGTGCCTGACGACGTCTCCGTGATCATCGCCGCCGACGGCATCGAGCCGGCGCCCGGCGACATCGAGCTGAGCTGGCCGCTCGACAACTCCACGCCCTGGTCGGGTCCGCTCATCGTCGGCGGGGCGATCGTGCTGCTCATCGGGCTCGGGTTCCTGCTCTGGGCCACCAACCACATGCGCGCCTCCCGGGGACCGCGCCGCAAGATGCCCAAGGTTCCCCGTCAGCCGGTCAGCCGGCGCCGTCGCGGCGCGCGCAAGGAGCTCGAGCCGACTACGAGCGGTCGCCGTCGGGGCATGATCGCCGTCCCCGTGGTGCTCGTCGGGGCGCTCGCGCTCAGCGGCTGCAGCGCCGAGTTCTGGCCGCAGGTCGGGTCGGGCGCCACCCCGTCGGCGACCGCCACCGCGGCACCCGAGGGCTCCGAGCTCCCGCCGCCTGCCGCGACCGTGCGCCAGGTCGAGCGGATCGTCGCCCGCATCAGCGACGTCGTCACGAAGGCCGACGAGACGAGGGATGCGACGCTCCTCGAGACGCGCTTCACGGGTCCCGCCCTCGAGCTGCGCAAGGCCAACTACACGATCCGCGGCGCGGACCCGTCGATCGCGGCGCTGCAGGCCATCCCGCAGGGTCCCGTGCAGCTCGTGCTGCCGCAGCAGACCGACGTCTGGCCGCGCACGATCTTCGCGGTCGTGCAGAACACCGATGACGACACCGTGCCCCCGGTCGCCCTCTTCCTCGAGCAGGAGGATCCGCGCTCGGACTACAAGGTGAGCTACGCCATCACGCTCGAGCCCGCGGTCGTGCTTCCGGATGTCGCGCCCGCGAGTGTCGGCGCTGCCCGGCTCTCGAGCGACATCGGCCTGCTCACGATGTCGCCGGACGACGTGGCCCTCGCCTACGGCGACATCCTCGAGAAGGACGTCGAGAGCGACGCGTTCCTGGCGTTCGAGGCGGAGGGCGACAGCCTGCGCACAGCCGTGGGCCTGTCGGCCAAGAAGCAGATCCGGGCGTCGTTGCCGAGCACCGCGAGCGTCGAGTTCGGTCACGATCTCGGTCCGGCCGACCCGATCGCCCTCGCGACCAACGATGCCGGAGCGATCGTCGCCGTCAACCTCAACGAGACGACCATCGTGCGCCCCGTCGAGGCGGGCGCGGCGGTCAACCCCACCGGGCAGGTGAAGGCCCTCTCGGGGCTCGCGATCAGCACGAAGGGCGTCATCGCCACCTACGGGGACCAACTGCTGTTCTACGTGCCTCCGGCGGGCAGCGATGCCAAGATCATTCTGCTCGGCTACAGTCAGGGCCTTGTGAGCGCAACGGAGATCGGATGACCAACGCCCCCCTGAGCGGCGCGAACCTGCGCGGCGCCGTCGACCTGTCCTCGCTCGTTCGTCCGACCGCTCCGCCCGCGGGGGCCCCGTCCGGGGGCGTCGTGCGCGAGACGTCGGATGCCGCTTTCACGGAGATTCTCGATCTCTCCTCGACGGTGCCGGTCGTCATCGAGTTCTACGGTCAGGGCGTCGAGCCCGCGCTCGGCGAGCTCATCGCCGGCTATGCGGGACGCATCGCGCTCGCCACGGTGGATGCGACCCGCAACCCGCAGCTCGCGCAGGCCTTCCAGGTGCAGGAGGTGCCCACGGTCGCCGCCGTCGTCGGCGGGCGCCCCGTCCCGTTGTTCGCGGGGATGCCGAGCGAGCCCGAGGTGCAGGCGATCCTCGATCAGCTCCTGCAGCTCGCCGCCCAGCAGAACGTCACCGGCACCCTCGCCGTGGACGGCGTCGAGCCGGCCGAGCCCGCCGAGGAGCCGCTGCCGCCGCTGCACCAGGACGCCTACGACGCGATCACCCGGGGTGACTTCGCCGCCGCGATCACCGCCTATGAGACCGCGATCGCCCAGAACCCGCGCGACTTCCTCGCCGTCGCCGGCCTCGCGCAGGTCTCCCTGCTCGCCCGCCTCGAGGGCACGACGGCCGACGCCGTGCGCACCGCGGCGGCCCAGGCTCCGGATGACGTGGACGCCCAGCTGGCGGTCGCCGATCTCGACGTATCGGGTGGCCACCTCGACGACGCGTTCGCGCGTCTCCTCGACCTGTTCCCGAGCCTCGACGCGGACGGCAAGACGGCGGTGCGCACGCGCCTGCTCGAGTACTTCGAGATCGCCGGCCCCGAGGATCCGCGGGTGCTCGCGGCTCGACGGCGGCTCACCCTTCTGCTCTACTGATCGGATGAAGGACAGCGACGCGAACCCGGTTCTCGTTCCCGGCCCGACCGCGGGCCAGTACGACGTCTGGGGTCGGATCGCCGGACTGGGCATCGTGATCGGCCTCGTGGCCGGACTGATTATGCCCGTCGGGTTCGGCATCACGGGGGCGGGGTCCATCGCGCTTCTCGTTGTTCTCGTGATCGTGCCTGCGGCGCTCTCGACTCTCTTCGGCCTGCGCTCGCTCTCGACGGCCAAGCTCGAGCGCGCCGCCGGCTACTCGACGATGTACGACTTCCGCGGGTTCGCCCTGCGCGACCCGCGCACCCTCGAGGTCATCCGAGCCGCGCAGGTCGCCCCGACCGGCACGGTGCGCCGGTCGCTGTTCCGCGCCATGCTCACGGTCAAGCCGGGAACCCTGCTCGCCAAGCGCCTCGAGGAGGACGAGCAGGAGGATCGAGCCCGTCGCGATCTCACCGACAAGTAGCCGCCCGTGAGGTCTCGACGAGCTCGACCCGCCTGAGGTCAGCCGCGCGGCGCCAGCCAGAGCCCGCCGAGCGGCGGCAGGGTGAGTTCCGCGGAAGCGGGGCGTCCGCCCCAGGGCTCCTCGCGCGCGTCGACGGCCCCGAAGTTGCCGACGCCGGACCCGCCGAACTCTCCGGCATCCGTGTTGATGACCTCGTCCCACAGCCCCGCGAACGGGAGGCCGAGGCGGTAGGGCCCCACGGGGTTGCCGCTGAAGTTGAAGACGCCGACGAGCGGCGTGCCCGAGCGCGACCACCGCACGAAGGCGAGCACGTTCTGCGTGGAGTTGCCCCCGTCGATCCACTCGAAGCCGGCGGCGTCGTTGTCCTGCTCCCACAGCGCGGGAGAGGAGCGGTACACGCGGTTGAGCTCCCCGACGAGGCGCTGGAGGCCTTGGTGCACGGGCTGGTCGAGGATCCACCAGTCGAGTCCGCGCTCCTCGCTCCACTCGCTCGGCTGCCCGAACTCGCTGCCCATGAAGAGCAGCTGCTTGCCGGGGTGCGCCCACATGAAGGAGAGGTACACCCGAACGTTGGCGAGCTTCTGCCACTGGTCGCCAGGCATCTTGTGCAGCAGCGAACCCTTGCCGTGCACGACCTCGTCGTGACTGATCGGCAGCAGGAAGCTCTCGCTGAACGCGTAGAAGAAGGAGAACGTGATGTCGTTGTGGTGGTACGAGCGGTACATCGGGTCCTCCTGCATGTACCGCAGGGAGTCGTGCATCCACCCCATGTTCCATTTGAGGCCGAACCCGAGCCCGGATGACGCGGTCGGCCGGGTCACGCCCGGCCAGCTCGTCGACTCCTCGGCGATCATGACGATGCCCGGGTTGCGCTTGTAGGCGGTGGCGTTGACCTCCTGGAGGAAGCTGATGGCTTCGAGGTTCTCGCGCCCGCCGTACTGGTTGGGCAGCCACTGACCCTCCTCGCGGGAGTAGTCGAGATAGAGCATGCTCGCGACCGCGTCGACGCGCAGGCCGTCGATGTGGAACTCCTCGAGCCAGTACAGCGCGTTTGCGACGAGGAAGTTGCGCACCTGCGACTGGCCGAAGTCGAAGATCAGGGTGCCCCAGTCCATCTGCTCGCCGCGGCGCGGGTCGCTGTGCTCGTACAGCGGCTGGCCGTCGAATTTCGCGAGCGCCCACTCGTCCTTGGGGAAGTGGCCGGGCACCCAGTCCATGAGCACGCCGATGCCGGCGTTGTGCAGGCGGTCGATGAGGTATTTGAGGTCGTCCGGATGCCCGAACCGGCTGGTCGGGGCGAAATACCCGGTCACCTGGTAGCCCCACGATCCGCCGAAGGGATGCTCGGCGAGCGGCATGAACTCCACGTGGGTGAAGCCGAGCTGCTGCAGGTAGCCGATGAGCTCGTCGGCAAGCGCCCGGTAGTCGAGCCCGGGACGCCAGGAGCCCACGTGCAGTTCGTAGACGCTCATCGGGGAGTTGTGCGGGTCGGTGCTCGCGCGCCGCGTCATCCACTCGCCGTCGTCCCACGTGTAAAGCGACTGGCCGACCTTCGACGCGGTCGCGGGCGGCACCTCGGTATAGCGCGCCATCGGGTCGGCGCGTGTGACCCAGACGCCGGCCTGGCTGAGCAGCTCGAACTTGTAGGCGGTGCCGGGATGCAGCCCGGGGACGAAGAGCTCCCAGACCCCGTTGTCGTCGAGGCGGCGCATCGCGTGGCCCACGCCGTTCCAGCCGTTGAAGTCGCCGACGACGCGCACGGCGCGCGCGTGCGGCGCCCACACGCTGAAGCTCGTGCCGACGACATCCTCGTGCGGGCGGAAGTGCGCGCCGAGCACGTGCCAGAGCTGCTCGTGGCGGCCTTCGCCCCAGAGGTAGAGGTCGATCTCGCCGACGGAGGGCACGAAGCGGTAGGGGTCGTCGGCCGTCCAGGTCGGGCCGTTGTCGTAGCTCGTCTCGACGACGTAGGCCTGGGCGGGCAGCGGCGCGAGGCCCTGCCAGAGCCCGTCGGCGAGGTGCTCGAGCGTGAGGCGAGAGCCGTCGGCGCGGATCGCCGTGAC
Organism: Synechococcus sp. UW140; assembly: GCA_943367555.1. GTDB lineage: Bacteria > Actinomycetota > Actinomycetes > Actinomycetales > Microbacteriaceae > Rhodoglobus. The sequence goes on along the minus strand of CALRJN020000001.1, from coordinate 203,342 downwards.
GGTCGCCGCGAGCGGGCGGATGACGCGGATGACGTGCCCGCCGTCGACCGGATGCTGTCCTAGCGTCGCGTGCGGCTGAGGATGCGACCCGCCGACGAGCGCGGCGATGTGATCGGGATGCAGCACCGGCAGGCCGGGGGTGCTCGAGGCCGGGGCGGCAGTCGACGCGGCGGTCTTCGCTTTGGCGGGTGCGGCCTTCTCGGGCTTCGCTTTCGCGGGCTCCGCTTTGGCGGAATCAGCCTTCGCGGGCTTCACTTTCGCGGGCTCGGCCTTCGTGGACTCAGCCTTCGCGGGCTTCACTTTCTCGGACTCGGACTTCGTGGCCGTCGCTTCCGCTGCTGCAGCGGCCTTCGCCGTGGGTGCTGCCGCAGCCTTCTTCGCCGCGGCTTTCCGCGGCGCCGGTGCCGCGGGTGTGTCGTCGCTCATGGGCGCTTCTTCCCGATCGGGGTCGTGTCCACGTGCAGGATGTGCACCGGCTCGGTGAATGCGTCGAGTCTCACGTAGTTGTCGCGGCCCCACTCGAAGCGCGCCCCGGTGATCAGGTCGTGCACGGTGAATCGGGCGTCGGCCTCCAGCCCGATCCGGGTGAGGTCGAGGTGCACCGTCGTCTCGCGCACCGAGTGCGGGTCGACGTTGGCCACGACGATGATCGAGTCGCTGACGCCGCCGGGCAGGTATGCCCCGTCGAGGTGCTTCGTGTAGACGAGCATCGCCTCGTCATCGCTCCAGTGGATGTCGAGGTTGCGCAACTGGCGCAGCGCGGGGTGAGCGGCCCGGATGAGATTCAAGCGCGTGAGGTAGGGCGCGAGCGAGTTGCCCGCCTTCTCGGCCGCGGCCCAGTCCCGCTGCTTGTACTCGTACTTCTCGTTGTCGATGTTCTCCTCGGAGCCCGGCCGGGCCACGTGCTCGAACAGCTCGTAGCCGGCGTAGACGCCCCAGTTCGGGCTCGCCGTCGCGGCGATCGCGGCGCGGATCTTGTAGGCGGGGCGTCCACCGAACTGGAGGTACTCGGTGAGGATGTCAGGCGTGTTCACGAAGAGGTTGGGGCGCATGAAGGCGCTCGTGTCGTGCGAGATCGAGGAGAGGAATTCCTCCAGCTCGGGCTTGGTGTTGCGCCACGTGAAGTAGCTGTACGACTGCTGGTAGCCCACCTGGGCGAGCGACTGCATCATCGCCGGGCGTGTGAACGCCTCGGCGAGGAAGATGACATCCGGAAACTCGGTGTTGATCTCGCGCAGGGTGAGTTCCCAGAACAGCAGGGGCTTGGTGTGCGGGTTGTCGACGCGGAAGATCCGCACGCCGACCCCGATCCAGAAGCGCAGGAGGCGCAGCACCTCGGCGCGGATCCCGTCGGGGTCGTTGTCGAAGTTGATGGGGTAGATGTCCTGGTACTTCTTCGGCGGGTTCTCGGCGAACGCGATCGACCCGTCGGGCAGGGTCGTGAACCATTCCGGATGCTCGGTGACCCACGGGTGATCGGGGGAGCACTGGAGCGCGAGGTCGATGGCGACCTCGATCCCCACCTTCGATGCGGCGAGGAGGAACTGCTGGAAGTCGGCGAGCGTGCCGAGGTCCGGATGCACGGCGTCGTGTCCGCCCGCGGCCGATCCGACGCCCCACGGCGAGCCGGGATCGCCGGGCTTGGTCACGAGGGTGTTGTTCGGCCCCTTGCGGTTCGTCTGGCCGATGGGATGGATCGGCGGCAGGTAGAGCACGTCGAAGCCCATGTCGGCGACACCCTGGAGCCGCTGCGCCGCGGTGCGGAAGGTGCCGCTGGTCCAGGTGCCGTCCTTCGCCTTCACGGCCCCTTCGGAGCGCGGGAAGAACTCGTACCAGCTGCCGACCCCGGCGCGCTCGCGCTCCACGTGGATCGTGAGCGTCTCGCTCTGGGTGACCAGGCTCGCGAGCGGTTTGGCCTCAATGGCGGTGGTCAGCTGGGGATCGAGGGCGCGCGCGAGCTTCTGGGCGGGGGTGAGCGCGGGATCCAGGAACGCCGCGAGAGTGTCCGTGACGATCTTGCGGCTGCCCGCCCGCTCGAGCAATTGGCGGCCCATGAGCACCATGAGCGCGACGTCGACGCCGGCGGGGATCTTGATTTCGGCGTTGTGCAGCCAGGTCGCCCAGTCGTCGGAGAAGGCCCGCACGTGCCACGTCCACTCGCCCTCGGAATCGAGCAGGGCATCCGCGTGCCAGCGGTCGGTGCCGGGCGCTCCGGAGCGCATGCGCAGGGTCGTCGTGCGGCCCGCGGGGTCCGTCAGCACGAGGCGCACCCCGAGCTGGTCGTGGCCCTCGCGGAACACGGTCGCGGCGAACGGCACGACCTCGCCGCGGTAGGCCGACGTCGGCCAGCGGTCCTCAGGCACGCGGGGCGTGAGGTGGCGGATCGGGATGCGACCCAGCTTTGGTTCGTACTCGTCTACCACGGTTCGACCGTACCGCGACACGGGCAGTATGCAAGCGCTTTACATCCATGAACTTCCTGCCCTTAGGCTGACCTCTTGTGAAAGCGATCCGCCGGTTTACCGTCCGCACCGTCCTGCCTGAGGCCCTGGCGCCCCTCGACGAGCTCTCCACCAACCTTCGGTGGTGGTGGCATGAGCCCACCCGCCGCCTCTTCGCCTCGATCGACCCCGCCCTGTGGGAGCTGACGGCGAACGATCCGATCGCCCTTCTCGGCGCGGTCGAGCCCGCCAGGCTGGCCGAGCTCGCGGCCGACCCCGCCTTCGTCGCCTCCGCGAACGCGCTCGTCGACGACCTCCACGACTACCTCGAGAAGCCGCGCTGGTACCAGAGCCTCACCGACGCCCCGACGGCGATCGGCTACTTCTCCCCGGAGTTCGGCATCGCTGCCGCCCTGCCGCAGTACTCCGGCGGTCTCGGCATCCTCGCGGGCGACCACCTCAAGAGCGCGAGCGACCTCGGCGTGCCCATCATCGGGGTGGGGCTCTTCTACCGCGCGGGCTACTTCCGCCAGGCGATCTCGCGGGAGGGCTGGCAGCTCGAGAGCTACCCCGTGCTCGACCCCGACGGCCTCCCTCTCACGGTGCTGCGCCACCCGGACGGCACCGCGGCCCAGGTCGCTCTGGCCCTGCCCGACGGCCGTGCCCTGTACGCCCGGGTGTGGCAGGTGGCCGTGGGCCGCATCCGCCTGCTCCTGCTCGATACCGACATCCCGGAGAACGGCGACGACCTGCGCACCGTGACCGACCGCCTCTACGGCGGCGGGGGAGAGCACCGTCTGCTGCAGGAGCTGCTGCTGGGCATCGGCGGCGTGCGCGCCATCAAGGCGTACACGCAGCTCACGGGCACCGCGTTCCCTGAGGTGTTCCACACCAACGAGGGGCACGCGGGCTTCCTCGGTCTCGAGCGCATCAGCGACCTCATCGGCGAGGGCCTCGCGTTCCCGTCCGCGCTCGAGGTGGTGCGCGCGGGCACGGTGTTCACGACCCACACCCCGGTCCCGGCCGGCATCGACCGATTCGACGCGGAGATGATCCGCCGCTACGTCACCCCCGACCTGCTGCCCGGCGTGAACGCGGATGACGTGCTCGCGCTCGGCGAGGAGCGGTACGAGGGCGGCGACCCGACCAAGTTCAACATGGCGGTCATGGGGCTGCGGCTGGCGCAGCGCGCCAACGGCGTCTCCCTGCTGCACGGCGACGTGTCGCGCGGGATGTTCGGGGCGCTCTGGCCGGGATTCGATCAGGACGACGTGCCGATCACCTCGGTGACCAACGGCGTGCACGCCCCGTCGTGGACCGACCCGATGCTCACGGCGCTCGCGGCCGACAAGCTCGGCACGGGCGACACGACCGTGTGCGACTGGACGAGCTCCAAGGTCAGCGACGCCGACCTGTGGGCCGTGCGCGGTCGGATGCGTCAGCAGCTCGTGACCGACGCGCGCCGTCGCACGCGCGCCGCCTGGCAGGAGCAGAACCCCGGTGTCGGCGACCCGGCGTGGTTCAACGACCTGCTCGACCCGGAGGTGCTCACGATCGGGTTCGCGCGGCGCGTGCCCACCTACAAGCGCCTCACGCTCATGCTCCACGACGAGAACCGTCTGCGCGCGCTGCTCACGCACCCCGAGCGGCCCGTGCAGCTCGTGATCGCGGGCAAGTCGCATCCGGCCGACGACGAGGGCAAGCGCCTCATCCAGCGCCTCGTCGAGTTCGCCGCCGAACCCGACGTGCGCACGCGCATCGTGTTCCTGCCCAACTACGACATCGGCATGGCCAAGCTGCTCTACCCCGGCACCGACGTGTGGCTCAACAACCCGCTGCGGCCCCTCGAGGCCTGCGGCACGTCGGGCATGAAGGCCGCGCTCAACGGCTCGCTCAACCTGTCGATCCTCGACGGCTGGTGGGCCGAGTTCAGCGATGAGGACAACGGCTGGGCGATCCCGTCGGCCGATTCCGCGGGGGATGCCGCCGAGCGCGACGCCCTCGAGGCGGAGAGTCTCTACGACCTCATCGAGCACCAGGTCGCGCCGCGGTTCTACGACCGGGACGCCAAGGGCATCCCGAAGCGCTGGGTGCAGTCGATCCGGCACACGCTCTCGACGCTCTCGCCGGCGCTCTCCGCCGACCGCATGGTCAAGGAGTATGTCGAGCGCCTCTACACGCCGGCGGCGCGCGCCGAGCGCGCGGTGAGCGTCGACCGCTACCAGCCGGGCTGCGATCTGGCCGACTGGAAGGCCAAGGTCAGAGAGGCGTGGCCGCGCATCAGTGTCACCCACGTCGAATCCGGTGGGGTGGATGCCGTGCCGCAGGTCGGCGACGAGCTTCACCTGCGGGCGAGCGTCAACATCGACGGGCTCTCTCCGCAGGACCTCGCCGTCGAGGTGGTCTACGGTCGCGCTCGCGACGGGGACCGACTCGAGAATGTCACGCATCAGCCGCTCACCCTCGCCTCGGCCGATCCGGGTCAGCCCGCGGTCTTCGCGGGAACGGTGCCGCTGGCGCGCGCGGGCAGCTTCGGGTACACGGTGCGGGTGGTGCCGCAGCATCCCCTGCTCGCCAGCCCGGCCGAACTCGGTCTCGTCACCGTCGCCGTGTAGGCGCGCCGTGCGCTCCGGGTCGTTCTCCTACGTCGCCGAGGCGCCGGCGTCGCCGGAGGCCGCGATGGCGCTGCTGGGCGACCTGACGCGGCAGGGGGAGCTGCATCCGCTCATCATCGCCGTGGAGGAGCGCCCGGCGCCGGCCGGGGTGCTCGCGAGCTTCCGGATCACCGACCGACTGCGCTGGGGTCCGTTCACCTTCCGGATCGTCTACGTGGCCGACGTGCTCGAGCGCACCGACCGCTCGCTGCACATGACGGCGCGCCAGGCGCCGTCGACGACGGTCGACAACCGCACGACGGTGACCCCCGTCGGCGGCGGGGTGCGGGTCGACGTGCAGATCACCCTGACCGCGCCGACCCTCCTGTTCGGCTACGCGTTCCGTCAGGCGCGGGCCGCGCACCTCGAACTGGGGGCGCGGATCGCCCGGGCGCTCGGCGCTCCGACCTGACCCGTCCGACGGGCGTGGGGGACCCCGGAGGGGGGACAACCCTGTACCCCGGATGCGCCGCGGCCGAGGCCGAACGGGAGCAGACGGGGCGGCATCCTGTACCCCGGCCGGTTCACGGCGGTCGGCGTCGGGACGCCCGAATACCGCGTGCCACCAGCACTTTTCCGGCCCCCGTTGTGGGTGGGTGACAACTCTTGTCCACCAATATGCCCACGCGTAGATTCGTGATCGGGTCACCGGCCGCGGCGAACTCGCCCGAATCGGGAACACCGCGAACGAGGCCCACCCATTGCCCTGACTGATCCAACGACACGCGTCCTCACCCGACACCCGAACCCGGCCTCCCGCCGGTTTATCGGGTGGAGGGCGCGTGTCAGGGATCGGGCATCTCGTCGGTCGAGCACCGCTCCCGGCGCCGGTCAGTCGCGCGCGATCGCCGCGATCGTGCCGCCCGTGATCCGCAGCAGGTCGGATGGCGCGAGCTCGAGGTCGAGGCCGCGGCGGCCGCCCGAGACGAAGATCGTGTCGAAGAGCTCCGCCGTCTCATCCAGCACCGTCGGGTGCGCGATCTTCTGGCCGATCGGGCTGATCCCGCCGACCACGTAGCCCGTGCGCCGTTCGGCGAGCTTGGGGTCGGCCATCTCCGCCTTCTTGCCGCCGATCGCGGCCGCGAGCGCCTTGAGATCGAGTTTGCCGGTCACCGGCACGATCCCCACGACGAGGGCCCCGTCGACGTCGGCGAGGAGGGTCTTGAACACCCGCTCCGGGTCGAGGTCCAGGGCGTCCGCGGCCTCGAGCCCGAAGTTCGTGTTCGCCGGATCGTGCACGTAGGCGTGCGCCGTGAACGGGATGCCGGCCGTGGTGAGCGCGACGGTCGCGGGGGTGGCAGATGACACCCTCAGAGGGTAGCTGGCCCGCGGAGCGCGGCGGCGTGTACGGCGCGCGGGAGCGGGATGCGCCGCAGGGGCGGCGGCGCATCGAACGGGGTCAGTGCGCGCGGAAGAGCTGGATCGAGGCGCCCGACACGAGGCGCGGGCTGCCGGGGAGGTAGTCGACCTCGGGATCGGCTGCGACCTCGAGAGCGGAGTCCCACAGCAGCGAGTACCCGGCGACGCCCTCGTGGGTCGGGAGGGTCACCTCCACGTCGTCCTCGAGGCCGTGCACGATGAGCAGGATGCGGTTGAACGTCTCGAACTCCGGCGTCGACGCGGCGAGGAACTGCAGGGTGCGCTCGGCGGGCGAGTCCCAGTTCTCCTCGCTCATTGAGAGTCCCTGCTTGTTGTACCAATCCATCTGTGTGGCGCTCGGCACCGTCTCGCCCTGCTTGCCGTAGCGCACCGGTCGCAGTGCCGGGTTCTCCCGCCGCAGGCGGATGAGCTCGCGCGCGACGGCGAGCAGGTCATCCTGCCACGGGCTGTGCTCCCACGGCAGCCAGGTGAGCTCGCTGTCGTGGCAGTAGGCGTTGTTGTTGCCGCGCTGGGTGCGACCGAACTCGTCGCCCGCCGTGAGCATCGGGATGCCCGCCGAGAGCAGGAGCGTGCCGAGGAGGTTGCGCATCGCCTTCGCCCGCGACGCGATGACCGCCGCATCGTCGGTGGGCCCCTCGACGCCGTGGTTGAACGAGTGGTTGTTGTCGGTGCCGTCGCGGTTGTTCTCGCCGTTGCCGAGGTTGTGCTTGACGTTGTACGCCGTGAGGTCGGCCATCGTGAAGCCGTCGTGGGCCGTGATGAAGTTGACGGATGCCAGGGGCCCGCGCTCCTGCGAGAACACGTGCGCCGAGCCCGCCAGACGACGCGCGAGTGACCCGATCCCGTTCGGCGCCGACCCGTTGGAGCGAGCGGCGCCGATGTCGGTGAGCCAGAAGTCGCGCATGCGGTCGCGGTAGCCGTCGTTCCACTCGCTCCAGCCGTCGCCGAACTTGCCGACCTGCCAGCCGCCCATCCCGACATCCCAGGGCTCGGCGATCATCTTCACGTCGGCGAGCGCGGGGTCGGTCATGATCGCGGTGAGCAGCGGATGGTCGGGGCGGAACTCGTGCTTCTCGTCGCGTCCGAGGGTGGCGGCGAGGTCGAACCGGAAGCCGTCGATCTGCAGGTCGTTGGCCCAGTACTTCAGCGAGTCGAGGATCAGCTGGCGGGCGGCGGGGGTGGCGGTGTTGATCGAGTTGCCGCAGCCCGTGACATCCACATAGGCGCCTTCGGCGGTCTGCCGGTAGTAGTGACGGTTGTCGAGGCCGCGCAGGCTCGTGGTCGGACCGCCGAGGCCCTCCTCCGCGGTGTGGTTGTAGACGACGTCGAGCACGACCTCGAGCCCGGCCTCGTGGAGGCGCTTGACCATGCCCTTGAATTCGCGCAGCACGGCGCCCGTGCCGCCGAACTGGGCGTCGCGGGTGGCGTAGGCGGCGTGCGGGGTGAAGAAGTTGAGCGTGTTGTAGCCCCAGTAGTTGGTGAGGCCCTGCTTCACGAGCCGTTGCTCGCTCACGAACTGCTGCACGGGCAGCAGCTCGATCGTCGTGACGCCGAGGTTCTTGAGGTACGCGATCGTGGAGTCGTGGGCGAGTCCGGCGTAGGTGCCGCGCAGCTCGTCGGGCACGTCGGGGTTGAGCCGGCTGAGGCCCTTGGCGTGCGCCTCGTACATGATCACGTGGTCCATGCCGACGCGCGGCTTCTGGGAGGTGCCCCAGTCGAAGGTGTCGGGCTCCTGCACGTAGCCGCGCCAGTCGCCGTCGCTCGCGCGCGCGAGACCTCGCGCGTAGGGGTCGATGAGGTGGCGGCTCGGGTCGAAGACGTTCCCGGGTGCGGTCGGTCCGCTCGCCCTCACGGAGTAGCGCGTGCCGGGCACGAGGCGGTCACTCGTGATCGTCCAGACGTCGCCGTCGGTCTTCGTCATCGGGAGGGTCGCCGAGGTCCAGCTCGCGTCGTTCTCGTCGAACAGGCAGAGCTCCAGGGCGGTCGCGCTCGCCGACCAGACGCGCAGCGTGCCGCCGGCCGGGCCGAGGCGCACGCCGAGATCGGCGAAGGGATCGGCGGGCATGGTCTCAAGAGTATCGACCGTGTGAGTCATGCTTGTTACATGCCCGTCTACCTCGACCACGCGGCGACGACCCCGATGCTGCCCGAGGTGCTCGCCGCCTACACGTCCGCGCTCGGGCTCGTGGGCAATCCGTCGTCGATCCACACGCAGGGCCAGCAGGCGAAGCGGATGCTGGAGGACGCCCGCGAGGCCGTCGCGTCGGCCGTCGGGGCGACCCCGATCGAGGTGACGTTCACCTCGGGGGGCACGGAGGCGATCAACCTCGCGGTGAAGGGGTTGTTCTGGCGCGCTGGTGGCAACCGCGGATCGAGCTCGTCGAGATCTCGGCCGCGAGATGACGCCGGCGAGGTCTCGGCGAGCTCGACCCGCGGGTTGCGGGTCCTCGCCACCCGCGCCGAGCACCACGCCACGATCGACGCCCTCGAGTGGCTCGAGCGCCACGAGGGCGCCGTGATCGAGTGGATCCCCGTCGACCATCTGGGGCGCATCGACCTGGTCGCCCTCGAGGCCGCGCTCGGGCCGGATGTCGCGCTCGTCACGACCCTGTGGGCCAACAACGAGGTGGGAACGCTCCAGCCGATCGAGGCGATCGTCGCGCTTGCGGCGGCCCACGGCATCCCCGTGCATGCCGATGCCGTGTCGGCGTTCGGTCAGGTGCCGATCGACTTCGCGGCGTCGGGGCTCGCGGCGTTGAGCATCTCCGCCCACAAGGTCGGCGGACCGGTGGGCACGGGCGCCCTCGTCGTCGCACGCGCGATGACCGTCGAGCCGCTGCTGCATGGCGGCAATCAGCAGCGGTTCCGCTCGGGCACGCAGGATGCCGCCGGTGCGCACGCGTTCGGGGTCGCTGCGTCCCGGGCGACCGCCAATCTGCCCGCGCACGCCGCTCGCCTCGGGGCGCTGCGCGGGCGTCTCACCGATGGCATCCACGGCGCCGTGCCGTCGGCGGTGCTGCGGGGTGACCCCGTGGACCGCCTCCCGGGCAACGTGCATGTGACGTTCCCGGGGTGCGACGGCGACTCGTTGCTCTTCCTGCTGGATGCCGCGGGCTTCAGCGTCTCCACCGGATCCGCCTGCCAGGCCGGGGTGCCCGAGGCATCCCACGTGCTGCTCGCGATGGGGCTCAGCGAGGCGGAGGCCCGGGGCGCCCTGCGCTTCAGCCTCGCCGACACGACGACTGAGGCGGAAGTCGACGCTCTGGTGGCAGCGCTCCCGGCGGTCGTCGACCGAGCCCGCGCCGCCGGGCTCGCCTAGCGCCGGTCCCGGCCTCCACCCCCACCCCGCGCGTCCGGAGGACGACTCGCCGCTTGCCGCGCGTGTCGCCGTGTGCGCACGGTGCGTCGTCCTCCGAAACGGTCACCCGCCGCACCCCTCGACACCCCGATCTACACTGGACCACATGAAGGTGCTGGCGGCGATGAGCGGCGGAGTCGACTCCGCGGTGGCCGCGGCGCGCGCCGTCGAGGCCGGCCACGAGGTCGTCGCCGTGCACCTCGCGCTGAGCCGCACCCCTGGCACACTGCGCACGGGAGCCCGCGGATGCTGCACCATCGAGGACTCGATGGACGCCCAGCGCGTGGCCAACCTCATCGGCATCCCGTACTTCGTCTGGGACTTCTCGGAGCGCTTCAAGGCCGACGTCGTGGACGACTTCGTGGCCGAGTACGCCGCCGGTCGCACCCCGAACCCGTGCATGCGCTGCAACGAGCGCATCAAGTTCGCGGCTCTGCTCGAGAAGGCGCTCGCCCTCGGGTTCGATGCGGTCGCGACCGGTCACTACGCGAGCATCGTGACCCGGGATGACGGCGCCCGCGAGCTGCACCGCGCCGCCTCGTGGGCGAAGGACCAGTCCTACGTGCTCGGCGTGCTCACCGCCGACCAGCTCGCGCACGCGATGTTCCCTCTCGGAGCGACGCCCTCGAAGGCGCTCGTGCGCGCCGAGGCCGCCGAGCGCGGGTTCGCGCTCGCGCAGAAGCCCGACTCCCACGACATCTGCTTCATCCCCGACGGCGACACCCGCGGCTGGCTCGCCGATCGGGTGGGGGCCGAGCCCGGCGACATCCTCGATCGGGCCGGTGCCGTGATCGGACGACACGAGGGCGCGGCCGCCTTCACGGTCGGCCAGCGCAAGGGCCTCTCGATCGGGTTCCCCGCCGACGACGGCAAGCCCCGCTTCGTGCTCGAGGTGCGGCCGAAGACCAACGAGGTGATCGTCGGTCCGCGCGAGGCGCTCGAGATCGCGGAACTCGCCGGGGCGTCATTCACGTGGGTGGGCGCGGCTCCGGATGACGCGGCCGCCGGTTTCGCGTGCGAGGTGCAGGTTCGGGCGCACGCCGATCCCGTGCCCGCGCACGCGCAGGTGGTCGACGGGCACCTCGTCGTGCGTCCGGAGCTCCCGCTCGGCGGCGTCGCGCCCGGACAGACCGCCGTGCTCTACGTCGGCACGCGCGTGCTCGGCCAGTGCACGATCGACCGCACCGTGAGCGCGGTGCCCGTTCTGGCCGAGTAGCCCGCGCGGTCGTCAGGCCACCCGAGGAGGGCGGCCTACCGCGCCCGCAGCTCGTCGAAGTGCTCCACGACGTCATCCCACAGCGGCCGGGAGCTCTGCCGGAAGTAGCCCATGTGGCCGATCGGCCGTGCGATGCCGCGCGCGACGGGATCGATGTCCACGGGCATCCAGGGGGCATTCACGTAGCCGGTCATGATCGCATCGCGTGAGCGCGGCGGCGACCAGCGGTCGTCGATCGAGTTGGCCAGCACCATGGGCGTGGTGATCGCCGCGTAGGCGTCGCGCACGCCCTCGAGCTGCGGGTCGTCGAGCAGGAAGTGCGGGTAGCCGCACCAGCGCTTCCACTGGCGGTAGACATCGAGCGGGAGGTCCTCACCCGACATGAGCCTGCTCCAGGGCAGGTAGCCCACCATGCCGATGAGCACGGGACCGATCACGTGCCACAGGGCGAGCACGCGCAGGCGCTCGAGCCGCGGCATCCACCCGTGCCAACCGGCCCCGGTGCCGAAGGCGTAGAGACCGGCGACCTTGCCGTGATTGGGGACGAGCCCGAAGCACGCCCCGCCGTAGGAGTGGCCCACCACCCAGACCGGACGGCCCTCGGCGGCGAGGTAGTCGATCGCCGCGGGGATGTCGAACCGGGCCCAGTCCGTGAAGTCCATGCGGAAGTCGCGCAACGAGTCGGGCGCGCTGCGGCCGATCCCCCGGTAGTCGAGCGTGAGCGTCTCGTAGCCCTGGCGCGCGGTGAACTCGGCGAAGCGCCGGTAGAAGCCCTGCGGCACGGCCGTCGCGCCCGCGATGAGGATCGAGGAGTGCGGGGCGAACGGCCCGGAGAATCGGGTCGCCCCGAGCACGTACCCGTCGGCGGCGACGAGCTCGACGGCCTCCGAGCTCACGCCGTGACCGATCCGGTGAGCCGCTGCGCACGGATCAGCGACCCGAGAGTCTCGCTCGCCAGCTGCAGCGGCTCGACGCTGTTCGCCACCCGCGACTGCAGCAGTCCGCCCTCGTAGGCGGCGACGATGAGCATCGCGAGCCCGTCGGCGTGGGGGGTGCCGGCGGATGCGAGCGCGGCGGCCATGCGGGCCCGGAGAGTGGCGAAGGCGCTCGCGAGGGCCGCGCGAACCTCGACGTCGTCAGCGGTGGTCTCGAGCGCGATGGTGGCGAGCGGACATCCGCCCTCGAAGTCGGTCTCGCCGAGGCGACGGGATGCCGCGCGCACCCATCGTTCGATCGCCTCGAGCGGGTCCGGGTATTTCTCGAGGGCCACGTCGAGCCAGCCGGTGATCGTGGCGATGGACTCCTCGATCGACGCGAGGGCGAGCCCCGTCTTGCCGTCGGGGAAGTGGTGGTACAGCACGCCCTTGGGGGCGCCGGCGTCGCGGAGCACGTCGCTCAGGCCGGTGCCGTGGAGGCCGCGGCGCTGGAGGCCGTCGGTCATTGCGGCGACGAGGCGCTGCTTGGTTCCAGGAAGAGTGGTCTCCGGCATGGACCAAATCTATAGACCGGTCGGTCTAGAACGCAAGCGCTCGTGCTGCCGAATGCCGCTGCCGGATGCCGAGCCCGGTTCCCTAGACTGGCCGCGTGCGAATCCGATTCACTCTTGCGACGGCCGTGGCCGCGATGGTCGCCGTGGCGCTCGTCGGTTGCACGCCCAACCGCCCCGCGCAGGCGACCGACTGGCTGGCCGGCCAGCAGGGCGTCGCCGTGGTGGAGGTGATGGCCGACCGCTCCAACGCGTTCGACAGCACGGGCATCATCCGCGGCGAGCTCGCGCCCGACCTCGACGAGCCCGGGCTCGCGCGCCTGGTCGACTCGGTGCAGTCCTACCTCAGCGACCATCTCGACGTCGCGGTGCGGCTCGGGCGCGCCGGCGTCGACTTCGCGGTCGCGGTGGATGACGCGGCGATGGCACGCTCGATCGACCTCTGGCGACAGGTGTCTGACGTGCGCGGCATCGTCAACGGGGTCGTCTCGACCTATGACGCGTCCGACAGCATCGTGCACGTGCGCACCCTCCGCCCCGACGCGGTCGCCGTCTCTCGTGCCCTCGCGTCGATCGACGCGACCCTCGAACTCGAATCGTTCCGCACGCCGGTGGCCATCGCCGGCGACCTCCAGGACGATGACTACTTCGGCCCCGACATCGAGAACCGGGTGTCGCTGACCTTCCATCGCCCCGCCGGATGCGCCCCGGAGCGTTCCGTCGTCGGGCTCGCCGAGGAGTTCGTCGCGCGGGACGACATCGACGGGGCCCAACTGCACCTGTGCGACGGATTCGACGTGTATCTCGCGCCCGTGGCGGCCCTCTCGGCCGTCGTGCCCGCGCTGCGGAGTCAGCTCGAAGCGGAGGGTCTCGTCGACTTCCCGGTGTGGGCGCGACAGCAGTTCGACGCCTTCGCCGACGGACGATCCGTGGCCGTGACCCCCGGCGACGCCGCGCTGCTCTCGGTGATCGAGACGTTCGAGACTCCGGGAGCGCCGCCCGCGTACTTCGAGCTGGCTCCCGACCGCTCCCTGGCCGTGACCGAGTACGCCACGCCGGTCGCCGATCTCCTCGCGCTCGTCTCCGCCTCGCCCGTGGCCGCCGGACTTCCCCTCATCGCGCTCGAGGGAACGGATGTCGCGATCTCCGGCACGCTCGCCGACCTGCCGACGACCCTCGCGCAGGCCGTGGCGCTCGCCGGCACGAGCGGCCAGTACGGCGGGATCGAGCTCTCACCCACGACGGGCAGCGTCACCCTCGAATCGCCCGTCGCGACCGACCCCGACGTCGTGACCGCCGCTGCCGACCTCCGCGCCTCGGGGGCGTGGCAGGGACGCGCCTTCACGGTGATCTACCTCAGCACACAGTTGACGATCACCGACGGGGTGGCCGTGATCGGCGACCCCAACTACACCGACGGGACGGTCGTGCAGGGCTTCGTCGACGCGTGGAACGCGGCGAGCTGAGCTCGCGGCCGAGCCCGCGGCTGAGACCGCGCGGAGCTCGCCCAGTCGAGTGCACGGTGCCCCGCCGGGGTCGGTGCCGCTGCCTAAACTGTCACCGTGGCCGACACCTCACGACTCGATTCCACCGACCAGGTCCCTCAGCACGCCGATCCCGCCCTCGCGGCGGCCAAGCGCGAGGTCGATGACCTGACGACGCGCATCCTCGAACTGCGCGACGCCTACTACGAGCGCGACGAGGTGCTCGTCAGCGACGAGGAGTACGACGGGCTCCTGCGTCGGCTCGAGGAGCTCGAGCGCCGGTTCCCCGAGCTTCAGGGGCAGGACAGCCCGACGCAGACCGTCGGGGGTCGGGCCGCCTCGCTGTTCGATCCGGTCGTGCACGCCGAGCGCATGCTGAGTCTCGACAACGTCTTCAGCCTCGACGACTTCGCCGCGTGGGCCGCGAAGGTGGAGCGGGATGCCGGGCGCCGCGTCGACTACCTCTGCGAGCTCAAGATCGACGGGCTGGCTATCAACCTCCGCTATGAGAACGGCCGCCTCACGAGTGCGGCCACCCGCGGTGACGGGGTCGTCGGCGAGGACGTGACGCAGAACATCCATTACATCGCGGGCATCCCCGCGCGGCTTGCGGGCAGCGGGCATCCGCCTCTCGTCGAGGTGCGCGGCGAGATCTTCTTCCCCGTCGAGTCGTTCAAGGAGCTCAATGCGGAGCAGGCGGCCGCCGGGGAGCGGGTCTTCGCGAACCCCCGCAACGCGGCATCCGGCTCGCTGCGCCAGAAGGCGGAGGGCAAGAACGCGGCGGGGCTCGACCTCATGCACCGCCGGCTCAGTCGGCTCCGGATGCTCGTGCACGGCATCGGCGCCTGGCCGAACCCGCCCGTGGCGTCGCAGAGCGAGACCTACGCCCTGCTGGCTCAGTGGGGACTGCCGACGAGCACGCACTTCCGCGTGACGAAGACGGCCGCCGAGGCCGCCGAGTTCATCGAGTACTTCGGGCTGCACCGCGACAGCGTGGAGCACGAGATCGACGGCATCGTGATCAAGGTGGACGAGCTCGCTCTGCACGAGGAGCTCGGGGCCACGTCGCGTGCGCCGCGCTGGGCGATCGCCTACAAGTACCCGCCCGAGCAGGTCAACACGAAGCTGCTCGACATCGTCGTGTCGGTCGGGCGCACCGGTCGGGCGACGCCGTTCGCGGTGATGGAGCCCGCTCGGGTCGCCGGTTCGGTGGTGCGGCAGGCCACGCTGCACAACCAGGACGTCGTCAAGGCCAAGGGCGTGCTCATCGGCGATACCGTCGTGCTGCGCAAGGCGGGCGACGTCATCCCGGAGGTGCTCGGTCCCGTCCTCGAGTTGCGCGACGGCACGGAGCGCGAGTTCGTCATGCCCACCCTCTGCCCCGAGTGCGGCACGCCGCTCGCGCCGGCCAAGGAGGGCGACATCGATCTGCGGTGCCCCAACGCGCGAAGTTGTCCCGCCCAGGTGCGCGGGCGCGTGGAGCACGTCGGCAGTCGCGGTGCTCTCGACATCGAGGGACTCGGCGAGGTCTCGGCCGCGGCGCTCACCCAGCCGCTCGTGCCGGCGGTTGCGCCGCTCGTGACCGAGGCCGGCCTGTTCTCGCTCACGCTCGAGCAGCTGTTCCCGATCACGGTCGTCGTGCGCGACAGCGAGACCGGCCTGCCCAAGACCGTGGGTGACGACGAGCCCGGCACCGAGATCACGACCGGCGATGGGGTCACGTTGCGGGTCAAGGCCGAGACGCCGTTCCGTCGGCGTCGCAGGCTGACCGGCAAGGATGCCGATCCCGCGTTCGATCCCGCCGGTCCCTTCTTCGGGGATGCCGATTCGGTGCCGTCGAGTCAGGCCCTTCAGCTGGTCGAGAACCTCGAGAAGGCGAAGACCAAGGAGCTCTGGCGCATCCTCGTCTCCCTCTCGATCCGGCACGTCGGACCGGTCGCCGCTCGGGCGCTCGCCGGCTACTTCGGGTCGCTCGACGCCATCCGGGCCGCGACGCGCGACGAGCTCGCCGCGGTCGACGGGGTCGGCGGCATCATCGCCGACGCCCTGCTCGACTGGTTCACGGTGGACTGGCACGTTGAGATCATCGACCAGTGGCGGGATGCCGGGGTGCGGTTCGAGACGCCCGGTCACCCCGGTCCCGGGGCGGCCCAGTCGAACGACGGACCCCTCGCCGGGCTCACCGTCGTCGCGACCGGCTCGCTCGACGGCTTCACCCGTGAGGGCGCGGTCGAGGCGATCATCGCGGCGGGCGGCAAGGCGGCCTCGAGCGTGTCGAAGAAGACCGACTTCGTCGCTGCGGGGCCGGGGGCGGGCTCCAAGCTCACCAAGGCCGAGGAGCTCGGGGTGCGCGTCATCGATGCCGCCCAGTTCGCGCTGCTCCTCGCGGAGGGTCCGGCCGCGCTCGACTGATTCCGCGCACATTCTGTGCGCTCACGCACGGATCTGGCGCCTCACAACCGGCGCTCGTCGAGCCTGCCCACCCGCGGCATCCAGACTCCTCCAAGGGCGCTCATAGCATCCGTGCGCTCGCGGTATATCGCGGGCTCGCGGGCACCGGATTCGGTGTCCCCCGCGCGTTCTGTCTGCTCCCCCCGAGGGAGGGCCGGGGTTTTCGCCCGAGTTGTGCGGCTGAGGAGCATCGAAGAGTTAACCGGCCCGAAAATATCTGTCCCCCATACCATGCCGTCTATCCCCTACGATGGGGGGTGTACTAGCGCGTTCTGGGGAGGGCGGCTCGCGGGAGTGCAACCCGAGGGGATTGGCCCGAATTGCTGTTTGACGTCACAGCTGTTCTCACAACCTCGGCGGCCCTCAATTCCGTCGCCGAGGCATTCGGCGTACACGAAATCGGGCGTTTTGACACGGTTCAGTCGACTCCCGGTGCGGTTTCCCCGGAGTTCGACCTCCGAAATCCCGTGCGGATCGAGCTCGCCGGACCGGACGCTAGCGTGCTTCCCGTCGCACCGCCGACCCCGTTCATCGGGCCCGAGCTCTCGAGCGCGCAGGATTCCCCCGAGCAGATCGTGCAGGGCACCCGACTGCTCCAGCAGCTCTCGCTTCTGAATGTCAGTTCGCTTCGGGACTACCTCACCGCGAACCCGGGCGCGATCGAGGCGCTTCTCGCGCACCCGCCGGCGGCGACCGACGTCACGATGTGGTGGTCGAGTCTGGACTCCGACCACCGGTCGGCCCTGCGTTCGGCGAGCCCGCGTCTGGTCGGCAACCTGGACGGCATCCCGTACCAGGCTCGCGATCTCGCGAACCGGGAGGTGCTCGGTCAGACCATCGACGATCTCACCGCGATCATTGCGGGGGACTCCGGTCGCACGATGATCGAGAACGCCAAGCAGCAGCTCAAGATGCTCCAGTCGATCGATTCCGCTCTCGGGTCCCGCCAGTCGCAGCCTGCTCGCACCTTGATGACTCTGGATGTCGACGGCCAGGGTCGTGCGGCGATCGTGCTCGGCGATCTGCGCACCGCCGACTACGTCACCTTCCTCGTGCCGGGCATGTTCTTCACCATCGAGAACCAGATGGGGGACTGGGCGGATGCCGCGGCGCGTCTGCACGACGAACAGCTCAGTTGGCTCAAGCTGTTCGGTCAGCCGACCAGCACCGTCGCGACGGTCGCGTGGATCGGCTACGACACTCCGAACCTCACCAACGTCGGAGCCATGGAGAATGCCGAGCAGGGTCGGGACACGCTCGCGAGCTCGCTCACCGGTCTTCAGGCCCTTCGAAGTGGCGACGAGCCCTACCTGAGCGTCGTCGCGCATTCGTACGGGTCGACCGCGGCGCTGCTCGCGCTCCAGGAGTACGACTTCCAGATCGATGCGCTCGCGCTGGTCGGGTCGCCGGGGAGTGCCGCGACGTCGGTGAACCAGTTGCATGTGCGCAACGGCAACGTGTTCGTGGGCGAGGCCGCGTGGGACCCGATCCCGAACAGTGCCTACTTCGGCAGCGACCCGGGTTCGGCGAGCTACGGTGCCAAGCCCATGGGTGTCGGGGGTGGTGTCGACGGGATCACCCGGGAGGTGCTCCTCGCATCGGTCGGCCACAACGAGTACTTCAGTGCAGGCACCGAGTCGATGCGCAACTTCGCCCTGATCGGCATCGGACGGGGTCAGTACGTGACCAACGGTTCCGGCCCGACGACTGCGGGCACCTTGGCCTTCGGCGGCTGACGACCGCGGAGACCGTGGCCTTCGGCGGCTGACGACCGCGGGCGCCTTTGGCCTTCGGCGGCTGACGACGCGGACACCGTGGCCTTCGGCAGCTGACGACGCGCCAACACGCGCGCCGTCTTCACGGGAGCAACCCCACTGCCTCGCTATCGTGAGCTTCTGTGTCGCGCACGGGTCGCCGCGGCATGACGGTCATCGCGGCTCGCAGCGAGAGGTCGACGATGCCGGTGAGACGAACGCTCGACGCGATCGCGTTCGTGGTCATCCCGTCACTGCTCGTGCTCGGCGGGTGTGCCGTCACCGACGGCAGTGGTTCGTCGGCGGGCGAGGCTCGCGGGGCGCTCTACGAGACGCTCGACGCGACCGAGTCGGTGATCGGTGGCGTCTGGGAGAACCACGACGATCCGACCGCGCGCGGATGCCTGATTCCGATCGCGGTGGATGGCGAGCTGTATCCGGGGCTGCGTATCGGTCCCGCGCCTCGGGACACGGCGTCGGCGATCGACGCGGTCGTGAAGACCTGGACCCGGTGGGGCTACACCGTGGAGACCACCATCGCCGGCGAGATCACAGAACTCCAGGGGCACAGTGCCGTCGATGAGCTTCTCGTCTTTCGAGTGAGCGAGTCCGCGATGACGCTCCAGGGCGAGAGCGAGTGCCGCCCGGTTTCCTGAGCGCTGAGTTCGGGCACACGGGCACCCCGTCATCCGCCCACCCAGCTCATCTCCCCATCCCGCGACCCGGCTCACCCCGCGACCCTGCCACCCGGAACCCCGCGACCCCGCCACCTTGCGACCCCGCTCGCCCCGCCACCCGGAACCCCGCGACCCCGCCACCTTGCAACCCCGCTCGCCCCGCCACCCGGAACCCCGCGACCCCGACACCTTGCGACCCCGCTCACCCCGCCGCCCCGCCCGAGCCTCCGCGCCGCCGCCGGTAGGATGCCTAGGTGTCTGAAATCACCAGCGACGTCGTGTCGCATCTCGCGAATCTCGCCCGGATCGCCCTCACGCCCGAGGAGATCGAGAAGCTGACTGGCGAGCTCGGCGCCATCGTCGACTCGGTCGCGAAGGTGAGCGAGGTCGCGACGCCCGACATCCCCGCGACCAGCCACCCGATCCCGCTCACCAACGTCTATCGCGACGATGTGCCCGGGGTCACCCTCACGACCGAGCAGGCACTCAGCGGAGCCCCCGAGCACGACGGCAGCCGCTTCCAGGTCAGCGCGATCCTGGGGGAGGAGCAGTGAGCGACCTCATCCACCTGTCCGCCGCCGCCCTCGCGGGCAAGCTCGCGTCCGGCGAGGTCTCCTCGGTCGAGGCGACGCAGGCGCACCTCGATCGCATCGCCGCGGTCGACGGAGACGTGCACGCGTTCCTGCACGTGTCATCCACCGCCCTTGCGGACGCGGCGGCGATCGACGCCCGGCGCGCCGCCGGTGAGCAGCTGCACGAGCTCGCGGGGGTGCCCGTCGCGATCAAGGACGTGCTCTGCACGATCGGGATGCCGTCGACCGCGGGCTCGAAAATTCTCGAGGGCTGGATCCCGCCCTACGACGCGACCCCGGTGGCGCTCATGACGGCGGCCGGCCTCATCCCGCTGGGCAAGACCAACATGGACGAGTTCGCGATGGGCTCGTCGACCGAGCACTCGGCCTACGGTCCGACGAAGAATCCGTGGGACTTCACCCGCATCCCGGGTGGGTCCGGTGGCGGGTCTGCTGCGGCGGTCGCCGCGTTCGAGGCTCCGTTCGCGCTCGGGTCGGACACCGGTGGCTCGATCCGTCAGCCCGCGGCCGTCACCGGTTCGGTCGGCGTGAAGCCGACCTACGGCGGCGTCTCCCGCTATGGGGCGATCGCGCTCGCGTCGTCGCTCGATCAGGTCGGTCCCGTCTCGCGATCGGTGCTGGATGCCGCGCTCCTGCACGACGTGATCGGCAAGCACGACCCCCGTGACTCGACGTCCCTAAAGGACGCGTGGCCGTCGTTCGCTGCTGCTGCGCGCACCGGTGCTGCGGCCGAGTCGCTCAAGGGCCTGCGGGTGGGGGTCGTCAAGGAGCTCGACAGTCCGGGCTTCCAGGCCGGGGTGTCCCAGCGCTTCCATGAGGCGCTCGAGCTGCTCACGGCGGCCGGTGCCGAGATCGTCGAGGTCAGTGCGCCCCACTTCGAGTATGCGGTGGCCGCGTACTACGTGATCCTGCCCGCCGAGGCATCCAGCAACCTGGCCAAGTTCGACTCGGTGCGCTTCGGCATGCGTTCGCCCATCAAGGGCACGGTCGAGGATGTCATGGCTGCGACGCGCGAGGCCGGTTTCGGTCCCGAGGTGAAGCGCCGCATCATCCTCGGCACCTACGCGCTGTCGGCCGGCTACTACGACGCGTACTACGGGTCGGCGCAGAAGGTGCGCACGCTCATCCAGCGCGACTTCGCGGCGGCGTTCGAGAAGGCGGATGTGCTCGTCTCGCCGTCGGCCCCGACGACCGCGTTCGAGTTCGGGTCGAAGCTCGAGGATCCGCTCGCGATGTACCTCAACGACGTGACGACGATCCCCGCGAACCTCGCCGGAGTGCCCGGGATGGGTCTGCCGATCGGTCTCGCTCCTGAGGACGGTCTGCCGGTCGGGTTCCAGATCATGGCGCCCGCTCGTGAGGATGCTCGGCTCTACACGCTCGGAGCGACTCTTGAGCGGCTGCTCGAGGAGAAGTGGGGCGGGCCGCTGCTCGCCCAGGCGCCCAAGCTCGGCTGAGCGCAGCCCTATCCCTCCGCGCCCGCCCGCTCCCGGAATGCGAGCTGGTTGACCCGATTGCCGCAGCGAACTGAGCAGAACCGCTTCGATCCGTTGCGGGACAGGTCGAGAAGCAGCCCCTCGCAGTCCTCGGCGGCGCAGACGCGCATCCGCCCTGTTTCGCCGGTGCGGATGACGTCGACGAGGGCGAGCGCCACCTCCACGCGGATGCGCTCGGCAAGCGGCGCATCGGGTGCCGTGGCGTGCAGGTGCCAGTCGAAGTGGTCGTGGCGGGTGAGGAACGGGAGCGCACCGGCATCCTGAAGCATGGCGTTGACGTCGACGACCGCCTCGTGAGTCGGGAGGGTCCAGATTCGTCGCAGGTGATCCCGGGTCTGCTGCACTTCGCGGAGCTCGGCGAGGTCGCGATCGAAGCGCCCCGAGTAGGTGTGCGCGGTGAGGAGCGCCGTCAGTTCGCCGGGTGTCGCGATCTCGTCGAGTCCGGTTCGTGATGCGCTCGGATGCGTGTTTCCGAGCGCGACGGTGAACTCGAGGGTGTACTCGGTGTCAGGGGCAAAATGCAATTTGACTCCTTATTCTCGACGAGTCTAGTGTCGGGAGCATCGGCGGGATAAGCCATGAGCGGGTGGGTTGAGATGGCTCGCCCGGGGTGCGTTCCCCTTGGCCCGCACGCCCCACGTCCCGCCCCGGCCCACCCGCCGACACGGACCAGCCCACACCAACCCGCCGGAGCACCGCATGAACCTCAGCCGCACCACTCGTGGGCTCATCCTCGGTGTGCTGGCCTCCGCGACCTTCGGGACTTCGGGCGCGTTCATCAAGCCCCTGCTCGAATCGGGCTGGTCTCCCGCCGCCGCGGTGACGATTCGCGCGGGGATCGCCGGTCTCGTGCTGCTGCCGATCGCGGTCGTGCAGCTTCGTGGGCGTTGGTCGGCCCTGTGGCGCGCTCGGTGGCGTGTGGTCGGCATGGGGCTCATCGGTGTCGCCGGGACCCAGCTGGCTTACTTCGCCGCGCTTACCCGGATTCCCGTCAGCACGGCTCTGCTGATCGAATACCTGGCTCCGCTCGTTCTGGTCGGCATCGTCTGGGTGCGCACCCGTCGACCGCCGCGCACCGTCGTGTTCGTCGGGTCGGCGCTCGCGATCGGCGGGCTGGTGCTGACTATCGGTCCGGGTTCGATCGGTGGCACGGATGGCCTCGGGTTCATCTTCGCCCTCATCGCGATGCTCGGGGTGGTCGGGTACTACCTCATTGCGGCACGGCCCAGCAACGGGTTGCCGCCGGTCGCGTTCGCGTCGTCGGGGCTGATGCTCGGGTCGCTCGTGCTCGGGGTCTCCGGGGCGGTCGGAATCGTGCCGTTCGTGGCCAACTTCGGCGAGGTGCCGCTGGGTTCCGTCGAGGTGCCCTGGTGGGTACCGCTCGGGTTCGTCGCGCTCGTGGGGACCGCGTTCGCCTACGTCGCGAGCATCATCGCGTCGGAGAGCCTCGGGTCCCGGCTCATGTCGTTCGTGGGGCTGCTCGAGGTGGTGTTCGCGGCGGTGTTCGCGTGGCTGCTCATCGGGGAGACGCTCACACTCCTGCAGGGATTCGGTGGGGTGCTCATCCTCGGGGGCATCGCTCTGGTGCGGATGGAACGCGAGGCCGACGTGCCGCTTGAGCCGGGGTCCGTGGATGAGGATGCTCAGCTCGCGACCGACACCGGGTCCGTCAGGGTCGTCGAGCGGTAGGGCGCGGGGGCTGAGGTCCACGCGGGGGGAGGTCTCGACGGGCTCGACCCGCGGGCGGTCGGCCGGGGACGTCTCGACGGGCTCGACCCGCGGACGGTTCGCCGCGAGATCCCTATGCGCGGGTGGCAGCGAGGTGGCGCGCGGCGGCGCTCTTGGTGGGCATCTCTCTCGGGGTGCGGGCGGGATCCACGTCGGGCGGTGGAATCAGCCAGTACCGGCCGTGCGAACGAATGATCTCCCACCCGTTGTCGTGGACCATGAGGTGATGGTGCTTGCAGAGCAGCACACCGAGGTCGATGTTGGTCTCGCCATGATCTCGCACCCAGTGCTTGGTGTGGTGCACCTCGCACCACGACGGCGGTCGGGTGCAGTCCGCGAAGAGGCATCCTCCGTCCCGGGCTGCGATGCCGATGCGCTGGCGGGCGGTGAAGAGTCGGCGGTCCCGCCCCACGTTGACGACCTGCCCGTCAGTGTCGAAGTGCACCGGAACGGTGCCCGATCCGCAGATGTGCCGCTCGACGGTCGCGACCGAGACGGGCTCGGTCTGGCCCTCGATGAACCCGAGGCCGTCGCGCGTGCGCAGGTCGTGGTCGGTGATGAGCAGCTGCACCGCGGGTCCGCGGCTGCCGACGAGCTGGGTCGGGTCGACGTTCGCGCCGGTCTGGAGAAGCTGCACGAAGGCGTCCAGGGCGAGCTGCTCGGTGGTGCGCGTGTCGTCGACGACCGCGGCCGCACGAGCCGAGTCGGCTTCGTCGACGAACCGCGGCCCACCTCGGCGCGGTGACGTGACCCCGTCGAACACCGAGGTGACGAGGGCCGCGGACTCCGGGTCGAGCAGGGCGGTGAGCCGCGTCATCCCATCGGCCTGACGGAACAGGGTGAGCGAGCGCTTGGCGCGCAGAGCGGCCTCGCGCTCGATGACGAGCGCGGTATCGAGGGCGAGTCGCTCTTCGCGGGCACGCACGGCAAGAGCCTCGACCGTGAGGTCGGGCGCGAGAGCGAGGAGGGTGCGCGCGGCGAGAGCCAGGGCATCCGATGGCACCTCCTCGGTGGGAGTGCCGAGGCCGGCGCGGATCGCGTCGGCGGCGTCGAGGGAGAGCTCTCCAGCGGAGACGGCGGCCGCGACATCCACTAGCCACGGAGACCTGTCGGGGGCGGGCGGTGCGGTGGGCAGGAGCGAGCCGATGCGCACGAGCGTGGTGGCCTGCGCCTTCGTGGTTCCCGTGACCCGTTGAACGAGGTTCTCCGGTGTGCGAGCACCGAGGCGCTGAGCGAGACCGTCATGCCCGAGCTCCGGACGCGAGCGGTGGCGCACCTCGGCGGCCAGCGCAGCGGCGGCCGTGGTCATGCGTCGGCCGACCTCCGCGAGCACGGCCTGGTGCTCGAGCAGCGCGTCATCCGAGAGCGCATTGGTGGTGGGCGGGGTGTAAGGAGACGAGAGGTCGATGAGGGCGTGGAGCACCGCAGCATCCACCGAAGAGGTGGTGAGCGTTGCGGTGGGGGCCATGCATCTATTGTCTCAAGGTTCGAAGATATATTCTAGTAGAAGAAGTCTGTGCACAACTCGGGTGTGGGGGAGAGGAGCTGTGGAGGAGGGGCCGCCGAAGGCCCCACCCCGCGCCACATACAATTGACCCCATGGCCAAGGCACCCCTCATGGACTACGACAAGGCCCTCGAACTGTTCGAGCCGGTGCTCGGGTTCGAGGTGCACGTCGAGCTCAACACGCAGACGAAGATGTTCTCGGATGCCCCCAACCCGGCCGCCCTCGGCAACGTGCACGCCGAGCCGAACACCTACATCACCCCCGTGGACCTCGGCCTGCCCGGCAGCCTCCCCGTGGTCAACGAGCAGGCGGTGCGCTACAGCATCAGCCTCGGCCTTGCGCTCGGCTGCCAGATCGCGCCGACGAGCCGCTTCGCGCGCAAGAACTACTTCTACCCGGACCTCGCCAAGAACTACCAGATCAGCCAGTACGACGAGCCGATCGCGTTCGAGGGCAGCGTCGAGATCGAGCTGCCCAACGGGCGCGTCATCCAGGTGCCCATCGAGCGGGCCCACATGGAAGAGGATGCCGGCAAGCTCACCCACGTCGGCGGCGCGACCGGCCGCATCCAAGGCGCGGAGTACAGCCTCGTCGACTACAACCGCGCGGGCGTTCCTCTCGTGGAGATCGTCACCAAGATGATCGAGGGCGCCGAGGCGGATGCCCCCGAGGTGGGCAAGGCCTACGTCGCCGCGATCCGCGACATCGTCGTGGCCCTCGGCATCAGCGAGGCGAAGATGGAGCGCGGCAACCTGCGCTGCGATGCGAACATCTCCCTGCGGCGCCGCGGCAGCGACAAGCTCGGCACCCGCACCGAGACGAAGAACGTCAACAGCCTGCGCTCGGTGGAGCGGGCGATCCGCTACGAGATCCAGCGGCAGGCCGCGATTCTGGATGCCGGCGGCACGATCATCCAGGAGACCCGTCACTGGCACGAGGACACCGGCGTCACGAGCGCCGGCCGCCCGAAGAGCGACGCGGACGACTACCGCTACTTCCCCGAGCCCGACCTGCTGCCGGTAGAGCCCTCACTTGAGTTGATTGCCGAGTTGCGTGCGGCGCTGCCCGAGGCGCCCGCGATCCGTCGCAAGCGTCTCAAGGAAGCGTGGGGCTTCACCGACCTCGAGTTCCAGGATGTGGTGAACTCCGGCCTCCTCGTCGAGGTGGAGGAGACGGTGGCCGCCGGCGCCGCCCCAGCCGCCGCACGCAAGTGGTGGACCGGTGAGATCGCCCGCCTGGCGAACGCGGCATCCGTCGACCCGTCCACTCTCGTGTCACCGAAGCACGTGGCCGAGCTCGCGCTGCTCATCGACCTGGGCAGCCTCACCGACCGCCTCGCCCGCCAAGTGCTCGAGGGCGTGATCGCCGGCGAGGGGACCCCCGCTGAGGTCGTGCAGTCCCGTGGCCTGACCGTGGTGTCGGATGACACGGCGCTCATCGCCGCGATCGACGAGGCGCTGGCCGCTCAGCCCGACGTGCTCGAGAAGATCCGCGAGGGCAAGGTGCAGGCCGCCGGTGCCGTCATCGGCGCCGTGATGAAGGCGATGCAGGGCAAGGCGGATGCGGCGCGCGTGCGCGAGTTGGTGTTGGAGCGGGCCGGGACCGCCGAGTAGCATGAGCAGCTTCGTCGCCCGATGGTCAGTGCTGATTGTCGGGATCGTCGCAATTGTGGTCGGGAGCGTCATGGTCGCGATGCCACAGTCGAGCTTCGCGTGGTACGCCTACGCCCCGGCGTCGGACCTCGCGTTCGTGCCCCTCTATCCGCTAGACGTGGCCGGCCTGATCATCGTCGGGACCGGGCTGACTCTCGTGGCTGGGTGGGTTGGATTCCGGCTCTCCCGACTTCTCGGGCATCAACGTTAGGCTCTCGACCTGAGGAGTGGCTGTCGCAGGGCGCCACCGTTTCCGTCGTTCGAGCTCGTCGTCGATTGCGATGAAGAATCGATGGATTGCCGCGCGCCGCTGAACGAAGAGGAGAGCGTCGATTGCGGGGGTCTTTCCGGTGGCGGCTAGCTCAATCCGAGTCTGTTCAGAATCGATCGGCGTGTAACGAACCTTCATGTCCAAGAGCATCCACCCGGAGTAGTACTGACCCGCGATCGTCCCCAGGGTGGTGTTGCGCGTGGCATCCGCGACGAGCTCGTGGACGGTCTCAATCGAGACGGGAACAACCAGCTGCGGGTTGCGCCTGGGCGCGAGATCCCGATTGGGAGGACTCGGCTCAATCTCGCTCACACAGGGAGCGTAGACCCCTGACCTGACTTCGCCGGGCTAGATCGATGGCTCGGCTGCACCCACAGGCAGCGGATTCGGTGGCGAGGTCCTCGAGCGTTTGGTCTGACCTACGTGTGATCAACATGTGATCGGCACCCATCAAGAAGCGTGCCACCATCGGCAGATGGATCGACTTCGCCTGCTGACGGTTCTTGCCGGCGCGGCAGGAGCATGTCTCGCACTCGCGGGGTCCGAGCAGACCAACATCCCGCCGCCCATCTCGTTCACGCTTCGCAACGGGCAGCCCCTCGTAGTGCTTTGCGCCTCGATGACCGTGCACGAGGTGCGAGTCGAGGACTACGTGATGCGATCGGATCCGCCGGGCAGCGTTCGGTGGTCGGAGTCAGGGGAGGTCGCTCTCCCCGCGGGCGCAGAGATCCCACTCGGCGTGACGTCCCATGGCATGGTGTCTGTCGGGGATGCTGAGAGCCTCTTTGAGTCGGATCTGTCCGTTCGTCTGGTCGTCTCCGACGTTGATTCGGGTCCATGGAGATCGGCTCAGCCGATCGAACTCCAGACCCCGCTGGGCAACGAACAGTTCTCCGAGGGTGTGTGGGTCGGTGGCAACGGTCAGCTCCTCGACCGGGCGTGCGAGGACTTCACGAGTCGATAGGGCGGCATGGCGGCCGTAAATGAATCGGGCGTGCGGATGCCGGGGGAAGCGTCCGCACGCCCGAAGCGGGTCGGCTAGTTCGCCGCCGGGTCGACCGCCGGCTCCACCGCCGGCTCGATCTCGATCGGCTCGGGCAGCGCGATGATTCCGTCGACGAGGCTGATGACCGCGTTCCACCAGCCCTCGTCCATCTGCATCGCGTAGCCGGGGACCAGCCAGGCGTTTCCGTCGACATCCCAGAGCAGCAGGAGCGTCGGGGTGGCGTTGTCGATCGTGACGTTGACGACCTCGGGGGTCGGCTCCGGCATCGGCTCGACGGGGATGTCGGTCGACGGGTCCACGGGGATGCCGGTGCCCTCGGATCCCTCGGAAACGCCCGGCTCCTCGACGAGGGTCGTCGGCTCGACGGGCGTCGGCTCGACGGGCACGTCTGTCACCGGCGCGTCAGCCGTGGCATCCGGAGCCGGCTCGCCGACGGCACCGCCCTGGCGGGCGACATCCGACGCGTAGGCGACCATGCCGCCCTGGAAGTCGGGCCCGGGGGAGCCCCACCAGCGGCCCTCCGCGAGGCGGTCGACCGCGGCCGCGGGGGAGACCGTGTCGAAGGTGCCGGCGGACTCCACGCTGACGGAGTGTCCGTAGGCGTAGGAGAGGGTGCCGGTGTTCGACCAGCTCGCGTTCCAGGCGAGTGCGGTGCGCGCTCCGTCAACGACAAGGAAGGCGCTAGCGGTTGTGCCCCAGTCGTCGGTGTAGAGCTCGATGTCCGCGGCATCCACCGAATAGCCGGTCGAAGCGAACAGCGCGGCGGCCTGGGCCTTCGCGTCGTCGCCGACGGGCGCGATGTTGGCGGGGGCGTCGCTCGCGAGAGTGCATCCGTTTTCGGGCGCCTTCTCGGGCGTGATCGACGGATCGCACACGTAGATCGGCGCGGCCGCCGGGTCGTTGTACCACCAGTCGCCGGTGCCGTAGGCGCTGTAGGACAGATTGGTGCCGGTGCCGTCCTGTGGGCCGACTACCCAGGTCGGATACGCGGCGTCCGAGTAGTCGGCCTTCACCGGGTCGCCCGTAACGCCGAGCGTCGCGGCGAGGTCCGCGATGCGCGCCTCGGGGTCGGAGCCGTCGAGCACGAGGCGGTAGACCTGCCCGCGGCCACCCTCGGTGGAGAGCGACGGGTCGGCGGTGTAGTTGTACTGCACCCACCATCCGATCTTCATGTCGCTCGACATGCCCTCCTGTGTGCCGAGGGCGGCGGTGGCGGATGACGCGGAGGCCGCCGTGAACAGCGGCGCGCGCGGGGACAGCGCCGGCACCACGACGAGGGCGCCGACGGTGACCGCGGCGATCGCGAGGCTCGCGCCACCGGCGACGCGGAGCGCGCGAGTGGGGTTGTGCGGTGCGGGCCGCGAGGCGGCGCCGCTGAGAAGTTCGGGGGAGAGTTCGGGGGCCGGTCCGCGGTCGAGGCCGTGGCGAAGGCGGGCGCTGAGGTCGTCGTGTTCGGTGCTCATGATTAGGGAATGTCGCGAGACTGCATTTCTTTCAGAGCAGTTCGGCGAGTTTCGCCCGAGCCCTTGAAAGCCGGATGCTCGCCGCATTGACACTCACCCCGAGCGCCACCGCGAGCTCGGCCGGCGACAGGTCCTCCACGAGGGCGAGGGCCAGCACCTCCCGTTCTGCAGGGCGCAGCTGCCGCCACGCTGTGGCGAGGGATGCGTCGGCGACGACGATGTCCTCGGCCGACGGTGCCGAGTCGGCGGGCTTGAGCGCGGCGAGCAGCGCATTGCCGGTCGTCTGCTTGCGGCGGTGGTTCGCCACAACGTTGGCCGCGATGCGGTAGAGCCAGGGCAGTTCCTCGCCCTCGGCGACGGAAGCTCGCTTGCGCCACGCGATCGCGAAGACGTCCGCGGCGAGATCCTCCACCTGCTCCCGCTCGACGCGTCGGAACAGGTAGCCGCTGACCGCGGGGAGGTACTGACGGTAGGCGCGCTCGAAGGACGCGTCGGTTTCGGGCATGAGGCCAGCATGACGGCGGGGGTGCGGAAGAACAACGCAACGTTTTGGGGGAGTTGTGCGTCTGGGGGCGCGCTCGCCGTGAGCCATACTTCAGCCATGTGGAAGCAGATGAACGTCTCCCAACGAATCCTCTTCATCACCGCCAACGTTCTGATCGTGGCTCAGCTCGTCATACTCGTCGTCGGCGGTCCGTTTATCCCCGGGATTGTCATTGCCGCCGTGGTGCTGTTCTTCATCAACCTGGCGATCTCGATGCGCCGCAAGGGTGAGGACAAGGCGCCGTAGTTCACTTTCGCGTCCGAGTCCTTTGGCCTGCGGTGTCATTAATGACACCATTGGTCAACCGACAAGGAGGAGCACCCATGACGAACGTCGAGCACTACACGTATCGCGTGACGTGGTCCCCCGAGGATGCGGAGTTCGTCGGCCTGGTCGCCGAGTTCCCCAGCCTGTCGTGGCTCGACGCAGACCAGATCGCCGCGCTCACCGGCATCCGGGATCTCGTCAGCTCGGTCGTCGCCGACATGGATGCCGATGAGGTTCCCGTTCCGTTCTCAGAGCGGCGCTACAGCGGAGAGTTCAAGCTGCGGATCCCACCCGAGCTCCACCGCGCGTTGGTGATCAAGGCCGCCGAGGAGAACGTCAGCCTCAACCGGCTCGTGTCGTCTCGTCTCGGCTGAGCTCGTCCAAGCTGAACACGACAAACCGTCGTTAGTCGCGCTGCCACTTGGCTGCGGCAATAATCCACGCAATCAGGAGGAGCATCAGACCGAATCCGGAGAGGAAGGGTGCGGCCGCCACGGCGATGGACCACGCTACGAACTCTCCAGAAGTGCCGGCCGACTTCAGGACCGTGAGGGCCGCCACTACGACGATCCCTCCTCCGAGGAACGCCACGATGCCCAGCGTGACCATCGGGGCAAGGAACGGGTTCCACTTCATGGGCTGAGCCTAGCGGGCAGGGTTCCAGCAGAAGAGTCGCGGCCGGATTAGCCATAGCCCCGCGCCGCGGTCTCCACAACAATGGACCCATGGCCCTCACGATCTCCCTCCGCCCTGACAGCCCCAACACCCTCGCGACCGACGTCGTCGTCGTCGCCGCCACTACGTCGAAGGAGGGCCCGGTCCTCCTCGCGCACCCGTCGTTCTCCGGCGTCGCCGACCAGCTGAAGGCCCTCGGCTTCACCGGCAGGGCCGACGAGCTGCTCCGCCTTCCCGCGCTCGCGGGCGCCGCCGGCAGCATCGCCGTGATCGGCGTCGGGGATGCCGTGACCGTCGACACACTCCGCGCCGCCGCCGGCTCGGCCGTGCGCCAGCTCGCCGGCAACGCCACCGTGGCCTTCGCCCTCCCGCTCACGAGCGCCGAGGAGGTCACCGCGGTCGCCGAGGGCGCCTCGCTGGCCGCGTACTCGTTCACGCGCTTCCGCAGCAAGACGCTCGCCGACCAGAAGGCGCCCGTCGGCGAGGTCACGATCGCCACTGAGGTGGAGCTGCCGAAGGAGGCGCTCGAGCGCATCGGCATCCTCTCCGACACCATCGCGACCGTGAAGAACATGGTCAACACCCCGGGCGCCGAGCTGTCGCCGCAGGCGCTCGCCGACGCGACGATCGCTGCGGTCGAGGGCCTGCCGATCACCGTCGAGGTGTGGGACGAGGTGCGCATCAAGAAGGAGGGCCTCGGCGGCATCATGGGCATCGGCCAGGGCTCGTCTCGCCAGCCGCGCCTGATCAAGGTCAGCTACTCGCCCGCCGGCGCCACCAAGCACCTCGCCTACGTGGGCAAGGGCATCACGTTCGACACCGGCGGCTACTCCATCAAGCCCTCGGATGCCATGCTCACGATGCAGAAGGACATGGGCGGCGCGGCCACCGTGCTCGGCGCGACCATCGCCCTCGCCCGCCTCGGCGCCCCGCTCAAGGTGACCGCGTGGCTCGCGGTCGCCGAGAACATGATCTCGGGCGACGCCATCCGCGTGAACGACGTGCTCACCATGCGCGGCGGCACCACGGTGGAGGTGCTCAACACCGACGCCGAGGGCCGCCTGGTCATGGCCGACGCGCTCGTGCTCGCGAGCGAGGAATTCCCGGATGCCATCATCGACGTCGCCACCCTCACCGGCGCGATCATCGTCTCCCTCGGTCGACGCACCGCCGGCGTGATCGGCGACGACGAGGTCGTCGACGGCATCCTCGCCGCGGCGAAGACCACGGGGGAGCCGCACTGGCCGCTGCCCCTGCCGGCCGAGCTGAAGGAGATGCTCAAGTCGAAGGTCGCCGATATGGCCAACCTCAACCCGTCGGTGCGCGACGGCGGTTCGCTCGTCGCCGGCCTCTTCCTGCGCGAGTTCGTCGGTCAGAAGGCCGACGGCTCGGGGCGCATCCCGTGGGCCCACCTCGACACCGCGGGCACCGTGGGCAACGCGGGAGCGCCGTACTCGTTCTTCGGCGAGGGGGCGACCGGGTCATCCGTGCGCACGCTCGTCGTGGCGGCGGAGGCGTTCGCGAAGTAGCGCGAGGCCGCTAGACCAGCTCCACGGGGGCGCCGTATTCGGCGACCACGGGGTCGGCCGTGAGCAGCACCATGCCTTCGGCGCGCGCCTGGGCGATGTGGATGCGGTCGAACGGGTCCTTGTGCTGCGACGGCAGGTCGCTCAGGGCGAGGGCGTGGTCACTCGTGATCGCAAGCTCGGTGGCGCCGTTGGCGAGCAGTCCGCGGCGCAGCAGCCGGGCATCCACCGCGAAGTCGGATCGACCGAGCGTCGACTTGATCGTCACCTCCCAGATCGCCGCCGAGCTGAAGTGGAAGGTGTTGGCGTCGTCGTCGAGCAGAGCGCGAGCGGTCTCGCTCAGGCGCGGCGAGTCCGCGGCCGCCCAGACGATCAGCTGCGTGTCGAGCAGGTAGATCACGAGCCGAACTGTGCCGCGATCTCGGCCTCGCCCATGCGATCGAAGTCGTCGGGGATGCTGATGCGGCCCGCGAGGAATCCCACGAGACGACGTGGTCGGTCCGGCACGGCGTCGAGCGGGACCAGCCGCGCCACCGGCGATCCGGCCTTGGCGATCACGATCGACTCACCCTTGGCCGCGTCGTCGACGAGCCGCGAGAAGTGGGTCTTCGCGTCGTGGATGTTCACCGACCTCATGGTTCGAGGGTAGTGGACTAACTATGGTTAGTCCACCCGCGCAGGCGCTGGCTGTGAGCAACTCGCTAGGCTCCCGACATGAGCATGCGGGCGATCTACCTCACCGGCTACGGCACGACCGATCGCCTCGAGCTGCGCACCGTGCCGCGCCCGTCTCCAGGCCCCACCGAGGTGCTGCTGCGCGTGCGTGCGTGCGGCATCAACGACTGGGACTGGGGCACGGTCACCGGCAAGTCCGCCCTCACCCGACTCGGTGAGGGGCTGTTCTCGCCGCGCCGCCACCTTCTCGGGCTGGATGTCGCGGGCGAGGTCGAGGCCGTCGGCGTCGATGTGCGCGACTTCGCGGTCGGCGACCGCGTCTTCGGCGACGTCTCGGGCGCCGGCTTCGGCGGCTTCGCCGAGTACGCGACCCCCGCGGAGACCGCACTCACGGCGATGCCCGACGACCTGAGCTTCGTGGATGCCGCGGCTCTCGCCCACGCCGGCGCCCTCGCCGCGCAGGCCCTCGACCGCGCGGGGCTCCAGCCGGGGCAGAGCCTCCTCATCAACGGCGCGGGTGGTGGCGTCGGCAGTCTCGCCGTGCAGCTCGCGACGAACCTCGGGGTCACGGACATCACGGGCGTCGACTCGGCCGCCAAGCGCGACTTCCTCCTCGACCTCGGATTCGCCCGCGCGCTCGACTACCGGGAGGTCGACTTCACCAACATGGGCGAGCAGTTCGACGTGATCATCGACGCGCGGTCGACCCGAGCGCCGGCGGACTACGCCCGGGCGCTCGCCGAGGGCGGCCACTACGTGACGGTCGGCGGCGAGACCCGGCGCATCCTCGCGGTCGCCCTGTCCAAGGCCCGCATCCTCAAGAAGACCGGTAAGACGGTGGCGCTGCTCGCGTTCAGGGCCAACAAGGACAACGCGCGCCTGCTCGACCTGGTCGCTGCCGGGGCACTCACCCCGCGCATCGACAGCACCTGGCCGCTCGAGCAGACCCCCGAGGCGATGGCGCGCTTCGGGCGCGGCGAGCACTGCGGCAAGATCGTCATCACAATCGACTGAGCCGCCATGCCTCTCGCTCTCCGACTCGCGATCACCGTCGTCGCCACCGCCGCGCTGGGCGCGGTCACCTACTGGCTCGCCACGGTCATCCCCTCGGCCCCGCCGGCGACGTGCGTGGAGACCGGATGCTTCTGCGAGGCCGTCGGCGGCAGCATCCCCGTTCAGCTGCAGGCCACCCTCAGCTCGCTCGCGTTCGCCGTCGCCGGAATCTGGGTGCTGCTGCAGCGCCCGGCCGCCGGACGGGAGCGGCAGATCGTGCGGCTCGCGGGGGCCCTGCTCATCGTGCTCGGCCTGTCGAGCGCGCTGTACCACGCCACCCTCACCTTCCTCGGGCAATGGCTCGACGTCTTCGGCATGTACCTGCTCGGACTGCTGCTCGCCCTCGGCGCGCTCTGGCGCAGCGGGCGGCTCCGGGGTCGCACGGCGGTGACGATCTTCGTCGTCGTGGCGGTCATCCTGGGGCTGGCCCAATACCTCTACCCGGATGCTCGGCGGGTGCTCTTCGCGCTGCTCCTGCTTCCCGGCGTGGTGCTCGAACTCCTGCCGCGCATCACCGGCGGCGGACCGGGTTCGCGTCGCTGGGTTCTCGCCTCCCTCGGCACCTTCGCCCTCGCCTACGGCATCTGGCTGCTCGACCAGTCCGCGCTGTGCGACCCCGCGTTCCCCGTGCAGGGGCACGCGGTGTGGCATGTGCTCGGCGCGGTCGCCGTGCTGCTCGTGACCGTGCACTGGCGAAGGACGCCGCACCAGGTCAGCTGATCTCGATCCCTCGGGGGGAGCCGCCCCCGCGCCCAATGAGAGACTTGAGGGGTGAGCCTCGACACCCGCACCGACCCGCTGACCGAGGCCGAGATCGCCGTGCTGCGCGCCGACTTCGCGATTCTGTCGACCGAGGTCAACGGGCATCCCCTCGTCTATCTCGACTCGGGCGCGACCTCCCAGAAGCCCCGCCAGGTTCTGGATGCCGAACGCCGCTACCTCGAGACCGCGAACGCCGCCGTGCACCGCGGCGCTCACACTCGCGCCGGGGAGGCGACGGAGCTCTTCGAGCACGCGCGAGCCACCGTCGCCCGCTTCATCGGCGCGGCGGCCGACGAGGTGGTCTGGACCTCCAACGCCACCGAGGCGATCAACCTCTTCGCCTACGCGCACTCCAACGCGTCGGTCGGTCGGGGCGACCCGCGCTTCGCGCTCGGCGCCGGCGACGAGATCGTCGTGACCGAGCTCGAGCACCACGCCAACCTCATCCCGTGGCAGGAGCTCGCGGCGCGCACCGGCGCGACCCTGCGATTCATCCCGGTCGACGACGACGGCGCGCTGCGTCTCGAGGATGCTCCGATCACCGACCGCACGCGCATCGTCGCGTTCGCGCACGTCTCGAACGTGCTCGGCACGCTGCTCCCCGTCGCCGACCTCGTCGCCCGCGCGCACGCCGTCGGCGCCCTCGTCGTGCTCGACGCGTGCCAGTCGGTGCCCCATCGGCCGGTGGATGTCGCGGCTCTCGACATCGACTTCGCCGTGTTCTCCGGCCACAAGATGCTCGGGCCCACCGGCATCGGCGTGCTGTGGGGACGGCGCGAGCTGCTCGCCGCGATGCCGCCGTTCCTCACCGGCGGATCGATGATCACGACCGTCACGATGGAGGCCGCCGAGTACCTCCCGCCGCCGCAGCGCTTCGAGGCTGGCACCCAGAAGGTGTCGCAGGCCATCGCGCTCGCCGCGGCCGTGGACTACCTCACCGCCGTGGGGATGGATCGCATCGCCGCCCACGAAGCTGTGCTCGGGCACCGGCTCGTGGAGGGGCTCGCGGCACTCCCGGGCGTGCGCGTGCTCGGGCCGGATGCGGCGGTCGAGCGCGTCGGGCTCGCGAGTGTCGACGTGGCGGGCATCCACTCGCATGATGTGGGGCAGTTCCTCGATGATCGCGGCATCGCCGTGCGGGTCGGACACCACTGCGCCCAGCCGCTGCACCGGCGGCTCGGCATCCGCTCGTCCACGCGGGCGAGCACCTACCTCTACTCCACCGAGGCCGAGGTCGACCAGTTCATCGTCGGCATCGCCGACGCCGCCGCGTTCTTCGGGAGCCGCTGATGTCGAGCGAGCTGGAGAGCCTCTACCAGCAGGTCATCCTCGACCATGCGAAGAACCCGCACGGCGTCGGTCTGCTCGGGGATGCCGCGGGCTCGTCGCACCAGCTCAACCCGACGTGCGGCGACGAGGTCACCCTCGAGCTTCACGTCGCCGACGGGGTCGTGACCGCGATCCGCTGGGAGGGCCACGGCTGCTCGATCTCGCAGGCGTCGGCATCCCTGCTCTCGGATCTCGCCGCCGGCCTGACCGTGCCCGAGCTCACCGAGCGTATCGATGCGTTCCGCGAGGTGCTGCGCTCGCGCGGCACGGTCGAGCCCGACGAGGAACTGCTCGGCGACGCGATCGTGCTCCAGGGTGTCTCCAAGTACGTCGCGCGCGTGAAGTGCGCGATGCTCGCGTGGGTCGCCGCAGAGGATGCGGTCTCGCAGGTCGCGTAAGGCCGTCGCCCGGGGATCCATCCTTTGGCCGATGCCCGCCGTGCTGGCGGTCGGAAGGCTGATGGCATGACCTCACTCACCCTTCGCGAGCGCCTTCTGATCTCGACTCCGGCACGCTCGGCTCTGTACTGGATCCCGACTGCCCTGCTCGCTCTGCTCTTCTTCGGCTCCGCGGCGCTCACCTATTCCGACCTCGCGTTCTCGATCAGCGAGCAGGAGCGTCTCGGGTTCCCCGGATGGTCGTCGCCGATCGCCGGGGTGCTCAAGGCACTCGGCGCCGGCACGCTCGTCGTGAACGCCCTCACGGGCAATCGGTTCCGCACGCTCACCTACTTCGCGTTCGCCGGGTTCCTCTACGACATGCTGCTCGCTCTCGGGGGGCACATCGCGACCAACGACCCCGGCATCGTCCTGGCGATCGTCGGGCTCATCATCTGGGTGTTCGCGTTCATCGCGCACCAGCGACGATTCGTCCCCGCCGCCAACTCCCGAGAGCGGATTGATACGCTGACCCCGTGACCGCCGTGCGGCCGAGTCTGCCCACTCCCGCCTCCCCGTGGGTGAGCCGAGCCCTCGCCGCGATCGTCTTCGTCGTCTCGTTCGCCTTCTCCTATGGGGAAGGCGGGCTCCGGATGTCCGTCGCCCCCGCCCTGCTCATCTCTGCGATCGCGGCGGGGGCCGTCTGGCTCACGGAGTCGCGGCCGCGGTGGGCGCTCGCCGTGGTCGCGATCCTCACGGTGGTGCTGCCGATCATCCAGAGCACCTTCAGCGCCCTCGATCTGGTGATCGTGTTCGTCATCTTCCGGGTGACGGTGCTCACCACCATCCCGGTCTGGATGCTCGGGGTCGTCGCCTTGGTGTTGCTCACCGCAACCGACGCCTGGCAGCGGGTGCTCACCGGCACCACGTTCGCGGAGCCGTCGATCCTCTATCCGGCGATCCTGGCCGCGCTCGCCGTCGGGTTGGGGGCGCAGAGCCGCACGGTCGTGGCCCAGCACGCGCGCCTTCGCGAGCTTCAGGCCGTGGAGCAGCAGCAGGCGGTCGACAACGAACGTCTGCGGATCGCGCGCGACCTCCACGATGTCGCCGCGCACCACCTCACCGCACTGGTCGTTCGCAACCGTCTCGCGCGCCGGCTCGACACACCGGAGGCCCTCTCGGCCGCCGCGGACTTCACGGCCGAGACGGCATCCGACGCCCTTCGGGGACTCAAGCAGGTCGTCCACCTGCTCCGGACGGAGGATGGCGACGACGCCCCGCTCTCGCCCGCCCCAGGCGCCCAGGAGCTTGCGTCGGTCATCGACCGCATGGAGGCTGCCGGACTGGTCGTGCACCATGACGCTGAGGATCTGAGCGAGCTCCCGGACGCACTCCACGAGACGATCGTGCGAATCGCGCAGGAGTCCTTCGCGAACGTCTTGAAGCATCGAGGACCGGGTGAGTGCTGGCTCGAGATCGAGCGCACGGACGCCGCCGTCATCGTGCGGATCGACGACCGGGGGATCACCACGGGCGACGTGCGAGTGATCCCGGACGCGACGACCTCCGGCCGCGGAATCACCGGGATGGTCGAGCGCGTGATCGCCCACGGCGGGACGCTCACGGTCGGGCGGTCGCAGCGGGGCGGGTTTCAGGTGACCGCGACCCTGCCGCTGGGCGCCCCATGATCACCGTTCTGATCGCGGACGACGACATTCGGATCCGCGACGACTTCAGCGCCCTGCTGGGGCTCGAGCCGGACCTGCGCGTCGTCGGGGCAGTGGCGGATGGCGAGGCCGCAGTCGAGTCCGGTGAGCGCCTGAGCCCCGACGTCATCGTCATGGACGTGAGGATGCCCCGCGTCGACGGAATCGAGGCCACCCGCCGAATCGCCGCCCGCCCGTCACCCCGGCCGGCCGTTCTCGTGGTCACCACCTTCGACCTTGACGAGTACGTGTTCGGGGCGTTCCGCGCGGGCGCCGCGGGCTTTCTCGTCAAGGACTCCGCGCCGCAGTCTCTTGCGGACGCCGTGCGGGTCGTCGCCTCCGGGGAGGGCATGGTCTCGCCGCGAGCGACAGCCCGCCTCATCCGGGAGTTCAGTTCTGCGCGAGTCGACGTCGTTCACCCGCTGACCGAGCGCGAGCTCGAGGTCGTTCGGCTGATGGCACGAGGTCTCAGCAACGAGGAGCTCGCTGCGGCCGCGTCGATCTCTCGCGCAACGGTGAAGACGCACGTCAGCAGCATCCTCGCGAAGCTGGGCTTGACCAGTCGCATCCAGATCGTGGTCTGGGCCTACGACCACGGGATCGCGGAGCTCGGCCCGAGGTCGTGAGGCCTACGCGCGCTCCTTGAGCCGCACGCGCCGGGCCTGGCCGTCTTCCTGGAGATCGACGATGTCGGACTGCGCCTTCACGAAGTCGGTGAAGGATTTGTGGCCGATCTTCTTCTCGTCGAAGCCGGCATCCAGACGCTTCATCTGCTGCTTGAGGGCGGATGCCGCGACCCAGCCGTCCACGTTGTCGTCTCCGCGGCGCACCCGCAGGGCGCGCACCATGAGGTCCTTCGCGTCACGCTTCGGGTCGTCGACCGGCGGCTCGATCGTCGCGGCGGGGGCGGGGGCATCCGGGAGATCGTCGATCAGGTCGTGGTAGTAGCTGAACTCGTCGCACGCGTTCTTGAACGCCGCGCTCGTGGAGCCCTGCACGCCGATGCCGATCACCGTGCGGCCGAGGCGGCGGGCGCTCTGGGCGAGGGGGATGTAGTCGGAGTCGCCGGCGACGATCACGATGTGCGTGATGTCGCGCAGGCGGAACAGGTCCTCCACCACGTCGATGGCGAGGCGGATGTCCGCTCCATTCTTGGTGCCGGACGTATTGAACAACTGCACGAGATCGACGGCGCGCTCGACCATCTGCTTCTGGTAGCGGGTGTTCGCGGGGGCGGCCCAGTCGGCGTAGGCGCGACTGATCGCGACGGGTCCGAAGGACGATGCGAAGTCGAGCACGGCCCCGATGTTCACGGTCGCCTCGGCGAGCCGGTCGGCCGTCTTGCCGGTCGCGCCGCGGGCCTTCTCCTTGATGAACGCCCCTCGGCCGTGCACCGCGTCGTACTCGGAGATGATGATGTTGTCGAAGTCGATGTACACGGCAACGCGAGTCTCAGTCAGTTCGGCCATGGGGGAAGGCTACCCCTCGCGCATGTGGATACTCGGCTCGGTCTCGCGCGCGCCTTGCCTACCTTCGGGGGATGCGACGACTCCTGACCCTGCCCCTGACCGCCTTGCTTGTCGTCGCCCTTGCGGGATGCGTGCCGACGAAGGCGGTGGATGTCGCGCCGAGTCCGACGGCGACCGTCGCCTTCGCGTCTGACGAGGAGGCGTACATCCTCTCGGTCGAGGCGTACTCAAACCTCGTCCTCATTGGGGACGAGATCGGGCAGGACGGAGGGCGAAATCCCGCGCGGCTTGCGAAGGTTGCCACCGGTTCCTTTCTTGACGACACGGTTGCAGGATACGAACGCTGGGAAGCCTCGGGGCTTATGCAGCTGGGGAACACGTCGTTCCGTGACTTTGAGGTTTGGAAAGTGGGTCTTGGTCCGAAGGAGGCTGTCGTCGCTGTTGTCTGCGATGACGTGACGCCAACGGACTTGGTCGACGCGGCGGGTCTGTCTCAACTGGATCCGAACTTGCCCGACACGTTCTACTCAGTTGTGGTTTTCGACCTCGATCCCGATGGCGCATTGAAGGTCTCACGTCGGTTCCTCTGGGACGATCGAGCATGCTGATCAGCGTGGCCTTGTGGGCCCTGCTCAGTACAGGCGCGAACTGCACGAATCAGGTCGATCGCACGTGCTCGGTGATTGCAGACATTGCCGACAACGAAGCACAACTGATCGCCACCGAACGAGAAGCCACTGGCACCGGCGCCGGTACAGGCACCAACAACAGCGCCGACCCCGGATGCGTCACCGGCGGCGTCAACCGCGAGTGCATCTTCACCGTCACCGGCCCCCTC
Organism: Synechococcus sp. UW140; assembly: GCA_943367555.1. Classification (GTDB taxonomy): domain Bacteria; phylum Actinomycetota; class Actinomycetes; order Actinomycetales; family Microbacteriaceae; genus Rhodoglobus. The sequence goes on along the minus strand of CALRJN020000001.1, from coordinate 163,504 downwards.
ACCCTCCAGGACATCGCCGCCTTCCGCCCGACCCCGGCATCCCGCTCGATGCAGCCGAACGGCTGGGCGGTGCGCGGTCTCGACGCGAACTTCCTCTCGAGCGGGGCGAGCGACATCCAGAGCGGAACGCTGCTCGGGCAGAGCGCCGAGGTGCGGTTCACGCCGGTGCGGTGGCGCTGGGACTACGGCGACGGCGCCACCCGCACGAGCAGAACCCCTGGCGAACCGTGGACCCCGCGCACTGAGTTCGACCCCACCCCGACGAGCCACGTCTACGAGCAGAACGGCACTTATCCCGTCACCCTGACCGTCGACTACGCGGTGGAGTACCGGCTCGCGGGTGGGCCGTGGATCCCGATCCCTGGCATCCTCAGCCGGGCGGCAGCGCCGCTCACGGTGACCATCGGCTCCGCGAAGACCGTGCTCGTCGAGCGAGATTGCCTCAGCAATCCGACCGGTCCCGGGTGTTGAATAGCGGCATGCCCAACCTCCTCGATGAGACGCCCGGCTGGGTCGCCGTCGGCGTCGTGCTCGGCAACGACCCGATCGACGTCGACGGAATCAACCCGTGGGACGTGTCGTGGCATGACACCGGCGAGACCGTGGTGATGCGGCATCCGAGCTGGCCGACTCAGCTGCACGAACTGCCGGTCTACACGACCGAGCACGAGGGCCGCACGATCACCTTTGCGACCGGCGAGCTCTCGAACCAGGTATGGGGCTTCTTCCGCCTCGCCGGCTGACCGCTTGGCTCGCTGACTAGGTAGTCGCGAACCGCTTGGCTGCGCGCTCGCGCGCCTTCGCCGCCTCGACCTCGCGGTCCTTGGGCGGCACCGTGGCCACGAGGTCTTCGAGCAGGTGCTGGGTGATGTGGGCCACCTCGGCGACCGCCCGCTCGAAGGCCGCCTCGTTGGCCTTCGACGGCTTGGTGGATCCGCTGATCTTGCGCACGTACTGCAGCGCTGCGGCGTGCACTTCCTCCGAGTTCGCGGCCGGTTCGAAGTTGTGAAGGGTGTGGATGTTGCGGCACATGCGTCGAGAGTAACCGCGCGCCGCGACATCCACACCCCGGCAATCGCCCCGAACTGGCGCCGTGCCGTTCGTTCCCGCGGATGCCCGCCTCTGCGACAATCACAGCGTGAACCAGACTCACTCCGAGAAGGCCGCCCGCCCGTGGATCCGCAAGAAGCGCCACTCCATTCCGCTCGGCTTCCTTGCCGCGGGTCTCGCGATGCTGCTGTTCGCGTACCTCAGCCCGTGGCCGGGCGTCTGGCTGCTGCGCGTCGTGTTCAACTCCCAGGCCAATGAGACTGTCGCGGAGATGAACAAGTACGCGCCCACCGAGGGGATCGACGCGACCCTCGACATCTCCTATGGTGACGCCGGCTCGAACACGACCTTCGACCTCTTCTCCCCGAGCGACACGACCGGCCCGCTGCCCACTGTGATCTGGGTCCACGGTGGGGCGTGGGTCTCCGGTGACAAGGAGATGCGCGATCCCTATGCGCGCATTCTCGCGGCCCAGGGCTACACGGTCGCGACTCTCAACTACACCGTCGCGCCCGACGCGATCTACCCGACGGCCATCGAACAGCTCAATGAGGCGTTCGGCTACATCTCCGAGAACGCGGCCGAGCTGCGGGTCGATCCGGATCGCATCGTGCTCGCAGGGGACTCGGCGGGCGGGCAGCTCGTCAGCCAGCTCGCGACGATGATCACGAGCCCGGCCTATGCCGCGAAGGTGGGGATCGAGCCGACGCTCACGCCCGACCAGGTGCGCGGGGTCATCCTCAATTGCGGGGTCTACGACCTCAAGGGGATCCCCGACACCCCGGGCCTGCTCGGGTGGGGGTTCCGCATCTCGCTCTGGGCCTACCAGGGCGACAAGGACTGGTCGAACACCCCGAACGGCGAGGTGATGTCGACGATCGACGACGTGACCGCCGACTTCCCCACGACCTGGATCTCCGGTGGCAACGGCGACCCGCTCACCGCGATGAACTCGAAGCCCATGGCCGCCCAACTGGAGAAGCTGGGGGTGGATGTCACGGCGCTCTTCTTCCCAGAGGACACGACCCCGGCGCTTCAGCACGAGTACCAGTTCCACCTCGACAACCCGCTCGCGCAGGAGGCCCTGACCTCCACGCTGAAGTTCCTCGCGAAGGTGACGTCGGGCTGAGTCAGTCGGGAGGCAGCTCCACCCCGACCTTCTGCTTCCGGCCGCCCCACCGCTGAAGCACCGCGGCCGCGAGACCGCCGAGCATGATCGCGCCGCCGATCAGCTCGGTCGTGGTCGGCACCTCGCCGCGCACGAGCCAGGCCGCGAGGATTCCCACGACAGGCACGAGCAGCGTGAAGGGCACGACCGAACTCGTCGGGTACTTCGCGAGCAGGGTGTTCCAGATTCCGTAGCCCACGAGGGATGCCGCGATCGCCGTATAGAGCGTGGAGAGGATCGCCACCATCGAGAGGTGGGTCAGCGACTCCCACACCACGGCGGGCGAGTCGACGATCATCGCGAGGGCAAGGCTCGGCAGCGGCACCACGAGGCCGGACCAGACGACGAGTGAGAGCCCGGATGCCGCCTTCGCCCGTCGGGCGAGCACGTTGCCGATCGCCCAGGAGAGGGCCGATCCGAGAGTGACGAGGAGCGGAAGCCAGGGGGCCACCTGACTGTGGCCCACGGCCACGAGCGTGAGACCGAGCATCCCGATCGTCACGCCCACGACCTGGCGCACGGTCGGTCGCTCGCGCAGGAACAGGGCGCTGATCACGATCGAGAAGATCACCTGAGTCTGGAGCAGGAGCGAGGCGAGGCCCGGCGGCATCCCGAGCGCGAGCGCCAGGTAGAGCAGCACGAACTGCCCGAGGCTCAGGAACGTGCCGATGAGAAGCACCTTGCGCCAGCCGATCCCGGGCGGCTTGAGGAAGAACACCGCGGGGATCGCGACCGCGATGAAGCGCAGAGCGAGGAAGACGAGCGGCGGCACACCCTCGAGGCCGGCGTCGATGACCACGAAGTTCGCGCCCCAGATCACCACCACGAGCAGGGCGAGGAGGGTGTGGCGCGGCGACATAGGGTGCCAGCTTATTGGCCCGCGCGATGCCTCCCCGTTCTGGGGGCACGCGCCCGGGGGGTGTACCCCCTACGGTCGAATCATGGTCCGGGTGGGGGACAGGACGACCTTGGGGGTCTCCTTTGAGACCGTGCTGCAGGCAGCACGGTCGAATACCCCGTGGGCCTGCACCGTGCTCTGGCGCGAGTTCGCGCCGGCCGTGGCGGGTTTCGCCCGGGCACGCGGCTCCCGCGAACCCGACGACATCACGAGCGAGGTCTTCCTCGCCGTGTTCTCCCAGCTTGCCGACTTCGACGGCGACGAGTTCGCGTTCCGGGCGTTCCTGTTCACGATCGCCTGGCGCCGCGTCGCCGATGAGCATCGGTCGCGCGGTCGACGCGGCGAGACCGCGGAGTGGTCCGACGAGTCCGATCCGCGGCGGTCTCCGAGCGCCGAGGAGGCGGCCAGCGAACGGATGGGTGAGTCATCCGTGCTTGCCGTCATGGACTCGCTGCCCGAGGACCAGCGGGTGGTGATGGTGCTGCGCATCGTCGCGGACCTCACGATCGAGCAGATCGCGAGCGTCACGGGCAAGCGCGCCGGCGCAGTCAAGGCGCTCCAACGCCGGGCGCTCGAAAATCTGCGAAAGAAAGTTGACGCCGACCCGTACCCTTTCGCGTGGTTCACGCGATAGCGCAAGTGTGACGAACACCAAGCGGATCTCGACTCGCGATGCTCACGAGCTCGCGAGCGGCAGCGCGCCCAGCGCGCGGCCGGAACTCGGACCGCTGGCGGCACTTCTCGAGGACTACCGGACAGCTGCGACTGAGTCGCACGTCACGCCCTCGAAGGAGCTGCTGCTCCGCCTCGATCTCACTCACTCGCCGATGGTCCTGCAGCCACAGGTCGCGGCGGCCGAGGGGTCGGGCGGGGCGCTCCGTCGAGCAGGTTCGGGTCTGCTCGGCATCGGGGTCGCCGCGGCGATCGTCATGGGCGCGGCATCGGGTGCCGCCGCTCTGGTGGGTTCCGCCGGGATGCTTCCTCCAGTCGCGCAGAGCGCGTTCGATCAGCTGGTTTCCGTCTTTGTGCCTACAGAGGGGGCGGCCGACGGAACCGCTGAGTATGAGGAAGCACCCGGCGACACCCTGCCGGACACCGGCGAGACGCCCACGCCGACCGACACGCCGACCCCGGAGCCGACGAAGGATGCCGCACCGCCGGTCATTCCCGCACCGCCGGTCTCGACGCCCGTCGAGGCTCCGGCACCTGCCCCGGTTCCCGCGCCGTCGCCCTCCTCGTCGAGCTTCGATGACGAGGACGACGAGGACGAGGACGAGGACGAAGACGAAGACGAAGACGACGACGACGATCACGACGAGGACGACGAGGACGAGGACGACGACTGACGCTCGCCGCGTCGGAGGCTTCGCATAGCCTTCCGACGGAAGGAGTCCGTCGTGCCGGAACCGGTGGAGAGCTGGTGGGAGCGCCGCCAGCGCACCAAGCAGTCCGCGATGCCCTATGCCGTGGGGCAGTACCGCGCCGACTGGGAACGGTATCCCGTGCTCATCCGGCAGTACCACCCCGACCTCAACCACGGCATCACGCTCACCCAGGTTCCTCCCGCCGCCGACGTGTGGCTGCAGTGGCAGTGCGAGGTGGGCCACATCTTCGTCGCGACCCCGTGGGAGCAGCGGATGCGGCCCGGCCGCGAGCGCCGTCGCTCGGTGTGGTGCCCCGACTGCGCCGCGGGAGCGGCGCCGCCGCGCATCCGTCCGGCCGGGTCGTTCCCGCCGCCTAAGAAGAAGGCGAAGCCCGCGCGTCCTCTGTGCGAGCGATCGGATGCCGCGGCACGCGCCCCGGGCGACGCGTTCGCCAGCGCGTGCGCGCCGGCTCGGGCATCCGCCGCCGAGGCCGACCTGCACCAGCGACTCGCCGGGCGGCTGGACTTCACGGCCGGGGCGACGGCCGTGCGCACCCGCACCCCGTTCTTCGACCACCTCGAGGTGTGGCCCGACATCGTGATCCCCGAGCTGCACGTGGCGATCGAGTACGACACGACCGGCCGCCACGGCCTCGAGCATGTGGGCCAGCGCGAGCCGATCGACAAGCGCAAGGATCGCGCCCTTCGAGCGGTCGGCTGGGAGGTGATCCGGGTGCGCACCGGAAAGCTGCACACCCTCGGTCCACACGATGTGCGCGGCGACATCTCGAACCGGCTGGTCGACCGCCTCATCGATGAGCTGCGCGAGGTGCGCGGCGCGCTGTTCGTGGACTGCTACCTGCGCTGAGCATCGACGGCGGGCCTAGGCTGGCGCCATGCCGATCATCGACAGTACGACGGCGTATCTCGAGCCGAGCGCGGACGTTCTCGCGGGGCTCGACACCACCGAACTCGGGCTCACGACCGCCCAGGCCGACGCGCATCGCGCGCAGTACGGCAGCAACGTCATCGTCGAACTGAAGAAGGAGTCGGGCTTCCGCCGCTACATCCGCCAGTTCAAGGACTGGATGATCGCGCTCCTGCTCGCGAGCGCGGTGACGGTCGGCATCCTCGGCGACTTCGGCACGGCGGCCGTGCTCGTCGTGCTCGTGGTCATCAACACCCTCATCGGCTTCGTGCAGGAGAACCGCGCCGAGAAGACGATGGAGGCGCTCGAGCGGCTGGTCGATCCGATCAGTCAGGTGTTCCGCGACGGTGAGCTCGTGGAGCTCGCGTCGCGCAGTCTGGTCGTCGGCGACGTGGTGCGCCTGACCGAGGGCATCAACGTTCCCGCGGATGTGCGCCTCATTCACACGACGGCGTTCTCGACCAACGACTTCGCCCTCACCGGCGAGAGCGACCCCACCCGCAAGCACGACAAGCCGATCGAGCACGAGGTGCCGGTGCCCGACCGCCACAACATGGCGTTCGCCGGCACTACCGTGGCGACCGGCGAGGCGCTCGCCGTGATCGTCGCCGCGGGCATGGGCACCGAGCTGGGTCGCATCGCGCAGTTGAGTCAGTCGGCACCACAGAGCCCGAGCCCGCTCCAGCTCGAGACCGCGACCATCGCCCGGTACGTCACCTACGGGGTCGCCGTCGTCACGGCGATCGTGCTCGTGATCGCCGTGCAGTCCGACCTCGCGTTCACCGCGGCACTGCTGTTCGCGGTCGGGTTCGCGGCAGCGCTCATCCCGCAGGGGCTCCCCGCCGAGGTCAACACCGCGCTCGCCTCGGCGGCCGGCATCCTCGCCCGACAGAACGCCCTCGTGAAGAAGCTCAGCGCGGTGGAGACCCTCGGGGCCACCCACGTGATCTGCACCGACAAGACGGGCACGCTCACCAAGAACGAGATGACGGTCACCGAGTTCGTGGTCGCCGGCACGCCCTACACGGTCACCGGGATCGGGTACGACCCCGAGGGGGTCATCGAGCCCCCGCGCGCGACGCCCGCCGAGGAGAAGCGCCTCACCGATTTTCTCGCGGTCGGCCTGTACGCCAGCAACGCGCGCCTGGTGCCGCCGACCAGTGACGCCGGATGGCGCATCCTGGGCGACCCCACCGAGGGCGCGCTGCTGGTCGCAGCCCGCAAGGCCGGACTCGATCGCGCCGAGCTGGTGGCCGCAAACCATGAGATCGTCGAGCTGCCGTTCGACTCCACGCGCAAGCTCATGACGTCGGTGCGACGGGATGCCGCGGGCGCCCTCACCGCGTACGCCAAGGGCGCGCCCGAGAGCGTGCTCGCGCGCTGCACGCACGTCGACGACGGCACGAGCATCCGCCCGATCACCGAGGCGGACCGGGATGCTCTGCTCGCCCGTCACGAGGAGAGCGCGAGCCGTGCACTGCGCAACCTCGCGTTCGCGAGCCGCCCGATCTCGGAGCAGGACGCGGCCACCGGGGAACTGACCGTGATCGAGAACGGCTTCACCCTGCTCGGCATGGTCTCGATGATCGACCCGATCCGCGCGACCGTGCCCGCCGCCATGGCCGACGTGCTCGCGGCCGGAGTGAAAGTCAACATCGTCACGGGCGACTTCTCGATCACGGCCGAGGCGATCGCCCGCCAGGCCGGACTCGTCGGCGACGAGGGCATCACGATCATCACCGGCGCCGAGCTCGCCACTCTCTCCGATGAGGTCGTGCTCGCTCACGCTCTTCGCGGGGGCACCGTGTTCAGCCGCGTCGCGCCCGAAGACAAGGTGCGCATCGTCGACCTCGTGAAGAACTCGGGCCATGTCGTCGCCGTGACGGGGGACGGGATCAACGACGCGCCCGCGCTGCGGCACGCCAACATCGGGGTCGCGATGGGGGCATCCGGAACCGACGTGGCGAAGCAGGCGAGCGAGGTCGTGCTGCTCGACGACAGCTTCTCCACCCTCGTCAACGCGGTGCGCCAGGGGCGCACGATCTACCGCAACATCCGCAAAGGCGTCATCAGTTGCCTCACCTCGAACATCGCGGAGTTCGTCGTGAACTCGGCGAGCCTCGCCCTCACGACGATGTTCGGTCTGCCGCTGGCCCTCAACGTGCTGCAGATCCTCGCGATCGACCTGCTCGGCGAGATCTTCCCGATCGCGGCGCTCGGCCGGGACAAGGAGGAGGGCGAGACGATGCGCGAGAAGCCGCGTGACCCGAAGTCGCGCATTCTCAACCGCCGCTCGATCGTCGACATCGTCGTGGCGGGGTCGATCATCGGCGTCTTCGCGATCGGCAACTACCTCTGGCTGTTCACGCGCACGGGCCTCGACCCGTTCACGCAGGACATCCCTGCCGACGTGCTGGCGCAGGCGATGACGATCACCTACGTCACGATCATGGTCTGCCAGCTGGTGAGCATCGTGCAGCGGCGGAGCGTGCACGGGTTCTTCACGCGTTACCAGTTCACCAACCGCACGTTCTGGTGGGCCGTGCTCATCGCGGTCGGGATCATGCTCGTGATCGTCTACGTGCCGTTCGTCGCGACTTTCTTCGGCACCGGTCCGCTCACCCTCACCGACTGGGGATGCGTGCTGCTGGCCGCGGTGGTGTTCCTCGCGATCCGCGAGAGCATCCGGGTGGTGCGGGCGAGGGTCACCGCCTGATCGGGTCTAGTACCCACCGCAGAGGTGGCTCCACTGGATGCCGGCGCGGGTTCCCCACTGGAGCACGTTGACGACCGGGGACTCGCCCTGGAATCCGAAGACGTACTGGGAGTCGCTCGCCGGGTCATCGACCGTGACGATCACGATGTCGCCCGCGCCGATGTCGTGGGTCGAGCCGACCACGGCGCCGGGGTAGGCCGCGAGCAGGTCGGCCTGAGTGCTGCCGAGGCCGACGCCCTCGGCGTTGCGGGGTGCGGTGTCGATGTCGGACTCCAGCCCGAGGTTCGAGTAGAAGAACGTGATCGGCCCGTCGGGCGCCTCCGAGTCGGAGAAGGCGCTCGTGTAGTGCGCGGCGTTGTCGAGCGTCGCGAGGTAAGGGCATTCCGCGATCGGGGAGACCCCCGCGTCCGCGAAGGTCTCGCCCAGGTCGGCGTCGTAGAAGAACGTGAACCCGAAGTCGGGGGCCGGGGCCGCCGGCGTCGGTTCGGGGGTGGGCGTGGTCGTCGCGGTCGCGGTCGCGGTGACCGCCGGGCTCGGCTCGGCGACGGGCTCAGCGGGAGCCGGGGTGCAGCCCGCGAGGGCGAGCAGAAGCAGGGCGGGGATGATCGGGGCGAGACGCATTCGGGAGCTCCATCCGGGACAGCCCGCGGGTCGGGCTCATGGGTACGACGTGCGGGCCAGGTCGTGGGGTTGACGTTAGTTGGTCGTGACTTGCCCCCGCGCAATTTCTGCGAAATCCTCAAGCGTGCGCCGTGGGCGCGGGAGGAGTGGGTGGATGCTGCGCGTTCAGCCTGAGAGGTGGAGTTCCGCTTCCGTCGCAGGACTTGTCATGGGCGCGGTCATCGCGTTCTTCGTCTCCCGCATTCCCGCGGTCGCCGTCTGGGTTGTCGTCGCCAGCGGTCTCGCGACCGCGCTAGCGATGTTTGTCCTCCTCATGGCCATTGCGGTCACAAGCGACTCGCGGTTACTCGCCCTGAGAAGTCAGTTCCCGGATGCTGTGGTTGTCAACATCCGAAGAGATCCCTCTTTGCTCAACGATCTCGCCACCGCGACCGAAAGGGTCTTCGAGACCTCGCGAGTGGGGTGGTTGCTTTCCATGGTCGCCAATCGCGATGGCATTTCGTTCTGGACTGGCAAGAGCAGTCCTTCGATGCTGGCATCGATACCTTGGGGCGCGATCGGCGACATCGAGCTCAGTACCCCGTTCAAAGCAGACACTTATGGTTCGATGGCGTACTCACGACTTCGAATCGAGATCACCAGCGGCAGCGGCTCGTCCCGCATCTCCTTCGGCGTGGATCGGGTGACCCGGGGATACAGCGGCTTCCAGTCGCTCGACGAATCGCAACTTCTTGAACTTGCTATGTCAATGAATGCCCTACGAGGTCGCACCACGGCGCCCCGCACCATCAACACCGTGAAGGGTCTCGAACCCGGACCCACTGCATGGTCGTTGAGCCGCTTCGGACCCCTACCCACCCTCGCTCTGAGCTGGGTCGCTCAGGTGATCGCCCTGATCGGGGTCCTCGGCGTCGTGGTCCTGCGTGCGCCGATTCTGCTTCTATGGATCACCTTCGGCATTGCGCTCATTCTCTATCTCGCGATGGCAGTTCGTCTGAAGGCGGCCGCGAGAGCCATGGATCGCGAGAAAGCGGCCGGATACACCACGCTCAACGGGGGCCAGCTCGCACTCGAGCAGCGGCACCCCATCACCGGAGTCGTTCTCCGGGCACCCGGCGCGCGGGCCCTGAGCAAGCAGGAGTTCGCCGACCACCTCGGACGACCGTGAGCACTCCGTCGCGTCCGGACGAAATGAGGCGGATGCTGCGCTGGACCTTTTGGATCGTCCCGGTTTTCGCGGTCATCGCGGTCATCGGGCCCATCATCGCCCACTTTCGCTCCTTCCCAGAGGCGCCTGTGAACGTCCTATTGGAGATTGTCATTCCCGCCGTGGTCGGCCTTTCGATCGGGACGGCGATCGTTCTCCCTCACGCGCTCTGGGTCGGCCGACTCGACCGGATTCACCAGCTCAACCCCGATGCCGTGGTCGCCCCGATATTGGATACTCGTCGCACGGTCGGGGAGATCTGCGCGCTGCTCGGCGCTCAGCAGAGCATTCACTCACGCAGCGTGGCGCTCGTCGCGAATGGTCAGGGCATCGCGTTCTGGTCGATCTCGTCCACCCCGGCGGTCGTCATCATGGCCGACTGGAGGCTCATCGGGAGGGTGACCTCTGGTCTCTGGACCGGACGAGCGATGTTTTTCTCCCAGACGATTGCCCCGCGACCTGTTCTATGCGTCGAGATCGACGGAACGGTCATTTCGGTGATCGCCATCCCGCCCGTGCCCTTCGTTTCCGCCATCAGGGCGCGGCCCGATGAGGCGGACATGATCGCCTTCACCGCGGCGGTCACGGCTAAGCGTCCGAAGCCCTGAGTATTCTCACCCCATGCACTTCACCGCCGACCTCTGGGAGTGGGAGGGCAAGGGTGCCTGGGTGTTCGTGACCGTGCCCGAGCACGTCTCCGAGCAGATCCGCGAGATGCCCCGGATGCCGCGGGGCTTCGGGTCGGTGCGCGTCGCAGTGGCGATGGGCGGCTCGCGCTGGCGCACCTCGGTGTTCCCGCAGTCGAAGGAGGGAACCTACGTGCTCCCGGTGAAGCGCGCCGTGCGCGAGGCCGAAGGCGTCGAGATCGGGGACACCGTCGAGATCGACCTCGAGCCGCTCGAATGAGGCACTAGCCGAGCACGTACTCCGACCGGTCGAACCGGCGCACGCTGCGCCGGAACGCGTCGGCCGAGTGCGGCCAGAGCGCGGTGTTTCTGCCCGTCTTGTCGAGGTAGTAGCTCGAGCATCCACCGGTGTTCCACACCGAGTTCGCGAGCGCGCGCTGCACGTCGTCGGTCCAGCGCTGCTGCGCGGCCGGGGTGGCCTCGACCGTGCCGGCGGGCGCGGCCTCCATCGCCTGCACGATGTACTCGAGCTGGCCCTCGATGATCGCGATCATCGAGTTGTGGGCGAGCACCGCGTTCGGTCCGATGAGCAGGAACAGGTTGGGGAAGCCCGCCACGGTCGTGCCGCGCAGCGCCTCGGCGTGCGGACTCCAGACCTCGGACAGCGACCGACCGTCGCGTCCGTGGATGAGTTTCGCGATCGGCGGCTCGGTGGCGTTGAAGCCCGTGCTGCCGATGATCACGTCCACCTCGTGGCGGGTGCCGTCGGCGGTGACGATCGCGTTCTTCTCCACCTTGACGATCGGCGACGTCGACACCGACGCGTTCGGCTGCGCGAGTGCGGGGTAGTAGGCGTTGGAGATCAGGATGCGCTTGCAGCCGATGCGGTAGTCCGGGGTGAGCTTCGCCCGCAGCTCGGGGTCGGCCACCTGCTTCTTGAGCATGCCGAGGGACTGCTTCTCCACGGTCGCGCCGATGGGGCGCAGCTTGAAGCCCAGCAGATTGACCTCGGCGCGCAGGTACTCCATCCGCCGCGCCAGGCGCTGCACCCACGGGGAGCGTGCGAAGCGCCGCCGCCGCCGGGGCGAGGTCGGCACGTCGTGGCGCGGGATCACCCACGGCGCCGAGCGCTGGAACACCGTGAGGTGGCCGGCGATCTTCTGCACCTCCGGCACGAGCTGGATCGCGGATGCCCCGGTGCCGATCACCGCGACCCGCTTGCCGGTGAGGTCGACGTCATGGTCCCACTCGGCGGAGTGGAAGCGCGGCCCCGCGAACGAGTCGAGCCCCTCGATCGCCGGCCACACGGGCTGCACGAGCGGGCCGTGCCCCGACACGAGCACGCGGGCGGTGAGGTCGCCCTGGCTCGTCGTGATGCGCCAGAGCTTAGCCGCGTCATCCCACGCCGCCTTCTGCACGTCGTGGCCGGTGAGGATGTTCGGCTCCAGCTCGAATTGCGCGACGACGCCACGGAGGTACGCGAGGATCTCGGGCTGGGTGCCGTAGCTGCGCGACCAGTCCGGGTTGGGTGCGAAGGAGAACGAGTAGAGGTCGCTGCGGATGTCGCAAGCGGCACCCGGGTAGGTGTTGTCGCGCCAGACGCCTCCCACGTCCGCGGCACGCTCGAGCACCATGAAGTCGCGGCCGCCGCGTCGCGCGAGGGTGGTGGCCATCCCGAGTCCACCGAACCCGGCGCCGATGATGGCGACGTCGACGTGGCGGGGGGAGGAGGGCGACGACGGTGTCATGGGGACGAGCCTAGAGTCTCGGTGACTCGAAGGGAGGTCTCGACGAGCTCGACCCGCCATCGTCCGGTCGGGCCGCGGAGATCGGACTGGTCCGGTCGCCACCGACACCCCGTCGCCTACCGTGGAGTCATGACTCAACTCGACGGTGCCGTGGTTCTCGTGGTCGGCGCAACCGGCGGCCTCGGCCGTCGCATCGCCGCACAGCTGGAGGATGCCGGGGCCACGGTCGTCGGCACCTCGCGTGCGGGAGGAGCGGGTCTCGTCGCCGCGGACCTCACCTGGGACGTGTCGGGTCTCATCCCGCATGTCGTCGCGACCCACGGGCGTCTCGATGGCCTCGTGATCGCGGCCGGCGTCGTCGCGTTCGGGCCGCTCACCGAGGTCTCCGACGCCGCGATCCGTGACCTGCACGAGATCAACGCGCTCGGCCCGATCCGCCTGATCCGGGATGCCGTGCCGGCGCTCGCGGAGTCCGCCGCCGCGGGGCGCGAGCCGTTCATCCTCACCCTCAGCGGGGTCGTGTCGGAGTCCCCGACGGCCGGGCTCGCTGCCTACTCGGCCTCGAAGTCGGCGCTCGCCGCCTTCGTGCAGGCGGCGACCCGCGAGCTGCGTCGAGTCGGCATCCGGATCGTGGATGCCCGCCCCGGCCACACGGAGACGGGCCTCGCGACGCATCCCCTCGAAGGCACGGCCCCCGCCTTCGCGCCGGGGCTGGACCCGGATGCCGTCGCCGAGCGCCTGGTGCGCGCGATCGTCGACGGCGAGAAGGACCTGCCGAGCACCGCGTTCTAGCCGCCGAACGTCACCCCGGTGAGCTCCTCGCTCAGGGTGAACAGCCGCGCTCCATCCGCGTCGCTGCGGGCCCCGCGGGGGATCCGCGCGAGAGCGGGCGCGCCCTGGATCTCGCCCAGACCGGAGGGACCCCAGTAGGAGCCGGGAGCGGCATCCGCGCTCGTCAGCGCGACGAGCGCCGGCAGGATGCCCTCGGGCACCTGCATGAAGCGCCCGTTCATGATGCGCTGCACCCACTCCGGGTACGGGCGCCCGCCGCGCGGACCGCTCGTCTGCAGGTTGGTCTGCGTCGCGCCCGGGTGGGCCGCGGTGGACCGGAGGCCCCACCCGTCGGCGTCGCTTCGGCGCTGGAGTTCGCGGGCGAACATCAGGTCGGCGAGCTTGGACGCACCGTACGCGCGGTACGGCGAGTAGCGGCGCTGCTCGGCGAAGTCGTCCCACCGGATGCGGCCGATCCGCGCGACGATGCTCGACATCGTCGTGATCCGCGGCGCGTCGGCGGCGCGCAGCAGGGGCAGCAGCAGACCGGTCAACGCGAACGGGCCGAGGTAGTTCGTGCCGATCTGCAGCTCGAAGCCGTCGACCGTCTCCTGCCGCTTCGGCGGCGCCATGACCCCGGCGTTGTTGACGAGCAGGTCGATCGGGCGGCCCTCCTTGACGAGCCCGGCGGCGCACGCGCGCACGCTTTCCAGCGAGGCGAGATCCAGGTCCCGGATGCCGAGCCGCGCCCCAGGAACCGCCTGCGTCAGGCGCGCCACGGCCTCCTCGCCCTTCTCGCGGTTGCGCACGGCGAGCAGCACCTCGGCTCCCGCCTCGGCGAGCCGAGTGGCGATACCGAAGCCCAGTCCGCTGTTGGCACCGGTCACGACGGCGAGTCGTCCGGTGAGGTCGGGCAGGGTCACGGTCGGCAGGGTGCGAGGCATGCCCTCATCCAATCAGAGCTTGCTGCGTGCCGCCGCCAGGGTCTCTTCCGCTTCGGCGACCGCGGACTCGGCGGCGGCGCGGTCCTTCTCCAGCAGCCGCCCCTCGCGATCGGACTCGGCGATCGAGCGCTTGGTCTCCTTGACGCGCTGCTCGTGGGTGGCGAGCTCGCTCACGAGGAGTTCGCGCCGCCGCTCGTGACCGGCGATCCGCTTCGCCAGAACGGCGAGCGCGGCGGCCGCTTCGGCGGCGGCGTGCTCGGCCTCCGCCGCTTCGCGACGGGCGCGCTCCCGACGGCGTTCGGCGAGCTCGTCGACGGGAGCCGCCGAGGCCGCGGGGGCGTCGCCGGCGAGCGCCCCGTCATGGTCGACGGCCTCGAAGCCGACCACGGCGAGCGATCGCACGAGCCGGCCCGAGCGCAGGGCGTCCCCGGCGGCGGCGTCGGCGAGGGCGGCGAGCAGGGTCTGCGCGAGCTCCTCGGACACCGACGCGCTCACCTTCAGGCCCCGCTCGGTCGCGAGCGCGACCGCCTGCCGGGCCATCGCCGTCACGAGCGCCCGACGCTCCTTCGTCAACGACGCGAGCTCGCGGGCGTCGAGATCCTGCTGCGCCTCGCGCAGGTCCGCTCCGAGGGCGAGCAGCTGCGCGACCTCGTCCGGGTGCTCGCGCACGAGCAGGTTCGCGAGCCACGCGGCGGGGGAGGGCTTGCGCAGCGAGCGGATGCGCGTGGCCAGCAGCGGGTCATCCGTCGCCTTCGCCCGGGAGTCGCGCGCGGCGATGAACTCGGCCAGGGGCACGGTGAGCAGCTCGGCGGCCACCACCTCGAGCTCGGACATGGCCCCATCCTGCCACCGCGCGCGCCGCGCGGAGTCGGGCACTCGGGCACAGAGTTCACGTGGGCGTCGCCCACGCGCAACCGGCAGCGCGGTACCGTCGCCCCATGGACGAGAACGACGAGCTCGTGGTGGAGATCCACATCCCCCTCGTGGCACCCGCGGTCGACGTCGATGAGCCGCACCCCTGGATCGACGACGTGCTCGACTTTCTCGAGGAGGTCGAGTCGCGCGGCGAGGCCGTCATCATCGACGAGGGCGAGGAGTTCGAGGGAGCCTACGTCTTCTCGGTGGCCGACGCCCCGGAGCGGGCGCTGCTCAAGATCGCCGGGCGCATCGCCGAACTGCCCGGCATCCCCGTGGGCGTCTTCGCGGTCGTGACCACCGAGCACGAGGAGGAGCTCGGGCGCGGCCGACGGCTCGACCTCAGCTAGTGCAGTTCGACTCGGCCGAGATGCGTCAGGCCGAATGAGACGTTCGCCCGAAGATCCACGGTCGCCGCGTCATCGGTGAACGTCACCCTGAACCGGTAGGCGAACGGCGTCTCCACGAACTGCACGATCGCGTGCAGGGTGTCGCCGTCCCAGGCCGCGCTCGCCGCGATCGGGGTCGGGATGCCGGACCCGAGCCCCGTGGATGCCGCCACCCAGCGCCCCACACCGCATTCGATCACGTGGGTGCCGGCCGCATCCCCGATCGTCACCTCGATGGTGTCGGGACGGGAGGTCACGGCGAAGGACTGCACGGCTGCGGCGTCGTCGGTCGTGAAGGAGCGACCCGCGACCACGACGGCACGAGCCGAGCTCGAGGTGCCTTCGGGGGTCGGGAGGGCCAGAGCCGCGGGCACCGCCTCGGGCGTGATCGGTGCGTCGAAGGCCGGCAGGAGGTGCGTCCACGCGAGATCGAGCACGAGCTGCATCTCGGCGATGCCGCCCGTGGTCACGAGCACGGCATCCTGGGCCTCGAGCACGACGACCAACTGGCCGAACGCGCCGTCGCCGCGGTAGGCGCCGTGCCGCGAGCGCCAGAACTGGTACCCGTAGCCCTGCACCGAGTCGGCCGACTCGCTCGTGCCGGCGTTCGAGACCTGCCAGCGGGTCGCCTCGTCGAGCCACTCCCGGGGCACGACCGTTGAGCCCTTCCACTGCCCATGCTGCAGCAGCAGCTGCCCGAAGGCCGCGAGCTCCTCGGTCGAGATGGCGAGGCCCCATCCGCCGGCGTCGATGCCGCGCGGGCACTGCTCCCATGTGGCGCCGGTGATGCCGAGCGGCGCGAGCAGGCGGGGCGTCAGGTAGTCGAGCAGCCGCATCCCGGTTCGCGCGTGCAGGATCGTGCTGAGGAGGTAGGTGGCGCCGGAGTTGTAGACGAACTGGGCGCCCGGCTCGAACTCCACCGGCTGGGCGAGCACCGCGCGAGCCCAGTTGTCGCCGCCGTGCAGCCGGGCCGACTCGACCGTGTCGACGGCGTGGCCGGTCGTCATCGTGAGCAGGTGGCGCACCTGCATCGCGGCGAGCGCGGGAGAGACCACGTCGGGCAGGTCATCGGGGAGCAGGTCGACCACGCGGTCGTCGAGGCTCAGCAGGCCCTCCGCGATCGCGAACCCCACGGCGGTCGAGGTGAAGCTCTTGCTCACCGAGAACATCGAGTGTCGCAGCTCGGGGGCATAGGGCGCCCACCAGCCCTCCGCGATCACGGTGCCGTGCCGCAGCAGCAGGTAGCTGTGCGCCTGATCGAGGTCGTCGAGGCCGCGCACGAACGCGGCGATCCCGCCGGGGTCGACCCCGGCGTCCTCGGGAAGCGAGCGTGGCAGAGCGTCGGCGATCATATCGCGACGCTACCAGCCGAGCGTGCTCCGCCCGCGCTACCAGCCCATCGTGCCGGGCTCGCCCTTGAACGGACCCGCGACCCGCGACGTGATCCAGCCGCCGTAGAAGCCGCCGGCCTGGGGCTGCACGCGCTCGCCGTTCACCTCCACGGAATCCATCGGTCCGGGGTAGAGGGAGACGCGGTCGGCGAGTTCCTCGAAGCCGGGGAACGGGGTTGGGTAGAACCACGCCGCGCGGTCGGCCGTCGCATCCCCCGCCCGGATCGTGAGGTACTTCGCGGCGCCCTTGAACTCGCACATGCTGCTGCCCGCGGCCGGCGCCAGAGCACCGTCGACGAACGCCGAGCGGGGCAGGTAGTAGGCGGGCGGATGACTCGTCTCGAGCACGCGCACCGCATCCCGCGTCTCGGCGATGACCTCACCCCCGAAGCGAACGACGACGTGCTCGGAGGTCGGCTCCACCCGGGGCGGACGCGGGTAGTCCCACACCGACTCCTGGCCGGGTCCGGGCGTCAGGGGCGACGGCCTCATGACTCGGCGTCCAGCCGGTCGAACCAGCCGTCGGCGGCGAGCGGTTGAGGCACGTCGTCGCCCCGGCGGTGGGCGATCACCCAGAGCACCGCCGTCACGAGGCACCAGATCACGAAGGCCGCGGCCGCGACCAGACCGGCGATCGCCAGTCCCGTTCCGGCCAGGAAGACCCACGGCGGGATCACGATGGAGTCCATAGCCCCAGCCTACGCCGCGCCTACCGCCAGATGGCGGGCGGCGACGAGTAGACCGTGGGGGCCTCGTACTCGGTCCGGTTGCCGAACGTGGCGCGCTTGTAGCGCAGCAGCACGACCATGCTCAACCCGTCGCGGTGCTCCAGACGCACCTCGATCGCGTCGACGCGCTCCTTGCTCAGGCGTGTGTTGATCACGAGGGCCGTGCCCTTGGCCGCGGACCGGGCGAGCCGCAGCTGCGCGATGGCGGTGTCGATGAGGTCCTCGGTCTCCGGATGCTTGCCCAGCGCGCTCGTGTCGACCTCGACCTCGAGCAGTCGATCGTCGGCATCCACGAGGATCGCGATCGGATCGAACTCGGCGGCCTCGGCGAGGCGCGATTTGCCCAGGTGCACGGCCATCCCCATGAGCCGGTCGACGTCCGCTTGCGCGTCGGCTCCCGAGGTCATGGAGACACCGTATCGACTGCCGGCGCTTGCGGGCAGGTGTGACACCCGCCGCTAACGTGGTGGCATGCAGAAAGCTCAGCTCACGGGCCGCCAGACCGGCTCGGCCGTCATCGCCGGAGTGGTCGGCAACCTCCTGTTCTCGGCCGGCTGGACCATCCTCGGCTTCACCCTGTTCGGCGGCGCCGTCGTCGCCCTCGGCGGGTCCACGTTCCGTCAGCTCGCCGACCAGTTCTCGAGCACGGTGGGGGCGGGGCAGCTCGTCGATCGCGCGGGCGGCATCCTCGGCGGCATCGCCATCGGCGCCGGAGTCGTCGCGATCGTGATCATGGCGGTGGGTTTTCTCGTCAGCGGGGCGATCCTCCGCGGCGGTCGCGTGCGCAAGCCGTGGGGCGTGACCTGGTCGGCGATCCTGCTTTCAGCGCTGCTGAGCCTGCCGTTGACGATCCTGTACTCGGTGATCGCCTTCCGGCGCGACTCCGACATCGGTCTGTTCGCGGTCTCCGTGATCGGCACCGTCGTGGTCGGCGCCCTGCTCTGGCTCTGGATGACGTGGGCCCGCCGCGGACCGGCCGCCGAGGCCACGCCGATCGAGGCCACTCCGCCGTCGCCCGCGCCCGCGCTCGACGCGGCCGTCGAGTCGCCCGCGCCGGTTCAGCCCTCGCCGGACCAGCCCTCGAAGGACTAGCTAGCGGGCGGCGAGCCAGCCCGTGAGCGCGTCGGTGATCGCCGCGCGCCCCTCGGCGCGGGAGATCGTCGCGACGCCGTCGCCCGACTGCCGGCCGTAGTCGCCGAAGCCCGCATGATTGAGACCCTCGATCTCCACGAACTCGGCCGAGTCGGGCAGCATCCCGGCGGCGCTCGCGATCTTCTCGGGGGTGCTCAGGCCGTCCTCGCTGCCGCCGATGGAGAGCACGGGAAGCGTGGTGCCGCTGAGGTCGTTGGCGCAGTAGCTGCCGAACAGCACGAGTCCGTCGGCATCCTCGGCGAGCATGCACGCCCGCACCCCGCCGAGCGAGTGACCGCCGACGAACCACGAGGTGACGTCGGGGGCATCCGCCGTGAAGGTGCTCAGGGGGCGCTGGTCGAAGAACGCGAGGTTGAATGTGGGCTTGGTGATGACCACGGTGAGGCCCTGCTCCACGCTGCCGGCCATCACGGCGAGGTAGGCGTAGGGGTCGACCTTGGCTCCCGGAATGTAGACGAGGCCCTGACCGGTCGCGTCCCCGGTCGGCGTCATCACGATCGAGTGATCGGTCGAGACGATGCTGATCTCCGGGTTGCGCCACGCCTCGAGCGCGGCCTCCCGGTCGCCGAACATCACCATGCTCGCGTAGAACAGCACGCCGACGACGACGAGCACGATCACGCCGACGATGGCGAGGAGGGTTCGGGACACACGGCGGCGGATCTGGCGGGCGCGAAGCACATCGGTCATGCACTCATCATCCCTGATCTTTCGGCCCGAGGTATCGTCCTCTCATGGCCGAACGCATCGACACGCTCGTGATCCTCGGAGCCGGGGGAGACCTCACCTCGCGCCTCCTGCTCCCCGGCGTGGCGTCCTTCCTCGCGTCGCAGCGTTCCGCCCCTCTCTCGATCATCGGCGTCGACCGGGATGCCCGAACCGACGCCGACTGGCGTGCAACGGTCTCGGGCGCATTCGCCGCGGAGCCCTCCGCCGCCGCGACCCGCGTCGCGAAGTCGGCCCGCTACCTCCAGGCGGACGCGACGAGCGCCGACGACCTCCGCTGCGTGCTCGCCGAGGCGACCGGACGCGTGGCGGTCTACTTCGCCCTGCCGCCGGCGATCGCCGAGCGGGCGTGCGAGGCGCTCGCCACGATCGACCTGCCGCGCGGCATCGCGCTCGCCCTCGAGAAGCCCTTCGGCACCGACCTCGCGAGCGCGAAGGCGCTCAACCGGCTGCTCGAGACGATGATGCCGGAGGGCCAGCTGTTCCGGGTGGATCATTTCCTCGGCAAGTCGACGGTGCTCAACCTGCTGGGGCTGCGCTTCGCCAACCGCATCTTCGAGCCCCTGTTCTCGGCCCCCCATGTGGAGAAGGTCGAGATCGTGTTCGACGAATCGCTCGCCCTCGAGGGCCGGGCGGGCTACTACGATCGCGCGGGCGCTCTCGTGGACATGATTCAGAGCCACCTGCTTCTCGTGCTCGCCCTCGTGGCGATGGAGCCGCCCGCGAGCGTCGACGCCGACGATCTCCGCGGCGGGATGGCCCAGGTGCTGCGGGCGACCCGCCCGTGGAAGAAGAACGGCACCTCGAGCCGTCGCGCCCGCTACGGCGCGGGCACGATCGCCGGCCGTCGCCTGCCCGCCTACCTCGACGAGAAGGGCGTCGACCCCGCGAACCGCACCGAGACGCTCGCCGAGGTCTCGCTCGCGATCGACAACTGGCGCTGGGCCGGCGTGCCGTTCGTGCTCCGCTCGGGCAAGGCCCTCGGCGAGGCGCGACAGGAGATCGTCATCACCTTCCGCGAGGTGCCGCACCTGCCGACGGGCCTCAGCGGGGCTCCGGGGCCCACGCAGCTGCGCCTGGCCCTCAAGCCCGCGATGCTCGACCTCGATCTCGTGGTCAACGGCGAGGGCGATCCCTTCACCCTCGACCGCACCGTGCTCCACGCCGACCTCGTCGCCGGTGAGCTCAGCGCCTACGGCGAGGTGCTCGACGGGCTGCTCGAGTGCGACCCCACCCTCTCGGTGCGCGGCGACGTCGCGGAGCAGTGCTGGCGCATCGTCGCCCCCGTGTTGAAGGCGTGGTCGACGGATGCCGTACCGCTCGAGACCTACGCGGCCGGGTCATCCGGCCCCTGGGCCTAGCTCGCGAGCAGGATCCGGCCTGTCACGAGCCAACCCTCGGGGGCCGAGTGCTACGAATGGGAGTCATGACGAGAAGTTCGAGCGCCACCGTGGATGCCCTGGCCCAGAGGACGCCCAAGACCGCCTGGCAGACCGTGACCCGGCTCGATCCGTCGAAGTTCTACCCGAAGCAGGGACCGCTGCCGGGGGTGACCTCGGTGGTCACGCAGTCCGGTTCGTGGGACACCGTCGGTCGCACGCGCACGCTGGGCCTGTCCGACGGCGGCCACGTGATCGAGACCATCACGCACGCGAACTCCCCGACCTTCTTCGCCTACGACCTCAGCGAGTTCCAGAAGCTGTTCGGGCGCCTCGTGTCGGGTGCCCGAGCGACGTGGGAGTTCACCGCCGAGGACGGAGGCACCCGCATCCGCTGGACCTATGCCTTCCACGGGCGACCCGCGCGGGCCTGGATCGTCGGAATCATCGTGCGACTGTTCTGGGCGCGCTACATGGCGGCGGTGCTGCCGCCGATCGCGCGCGAGGCGGAGCGCGTGCGCTCCTAGGCGGTCTTCATCACGTCGAGCGTGAACGCGTCGACGCGCGCGAGCAGTCCCTCGGTGCGCCCGGCGAGGATCTCCGCAGGCGACGGCTGCATGGGGTGCGCGGGCGGCAGGATGCGGATCAGGTGCGAGCACGCCAGGTCGTCGCAGATGTAGGTGCCGATCGTGTTGCCGTCCCGTCCGGCCTGCCCCGCGCGCGGCGCCGAGAACAGGGTGACCTGCGCCGAAGGCTGTGTGATGCGGCACAGCGAGCACATCGCCGAGATGCCGGGCTGGAGGGAGAACTCGCTCGCCCGGAGCACGATCCCGATCGGGGTGCCGTCCCGCCAGTGCACGAGGTAGCCCCGTTGGTGCGCCTGCGGGTCGCGCCAGCCGAGGTACTCCCGCTGCTCCCAGATCACCTCGTGCAGGCCCGGCATCGGCACCCGCTCCGCCTCGCCGAGCGTGGCGTTCACGAAGCTGGCCCGGATCTCGGGAACGGTCAGCGGCTGCACCCGTCTAGGCTACCTGCGGCGCTCAGGCCGTGAAGCCCGCCTCGACCATCTCGACGACGCGCTGGGTGATCGCATCGGCCTGCCCGCGCGGGAGGGAGCGCAACGGCCCGTCGATGAGCAGCATCGCGAGACCGTGCACGCTCGACCACGCGAGGAACTCCGCGTGCGGCCGACGCGAGACCGGCATGATTCCGGATGCCACGAGCTCGTCGAGTGCGAAGTTCACCAGCTCGAACGGCGTGCGCCCGCTCGGGCCGGCCCGCTCCGGGTCGGCGGCGCGCTCGAGGTCGGCGGACAGCGCGAACGCCGTGCGGAACAGTCCGGGCTCATCGAGAGCGAAGGCGACGTAGCCGGTGCCGACCGCGCGGAGGTGGCCGCGGGCGATCGCCGCGGCATCCGGCCCGGTCACGGCGGCGTACCGTTCGTCGATGACCGCCGCGAGGCGGGACTGGGCCACGTCGCACACGGCTCCCAGCAGGGCCTCACGGTCGGCGAAGTGCCGGTAGGCGGCGTTCGGGGAGACGCCCACCCGGCGCGTCGCCTCGCGCAGCACGACGGCATCCGGGCCGCCCTCGCGGGCGAGTTCGACCCCCGCTGTCAGGAGCGCGTGACGCAGGTCGCCGTGATGGTAGCTCTGGCGCGCGGGGGCTTCGCTCTCCAGCGTCATGCTCGGGCTCCTTGTGGACGATAGGGCGATCCTATGCCAGTGTTGACGGCGTAAACATGATCTGCGCCGAGAGCCTCCCGTGACCGACCCCGCACCCTTTCCCCCCGAGCCGCCCCCGGCCGGCGGTCGCCGTACCCTGCCTCGAGCGCTGCGCCCGTTCGCCACGGGGCAGTACCGCGTTCTCGTCATCGCCCTCACGATGTCGCTCTTCGGCTCCGGCGTGTGGCTCGTCGCGGTGATCTGGGAGATCATCGAGCTCGGCGGATCGCCGATCGAGGTCTCTCTCGTCGCGACGGGCGGTGCGCTGGGGATGATTCTCGCGGTGCTCTTCGGCGGGGTGCTCGCCGACCGCGTTCCGCAGAAGTGGATCCTGCTGACGATCGAAGCGGTGAAGGTCGTGCTCGTCGCGGGGATCGCGGCCCTCGCCCTCACCGACAATCTGGAGGTGTGGCACCTCGTGATCGCCGCCTTCGTGCTCGGCATCACGGAGGGATTCTTCTACCCGGCCTACTCCGCGCTCCTGCCCTCAGTGCTCGCCGCCGATGACCTCCTCGCCGCCAACGGCGTCGAGGGCGTGCTGCGCCCTCTGGTGCTGCAGGCCGCCGGGCCGGCCATCGCGAGTGTCGCGATCGCCATCTCGTCGCCTGCGCTCGCCTTCGTGATCGTCGCCGCCGCTCAGGTGCTCGCGGTCGCCGGGCTGCTGTTCCTGCGCGCGACGCCCGTGCGACGCGATCTGAGCGAGCCGAGCCACCCCGTGCGCGCGTTCTTCGGGGACATCGCCGGCGGCTTCGGCTACATGTTCCGCACGCCGTGGCTGCTCGGCACCCTGATCTACGCGTGCCTGTTCGTGCTCGTGGTGCTCGGTCCCATCGAGGTGCTGTTGCCGTTCGCGGTCAAGGATCAGACCGGTGGCGACGCGGGGTCGTTCGCGATCGTGCTCGCCGCGTTCGGGATCGGTGGCGCCGTCGGCTCTCTCGTGGTCGCGTCGCTGCGCCTGCCTCGCCGCTACCTCACCGTGATGAATCTGCTCTGGGGTGCCGGATGCATCCCGCTCGTGCTGATCGGGTTCACCGACCAGCTCTGGGTCATGGTCGTCGTCGTCTTCATCACCGGCTTCGGATTCTCCTCGGCGACGGTGATCTGGGGCACCCTGCTCCAGCGGCGCGTCCCGCCGGAGCTGCTCGGGCGGGTCTCGAGCCTCGACTTCTTCGTGTCGATCGCGCTCATGCCCGTGTCGATGGCGCTCGCCGGCCCGGTCGGGGTGGCGATCGGCATCCCGCTCACCTTCATCATCGCGGGCGCGATCCCGGTGCCGCTGGCGATCATCACGATCCTCGCGGCCCGCATGTTGCGCGACGAGATCGAGAATCCGCTCGAGGGGGCGGATTCGAAGATCGAGCCGTCCTCGCAGGAGATGCTCGGCCCGGGGACTCCGGTCCAGGGGTAGCCCTCGACAGAGCGCGCGGGGCGTGGGAGCGTAGACCGCGTTCACACCCACCGACGAAGGGGCCCCATGCTCGACCTCGTGACCGTGTTCGGCGGCTTCTCCACCGATGATGTCGGCGCGGCGACGGAGTTCTACGGGCGCACCCTCGGCCTCGAGGTCGACGTCAACGCCCTCGGCATCCTCGAACTCACCCTGCCCCGCGGTGGCCGGATCATCGTCTACCCCAAGGGTGACCACGTTCCCGCGACGTTCACCGTGCTCAACCTCGAGGTCGAGGACATCGACGTCGCGGTCGACGCGCTGGTGGCCGCGGGCGTCAGGGTGCTGCGCTACATGGGGGCGAACCAGGACGAGAAGGGGATCTCCCGCGGCAAGGCCGCCGGGTTCGGGCCCGACATCGCGTGGATCACCGACCCGGCCGGCAACATCCTCTCGATCCTGCAGAACTGACGGTCACGCCCGGCCGCACCGGGGCTGGTTGACTGGGGACATGGATGCCGACCTCCTCGCCCGCCTCGCCGCCGACCTCCGTGCGGCGAGCTTCACGGTCGACGCCCTCGGTGCGCTGTGGGGTGAGGATGCCGCGGCCGCCCTCCACCGCGGCCACCGACTCCCGGCGCTCCGCGCCCTGACCGAGACGACTCCGCTCGGCACGCTTGCGACGGCCTTCGTGCTCGGGCTCCCGGTCCCCCCGAGCGACCTCGCCGCGGCCCTGCCGACCCTCGGCCTCGACGGTGCGATCGCTCTCGGTCTCGTCGACGCAATGGGTGCTCCGCTGCTCGACCTGCGCCCCTACTCGTTCGTCGACGCGCGCGGGATCGTGTCCTGGTGGATCGCGAGCGACCTCGGCGAGCTCGCCCTCGGCCACGCGATCGGGGAGCAGCACGTGCTCGGAGTGGGCGGAGCATCCACGACCCTCAGCTCGCTGATGATCGCCGAGCCGGTCGCGCTCGCGCTCGATCTCGGAACCGGGTGCGGCATCCAGGCGCTCCACGCGTCGCGGCACGCCACGCGGGTGATCGCGACGGACATCTCGCCGCGCGCGCTCGAGCTCGCCGCGTTCAACGCGGCGCTCAACGGCGTGACGACGATCGAGTGGCGCCTCGGGAGCCTGTTCGAGCCGGTCGCCGGCGAGCGGTTCGGCCACGTCGTCTCGAACCCGCCGTTCGTCATCACCCCCCGCGTGCCCGGAGTGCCCGCGTACGAGTATCGTGACGGCGGACTCGTGGGCGACGCCCTCGTCGCCGCGGTCATCCGCGACGTGGGGGAGCACCTCATCCCCGGCGGCGTCGCCCAGCTGCTCGGCAACTGGGAGTACCTCGTCGATACCGACGGCCTCGACCGGGTCGCCGGGTGGGTCGCGGACACGGGCCTCGACGCGTGGGTCGTCGAACGCGAGGTGCAGTCCGTCGAGCAGTATGCGGAGACCTGGATCCGCGATGGCGGCACCCGCCCCGGCCCGGAGTTCGACCGGCTCTTCGCGGCCTGGCTCGACGACTTCGCGGAGCGCGGCGTCACGAGGGTGGGCTTCGGCTACGTCACCCTGCGCCGCCCGAGTTCCGAGCGCGCACCGCTGCGTCGATTCGAACGCCTTCACGGCCCCGTGGCGGCATCCCTCGGCGTTCCGATCGCGCACCTGCTCGAGGCTCACGACTGGCTGGCGGCACGGGATGACGCGGCCCTTGGCGCGCACGCGTTCACGGTCGCCCCCGACGTCACCGAGGAGCGGCACTACTGGCCCGGCGATGACCATCCCGCCGCGATGAACCTGCGCCAGGGCTCGGGCTTCGCCCGCACGGTGCCGGTGGGGACCGCGGTCGCGGCGGTCGTGGGCGCGTGCGATGGCACGCTGCCGGTCGGCGCGATCTGCGCCGCGGTCGCCGACCTGCTCGAAGTGGATGCCGACGCCCTCGCCGTGGAAGTGCTCCCGGAGCTGCGGGAGCTGGTGCTCACGGGGATGCTGCTGGTCTAGCGGGGTCGTCGCTGCCACACTGGAGACCCGACCGGCAGGAGTGCATCGTGGCATCCCAGAATTCCAAGGTCATCGGACTGGCGCTGGCCGGTGCGGTGGGTGGTTTCCTCTTCGGCTTCGACTCGTCCGTCGTCAACGGCGCCGTGCAGGCGATCAGCACGGACTTCACCCTCGACCCGGCGCTCACCGGCTTCGCGGTCGCCGTCGCCCTGCTGGGCTGCGCCGTCGGCGCGTTCCTCGCCGGCCGTCTCGCCGACCGCTTCGGCCGGGTGCCGATCATGCTCGTCGGCGCCGTGCTCTTCATCGCGAGCGCGATCGGGGCCGCGCTCGCCGCCAACGTCAGCGATCTCATCCTCTGGCGCGTGATCGGCGGACTCGGCATCGGCATCGCCTCGGTGATCGCCCCGGCCTACATCGCCGAGATCTCGCCCGCGGCCATGCGCGGTCGCCTGGGCTCGCTCCAGCAGCTCGCGATCACCGTCGGCATCTTCGCCGCCCTGCTGTCGGATGCCCTCTTCGCCAACGCTGCCGGCGGCGCCACCGAGACCCTCTGGTTCGGTCTCGCGGCGTGGCGCTGGATGTTCCTCGTCGGCGTGATCCCCGGCGTCGTCTACGGCCTCATCGCGCTGCGACTGCCCGAGTCGCCGCGCTACCTCGTGCTCACCGGCAAAGACGACCGGGCCCGTCAGGTGCTGACGAAGTACTGGCCGGGACAGGACCCCGCGATCGAGATCGACGCGATCCGCTCCGCGATCGTCGCCGACACGGCAGCCAAGCGCACGGGAACGTTGCGAGGCGGTCGGTTCGGGCTCAAGCCGATCGTGTGGATCGGCATCATCCTCTCGGTGTTCCAGCAGTTTGTCGGGATCAACGTGATCTTCTACTACTCCACGGAACTCTGGTCGTCGGTCGGGTTCCCGACCTCCGCGTCGTTCGCGATCTCCGTCGCCACGGGACTGCTCAACATCGTCGTGACGCTCGTGGCGATCGCCCTCGTGGATCGGGTCGGCCGTCGGCCGCTGTTGCTCGCCGGCTCGGCGCTCATGGCCCTCTCGCTCGGCACCATGGCGCTCGCCTTCAGTCAGGCGACTCCGACCGCGACCGGCCCCGACCTCACCGGCGCGTGGGGCCCGATCGCCCTCGTCGCGGCCAACCTGTTCGTCATCGGTTTCGGCTTCTCGTGGGGCCCCCTGGTCTGGGTGCTCCTCGGCGAGATCTTCCCCAACTCGATCCGCGCCCGCGCGCTCGGTGTCGCGGCGGCCGCGCAGTGGGTCGCCAACTTCGTCGTCACCGTGACCTTCCCGAGCCTGTCGGCCGCCTCGCTGCCGCTGACCTACGGACTCTATGCGACGTTCGCCGCCCTGTCGTTCTGGTTCGTGCTGAAGGTCATCCCGGAGACCAAGGGCACCTCGCTCGAGAACGCCGACAGCCTGCTCGACCGTCAGGCCGTCCGAAGCCCCTAGAAACGCCCGTGTCACGCACATCCCGCGCCCATGCTTCTCCCACCGTTCGCAAAGGAGAGGCTGGGAGACTTGCCAGCATGTTCCGGTCGCGACTCCTGCTCAAGGGATTCACGGCACTCTATTTCGGCGTCGTCATCGGCCTGACCTTCGTGCCGGCGGCGACCGAATTGCGCACCTCATGGTTCTGGCCGCTCGTGGCGTTCGTTCCGGTCGGAATGGTGCTGACGCTGCTCCTCGGGCGCCATCGCTGGTGGGTGGCGATCGGGTTCGGAGTGCTCGGCGCGGCCTGGGTCGAGGCCGCCCAGACGGTGTGGATGCCCGCCGGCTACGCCGATCCCATCGACGTGCTGTGGTCGGCCGGGGGTGTCGCGCTGGGAGTGCTGATCGCCCGCGCGATCACGGCGCCGAGTCGTCGGATCGCGCGTTCACACGACTCTCCCAGACGGGTGACGCAGGCTGGACAGCAGGAGCACCCCTGAGGGGGACTCCCAGAACCGCGTGATTCGGTGAGCTGAGACTCCCGTTTCGTCCCCGTGTTCGACCGGACAACCGTCCACCCAGTGCCATGTCGCACTGCGCCGCACGACCACCGTGCGTTCGACCGACCGGAGTCTCCGTCATGCCCCCATTCCCTCTGTTTGCCCAGCTGCGCCCCGATCCGGCCCGCCACATCGGGTTCCTCAACGCCAACCGGCGGCTGCTCGCCCTCGGCGCGATCGCGGCGAGCGGCGTGCTGACGAGCATCCCCGCCCTGCCCGCCTCCGCCGAGGTGGTCATCGAGGAGGCGCAGGTCACCACCCTGCAGACGTTCGAGTCTCCTGCCCTCGCCTTCGTTCCCGTCGTGACGAGGGACGCCTTCGGCATCACCACCTACTCCCTCGTGCAGTGGCCGGTGCCCTCGACCACCACGATGTCGAGCGGATTCGGTTATCGCTCGTGTGCGGGGTGCTCGAGCGACCACCTCGGGATCGACCTCAACCCGGGCAACGGCTACCCGGTTCAGGCCGTCGCCGATGGAACCGTCGTGCTCGCTCAGGAGTCGGATGCCGGACTCGGCGTCGAGGTCATCATCGAGCACGTCGTGAACGGCGCGACCGTGCGCAGCCTCTACGGTCACATGCAGTTCGGCTCCCTCCTCGTCGCGGAGGGCCAGACGGTCACGCGCGGCCAGCAACTCGGACTCGTCGGGAGCACCGGATCGAGCACGGGGCCGCACCTGCACTTCGGCATCCTCATCGACGGGGTCGAGGTGGATCCGCTGCCCTGGCTTCTGTCGAACGCCAACAGCTGACCGGTCTCCCAGCATCCGTCGAGGATCGCTCCGTAGCCTTGGTGGGGACGCGGGCGCCCGTCCCGTATCAGTGAAGGAACTGACGACCCGCATGGGAATCTTCGACCGCCTCTTCGGTGACGCGCCCGACCCGGCCGCCGCGCCCCGCGTTCCGCAGGCCCGCACCTCCGACGAGATCGCCGTGGAGCGCTACCGCTACCTGCTGCGCACCGCGCCGCCGGAGACGATCGAGCAGGTGCACGCCGAGGCGTTCTCCAAGCTCACCGACGACCAGCGCGCGATCATCTTCCGCGAGCTCACCGAGAACGCTCCGGCCGGCGAGGCGCCGCGCGGCAGCGACCCCGCGTCGCTTGCGCAGGCGGCGACCCGGTCCGAGCTTCGCCAGCCGGGCACGATGGAGCGCAGCTTCCAGGGCCCGAGCTTCGGGGCGATGGTGGGCAGCTCGCTGCTGGGCACTGTCGCCGGCTACGTGATCGGCTCGGCGCTCGTGAGCGCGTTCATGCCGAACGACTTCGGGAACACGGATGCCTCGGCCGACGCCGGCGCCGACCAGGGTACTGACTCCGGAGCCGACGCGAGCGCCTCGGCGGACGCCGGGTCCGACGCGGGCGGCTTCGGCGACTTCGGCGGCGGAGACTTCGGCGGGGGCGACTTCGGCGGCGACTTCGGCTTCTAGCCGCGGGTCCGGTGCGGTCATCCGACGGCGCCGGTTAGCCTTCAGCGGTGGATGACGACCGCTACGGCGATGACGTGCTCGCCGGGTTTCGCGTGCCGCGCGGCCTGACGGCACCGACCCCGGTGGCGATCGAGCCCGGGCTCGTGATCGAGGAGATCGCGTCGGGGTTCGTCGGCGCCCTCGTCGGCTTCGCGAACGGGCTCATGGAGCTCGAGGATCGCCGAGGTGCTCGCCGGTCGTTCCCGCTGGGCACCGGCTACCTCGTCGACGGAGTACCCGTGGAGCTGCGGCGTCCCGTCGCGGTGGCCCGGGCCGCTGAACGGACCGCCTCGGGGTCGCTCGCTGTCGCCGACGCTCGAGCTCGCGTCGCGCTGCCGAGTCGCATCTTCGTCGAGGGGCGGCACGACGCCGAACTCGTCGAGCGGGTCTGGGGCGACGACCTCCGGGTCGAGGGCGTCGTCGTCCAGTACCTGTCGGGCGTCGACGACCTCGAGGTGCAGCTGCGCGACTTCGGTCCCGGTCCGAGCCGCCGCGCCGGGGTGCTCGTCGATCACCTCGTGCCCGGCTCCAAGGAGAGCCGCATCGCGGAGGCCGTGGCGCGCGGTCCGCTCGCCGCCCACGTGCTCGTGGTGGGGCATCCGTTCGTCGACGTCTGGCAGGCGGTCCGGCCGCAGCGGCTCGGGCTTGCAAAGTGGCCCGTGATCGAGCGGGGCACGGAATGGAAGCACGGAATCTGCGCGGCGCTCGGGTGGCCGCACGACTCTCAGACCGACATCGCGCGCGCGTGGCAGCGCATCCTCTCCCGGGTCGACTCGTTCGCGGATCTGGAGCCCGCCTTCCTCGGCCGCGTCGAGGAGCTCATCGATTTCGTCACGGCACCGGCATCCGGGGGTTAGCCCCATGGCACGGCGACGCGGCGCGGGGGATGCTGGATCCATGACCGCCTCCACCCCGACCCCCGTTCTCCAGCGCCCCCGCAGCGGCCGCGTCATCGCCGGCGTCTGCGCGGGCCTCGCCGCTCGCTTCGGCTGGAACACGACCATCGTGCGCCTCATCTTCGTGCTGTCGATCTTCCTTCCCGGGCCGCAGGTGATCGTCTACGTGATCATGTGGCTCGTCATCCCCGCGGCCCCGCTGCCGACGACGATCCAGGCCCCGGCACCCCCGCAGACCACCACGGTCTGAGCACTACCCTGAGGGGGTGACCGCTCCGGACCCCGTCGCCCTCGCCGCCGAGCTCATCGCGATCGACTCCGTGAACCCTTCGCTCGTGGCCGGGGCCGCGGGGGAGTCGCGGATCGCGACGTTCTGCGCCGAGTGGCTCACCTCGCACGGGTTCGACGTCGTGGTGCTCGAGCGGGTGACCGGTCGACCCACCGTCGTCGGCACCGCGCGTGGCACGGGCGGCGGCACCTCGCTCATGCTCAACGGACATCTCGACACCGTCGGGGTCGCGTCGGCGCAGGCATTGGTGCCGGTCGTGCGCGACGGCCGCCTGATCGGGCGGGGAGCGTTCGACACCAAGGGCGGCGTCGCGGCGACGATGGTCGCGGCCGCCGCCGCCGCATCCCGCCCGCACGCCGGCGATATCGTCGTCGGGCTCGTCGCCGACGAGGAGTTCGGCAGCCTCGGCACCGAGCAACTGCTCGCGCACGTGCGCACCGACGCCGCGATCGTCGTCGAGCCGAGCGAGCTCGAGCTCACGCTCTCCCACCGCGGATTCGCCTGGTTCGAGATCGCGATCGAGGGGCTCGCCGCGCACGGTTCGGTGCCCGAGCAGGGCGTGGATGCGATCGCCCACGCCCACCGCATCCTCCGCGCCCTCGACGAGTACCGCATCCACCTGGTCGGTGTCCCCGGCCACGGACTGCTCGGTCACGGCACCGTGCGCGTCGCCACGATCGCCGGCGGAGTGGATGCCGCGACCGTCGCGCCGTCGTGCACGCTCACCGTCGAGCGGCGGTTCCTCCCCGGCGAGAGCCCCGACCACGTCGAATCGGAGCTGCGCCGCGTGCTCAGCGGACTGCTCGACGATCGCGCGCCCGGTGCGGCCCACGCCACGCTGCGCCGCCTCGTCGCGCGGTCCGCCTTCGAGGCGGATCCGGGGTCGGCGATCGTGCGCGCTGTGAGCGCCGCGGTGGAGCGTGAGCTCGGTTCCCCGGCCGTGGTGCGCGGCGAACCGTCCTGGACCGACGCGGGCCTGTTCGCCGAGGCCGGCATCCCGTGCGTCGTCATCGGGGTCGACGGCGGGGGAGCGCACGCCGACGAGGAGTGGGCGACCGTCGACTCGATCCGGCAGCTCGCCTCGATCCTCGAGTCGACGATCGCCGACGTCTGCCGCTGAGGGCAGCCGGCCCACGGGTCGAGCGGATAGGTTGGGGCCATGGTCGCCCCAGTACCATCCGTGTCCATCGTCATCCCCGCCTACAACGAGGAGGACACCATCCAGCACTGCGTGCTGGCCGCCCTCGATCAGACCGCCGCCGCCCACGAGGTGATCGTCGTCGACAACAAGTCGACGGATGACACGGCGGCGATCGTGCACGCACTCCAGGCCGCGCACCCGCACGCGCCCCTCACGTACCTCGCCCAGAACGACGTGCAGGGGCTCATCCCCACCCGCAACTTCGGACTGAACCACGCCACGGGCGACGTGATCGGCCGCATCGATGCCGATTCGGTGCTCGAACCGACGTGGGTCGCCGCGGTACAGCGCGTGTTCAGCGATCCGCACGCCGCGGGGGCGACCGGTCCGGTGATCTACTACGACATGCCGCTGCGCCGGTTCGGGGCGATCGCCGACGACGCGATGCGTCGCGCCGTGATGAGCGTGACCCGGGACTTCCATCTGATGTTCGGAAGCAACATGGCCCTGCGGGCGACCGCGTGGGCGGTGATCCGGGATGACGCGTGCCTCGACCCCGACGACGAGCTGCACGAAGACGTCGACCTCTCGATCCATCTCCACGAGCACAGACTGAAGGTCGCGTACTCCTCCGACATGGTGACCGGGATGTCCGCCCGGCGGCTGGATGACTCGCCCCGCGAGTTCTACGACTACGTGATGCGCTTCGAGCGCACGTATGACGCCCACGGCATCCGCAGCCTGCGCTTGCGCGCCCCGATGGCGATCTTCCTCTCGGCCTACCCCGCGCTCAAGGCGATGCGCGTGGGGCACGCCCAGTGGAAGGCGTTCACGGAGTAGCGCCCCGAGCGGGTCGAGCTCGTCGAGACCTCACCCGCGGTCAGTCCACCACGAGCACGAGCGACGTGCCGCCGCAGGGGATGCCGGCCTCGCTCGCCCCGCGCCGCAGCGTTCCCGTCGCCCGATGCGGATCGGCGGAGACCACCACGCGGCCCGACGCGTTGACGATCGTCGCCCCGCCGCCGATCGCCCGCACCCGCGGCAGCAGTGCTCGTTCGATGTCGTTGACGTAGAGGTCGGCCCCGACGACGCCGACCATCCTCGGCCCCGACATCACGGGCATCGTGAGGGTCAGCGTGTAGTCGTCCGTGCAGAGGTAGTCGACGTAGGGTCCCGTGATGTGACGTTCCCCGGAGGTCGCGGGCACTCGCCACCACTCGAGCGTCGAGTAGTCGCGGAAGCTCTCCGACGTGGGATCCTCCTCGGCCACGAGGCGCCGGAGCCCGGGGTCGGCCGACCCGATTCCGAAGGTGTTGGAGTGACCGAGCCACCACGCGAGATGCCAGGGCGCCTCGGCGAGAAAGCCCGGAGCGGCGACGAAGCCCGCGCCGATCATCAGCGCGTTCGGCTCCGAGAGCGAGGGAACGACGAGGGCCTCCACCGCGGCATCCACGTCGGCCACCGAGACCGTCGACCCGAGCACGGGCTCCAGGGAGTCCCGCCACTGCACGATGCGGTCGAACACCCCGTCGAAGGTCTCGAGCACGGCGGCAACGCAGTCCGCACGTGCGCTCTCCTGCGTCAATGTCACGACGTGCTCCTCTCGTCCAGCTCGGCCTTCGCATCGAGCAGCCACTCTATTGCGCTGGCGATATGGCCGACGGTGAGCCCCCGTGCGGCCTCGCCGTCCATCGCCTCGATCGCGGTGACGACCTGCTGGTGAGCGACGCGACTGCGGTCGCGATGCTCCTGCTCCCGCAGGCACAGCCAGAGCAGCGGCGCGAACTCGGCCTGGAGCCGCAGTTCCTCCCGCACGAGACGCGCCGACTGCGAGAGCGCCGCCACTTCGAGCCGGAAGGTGCCCTCGCCCCGGCGCGCGCTGACCTCGGCCGAGGGATCCGCGGCCTCGATGGTGGCGTGCAGGTGCTGGATGTCGTCCTCGGTGGCGCGGTCCGCGGCCAGTTCCGCCGCCCCGCCGGCGATCGCGGCGTAGTACACCCCCATGTCGCGCAGTTCCACCCGCGAGAGCGCCCGCACGCGCGCGGAGATGCGCGCGGATCGGGACCCGTCGGCGAGCACGAAGCTCCCGCCGTCGCGGCCGCGCTTGGTCTCCACGAGGCCCCGGTCGCGCAGCACCTCGAGGGCTTCGCGGGCCGTCACCGTGGCCACGCCGAACTGCCGGGCCATCTGGGCTTCGCTCGGCAGCTTCTCGCCGGGGGCGAGCAGGCCGAGCTCGATCGCATCGATCAGGCGCTGCGCCACGAGTTCCGCCCGCCCGGCGCCGGCCAGCGGTGCGAACACGGCGGCTCGCGCGGCCGTCGTGCTGCGGATGGACTGGGGCATGCTCTCCCGATCGTGGTGGTCCGTGACACGACCGTAACATCACCGAGACTTGCATGACATCTGCTTCCATATGATTTACTACAGGACAGGCAAGGAGGCCCTGCGTGACATCAGCGACGCCCGCGATTCGGCTCACCGCACTGACCAAGACGTTCGGCTCGGTGCATGCGGTCGACCATCTCGACCTCGACATCGCCGAAGGAGAGTTCTTCTCCATGCTCGGCCCGTCCGGCTCCGGCAAGACCACCGTGCTTCGTCTGATCGCCGGCTTCGAGTTGCCCACGAGCGGGACCGTCGAGCTGATGGGTCAGGATGTCACCCGCCGCGCCCCCTTCGACCGCGACGTCAACACGGTCTTCCAGGACTACGCGCTCTTCCCGCACATGACCGTGCTCGAGAACGTCGCCTACGGGCTGCGCGTGCGGGGCATGGGCAAGAAGGAGCGACAGGAGCGGGCCGCGGAGGCCCTCGAGACCGTCGCCCTCGGCGGATTCGGATCCCGCAAGCCCAGTCAGCTCTCCGGTGGCCAGCGGCAGCGCGTCGCCCTCGCCCGGGCCACCGTCGTGCAGCCCAAGGTGCTGCTGCTCGACGAGCCCCTCGGCGCCCTCGACCTCAAGCTGCGCGAGCAGATGCAGGTCGAACTCAAGGAGCTGCAGCGCTCCCTCGGCATCACCTTCATCTTCGTCACCCACGACCAGGAGGAGGCGCTCACGCTGAGCGACCGCATCGCGGTGTTCAACCACGGGCGCATCGAGCAGCTCGGCACGCCGTCCGAGATCTACGAGGAGCCCGCGTCCCCGTTCGTCGCGTCGTTCGTGGGCACGTCGAACCTGTTCACCGCGGAGGTCGCCCCCGACCTGATCGGGCGGTCGGGCATCCACTCGATCCGGCCGGAGAAGATCACGCTGCTCGCGCCGAACGCGGCCGCGAAGGGCGGCATGGTCTCGTTGCCCGGCACGATCACCGAGGTGATCTATTTGGGAACCTCCACCCGCCTGCTCGTCGAGCTGCCGACCGGGCAGGTGCTCACGGTGCTCGAGCAGAACGTGTCCACCCGATCCACCGACGACCGCCGCGGCGAGCCCGTCGTCGCGCGTTTCGCGGCCGACGACCTCGTCGCGCTCGCCGACCAGCCCGCCTGACCCGTCATCCCGCACCCCCAAGAGAACAAGAAGGAGAACGCAATGCGCATCACACATCGGAGGTCGGCGCTCGTCGTCGGCCTGGCGATCGCCTCGGTCGCCGCCCTCACCGCCTGTGGTACCACCTCCGGCGACGCCGGTGGCGGCGAAGAGATCACCGCTCTCGGCGACTTCGAGGGCAGTGTCTCGATCCTCGCCTGGCCCGGCTACGTCGAAGACGGCAGCAACGACCCCGCGGTCGACTGGGTCAGCGCCTTCGAGGAGCAGACCGGTTGCCAGGTCACCAGCAAGACCTACGGCACCTCGGATGAAGCCTTCACCCTCATGAAGACCGGTGACTACGACGTCGTCGCCGCGTCCGGCGACGCGAGCCTGCGGCTCGTCGCCGCGGGCGAGGTCGCGCCGGTCAACACCGATCTGCTCGCCAACTACGACGGCATCTTCGACTTCCTCAAGATGCAGTCGTGGAACAGCGTCGACGGCGTGAGCTACGGCATCCCGCACGGCTATGGCGCCAACCTGCTCATGTACAACACGGAGGTCTTCCCCGACGGTCTGGACTCGTGGAGCGCCGTCTTCGATGACGCCGCCGCGAACACCGGCAAGGTGACCGCCTACGACTCGCCGATCTACATCGCCGACGCCGCCGTGTACCTCATGGCCACTCAGCCGGACCTCGGCATCACCAACCCGTACGCGCTCGACGAGACCCAGCTCGCGGCCGCGGTGGACCTGCTCAAGGCCCAGCGCGCCCACATCGGCGAGTACTGGAGCGACTACCTCAAGGAGATCCAGGCGTTCGAGACCGGCGACTCCGTCGTCGGCACGACGTGGCAGGTCATCCAGAACTCGGTGACGACCGGCAACACCGCGGTCGTGCTCCCCAAGGAGGGCGCCACCGGATGGTCCGACACGTGGATGATCTCCTCGCAGGCGAAGAGCCCGAACTGCGCCTACGCGTGGCTCGACTACATCGCCAGCCCCGAGGCGAACGCGCAGGCGACCGCGTACTTCGGTGAGGCGCCGTCGAGCATCGCTGCGTGCGACTTCCGCGAAGACTGCGAGTCGTACCACGCCGGTGACGAGGCCTACGCGTCGCAGATCTGGTACTGGTCGACCCCGATCGCGCAGTGCCTCGACGGTCGCACCGATGTGGAGTGCACGGACTACTCCCAGTGGACGACCGCCTGGTCGGAGATCAAGGGCTAGTCAAGAACCGATGACGAGCAACGTGGCGACGCCGCAGATTCCGCGTGAGGCGGTGCCCCAACACCGGGACACCCCCGCACGCCGGATCTCGGTGTTCCTCAGCCAGCACTCCCGCGTTCGACTGGGACTGCTGCTGTCAGCACCCCTGTTCTGGCTGGGGCTGGTCTACATCGTGGCGCTCGCCACGTTGCTCATCACGGCGTTCTGGACCGTCGACTCGTTCACGGGCCAGGTGCGCACCGAGTGGACGCTCGACAACATCATCACGGTCGTCACGGGCGCGCTGTACCAGACGGTGACGCTGCGCACCGTCGGGGTGGCGCTGCTCGTGACGCTCGTGGACATCATCATCGCCTTGCCCATCGCGTTCTTCATGGCGAAGGTCGCGAGTCCCCGGATGCAACGGGTGCTCGTGATCGCGATCCTCATGCCCCTCTGGGCGAGCTACCTCGTCAAGGCCTACGCCTGGCGGTCCGTGCTCTCGCAGGGCGGCATCTTCGAGTGGCTCGTCTCTCCCATCGGCGGGCAGTCCCCGGGCTACGGGCTCCCAGCGGTGATCATCACGCTGTCGTACCTGTGGCTTCCGTACGTGATCCTGCCCATCTATGCCGGGCTGGAGCGGGTGCCGAACTCGCTGCTCGAGGCATCCGGAGATCTCGGGGCGAAGACCTGGCGCACGCTCGGCTCGGTCGTGCTCCCCATGCTCTGGCCGGCGATCATCGCGGGCTCGATCTTCAGCTTCTCGCTCTCACTCGGTGATTACATCACCGTCAACATCGTCGGCGGGGCCAACCAGCTTCTCGGCAACCTCGTGTACACGAACGTCGGCGCGGCCAACAACCTCCCCCTCGCGGCCGCGATCTCCCTCATCCCGATCGCGATCATGGTCGTCTACCTCACCGCCGCCCGCCGCTCCGGCGCGCTCGAGAACCTGTAGGGCATCCGATGAGACTGAGCCGCACCGCCCGCATCACCCTCGGGGTGATCACGTCGCTGATCCTCGCGGTGATCTACCTGCCCCTGCTCGTGGTGTTCGTCAACTCGTTCTCCACGAGCACGAACCTCACGTGGCCGCCGCCCGGCTTCACCCTCGAGTGGTGGCAGAAGGCGTTCCAGAACCAGGGGGCGCTCGAGGCGCTCGCCACGTCGGCGCAGGTCGCGCTCGCCGCGACGCTCATCTCGCTCGTGCTCGGCACGATGATCTCGCTTGCCCTCCAGCGCTTCCAGTTCTTCGGTCGGGATGCCGTCAGCCTCCTCGTCATCCTGCCGATCGCCCTGCCCGGCATCGTGACCGGTATCGCCCTCAACAACTTCTTCCGCACGATCATCGACGTGCGGCTCGGCCTGTTGACGATCATCATCGCCCACGCGACCTTCTGCATCGTCACGGTGTTCAACAACGTCATCGCGCGACTGCGGCGCATGGGCACCTCGCTCGAGGAGGCCTCCGCCGACCTCGGCGCCGGCGTCTGGACCACGTTCCGCCTTGTCACCTTCCCCCAGCTGCGGTCCGCTCTGCTCGCGGGCGGCCTCCTCGCCTTCGCGCTCTCGTTCGACGAGATCATCGTCACGACGTTCACTGCGGGGGCCGGGGTCACAACCCTGCCGATCTGGATCCTCGACAACCTGTTCCGCCCCAACCAGGCGCCGATCGTCAACGTGATCGCCGTCGTGCTCGTGGCCGTGTCGATCATCCCGATCTACTTCGCCCAGCGCCTCGCGGGGGCGGAGCAGCGGCAGAAGTAGCGCCGAGCCAGGCGCACACGGGGCCTGAGTTTCTCCACGCTGCCTCAGGTCAGCCGGCTCCGCCGCTGACGATGATCCAGAGCTGGCCGAGGTACAACCAGACCGGGACGAGAAGCACCGGGACCACGATGAGCCCCAGGACAAGAAACTTGACCGCCTGCGTGTTCCCCCGCCGTCGGTTGCGGAGGTACTGCACGATGACGAGCGCAATCCCCGCAACCCCGAGGGCAAGGCAGACGAGAAGCTGAATCATCCGGATGTCGGACATCGGCATCACTTATCGGCCTGTGCGGTTCGGAGACAACAGCACGTACCTGGTGACGCCGACTCCGACGCCGACGACGCCCATCACGATCAACACCAGTCCCGGAGCAGCACCGTTGACGAGCGCCCAGGTTCCGCGGCCCACGCACCAGACGCCGAAGGCGAAAACGGCAAAGGTGACAAGGTACTCGAACAGCGGGGTCGGGCTGTCCCGCGTGAATCGAGCCATCAGAACGTCCGTGTGAGCGGCAGGAGCGGCAGGTTGTCGGGATGCACGGCCCTCACCCTATCCAGCGCCGCACGCGCA
This sequence comes from Synechococcus sp. UW140, assembly GCA_943367555.1. Classification (GTDB taxonomy): domain Bacteria; phylum Actinomycetota; class Actinomycetes; order Actinomycetales; family Microbacteriaceae; genus Rhodoglobus. The sequence goes on along the minus strand of CALRJN020000001.1, from coordinate 124,874 downwards.
TCGCATCAGGCGGAGTACAGTGGATGCCGTACACGGGAGTCCGGTGAGCCGGGCTGAGAGGAAGCTTCTCCAAGCTTCGACCGTCGAACCTGATCTGGATCATGCCAGCGCAGGGAGGCCTCTTGAAACCCGTGCCGTTCATTCGAAAGGCACGTCATGTCTGACACCACTGAATCCCCCTTCCGTTGGCGCGTCGTCGATCTCGTCGTCGCGAGCATCATCGCCGTCGCCATGGGCCTGCTGCTCTCGCTCTGGAACCTCGGCTACAGCGCGATCACCGCGCCGCTCGCGGCCGTCGTGCCCGGGCTGCAGGTGCTGCTCTACGGCATCTGGCTGATCCCCGGCGTTCTCACGGCGCTCGTCGTGCGCCGCCCCGGCGCCGCGCTCTACGGCGAGGTGCTCGCGGCGACCGTCTCGGCGCTCATCGTGAGCCAGTGGGGGCTGCTCACGATCGAGAGCGGCCTCGTGCAGGGGCTCGGCGCCGAGCTCGTCTTCGCCCTCTTCCTCTATCGCCGGTGGAACCTCGCCGTCGCCATGCTCGCGGGGGCGACCGCCGGCGTGGCCATGGCGATCAACGACCTCGTCATCTACTACCCGGGTGTCGACACGGCGTTCGCGATCGTCTACACCGCATCCGCGATCGTCTCCGGCGCCGTGATCGCGGGCCTGCTCTCGTGGCTGCTCGTGCGGGCACTCGCGCGCACCGGCGCGCTCAACCGCTTCGCCGCGGGCCGCGACTCGGCGGTGCGGGTCTGATCGCCCCGACCCCGGTCGGCATCGAGGCCGACGGCTGGGCCTGGCGCCACGGGGGTCGGCTCGCGTGGGCGGTGCAGGATGTCTCGTTCCGCATCCACCCCGGCGAGCGGGTTCTGCTGCTCGGCGCGTCGGGGAGCGGCAAGTCGACTCTCGCCCACGGGATCGCCGGCGTTCTCGACCGCGACGCGGGCGAGTCCCGCGGCGCCCTGACGATCGGCGGTGCCCCACCCGAATCCGTGCGGGGCGCCGTCGGTCTCGTGCTTCAGGACCCCGACTCTCAAGTGATCCTCGCGCGCGTCGGCGACGATGTGGCGTTCGGATGCGAGAACCTCGGGGTGCCGCGCGACGAGACCTGGCGACGGGTGCGGGAGAGCCTCGAGGCCGTGGGCCTCGACCTTCCGCTCGACCACTCGACGAACGCCCTGTCGGGCGGCCAGAAGCAGCGCCTCGCCCTCGCGGGCGCCCTCGCCCTGCGACCCGGCGTGCTCGTGCTCGACGAGCCGACCGCCAATCTCGATCCCGCCGGCGTCACCGAGGTGCGGGATGCCGTGGCCCGCGCACTCGACGCCACGGGCGCCACGCTCGTGGTGATCGAGCATCGCGTGGAGGCCTGGCTCGACCTCGTCGACCGGGTGATCGTGCTCGGTCCGGACGGTGTCATGGCCGATGGGACGCCGGACGCGGTGCTGGCGGCGCGCGGGGACGAGCTCGCGGCGAGCGGCGTCTGGGTCCCGGGTCGCGCGGCGTGGGCACCCGCCCGCGCGCAACGCGGCCCTCGGGGGACCCTGCTCACGGCATCCGCCCTGATTGTCGGCCGAACCGAGCCCGTGCTCGCGCCCGTGGAGCTCACGGTCGCCTCGGCGGGCGTTCTCGCGATCACCGGTCCCAACGGGGTGGGCAAGTCCACCCTCGGCCTCACGCTTGCCGGACTGCTGCCGACGCTCGGCGGCGAAGTAGCGGCCCACCCGATCCTTGCGGGGGCGGCCGGCCCGACGCCGTCTCGGTGGCGCTCGCGCGATCTGCTCACCCGCATCGGCGTCGTCTTCCAGAACCCCGAGCACGGCTTCCTCGCCTCGACCGTGCGCGGGGAGCTCGAGGTCGGACCCCGCGCCCTCAGGATGTCGGACGCCGACGTGCGCCGACGCGTCGAGCCGCTTCTCGAGCGGCTGGGCCTCGACGCGCTCGCCCGCGCCAACCCGTTCACCCTCTCCGGCGGAGAGAAGCGACGGCTGAGCGTCGCGGCCGCGCTCGCGACCGCCCCGCAGCTGCTCGTGCTCGACGAACCCACCTTCGGTCAGGATGCCTGCACCTGGCGAGAATTGGTCACCCTGATCGCCGGTCTCGTGGATGACGGCGCCGGCGTGATCGCGATGACGCACGATCGCGACGTCGTGGCCGCACTCGCCGACGAGGAGCTGGTGCTCTCGTGACGTCGTGGATGATGCGCACCAACCCGGTCGCCCGGATGGCGTCCGGGCTCCTCCTGAGCGTCGCCCTGATCAGCACCCTCGATCCGGTCTCGGCCGCCGTGGCGCTCGCCCTCGAGCTGTTCGTCATCCTCACCCTGCGCCTCCCGGCGCGATTGTTCTGGACACGAACGGCCCCGATCTGGATCGCCGCCCCCTTGGCGGCCCTGACCATCGCGCTCTACGGGCAGTCCTCCGGCACGGTGTACCTGGAGTTCCTCCTCATCCGCGTGAGCGACGGGTCGCTCGCCCTCGCCCTCGCGACCGGGCTGCGGGTGCTCGCGATCGGACTGCCCGCCGTGGTGCTGTTCCTCGGCGTCGATCCGACCGAACTCGCCGACGGGCTCATCCAGCGCGTGCGCCTCCCGGCGCGTGCCGTCGTGAGCGCCCTCGCGGGGATGCGCCTCGTGACCGTCTTCGGCGACGAGTGGCGCACCCTGGAACTCGCGCGACGAGCGCGGGGCGTCGCCGACCGCGGGCGCCTCCGCCGTTTCGCCGGTCAGGCGTACGCTCTGCTCGTGATCTCGATCCGCCGCGGCAGCGCGCTCGCGACCGCGATGGAGGCGCGCGGGTTCGGCGCCCCGGCTGCCCGCTCGAACGCGCGCGTCTCGCCGTGGGGCCTCGCGGAATGGCTCGTCATCGTCGGGGGAGCGGCGATCGGGGCGATCGCAGTCACCTCGGCCGTCAGCGCCGGAACCTGGAGTCCCCTTGTCGGCTAGACGCTTCCTCCTCGATGGCCGCTCCGGCTCGGGCAAGAGCGAGCTCGCGTCCGCTCTCGCCCGGGATTGGCCGGAGCTTCAGGTCGTGCGCCTCGACGATCTCTACCCCGGCTGGGATGGCCTCGACGACGGAAGCGCCGCGGTGCCCGGCATCCTCACCACCCACCGGTGGCGCGACTGGGATTGGGTCGCCGACGCTCCCGGTGACTGGCACGACCTCGATCCGCAACGTCCGATCCTCATCGAGGGCATGGGGGCGCTCAGCCGAGCCAGTCGGTCGCTGGCGGATGCCGCCCTCTGGGTCGAACTCGATGCCCCGACGCGCAAGGCCCGTGCGCTCGCCCGCGATGGGGAGCTCTACGCGCCGCACTGGGAACGCTGGGCCGCCCAGGAGGAGCGCTACCTGGCGCGCGAGAACCCGGCCGCGCTCGCCGACGTCATCGTGGCGGGTCCGGATGCGGCGGAACACGCCGCTCACTGGCGGACCGTGCTCGACCCCGACTCCTGAGCCTGCGAGAGTGGTCGCATGACCTCGCCGTTCATCTCCGTCTCCGAACTCGCCGACGCCCTCATCGGCAGCACCCCGCCCGCCGTGCTCGACGCGAGCCTCGTACTGCACTCGGCCCAGTTCGATGGTGACTACCGCCGCGACTCCGGCCGCCCGCGCTGGCTCGCCGGCCACATCCCCGGTTCCCAGCACGTGGATGTCGCGAGCCAGTTCAGTGACACCACGGCGACCCTGCACTACACGCATCCCGAACCGCAGGCGATCGCCGACGAGCTCGCCCGGCTCGGCATCGCGCGCGACGAGGCCGTGGTGATCTACGACTCCACCGGCACCCTCTGGGCGGCGCGGCTCTGGTACCTGCTGCGGTGGATCGGCGTCGAGGCGCGCGTGCTCGATGGGGGATTCGCGGCCTGGCAGACGGCGGGGGAGCGCGTCGAGGTGGGCGAGACCCCCGCGCGCCCGAGCGTGGCGCCCTGGCCCGCCAGCGCCGTGCGGCCCGCGTGGGTGAGCATGCAGGAGCTCGTCGAGCGGTCTGCCGACGACGAACGCCCGCTCGTCTGCGGACTTCCGGCCGGCTCGTTCACGGGCACGGATCCCACCCGCTATGCCCGGCGAGGGCACATCCCGCACAGCGTCAACGTCTCGAGCCGCGACCTCTTCACGTCGGACGGCCACGTCAAGAGCCGCGTCGAGCTGATCCTCGCCTACACGTCCTCGGGGGTGGATGTCGCGGAGAACACCCCCGAGGAGGTGCTCCTCTACTGCGGCGGCGGCATCTCGGCCGCAGGCAACGCGCTCACGCTCGCCGCGATCGGCACGACGGCCGTGCGGATCTACGATGGTTCGCTGGAGGAATGGAGTGCGAACCCCGATCTTCCCCTCGAGCTGGGAGCGCCGGTCTAGCCGACCGTCCAGTTGAGCGTCACGTCGGCGCCGCGCGGGTGAACCGTCAGGGCGCTCGCCTCGCACGTGAGCTCGAGGCCCACAGAGTCGTCGATGTCGGTCGGGGGGACCGCGAACGGCGGCTCCTCGAGCGCGGTTCCGTTGTTCGTCGCCGTCACATCCACCGAGAAGCCCGTGGAGTCCCAGCCGCGGGGGATCGCGACATCCCCGTTGATGTAGGCCTTGCCGGTGGAGGTTCCCGAGTGCTTCTGAACCACGATCACCACCTGGTCGGCGGCGGGCGCGGTGGTGATCGTCACGGTGTAGTCGGTGGTGAGCACGACGTCACCGGCCGCACTCCAGTCGAAGGTCTGCGAACCCTGCGCGTCGATCGTCGTGACCACGACCCCCTCGGCCGTGAGCGCCGTCGTGAGCTGCTCCTCGAGCGCCGCGAGGTCGAGGTTCCAGGTCTTTCCCATCGCGCAGGTCTCGAGGGCCGTCGGCGGATCCTTCGTGACCGCGGGCTCGATGAGCGCGCAGCCCGACAGGCCCGTCACGATCGCGAGAGGCGCGAGAATAGAGCTGACAATTCGTGCTGTGGTCATCGGCGGTCTCATTCCTGGTGCGTCAGAGGCAATTCTACGGTCTCACCCTGATTGCCCCTGCACCATTGCTGACTAATTCTCTGCGTTCCACCGTGAAGTGAACGGGCTGATGGTCGCCATCTTCCTAGCGACGGATGACACGGGGTCGCGGGTTGACATCATCCCCAGCCCAGTTCATGCAACTGCTCGTCGTCGATCCCGTAGAAGTGGGCGATCTCGTGCACGAGCGTCACATGGATCTGGTCCTTGAGGTCCTCGAGATCCTCCGCGATCGCCAGAAGCGGCTCGCGGAAGAGGATGATGCGGTCGGGCAGCTCCCCGAACCCGTAGCGGTCCCGCTCGGTGAGTGCCACCCCGTCGTAAAGGCCGAGCAGGTCGAGCGAGCCGTCCTCCGGGCGGTCCTCGGTGACGAAGATGACGTTCTCGAGTCCGTCGACCATGTCGTCGGGGAGGAGATCGAGTTCGTCGATGACGAGCTTCTCGAACTGCTCCGCGTCAAGAGCATCGGTTCTCACGGGCCGTCCGTTTCCTCGTCGTCGATCGCCTCCACCAGGCTGCCCTGCAACCATCCGAGCCAATCGTAGATCGTGAGCAGGGTCTCGTCCCCGAGTCCCTCGTCATCGTCGTCCTCGATCTGCAACCGCGCCGCAAGGGCCAGCCTCAGGTCGGTCAGGGTGCGCAGCCAGGACTGCACGGCGGCGGCGTCGAGCACCACCTCGCGGGGCCCGAGTGAGGAGATGACGATCTCCGCGTTCGCCTGCTTGCGCTCCACGAGTCCGCGCTCGGTGAGCCGGCGATGCTCCGCCGCGGCGTCGTCATCGTCGCGGTAGGCGTCGGGCAGCAGGCGCGCGAGCGCCGGGTCCCGGGGCAGCGTGCTCCCTCCGCCGATTCCGAGTTGGGCGAAGAGCACCTCCCCGGCCGCGTCGCCACCGCGATCGCCCAGAAGCTCGATGAGCTGACCCGCGAGGTCCCTCAGGAGGTCGGTTTCGACATCCGTGAACCGGGTGGTGACCGTCTCTCCGTGCCTGGTGAAGGGCATCACGCGTCGCTCCTGGTCAGCGTGGCCCAGAGGCCGAAGTCGTGCATCGCCTCCACGTGCCGCTCCATCTCTTCGCGCCCACCCGAGGCGACCACGGCGCGCCCCTCGGTGTGCACCTGGAGCATCAGCCGCTCGGCCTCCGGCCGGGAGTGCCCGAAGTAGGTGCGGAACACCCAGGAGACGTAGGTCATGAGGTTCACCGGATCGTTGCAGACGATCGTGACCCATGGCGAGTCGGGGCGGTCGACCAGCTCGAGATCGAGCTCGACGGATTCGAGCGTCTGCGTCACCGGCTCACCTCCCGCGAAAACAGGAAAACGGCCTGACGAGTCAGACCGTTTTCACCTGGGGTGGACGACGGGGCTCGAACCCGCGACATCCGGCTCCACAAGCCAGCGCTCTGCCAACTGAGCTACGCCCACCATGTGCGCCCCCCTGCAGGGGCAACCGAACAAGTGTATTACATCCCGCCATTACCACCGCGCGGCAAAGCCTTCGACCACCTTCGCGGCGATCGCCTGCACCTGGTCGGTGCTCGGGCCGGGCTCGGAGACGAAGACCGCCTTGCGGTAGTAGTCCAGTTCGCGAATCGATTCGAGGATGTCGGCGAGCGCGCGGTGCCCGCCGTCCTTGGCCGGGGCGTTGAAGTACACCCGCGGAAACCAGTGCCGCGCGAGCTCCTTGATCGACGAGACATCGATCGAGCGGTAGTGGAGGTGGCCGTCGACCCGCGGCATGTACTTGGCGAGGAACGTGCGGTCGGTGCCGATGGTGTTGCCCGCCAGTGGCGCCGACTTGGGCGTCGGAACGAATCGCAGGATGTACTCGTTGACGGCGAACTCGGCGTCGGCGAGCGAGACGCCGTTCGGGATCTCGTCGAGGAGCCCGCTGTCGCGGTGCATCCCGAGAACGAACTCCGCCATGTTGTCGTAGGCGCTCTGATCGGGCTTGATCACGATCGTGAATCCCGGGTCGACCGGCACGAGGTCGTAGTCGGTGATGACCACCGCGACCTCGACGAGCTCGTCGATGGAGACATCCAGCCCCGTCATCTCGCAGTCGATCCAGACGAGCAGGTCGGAGCTTGAAGCCATGCGTCAACTCTACTGCGAGGGGCCGTCGGCGACCGCGAGGGACCTTCGACCGTCGCCGTGGGCCAGCAGGGTCTGGTAGTACTGGACCATGAGCGAAACCGAACCGACCCTCTCCCGCGGCGACGAGTACGTCGTGTTCTACACCGGCGGTCCCTACGATGGCCGCTCCGACAAGCGGATCAGCACCGATGGCAGCTGGGATGTCGAGCTCACGGTGATCGCCGCCATGGACGGCAAGGAGACGCAGCTCGTGTACGTCGCGCCTGTGGCTCACCTCGTCGGTGATCAGGTTCAGGTCACGTACTCGTGGGACCAGCTCGACAGCGATCCCCTCGAAGCCCTCGACGAGCGCGGCGAGGCCTGACGGGAATGCCGACCGCGACCAGCGGGTTGCGTCGCAGGTGACCCTGCTCTTCTTCTCCTCGAGTTTCTGCGAGCCGTGCATGGCCACGCGGGCCGTGCTCGGGGAGGTCTCGGCGCTCGTCCCGACCGCTCGCATCGTCGAACTGGATGTCGCGCGCGCGACCGACGAGGCCGAGCGGGCCGGCATCCGGTCGACGCCGACGGTCGTCGTGCTCGACACGGAGGATCGCGAGGTCTTCCGCGCCGAGGGTGTGCCGACGATCAACCAGGTGCTCGTGGCGCTCGCCAAAAGCGTCTGATCGCCGTCGGGTCACCGGGCTCGTCGAGCGCCCTGCGGTATCGTGGGGGCGGCCGCCCCCGTAGCTCAGCGGATAGAGCAGGAGCCTTCTAATCTCTTGGTCGCAGGTTCAATTCCTGCCGGGGGCACATGAGCCGATCAACCCTCCTCATCGCCGCGACCCTCGCCGCGGCATCCACCGCCCTGCTCTCCGGATGCGCCTCCGCCGGCCCGACGGTGGCGACGTTCGAGGTCGCGGGCGTGCAGACCTTCAAGGTCGAGCTCGCGACCCCCGAGCTGATTCAGCACGCGAAGGACCTCATGGCCGGATCGACCGACGCGCGGATCCCGCTGGGGACGATCGTGCGCGACGACCCGAGTGTGAATGAGCCGTGGTCGTGGCACATCGACCCGGCCACCCTCGAGTTCGCGGATGTCGCGACGGAGGTCTGCGATGGGCTTCCGGAATACGTCGAGGACGGCAGCCTCACCTCGGACATCTACTGCCCGTGGTCGGCCGACGTCATCGCGATCGAGGGCCCGGGGGCCCCGTAGCCGGTCGAGCGGAGCGCGTCAGGCGGTGGTCTGGAGCGGGAAGGTCTGAGCGTCCGAGGTAGCCTGCTGCGTCGCCCACTCGCGCTGCTTGCGCACGAGTTCGTCCTCGGGAACCCCGGCCTCGTAGCGCCAGGCCGCGAGGTCGGCGGCGAACAGGCGACGCGCCCGTGACGGCTTCTCCTGCCAGGCGATGAGCCCGTCCTGCAGGTCGCGCAGGTCCTGTTCGGCCTGCATCACGTAGGCCGCGGAGTTGCGCTTCATCGAGGCGATGTGGTGAGCCGACCATTCGGCGGCGAGCGACGAGCCGGGCTCGGGGAGCAGGTGAACCCGCACCTCCGCCTCGCTCGTGAGTGTCTCCACGTGGGCCTTCTCCTGGGCGGTGAGGCTGCTCCACGACGCGGCACGGCGTCCTGCTGAGATGAGGGATGCCACCGCCGCGGCCTTGGCCTGACGGTTCTGGAGTGCGACGAACCGCCGGAGCGATCCTCGCACGATGAGCCCCGCGAAGAGGCCCGCGGCGAGGATCGCGACGAAGGGGAGGATCGCGCCCGTGATGATGGTCCAGCCATCATCGGAGCCGATCCATCGGACAATCGAGTTCCACCACTCCTGCAACATGAAGGCACTGTAACCCCACCAGTCACACGCGCCGCGCACCTCGCACCGGCGTGGCTAAAACCGGAAGCACTCCATCGCGTCGTCGGCCGACCAGAACTCGCCGACCGGGAGGAACCGGCGCTGGCGCTGGAGCATCCGCTTGGCGACGAAGCGATGACCCGCCGCCGTCGCGATGCGCTCGACGTAGCCGAGCACCTCGCCGCTCGCGCGGGTGACCCGCCACAGGTCGTCGTTGAGCTGGATCGTGGCGACCCCACGCGTGAGCGGAGCGGTCGGGGCGAAGTCGAGCGTGGTCACGGGGTTGCCTCTCCTGAAAGTGGTCTGTGGTTCGAACATATCTTCGACCACCGACATCGGGTCAGGAAGGTCGGGGTTCCGTGACGAATGCCCCGTCGGCGTCGAGAGCTTTCCCCCGCCGGGAGGTCTGGGCAAGGATGATGCCCGCGAGCACGATCGCCGCCCCGACCAGCTGGAGGGGACTGAGCGCCTCGCCGAGCCAGAGCCACGCCACGATGAAGGCGAAGATCACCTCGGACGAGGCGATCACTCCCGCGGGCGTCGCCTTGAGGCGACCGAGGGCCGCGAACGAGAGCAGCATGGGCAGGAACGTGCCGAGCACGACCACCCAGGCCAACGGCATCCACAGGGGCAGTTCGATCCCGGCGAGCGAGCCGCTCAGGGTCACCGGTGTGGAGAGGCTGGCCGGTTCGATCGCCCACCAGCCCGAGAACGGCACCCAGACGATCGCGGCGAACAGGCTCGTCCAGAACGAGACGGCGAGGGGCGAGGTCGCTGTGACCTGCCTTTCGCCGACGAGGAAGTAGAGGGTGAGAGTGGCCGCGGCGGCGAGTGCCATGACCACCCCGAGGCCATTCAGCGGGGTCGCCCAGATCTGGGCGACGATGGCGAGGCCGACGAGAACACACCCGACCGCGACCCACAGGCGAGGCCTCACCGGTTCGTGGAGGAAGAAGAACGCGATCAAGGCGACGAACAGCACGGAGAGGTACTCGAAGAGCAGGGCGATCCCGACGGGGAGGAGCTGGATCGCCGTCGCGTAGGTGACCTGGAGCAGGGCGATCCCGGCGATGCCGAGGATCGCCATGACTCCCAGCTGCCGGCGGGTGAGCCGGAAGGCCCCACGATCCACGACGAGCAGCACGAGCCCGGCGATCACGACGGTCCCCAGCGTGCGGAACTGTGTGACCTGCGCGGGCGACCATCCGCTCTCGATCACGACCTTGACGACGCTCCCGTTCGCGCCGAAGAGCAGGGCTGCGATCAGCCCGTACAGATAGCCCACGTCAGCGGCGCGAACCCGTGCCGTCGACGGCGAGCGGCTCGATGGCGGCGAGCTCCTCGTCGGTCAGCGGGTCGGCGCTCAGCGCCGCGAAATTGTTCTCGAGCTGCGCGACGCTCGAAGCGCCGATGAGCGCGCTCGTCACCTGGGGGTGCCGCAGCACCCAGGTGATGGCGAGCTGCGCGAGACTCTGCCCCCGCGCCTGGGCGATCGCGTTGAGGGCCCGGGCGCGCTCGAGGTACTCATCATCGATCGTGTTCTCCGTGATCCAGCGTCCCTCGGCCGCGCGCGAGTCGGCGGGGATGCCGGCGAGGTACCGGTCGGTGAGCAGACCCTGAGCGAGGGGCGAGAAGACGATGCTGCCGGCGCCCACCTCGTCCAGCACGGGGAGAAGGCCATCTTCGACCCGTCGGTCGAACATGTTGTAGCGCGGCTGGTGGATCGTCAGCGGGATCCGGTGCTCGGCGAGGGCGGCGGCCGCAGCCCGGGTCTGCTCGGGCGAGTAGTTGGAGACGCCCACGTAGAGCGCCTTGCCGGCATGCACCGCGCTCGCGAGCGCGCCCATGGTCTCCTCGATCGGGGTGTCGGGGTCCGGCCGGTGCGAGTAGAAGATGTCGAAGTAGTCGAGTCCCGTGCGCGCGAGGGACTGGTCGAGCGAGGCCAGAAGGTACTTGCGTGATCCCCACTCCCCGTACGGTCCGGGCCACATGTAGTAGCCCGCCTTGCTCGAGACGATGAGCTCGTCGCGGTACGGGCGGAAGTCCTGAGCGTGGATCAGACCGTAGTTCGTCTCGGCCGAGCCATCCGGGGGACCGTAATTGTTGGCGATGTCGACGTGGGTGATCCCGAGGTCGAAGGCACGGCGCAGGATGGCACGCTGGCTCTCCAGGGAACGGTCGGCCCCGAAGTTGTTCCAGAGTCCGAGTGACACCCGAGGCAGCCTGAGCCCGCTTCGACCCACCCGGGCGTACTCGGTCGCGGCGTAACGGTCGGCGTCGGCAACATACGGCATGCCCTTAGCCTAGGCCGGGTCAGCGCACCGAGATGTGCCCCTGCTGCCAGAGCTTCACCGCGGCGACGCGCGAGTTCGACTGGTCGTCGCCGGCGAGTCCCAGTGCCGTGTACAGGCGCGCGAGCATGGTCTCGGCGGCCCGCACCGTGGTTCCGCGGGCCTCCGCGAGCGCGCGGGTTGACACACCGGCGGCGAGCATGCGCAACGCATCCGCCTGAGCGGAGGTCAGCCAGAGCGTGTCGTCCTCGGGCATCGCGTGCCCCGCGGACAGGGACGGTCCGGCGATCGCCTCGTTGACGGCGTTCGCCAGATCCTCGGTGCGCTTGAGCTGGGACTTCACGAGGTAGACGACCCCGGGCGGCAGTTCGTCGGCATCCGGAACAGCCAGTTCGGGGGACCGGTGCGAGGTGAGCACGACGAGGCCGACCCAGGGCAGCTCCTCATGGACCCGCTTGAGCAACGACACCCCGGACTCCCCGCCGTCGAAGTTGAGGTCGCTCACGAGCGCGTGCGCATCGCCTTCGGAGACGAGCGTCCATGCCTCGTCGACCGTCGTCGCGCTCGACGTCTCGAATCCTTGGGCACGCAGCCCGTCTGCCACGAGGGACACGGTGAACGGGTCGTCATCGGCCACGACGACGCGAAGAGCATGACGTGGCTGGGTGTCTTCGTCGACGGTCATGCTGGTCCTCCCCGGAGCGCGTCCTGAACACCCGCAAGCAATTCTCCCGTGGTGTACGGCTTCGAGAGGAACCGACGCACCCCGGCGTTGCGCGAGCGAGCGAGTCCGCCATTGGCATTCAGACCGCTGGTGGCGATGATCGGCAGGTCCGGATGACTCGTGGCGAGGTGCGCGGCGAGGGCGGCGCCATCCATCACCGGCATCATCATGTCGGTGAAGACGAGCTCGACCGGCTCGGGGTTGGCTTCGATGAGGTCGAGCGCCTCGGCCCCGTTCGCCGCCCCCAGGGTGCGGTACCCGTGGGCCTCGAGCGATTGCCGCGTGATCTGCCGGATGGAGTCCTCGTCGTCTACGACGAGCACGAGCTGGCCGTTTCCTCGATGCAGTTGCTGCTCCTCCGCGTGGAGCGAGGTGGCCGCGGCCAGGTCGGAGCCGGTAAACGCGGGCAGGTGGATCTGGAACCGGGAGCCATGACCGGGTTCGCTGTAGACCTGCATGAACCCGCCGTGGCTGCGGATGATCGCGATCGATACCGCGAGCCCGAGTCCGGTGCCGTGTCCGTGGGCTTTCGTGGTGAAGAACGGCTCGAAGATCTTCTCGACCACGTCTTTGGGCATCCCGATTCCGTCATCCTCGACCTGGATGTGGACGTAGTCGCCGGGGGTCGCGAGGTGGGTGACCGATGAGTACGCGTCGGAGAGGGTGACGTTGCGTGCGGAGATGGACAGGTGGCCGCCGCCGGGCATCGCATCCCTCGCGTTGGTCACGAGGTTCATGAGCACTTGCAGCAGCTGTGTCGGATCGCCCTCGACCGACCAGAGCTCCGGCTCGATCTCGCTCGAGAGCTGGATGTCGGGGGGCAGCGCCTCCCGCCCGAAGGTCAGGAGCTCGTCCACGAGGGCACCGAGCTGCACCGGGAGACGCCGCCCCTCGACCCCGCGGGCGAAGGAGAGCACCTGGCGCACCATGTCGGCGCCGCGCTTGACTCCCGTCTCGATCGCGGCGATGATCTCGCGCTTGCCGGGGTCCTGCTCGTCGTACGCGAGCAGTTGGGCCGACATGAGGATCGGGGTGAGCACATTGTTGAGGTCGTGGGCGATGCCGCTCGCGAGCGTTCCGAGGCTTTCCACCCGCTGGGTGCGCAGCAGCAGTTGCTCCTGACGCTTCTGGTCGGTGATGTCCGTGCTGACCGTGAAGATCGACTCCGGGTCGCCGGCCTCGTTGCGCACGAGCGTCCATGTGGCCTGCACGACGATCCGACTGCCATCCCGGGTCACCTGCTCGAGCTCGCCCGACCAGAATCCGGTCTCCGCGGTGTGGCGCGCCGCCTCCGTGAATTCGGTCGGGTCGCGGTACAGCAGGTCGGGCAGGTACGCCCCGATCACTTCCGAGCGCTTCCACCCGTACATCCGGGTCGCGGACAGGTTCCAGTACTGCACGTGGTGACCGAGGTCGCGCACGATGATCGCGTCCGTGGCGACATCGAGCAGCGCCGCCTGGGCAGCGAGCCGCTTCTGCGATTCGAGCAGCTGGATCCGGTTGATCTCCTCATCCCGGATGTCGCGAGCGTAGACCGCCAAGCCGTCCTTGGTGGGATACGCCCGCGCCTCCACCCACAGGTCGAGACTCTCGAAGTAGGTGCGGACCACCTCGGTCGTCCGCTCCTCCACGGCCTTCCGGTAGGCGGGGCCGAGAGGAGAGGTGTGCATCCCCGGGAACATCTCCCACATCGAGTGCCCGAGCAGCTCCGCCGACGCCTGGCCGACGAGGGCCTCTGCGCGGCGATTGAGGTACGTGAATCGCCACTCGGAATCCAGCACGTAGACCGCGTCGCTGATGCTGTCGAGCGTCGTGGTGAGCCGTTCCTCGAGTTGCTCTGCGGCGGACCGGGCGGTCTCGATCTCCTGGAGGTCACGGGAGGTTCCCACGACGGCGATGACCTCGCCGTCGACTTCGAACGGCACGAGAGTGATCTCGCTCGCGAAGCTCTCCCCGTTTGATCGCACCCCTTTCGTGATCAGGTGCTGGGGTTCACCGGTCGCGGCGGCCTGGAACTTCTCCTCCATAACGGTGGATTCGGCGAGCCCCAACTCCTCCGGGGAGAGCGTGAGCATCAACTCCCGCGTCACGCCGGAGACGCGATAAAACGCCTGGTTGGCCTCCACGAAGATGCCGTCGAGATCGTAGATGAAGATCGGGTCGGGATGCTTCGAGAAGAACGCCTCGAAGCCGTGCGACGCGAGAAGGCGGAAGACCCGGGTCTCCCTCCCGGAGCCGGTCATGATGCCTGCCCGAGGAGAAGACCGACCTGCGCCGTGAGAGCGGCGAGGTCGACGGGCTTGCTCAGGAACGTCGTTCGCTGCAGGGCGGCCTCGGCGGGCGGGGCGTTATCGCCGGTGAGGATGAGGATCGGGAGATCGGGTCGCACCTGCCGCATCCCGCCGATCGAGGTGGCCAGGTCGCCGCCGGGCATGTGGGCATCGAGGATCGCGAGGGCGAACGGGATTTCCCCGCAACGGTCGATCGCCGAATTCACGGTTTCGGCCTCCGTCACGCGAAGACCGGCGCGCTCGAGGACGCGACTAATGATGAGGCGAACGAGATCGTCGTCGTCCGCCACGAGCACATCGCGGGTGGTCGGTGGATCAGTGACCATGGGTCATCCTAGGACGACGCGGCGTGACTTGGGTGCCCCCCCGTGCGAGGACCTCGAGATCGGCGGATGCCGCGCTCAGGTGGGCGAGCACCTGCTGGGTGATCGCGGCCGTCCGTTCTGGATCGGCCGGTTCGCCCTCCGCGGTGTGGAAGTTGAGCGCCATGGCGCACGCCGCTAGGCGACCCTGCACGGGACCGTGCATGAGGGAGGCGACCTGGTCGCGAGCCCGCCTCTCGCTGCGACGCGAGCGGGTGTACAGACGGGTGACCTCGTTGTGCAGCTCCGTGATCGTCGTCCACAGCGTCTGGTTGGAGAACGCGACGCCGACCGCGATCAAGTTCACGGCGGCGCCGAAAGCGAAACCAAAGGGCAAGACGATGGCGAACACGATGTCATGCCTCGGAAGGGGACTCTCGAGGTAGACGAGGGCCGCCGCTGCCAAGAGCCCGGCGAGGACGCTCACGGCGGCGACGACGATCAGACGAGTGCCGGGCCGCATGCCGCGACCCGTTGCTCGGAGCACCGCCAACCCGAGACTGAGAACCACGATGCCCACGCCGATCGCCGCGACATCGCCCAAAGCGCCGAGAAGCCCTTCGAAACGAATCGCGTCCGGAAGCACGAGTGGCATGACGGTCAGCCCGGTCAGGGCGGGCACGAGGACTGGTCGGTCCTGATCGAACGTTGCCGCCTCGATGATCGAGCGGCGTCCTTCGCTTTTGGTGGCGGTCACGGGTGGGCCGGCCTCATCGATGATCCGCCCCGCCTCGCCGGCCACGAGCGTCAACCGATCCCCGATCTCCTCCATCGACCGGGCGGCCATGGTCGGCGACAGGGATTCGAGGCTCAGCCGGATCTCGGCGATCACGGGGGCGATCGCGAGCTGGATCGTCGACAGCAGGCGCTCGCGCAGCTGCGCTGCGGTCTCGTTGTGGCGCTCGCGGGCGGCATCGCGCGCCGCCGTCGCCTCGCCGAGCATCCCGAGCAGCTCGCGCCGTCGGTCGAACTGGGCCATGGAGTACACGAACAGCGGCACCCAGATGACCGACACCATCACCCAGTAGCCGATGCGATAGGCGAAGTCGCCCGGGATGCCGGCGAAGACTTCGGCGAAGAGACCTCCCACGACCCCGCGTGAGATCCCGATCGCGAGCCAGATCGCCACCGCAGCGCCGAGCGGGACGACGGGGCGCACCCTCCCGAAGGGCGACGCGATGACGAACGCGACGATGATGTTCGAGATGTGCTGGGCGATCGCCGAAAGGATCATTAAGCCCCACCACGGGAAGGGGGTCTGGAACTCCTGCAGCACCACCACGAAGGTCGACGGGATGAACAGGATCAGCCACCCAGTCCAGTTCGCGGTCCATCGGCTCCCGAGGGCATCGCGCACGCTGAGCACGAGCACCACCCTAGTGACGGAGGAACGGTTCGGGCGGGAGGCCCGGAGCCGGATGTGGTCGATCCACACTCCATCCTCCGGGCGGTCCCCGCGGCGGGCAATCGCCCCGTGCGCGTGGCCTTCGCTATCCGAACAGGGTTAGAACGGCAGCGCAGGCTCGGGCTCGGGCAGCGGGGCGAGTTCGGGTTCGAGGGCGGCGGTGCTCTCGCCGTGCTGCTCGTCTGAGGCCTCCGCGTCGTCCGATGCCGGGGCGGCCGAACTGCTGATGCTCCGGTTGAATGACGACGTGCCCCAGAGCAGGTCGTGGCCGAGCGATTCCGCCTCGACATCGACGTTGAGGCCCTTCCGCTCACCGGTATCCCACTCGCGCACGCGCAGTCGGCCGGTGACGACGACGCGATCGCCCTTGTTGATCGAGCTCGCGGCATTGATCGCGAGCTGTCGGAACGCGACGACGGAGTACCAGTTGGTGTCGCCGTCCACCCACTTCTGCGTGGTGCGATCGAAGCGACGCTGAGTGGATGCGAGGCGGAACGAGGTGATGGGCAGTCCCTCGGCCGTGACGAGGTGGCGCGCCGCGGTGGCGACGAGCCCGGTGATCGTGATGGTGTCGGACATGGCGTGCCTTTCCTGACGGGATCGGAGAACCCGGGGTCGACGCTCGTGCCGGGAAAGCCGCCCCGGGTTCGTCGACCAGTCTCGACATCGCTGGCCCACCGCGGAGCCGCCGCCCCTCGGCCCGGGGAGTCCGCGTCCGCGTCAGCGGATGCGGGGGAGGGGAGCTCGGCTGGGCATCCTCGCAGCCTCGACCTCGTCGGCCGCCCTAGAATCTCCCGTGACGGTCACGCCCTCAGACCGCCCGGAAGGACACCCGATGACGACCGGCGCTCGCCTCGCCACCCTGACCTCCGCCGTGCTCGTGGGGCTCGTCCTCGCCGGCTGCGCGGCCGGCGCGCCGATGCCTGTTCCGACCTACACGCCGACCGCCACGTCGTCGCCGGGGGCGATCACCACGGAGCCGGAGCTCCGCCCCGGCCAGAGTGCCGCGGCCAACCGCCAGTTCTTCGACCAGCTCCTCGACGTGTACGCGAGCGCGAACGGGATGGGCACGAGCCGCGGGATCGTCGACGCCCTCGTCGCGGGCGGGTTCAAGAAGGCCGACATCGAAGTCACGCCCGACACGACCGCCATCAACATCGCCGCCGACTCGATCGTCGTCTCGGTGCGGATCAAGGGCGAGTGCCTCGTGGGTCAGCTCGCCCCGAGCGACCATTCGAGCCAGATCGTTCCGCTGCTCGGCACGGGCCGGTGCCTCGTCGGCGAGACCCTTCCGATCGACTGGTAGCGAGTCCGAACGGCGTCGCTCCTCCTCACCAGTTCACCTGGTGAGGGCCTCGATGATTCGGGCGTTTGCCTGGGCCCACTCAGACTCTCCGGATTCGGCCCATAGCTCCGTGAGTTCACTGTTGGGGCCGCTCGCCGCCTGCGCCGCAGCCATCGCGAGCTGCACCAGTTGGTCTGTTGGTCTGCCGGCGCGCGCAACGAATGCGGCAACGCGGTCCGTAGCGGCGGCGTCGTCAGTAGCTCGACCCAATCCTCGAGCGACTGTCTCTGCCGCCGCGATCGCGATCGACGCGACATCCGCGTCAATGAAGTCATCCGGGTGAAGTGCGTCGTTCAGTGCGTCGTGGACGACCTGCCAATCATCCTGACCATCGAGTTCCCACGCCCAGTCCGAAGCACTGTCATTGCCGAACGGTTCACCACTCCACGCACCCATTCCGCGATCGTATCGGCGAAGAGATCCATGCCGCCACGCAGAGTTTGAGGTGCGTTCGTGGCCAAGTCGCCGCCGGCCTTGCGGCGGTCCGATCGACTGGTAGCGGGTCCGAACGGCGTGACGCCGTTGCCTAGACTGGGCGCATGGCCGAATTCATTTACTCGATGGTCCGCGCCCGCAAGGCGGTCGGCGACAAGGTCATCCTCGATGACGTCACGATGTCGTTCTTTCCCGGGGCCAAGATCGGTGTCGTCGGGCCGAACGGCGCCGGCAAGTCCACGATCCTCAAGATCATGGCCGGGCTCGACACTCCCTCCAACGGCGAGGCGCGACTGACCCCCGGCTACAGCGTCGGCATCCTCATGCAGGAGCCCGAGCTCGACGAGACCAAGACCGTGCTCGAGAACGTGCAGGAGGGCGTGCGCGACATCAAGGACAAGGTCGACCGTCACGCGGCGATCGGCCTCGAGATGGCGGAGCCCGACGCCGACTTCGACGCCCTGCTGGCCGAGATGGGCACCCTCCAGGAGGAGATCGACGCCGCCGACGCGTGGGACCTCGACTCCCAGCTGGAGCAGGCGATGGATGCCCTCCGCACCCCGCCCGGCGACGCGACCGTCTCCAACCTCTCGGGTGGCGAGAAGCGCCGTGTCGCGCTCACCAAGCTCCTGCTCCAGAAGCCGGATCTCCTGCTCCTCGACGAGCCCACCAACCACCTCGACGCCGAGAGCGTGCTCTGGCTCGAGCAGCATCTGGCCAAGTACCACGGCGCCGTTCTCGCCGTGACCCACGACCGGTACTTCCTCGACCACGTGGCCGAGTGGATCGCCGAGGTCGACCGCGGTCACCTCTACCCGTACGAGGGCAACTACTCGACCTATCTGCAGAAGAAGGGCGAGCGCCTCGAGGTGCAGGGCAAGAAGGATGCCAAGCTCGCCAAGCGCCTTGCCTCGGAACTCGAGTGGGTGCGCAGCAACGCGAAGGGCCGTCAGGTCAAGTCCAAGGCGCGTCTCGCGCGCTACGAGGAGATGGTCAACGAGGCCGAGAAGACCCGCAAGCTCGATTTCGAGGAGCTGGTCATCCCGGTCGGCCCGCGTCTGGGCTCGCAGGTGATCGACGCGAAGAACGTGAAGAAGGGCTTCGGCGAGCGCGTGCTCATCGACAACCTCACGTTCACGCTCCCGCGGAATGGCATCGTCGGCGTCATCGGTCCGAATGGCGTGGGCAAGACCACGCTCTTCAAGACGATCACCGGTCTGGAGCCGCTCGACTCGGGCGACCTCAAGATCGGCGAGACGGTCGACATCTCGTACGTCGACCAGAACCGCGGGGGCATCGACCCGAACAAGACGCTCTGGGAGGTCGTCTCCGACGGCCAGGACTTCATCCAGGTCGGCAAGACCGAGATCCCGTCGCGCGGCTACGTGAGCCAGTTCGGCTTCAAGGGTCCCGACCAGCAGAAGAAGGCCGGCGTGCTCTCCGGTGGAGAGCGCAACCGCCTGAACCTCGCGCTCACCCTCAAGCAGGGCGGCAACCTCCTGCTGCTCGACGAGCCGACGAACGACCTCGACGTCGAGACCCTCGGCAGCCTCGAGAACGCGCTGCTCGAGTTCCCCGGCTGCGCGGTGGTCATCACCCACGATCGCTGGTTCCTCGACCGGATCGCGACCCACATCCTCGCCTACGAGGGCACCGAGGACGACCCCGCCAACTGGTACTGGTTCGAGGGCAACTTCGAGGCCTACGAGGAGAACAAGATCGAACGCCTCGGTCCGGATGCCGCCAAGCCGCACCGCAGCGCCTACCGCAAGCTCACCCGCGACTAGCCCTGCCGATGACCCGGCTCAACGTTCCGATCCTCCTGCGCTGGAGCGACTTCGACGCCTACGCGCACGTCAACAACGCAGAGATGCTGCGGCTGCTCGAGGAGGCGCGCATCCAGGCGTTCTGGCGGCCGGACGAGGGCATCAGCGGCCACCCGACGGCGGTGCTCGACGCGCGGCCGGGGGCCGACACGGTGACCCTCATCGCGCGGCAGGAGATCGAGTACCTGCGCCCGATTCCCTACATGCGCAGCCCGATCGATGTCGAGCTCTGGGTGGGCCACGTGGGCGGCGCGAGCATGCTGATCTGCTACGAGCTCTTCTCGCCCGAGGGTGTCGAGCCTCGGGTGCTCTACACGAAGGCCGCGACGACGCTGGTGATGGCGGATGCCACGACCGGAACCCCGCGCCGGATCACCGATGATCTGCGCGAGATCATGGCGCCCTACGTCGAGGCGCCCGTCGAGTTCGTCAAGCGCGGCTAGCGCGAGACGGTTCCTCCGAGGGAGGCGATCGACCGGAGGAACACCGGGCGGGCGAGCACCCACGCCGCGACGATGACGACGAGGGATGCCGCGAAGATCCCGAACCCCCACCAGCTCTCGTCGTCGCGCCCCGCGTACATGTGGTTGAGGTTGCGCAGGGCACCGGTGGTGAGCACGAGCACGACGTGCACCACGGTGAAGAGCACGAAGAACAGCATCACCGGGTAGTGCACCGTGCGGGCGATCACCGCCGGGAAGGCGGGCGTCAGGCGGGCGAGCGGTCCCGACCAGGCCGGCGACATCCGGATGCCGGTGAGGAACGCGAGCGGCGCCGCGATGAACACGATCGTGAAGTAGGCGAGCAGCTGTAGCGCGTTGTAGGCGACCCACCCGTTCTCGGTCGGCCAGTCGAGCGACGCGTACTGGAGCGCCACCGACAGGGCGTTGGGCACGACATCCCAGCTCGTCGGCACGATGCGTGCCCAGTGCCCGCTCACGAAGAGGAGCACGACGAAGATCACGCCGTTCGTGAACCAGAGCGCGTCGAGCGTGAGATGGAACCAGAGCGTGAGGCTCATGCGCTTGGGGGTGCCCTTGGTGCGCAGCAGACCCGAGTTGCGGCGCGTCCAGTGTGCGGCGGGCCGTGTCTCGGTGCGGATCTGCCAGCCGGTTCGCACGATCAGCACGAGGAAGAACACGTTGAGGAAGTGCTGCCAGCCGAGCCACGCCGGCAAGCCCACGGGCGTCCCCTCGGGCAGGGGTGAGGTGCCCGGATACTGGAGGAGGAAGTCCTGCACGCCGGGGAGGTCACGCAACCACCGTGCGGCGAGCACGACCACGACAAGCACGACGAGGGCGACCGGCACCGCCCAGATCAGCGGGAACCAGCGGCGTTCGCGAATGCTCGTCATGCGCGCTTGGCCTCGATCGCCTCGATCAGCTGCGGCACGACCGTGAACACGTCGCCGACGATGCCGAAGTCGGCGATCTCGAAGATCGGGGCGTCGGCATCCGTGTTGATCGCCACGATGGTCTTCGCGGTCTGCATGCCGGCGCGGTGCTGGATGGCCCCGGAGATTCCGAGGGCGATGTAGAGCTCCGGAGCGACAGTCGTGCCGGTCTGCCCGACCTGCGCGTTCTGGTCGATGTAGCCGGCATCGACGGCGGCGCGTGAGGCGCCGACGGCGGCGCCGAGCGAGTCGGCGAGGCGACCGACGAGTTCGAACTTCTCCTTCGACCCCAGTCCGCGTCCTCCGGAGACGACACGGGATGCCGTGCGCAGGTCCGGCCGATCGGAGGCGACGACGGCTGCGTGCACGGCCTCGATCACGCCGTAGTCGGAGCCGTCCACCTCGACGGTCGCGGTCGTCACGGTGGCGGTGCGCGCGGCCGCGCGATCCTCGATCGCGCCCTCGCGCACCGTGATGACGGCGGGGCCGCCCTCCACGTCGGATTGAACGACATAGGTTCCGCCGAAGACGGAGTGGGTGATCGCGGGGCCGGTGCTGCCGGCGGTGACGTCCACGGCATCCACGGCGACGCCGGTGCCGAGTCGCACGGCGAGCCGTCCGGCGATCTCGCGGCCCGCGATCGAGTTGGCCAGGAGCACGGCGACGGGCGAGGTCGTCGTGGCCGCGTGGGCGAGCGCTTCGACGGCAGGCCCGGTCAGAACCCCCGCCGGGGCGCTGACGACCTGCACCTGCGCGGCTCCGAGGGCGCCCAGTGCGGTGCCCAGGCCCGCGGGGTCCGCGTCCGAGACGACGACGGCGATGGGGTCGCCGAGGCGGGACGCGGCGGCGAGCAGCATGCCCGCGGAGGCCGCGACGGTGCCGTCAGGGGCGGAGTCGATGAGAACGAGTACGGAGGCCATGGTCGTTGTCCTTGCGAGTGGGTCAGATGAGGCGGGCGTCGGCGAGGAACTCGGCGAGCTTCGTTCCGGCGGTGCCGTCGTCGGTAATGCGGGCGCCGGAGGTGCGGGCGGGACGCTCGCGTGTCTCGAGCACGGCCGAGCGGGCGGCCGGCTCGGTCACCGCGAGACCGGCCACGGTGAGCACCTCGACGGGCTTCTTCTTGGCGGCCATGATGCCCTTGAAGCTGGGGAATCGCGGCTCTGCGACGCGCTCGCTCACGGAGATCACCGCCGGGAGCCCGGCGCGCACGTCGAGGGTTCCGGTCTCGACGCTGCGCGACCCGCTCACCTCGGTCGGCGTGATCGACACGGTGTCCAGGTTGCCGAGGTGTGGTCGGTGAAGATGCTCGGCGATCATCGCGGGGACCATCCCGCCACGGCCGTCGGTGGACTCATTGCCGGTGATGATGAGGTCCGGCTCCAGTCGGGCCACCGCGGCAGCGAGAGTCGCCGCCGTGAGGGCCATGTCGGCTCCCGCGAGGGAGGGATCGAGCACGTGCACGGCCGAGTCGGCGCCCATCTGCAGACCCTTGACGAGCACGTCCTTCGCTCCCGCGGGACCCATGGTGAGCACGATGACCTCGGCGGACTTGTCGGAGTCCTTGTGGGCGAGGGCCACCTCGATGGCCCGCTCGCCGATCTCGTCGATGATGGCATCGCTGGCGCCGCGATCGAGGAGGCCGGTGGTGGTGTCGAGGATGCGGGCACCCCAGGTGTCCGGGACCTGCTTGACGAGCACGACGATCTTCATAGGGTCATTCTCTCCTGACCTCCAGCGGATGCGAGTGGCCTTTGTGCATTCCCTCAATCCGGGTGTCGCGAGGGGCGACCGTGATCGGTGCCATCCCTCACATGGAGCTCAGCGCGGCACCCGCACCATGCCCTCCTGGGCGACGCTGGCCACGAGCGCGCCGTCGCGGCGGTAGATGCGTCCGAGGGAGAGTCCTCGCCCGCCGATCGCGGTGGGGGACTCCTGCACGTAGAGCAACCACTCGTCCACGCGCGCGAAGCGGTGCCACCACATCGCGTGATCGAGGCTCGCCGCCTTGAGGCCCGGCGTGGCCCACGCCACCCCGTGGCGACGGAGGATCGGTTCGAGGATCGTGTAGTCGCTCGCGTAGGCGAGCGCGGCCCGATGGAGGTTCTCGTCGTCGGGGAGCGGGCCGAGAGACTTGATCCACACCGCCTGGTGGGCCACATGCGCACCCTCGACCGAGAGATACACCGGGGACGGGATGTGGCGCATGTCGAACGGGCGCTCGGTCGCCCAGAAGCGCGCGACCGCGTGGTCCACCTCGGCGAGGTGGTCGGCGACGCTCGGGAGCGACTCCGGCTCCGGCAGGTCGGTCGGCATGTCGACCTGGTGGTCGAAGCCCTCGTCATCGTCCTGGAACGACATGATCGCCGAGAGGATCGGCAGCCCGTCCTGGTACGCCTGGGTGCGTCTGGTGGAGAACGACCGTCCATCGTGGATGCGGTCGACCGAGAACGTGATCGGCTGGTCCACCTGGCCGGGCCGCAGGAAGTAGCCGTGCATCGAGTGCACGACCCGCGACGGATCGATCGTGCGCTGCGCGGCGACGAGGGACTGAGCGAGCACCTGCCCGCCGAAGACCCGGCCATGCGGCATCCACTGGCTCGGTCCGGTGAAGATGTCCTCGTGGGTGCGCGCCCCGGTGTCGTTCAGGTCGAGGGCCGCGAGCAGGCCGTTCAGCGGGTCGCTCATGCCCTGTAGTTTAGGAGACTGTGACCGGCACCTTCACCCTCCAGGATTCGCTCGCTCTGGGCGACCTGCACGTCTTCCTCGGGCGCGCTCTGCGGGTGGAAGACGGGTCGGTGCGCCTCATCGCCGGCAGCGGGGTGCTCGCGGTCTACGTCTCCGTGCTCCACCCGGCGGGCCTGCTCGACGAGAGCCCGACGGTGCTCGGCTTGCGCACGTTCGCCCTGACCTCCCGCGAGCCGACCGGCGAGGAGGCCCTCACGGGGGAGATCCCCGAGCCCGACACGTTCGACGTGGTCGTGCCGGTGCGCTCGCTTCTGGCTCGCGTGGAGGCGTTGCTCGAGTCCGCCGCCGCGGCGGACCCGTCCGAAGGCATCCGCGTGCGTCTGCCGATGGCGGTCAACACGGTGACGTGGGCGGCGATCACACCCCCGCGAGGCGGCTGGCACATCCTTCCCGGCACCGAGTCGATGGTGCTCGATGCGGTCGCGCGACGAGGGATCGAGGAGATCGCGGCGGCCCTTCCGGAGAACACGGGGGAGCAGATCGTGCGCCGCGTGCGAACCGAGATCTGGGGTCGCCCGATCGATCACCTCGATTTCGTCCCGGCCGGCGCCGCGTTCGCCGCGTTGAGCCTCGGATTCCTCGGCGAGGGCGATGCGGTGTCGATCTACGAGTCGGGACCGTGGACGCGCTTGACGACCAAGCGCGGCCACGTGCTCGTCAAGCGGCGGGCCTGGACGGTCGCGCGCTAGAGTCCCGTGACTCCGGGGAACTGGGAGAACATCGTCACGATGATCCAGATCCCCCACGCGATGCCGATGACGAATCCGAGCACGAGAGCGATGATCGTCGCCCACAGCACTGCTGAGCCATGGCCCGTGCGGCGCTTCGTCACGACCGCTCGCCCGATCGCGTAGACCGGGTAGCCCGCGAGGCTGAAGAAGCCGAACGCCCAATGGAACGGCTTGGGCACACCCGCTCGCTGGAGCCACCTCCAGTCGAGCCAAGCGAACACGACCAGCGCCGCGTTGATCACCCAGCCCCCGAAAACGAGAGCGACGTAGCCGGGCGAGGTGAGGAGCTGCAACTGCGCGGTCGTCGACGCGTTCGGATCGGTGTAGTCGACATCGTTGAAGACCGATCCGAAGTCGATCGTGAACAGCAGCGGCAGGGTGATGTACGGCAGGAACACGATCAGCCAGATCCACGCGTTGTAGACCTGCGTGCCCTCGGGCGCACGCAGGGCGGCCGCGGCGCCAGCGGCCGAGTAGGGCTGCTGCAGGTGGTCCGTCCACTGCGCGCCATCCCACCATCGGGAGTTCGACGATCCCGCGGGGTCGGGGTACCAGCCAGCAGCGACGCTCGGGGTGGTGGGCTCGGTCATGCGCGTCCTTCCGAAAAGTTCAATGGCGAGGGATGCTCGTGCCGCGAGCCTAGCGGCTGCTGCGCTGCGCGGCGGAGCGTCCCGCGGTGCGTCCGCTGAAGAGGCAGCCGCCGAGGAACGTTCCCTCGAGTGACCGGTAGCCGTGCATCCCGCCACCGCCGAAACCGCACACCTCGCCTGCGGCGAAGAGCCCCGGCACCGGCCGTCCCGCGGCGTCGAGCGCCCGCCCGGCGAGATCGGTCTGGATGCCGCCGAGGCTCTTGCGGGTGAGCACATGGAGCTTCACCGCGATGAGGGGTCCCCGGCTCGGGTCGAGCAGACGGTGCGGCTTCGCGACCCGGATGAGGCGGTCGCCGCGGTAGTGCCGAGCCTGCCGGATCGCGGTGATCTGGGCGTCCTTGGTGAAGGTGTTGAGCAGCTCCCGGTCGCGCGCGTCGATCTCCAGGCGCACCCGATCGCGGTCGATCGCGACCTCGGGGGACTTCGACTGCATCCCGTCGAGGAGCGAGTCGAGGCTGTCGGCGACGACGAAGTCCTCGCCCTTCTCCTTGAACGCCTCGACGGGCTCGGTCGCGCCTTTGCCCAGCCGTTGGCGCAGCAGCTCGCGCACGCTCCTGCCCGTGAGATCGGGATTCTGCTCGCTGCCCGAGAGCGCGAACTCCTTCTCGATGATCGCCTGCGTCAGCAGGAACCACGAGTGGTCGTACCCGGTCGTGCGCAGGTGCGTCAAGGTCGCGAGGGTGTCGAACCCCGGGAACAGGGGCACGGGCAGGCGGCGGCCAGTGGCATCCAGCCAGAGGCTCGAGGGGCCGGGGAGAATCCGGATGCCGTGGCGCGCCCACACGGGCGCGAAGTTGGTGATGCCCTCGACGTAGTGCCACATCCGGTCGCCGTTGACCAGGCGGGCGCCACCCTTCTCGGCGATGCCGAGCATCCGCCCGTCGACGTGGGCGGGCACGCCGCTGAGCAGGTGAGTCGGAGGCGTGCCGAGCCGGGCAGGCCATTGCGCGCGCACGAGGTCGTGGTTGCCGCCGATTCCGCCGCTCGCGACGATGGTCGAGTCCGCGCGCAGGTCGAACTCGCCGATCACCTCGCGATTGCTCGCGACGCTGCGGTCGCCGGCATCCGGGGCCAGCACCGACCCGCGCACCCCGACGACCGTGCCGCCATCGACGACGAGCTCGTCGACGCGGTGTCGGAACTTCAGCGTGACGAGTCCATCCTCCACACCCTGACGGACGGTGCGCACGAAGGGCTCGAGGATCCCCGGCCCGGTGCCCCAGGTGATGTGGAACCGCGGCACGGAGTTGCCATGGCCCGTCGCGGTGCCGCCTCCGCGCTCCGCCCATCCGACGACCGGGAAGAAGGAGACCCCTCGCTCCCGCAGCCACGCTCGCTTCTCGCCCGCGGCGAAATCGAGGTATGCCTCGGCCCACTGTCGGCCCCAGTGGTCCTCGTCGTCGCGGTCGAAGCCGGCCGAGCCGAACCAGTCCTGCCGAGCGAGGTCGAGGGAGTCCCGGATGCCCATGCGCCGCTGTTCGGCGGAGTCCACGAGGAAGAGGCCGCCGAACGACCACCAGGCCTGCCCGCCGAAGCCGCTCTCGGGTTCCTGGTCGACGATCACGACGCGGCGTCCGGCGCCGACGAGCTCCGCGGCAGCCACGAGTCCTGCGAGCCCGGCACCCACGACGATCGCAGCTGACGACGAATCGACCATGCTCGCACTCCTTCGTGGCGGGTGAGGATGCTCTAGCTTAGGCACGTGATGCACGATGTGATCCTCGCCCGGGGTCGTGCCCGCCGTGACGAGTTGCCGCGCCGGGTGCACGCCGAGTATGTGCGCGGAACCCGGGATCCCCGCGAGATCCTGGCGGCCCAGAACGTGTCGCGGGTGTCCCAACTCGTGCCGCTGCGGCACGAGCGCATGACGAGCTCGCCCTTCGCCTTCTACCGCGCGACTGCGGCGATCATGGCGGCCGATCTGGCGCGCGGACCGGTCACCGGCATCCAGGTGGTCAGCTGCGGCGACGCCCACATCTCCAACCTCGGCTTCTACGCCTCTCCTCAGCGCAGCCTCGTGTTCGATCTCAACGACTTCGACGAGGCCGCGATGGGGCCGTGGGAGTGGGACGTCAAGCGGCTCGTCACGAGCGTGGTCATCGGAGCGCGTGATGCCGGCCAGAGCGAGGACGAGGCGCGCGAGGCCGCCCTGGCGACCGTCGCCGGATACCGTCAGGGCCTGGTCGATCTGCTCGAGCTCCCCGCGCTGGATCGGTACTACTACCGGCTCGATGTCGACCGCATTCGACTCGGGCTCGATCGCGGTGGTCGCGCCGTGCTCGACCGCGCCGCTCGCCGTGCGCGTCGGCGCAGCTCCTACCACGTCGCGAGCCGCTTCTCCCGGGTGGATGACGACGGCCGACGTCACTTCGTCGACGATCCGCCCGTGCTCGTGCGGGTGGTCGACGCCGATCGGGAACGCCTCACCGAGCTCTTCGCCGCCTACCGCGCCACCACGAGCCCCGACATCTCGCTCCTGCTCTCCCAGTACGAACTGACCGATGTCGCCACTCGCGTCGTCGGTGTCGGCAGCGTCGGCACCCGGTGCTCGATCCTGCTGCTCACCGGACCGCGCGGGGCCTCCCTCGTGCTCCAGGTGAAGGAGGCCCAACCCTCCGTGCTCGAGACCTGGGGCGGGATCCCGGAGGCCTCGGCCCGCCATCACGGCGAACGGGTGGTGGCCAACCAGCGCATCCTCCAGGCCGTGTCCGACCCGTTCCTCGGGCACCTCACGAATAGCGGGCGGGACTACTACGTGCGCCAGTTCCGGGACATGAAGGGGTCGATCGAGATCGCCGAGCTCGACCCGGTGCAGTTCCGCACCTACGCGGCCGGATGCGGGCGGGTGCTCGCCCGCGGCCACGTGCAGAGCCCTGACGCGCCCGCGATCCTCGGCTACATCGGGCGCTCCGACCGTATCGACGAGGTGTTCGTCGACTGGGCCGTCGCCTACGCCGATCAGTCCCTCGCCGACTTCGAGACCGTCCGCTCCAGCCCCACGCCAGCCTGAACACCGGAGGAATCATGACCGAAACCCCGACCGTGCCCCGCCCGCCGCGCTGGCGTCGCATCACCGGCACGGCGCTGGTCGTGCTCGGCATCGTGCTCGCTCCCGTGGCGCTCATCGCCAACTGGGCGGTGATCGAACTCAGCGACACCGACCACTTCGTCGAGACATTCGCGCCGCTCGCCAGCGACCCCGCCGTGCAGAAGCTCGTCGCCGGGCAGGTGACCACGGTGATCACGGACCAGGTCGACATCCCGGCGATCACCGCGCCGCTGTTCGACGGCCTCGGCGAGACCCTGCCCCCCCGCGCGTCGATCGCGCTCGACGCCCTCGAGGGACTCGTCAACGACGGGGTCGAGCAGGTCATCGGCACGACGGTCACCCGGGTGGTCGAGTCCGACGGCTTCGCGACCGTGTGGGAGCAGTCGCTGCGCACGAGCCACGCGCAGCTCATCGGGGCGCTCGAGAACGACCCGGACACCCTGCTGGCGATCGGGGATGCCGGGACCGTCGGCATCCAGCTCGGCCCCATCGTCGCGAATGTGCAAGCGGCGCTCGTGGACAAGGGCATCGCGATCGCGTCGAGGATCCCGGAGGTCGATCGCACCGTCGTGCTGTTCCAGTCGGAGTCGATCGCGAGCATCCAGACCGCCTACGGCGTCGCTGTCGGCATCGCGTCGTGGCTGCCGTGGGTCGTGGTCGCCCTGATCGTCGGGGGAGTGCTGATGCTCGGGGCCGGCATCCGCCCGATCATCGGCTCTGCGGCCGGGATCGCGCTGGTCATGGGGCTGCTCGTGCTCGGTCTCGCGCTAGGCCGGGCGCTCGTGATCGCCGAAGTCGCGTCGACGGACCTGGGGCCGGATGTCGCGACGGCGCTGTTCCATCAGGTGCTCGGTCGCGTCTACTCGAGCGCGGTCACGTTCGCCGTGATCGGACTCGTGGTCGCGATCGCGGCGTGGCTCGTGGGACGGTTCGACGTGGTTCCGAAGCTGCGGGAGCGTTTCGGGAGCGCGACCACCGAGTGACCCGCAACATCCTCTTCGTCTGCAGCCGCAATCGGCTGCGGAGCCCGACCGCCGAGGTCGTCTTCCGTGAGGTCCCGGGAGTCGAGACCGACTCCGCGGGCCTCGCGCCGGATGCCGACGTGCCGCTCGACGCCGATCACCTGCGATGGGCGGATCTCGTGGTCGTGATGGAGAAGCGGCACCTCACGCAGCTGCGTCGCCGCTTCGCACGCCACCTCGGTGCGACGCGGGTGGTCTGCCTCGACATTCCCGACCGATACGACTACCTCCAGCCGGAACTCGTCGACCTTCTCCGCCGCAGGATGCAGCCGTACCTGGCGTGAGGGCTCAGTCCTCGAGCGTGTTCACCATCGCCTGGGCGGCACGGTCGAGGTAGGCCCACAGCGTGGCATCCTGCAGCGGCGGCAGTTCGAGCGAGTCGACCGCGGCGCGCATGTGGGTGAGCCAGCGGTCGCGGGCATCCGGGGTGACCTTGAACGCGAAGTGCCGCATGCGCAGGCGCGGATGCCCGCGCTCCTCGCTGTAGGTCGTCGGTCCGCCCCAGTACTGCTCGAGGAATCCCGTGAGGCGCTGGATGGCCGGCTCGAGCTCGGGCTGGTCCGGGTACATCGGCAGCAGCACCTCGTCGGTGCGGATGCCCTCGTAGAACGCGCGCACGAGCTTCTCGAACGTCGCTCGCCCGCCGACCTGCTCCCAGAAACTGCCCTGAACGGCCTCGCCGCCCTGACTCATCCGCAGCGTGACCGGGTTCGGTTCGTGACTCACTTCGTGGCCTTCGGCTCATCCTGCGTGGGCACCGGCCGGGTCTTCGGTGGTCGAGCGCCGCGCACGCTTCCAGCTCCCTCGAAACCGGAGAGCACGATCGAGTTGAGGGCCGGCAGGTGGATGCCCGCCTCATCCAGCGAGCGCTTGAGTCGGCCGCGCAGCTCGCGTGCCACATCATCCTTCGCCGACGACGCCGTCTTCACCACGAGCCGCACGACGATCGCCTCGGCGCTGATCGACTCGATGCCCCAGATCTCCGGCTTCTCCAGGATCCGGCTCTTCCACTTGGTGTTGTTGGCCATGTCGACGGCGGTGGCGAGGATGCGCTCCTGCACGGCATCCGTGTCGGCGTCGTAGGGAACCGCGAGGTCGATGATCACGCGGGCCCAGCCCTGCGACATGTTGCCGA
Source organism: Synechococcus sp. UW140 (assembly GCA_943367555.1). Taxonomy (GTDB): domain Bacteria; phylum Actinomycetota; class Actinomycetes; order Actinomycetales; family Microbacteriaceae; genus Rhodoglobus. The sequence continues at coordinate 94,570 of CALRJN020000001.1, read as the reverse complement.
CGCGCAGGATCTCGCCGTTGCGCACGAACCAGAGCGTGCCGTTGACGTCGCGCACCTTCGTGATGCGCACCTGCACGGCCTCGACGACGCCGGTGGCCGGGCCGAGGTCGACGACGTCACCGACCCCGAGCTGGTCCTCGGCCACGATGAAGAGGCCGTTGAGGGTGTCCTTGACGACGTTCTGGGCGCCGAAGCCGAGACCCGCGCCGAGGGCGGCCGTGATGAGGGCGAGGGCGCCGGTCGCCTGGGGCACGTACTCGGTGAACAGCAGGATGATCGCGACGATCACGATCGCCGCCGAGACGATGTTGCCGAGCACGCTGCCGAGGGTGCGGGTGCGCTGCACGATCCGCACGGCGGCGAGCGGGGAGGTCAGCAGCACCTGGGTGTCGAATTCCGCGTTGCGCTTCTTCACGCCCTTGACGACGCGGTTGACGACCCGGTTGATCAGCCAGATCAGGATGTGCCGCAGGATGAACGCGCCGACGACCACGCCGATGAAGTACACGATGGGTCGCCACAGCTGGAGGAACGAGCCCACTGCTCCCCAGAACGCGGTCCAGTCGAAACCCTCCATGGCGATCAAGCCTAGCGAGGGATGCCGCACCCGGCCTGAGCGGCGGGCGCGGCATCCGTCAGGCTTACGCCCGGTCGCGCGCCTGGGCCGTGAGCGCGCGCTCGACGCCCGCGAGGTTCTCGGTCACGAGGCGCCGCAGAGCCGGGGTGCCCGGGTTGGCCGCGAGCCAGGCCTTCGTGGCATCCACGAGGCGCTGATTGGCCAGGGGCGCGGGGTAGAGGCCGAGCACCCAGGTCTCGGCGATCTGGTAGCTCCGGTTCGTCCAGATGTCGTTGAGCGCCCTGAAGTACGCGTCGACGAGTCCGTCGAGAACGGCCGGCTCATTGACATGCTGGAAGCCGACGGCCACCGCGCGCAGGATGACGTTCGGCTGGGTGTCGTCGGTCGTGAGCAGGTCGAACGCCGCGCGCTTGCCTTCGGCGGTCGGCAGGGCAGCGCGCACGCGGGCGGCGGCCTGCTGGCCGTTCGAGGTGTTGTCGGCGGCGAGCGCTGCGTCGATCTCGGCGGCGCCGACCGCACCGTTGAGGGCGAGGCCCTGGAGCAGCTCCCAGCGCAGGTCGGTGTCGATCTCGAGGCCCGGCAGGGTGACGGTGCCGTCGTGCAGGCCGCGCAGCACGTCGACGTGGGCGGGCGTCGATGCGGTCGACGCGAGGAACTTCACGAACTGGAACTGCGAGTCCGATCCTGCCGCGGCACCCTGGGCGAGCGTCCAGAGCCCGTCGCCCACCCGGGCGAGCGTCGCCGCCCTCGTCGCCGGATCGACGTAGTAGCGCGCGACCGTCGCGAGCTGGGTGAGCGTGGTGCGCACCGTGGTGGACTCCGTCTCGCTCGCGATGTTGTTGAGCACGAGCTCGACGTAGTCGCTCGGGCTCGTCTCGGCGTCGCGCGTCGAGTCCCAGATCGAGCCCCAGACGATCGCGCGGGCGAGCGGGTCAGCGATCGTGTCGAGTGAGCCGATCGCGACCTCGACCGAGGCCGGGTCCAGCCGCACCTTGGCGTAGGCGAGGTCGTCGTCGTTCACGAGCACGAGGTCGGGGCGGGCGAGGCCCACGAGCTCGGGCACCTCGGTGCGCACACCGTCGACGTCGAGCTCGACGCGCTGCACGCGCACGAGACGGTTCTGCCCCGCGTACGGTGCGCCGAACTCCCGCGCCTCGTCCTGCGGGGATCCGTCGCCCTGGAACACGTAGAAGCCGATCGCGAGCCGGTGCGGGCGGATGGTCGGGTAGTCGGGCGCCGCCTCCTGGAGCACGGCGAACGAGGTGATCGTGCCGGCGGCATCCACCTCGATCTCGGGGCGCAGGGTGTTGACGCCCGCAGTCTCGAGCCAGAGCTTCGACCAGGAGGCCAGCTCGCGCCCGCTCGTCTTCTCGAGCTCGGCGAGCAGGTCGCTCAGCTCGGTGTTGCCGTACTGGTGCTTCTGGAAGTAGGCAGCGACGCCGGCCATGAACTGCTCGAGGCCCACCCAGGCAACGAGCTGCTTGAGCACCGACCCGCCCTTGGCGTAGGTGATGCCGTCGAAGTTCACCTGCACGTCTTCGAGGTCGTTGATGGTCGCGACGACCGGGTGCGTGCTCGGCAGCTGGTCCTGCTTGTAGGCCCAGCTCTTCTCCATCGCCTGGAACGTCGCCCACGCCTCGTGCCACTCGGTCGCCTCTGCGGTCGCGAGGGTCGACGCCCACTCGGCGAAGGACTCGTTGAGCCAGAGGTCGTTCCACCACTTCATCGTGACGAGGTCGCCGAACCACATGTGGGCGAGCTCGTGCAGGATCGTGACGACGCGGCGCTCCTTCACGGCATCCGTGACCTTCGAGCGGAACACGTAGCTCTCGGTGAAGGTGATGGCGCCGGCGTTCTCCATCGCGCCCGCGTTGAACTCGGGCACGAACAGCTGGTCGTACTTCTCGAACGGGTACGGGAACTGGAAGTGCTTCTCGTAGAACTCGAAGCCCTGGCGGGTCTTCTCGAAGATGTAGTCGGCGTCGAGGTGCTCGCTCAGCGACTTGCGGGCGAACAGGCCGAGGGGGATGACGCGGCCGCTCGACGAGGTGAGCTCGCTGCGGATCACGGCGTACGGCCCCGCGATGAGCGCGGTGACGTAGCTGGAGAGGATCGGGGTGGGCGAGAAGGCCCACGTCGCGCTCGCCCCATCGACCACCGGCTCGGGCGTCGGCGAGTTGCTCACGACCTCCCAGGCGGCAGGCGCGGTCACGGTGAACTGGAACGTCGCCTTGAGGTCCGGCTGCTCGAACACCGCGAATACGCGGCGGGAGTCGGGCACCTCGAACTGCGTGTAGAGGTAGACCTCGTCATCCACCGGGTCGACGAAGCGGTGCAGGCCCTCGCCGGTGTTCGTGTACGCGAAGTCGGCGACGACGACGAGCTCGTTCTCGGCAGCGAGACCCTCGAGCGGGATGCGGTTGCCGTCCGCGATCGCCGGGTCGAGCGCTGCGCCATTGAGGGTGATCGAGTGCACCGTGTGCGTCTGCGCATCGATGAAGGTGGATGCCCCGGCCGTCGCCGCAAAACGCACCGTCGTGGTCGAGGCGAAGGTCTCCGCCCCCCTGGTGACGTCGAGCGCGACCGCGTAGCTCTGCGTGCGCGCGATCGCCGCGCGCTCCTGGGCTTCGATGCGGGTGAGGTTCTCTCCGGGCACAGCGTTCTCCTTCGTGGCGGTTCGGCGGCTTCTGGCCGCATCCGTCCAGCTTAGATCGCGGGTCGCGGCCTGCCGCAGCCGCCGAGAGTGCAGTTGATGGGGGTGCGGCCGCGGACCACCCCCGACAACTGCACTCTCGGCGCGGACAGCGACGGCCGGAGGCCCGGGCTAGGAGACGCGCATCCAGCGGAACGAGTGAGGCGCGAGCACGAGGTCGCGCGTGAGAGCGACGGCCGAACCTTCCACGAGGTCGTCGCCGCTGGGCCCGAGACCGGAGAGGGTCGCGGCCGGCACGGTCTGCGGCGAATCCGCGAAGTTGGCGAGCACGACGATCCGGGTGCCCGCGCTTCCGGGGCGCTGATACCCGAGCACGTGCGGGTTGCCCGTGTGGAACGGGATGAGTCGGCCGCCGGCGAACTCCGGGGTCGAGCGGCGCACCTCGATGAGGCGGCGCAGGCGCTGGTGGATGGCCCCGGCATCCGTCGCGGGGTTGGTGCGCTGCGCATAACGGTCGGCGGGGTAGTGCGGGCGGTTCACCCAGCGGCTGTCGGCGGCCTGCGCGTCGATCTCCACGTAGGAGTACTCGTTGAGCTGGCCGACCTCGTCGCCCAGGTAGATCAGGGGGATGCCGCCCGTCGAGAGCACGATCGAGTGCGCGAGCACGATGCGGTCGATCCCCCCGGGGTCGCCGGCCTCGAGGCCCGCGAGCGAGGCCGTCGTGCCCGAGATGCGGCAGTCGCCCGTCTTGGGGTTGTCCTGGAAGGGCACGCCCCGGGCGAAGCTGCCGGGGAACCGGTTCACGTAGAACGCGTTGAGGAAGCGCCGGTGCTCGTAGCCGTCGATGCCGAACTCGCGGGCGTCCTCGTCGGCGAAGGTCCAGCCGATGTCGTCGTGGCTGCGCACGTAGTTGATCCAGGAGGTGTTGGCCGGCAGCTCGTGGCGGCGCTCGAGCGCCTGGGCGAGCAGGTTCACCTCGCGCGTGGCGAGCGAGTTCCAGATCAGCGCCATCTGCAGCGGGTTGTAGCTGAGCTGGCACTCCTCGGGGTCGATGTACTGGATCACCTCGTCGGGGTGCACGATCGCCTCCGACTTGAAGAGCAGTCCCGGTGCGGCGATGCGGCACACGGCGTTGAACGCCTGAAGCAGCCAGTGCGCCTCGGGCAGGCTCTCGCACGCGGTGCCGAGCTGCTTCCAGATGAAGGCCACGGCATCCATGCGCAGGATGTCGATGCCGAGGTTGGCGAGGAAGAGCATCTCCCCGGCCATCGCGCGGAACACGGCGGGGTTGCGGTAGTTGAGGTCCCACTGGAACGTGTGGAAGGTCGCCCACACCCAGCGCCCGTCGGGCAGCGGCACGAAGGATCCCGGGTGGTTCTCGGGGAAGATCTCGCGCACGGTCTTCTCGTACGCGTCAGGCTGCTCGCGGTCGGGGAAGATCCAGTAGAACGCCTCGTGCTCTGCATCGCCCGCGAGCGCCTTGCGGGCCCACTCGTGCTCGTTGGAGGTGTGATTGAAGATGAAGTCCACGACGAGGCTGATGCCGTTAGCCCGCAGCTCGGCGGCGAGCGCGCGCAGCTGCTCGATGTCGCCGAGCGCCGGGCTCACCTCGCGGTAGCTCGAGACGGCGTAGCCGCCATCGGAGTTGCCTTCCGGCGCGAGGAAGAGGGGCATGAGGTGCAGGTAGGTGAGGCCCAGCTCGCGGAAGTAGGGGATGCGATCGTGGATGCCCGCCAGATTCTCCGCGTAGCGGTCCACGTAGCAGACCCCGCCCAGCATCTCGTGCGAGGCGAACCAGTCGGGATTCCTCTCCCGCTCCGCATCGAGCACCTTCAGGTCCGCGGGTCGTGCGCGCCAACTCGCGGCGAGTTCGGCGACGAGCAGCGCGAACTGCTCCTCGGTCTCGGTACTCGTGCCGTAGAGGTCGTGGAAGAGGCGCGAGAGCCGGGGAAGATGCTCGGCGAGGCGCGCGTCGAAGGCCGCCTGGTCCGGGGTGCTCAGCGGCGGGTTCTTCCCCTGCGGGGAGACCGGCGAGGCTGAGCCCGGGACGTCGGCGGTGACGTCGGTGGTGGCGCGCTCGGGCACCTCAACACTCTAGGCCAAACGTGGAAGCGCTTACACGTCAGCGGGTCGGGGCGAGCTCCCCGACGAATACAGCGGGCTCGACCGGGGCGGCGCCCAGACGCCGCTCGGCGGCCTCGATGCACTCGCCGAGCAGCGCGGCGAGTCGGGCATCCGGATCGTCGGTGCAGGCCAGCGCGATGCCGATGACGCTCGTGCGCACGAGCGCGTCGAGGGCGGCGTCCGCCCGCCCGCCGATCGCGGCACGACTCAGGTACCGACGCGCCCAGCGATCCGACGCCGGTGCGCCGGCCAGGGCCTCGGTGATGAGCCTGTGGATGAGCGGGTCATCGGTGCGACCGTCGAGCACGAGCAGTCCGACGGCGAGCGCGTTCTGACGCTCCATGCTCACGATAGGCAGCGCCGCGCGCCCGGCTCGGGCGGCGATCTCCGGACCGAGCAGGGAATCATCGCCGTTCAGCCCCACGATGCGGTGCACCCATCTCAGCAGGTCGCTGCGCCGGTCATCGCTCGTGAGGTCGTTCACGGTGCGCGCGAGCGACGCGAGCGTCGGGTGCGTGCATGCGGGGTGATCGCTCCAGCGCTCCCCGGCCAGATACGACGCGAACTCCATCAGGCAGGCGCCCTGCCGCGGGCTGCGATGACGGCCGCTCGACAGGATCGGAACGATGGGTTCGATGGCGAGATTCGATGACAGCATGACGGCCTCCGCGTGGGTGCGTTCGACCGTTCCAGTCTGCGCCTGCGCTGGCGATCGCACCAGCCCCCGTCCCACCTGATCAGTACAGTGAACCCATGCCGAGTACCGTCTTCGAACGCCAGGCACCCGCTCCCGGACTCGTCGCCGAGTCGCTCGCGGGGTCCCGGCTCGCCCCGTTCTGGCTCGAGGGGCGCCGGGATGCCCGGTTCCCCCGATTCAGCGGATCCGCGACCTACGACCTCGTCGTGGTCGGCGGCGGGTACACCGGGCTGTGGACGGCGCTCACCGCCGTGCGGCGCGAGCCGGGCATCCGCGTCGCCCTGATCGAGGCGCGCACGATCGGCTGGGCCGCCTCGGGACGCAACGGGGGCTTCGTTGAGGCCACCCTCACCCACGGCGAGGCCAACGGTCTGCGGCGATTCGCCGCGGAGTACGACACCCTCGAGCGCCTCGGTCACGAGAACCTCGACGAGATCGAGGCGATCGTCGCCGAGCTCGGGCTCGACTGCGACTTCGAGCGACCGGGTTCCCTCGCGGTTGCCGTCGAGGACTATCAGGTCGCCGAGCTGCGCGAGGCGCACGACGGGGAGACCGAGCTCTACCTCGACGCCGCGGCGCTGCGGGCGGAAGTCGACTCGCCCACCTACCTCGGCGGACTCTGGAGCACGCGTGACACGGCGCTCGTGCATCCGGGCAAGCTCGCCACGGCGCTCGCCGCCGCCTGTGCGTCCGCCGGGGTCGACCTGTTCGAGAGCTCGCCGGTGCGTTCGCTCGACGCCGGTCGCGACACGATCGGCCTCGTCACGGAACACGGCCGAGTGGATGCTCGCCGCGTCGCGCTCGCGACCAACGCCTTCCCGGCCCTCCTCAAGCGCTACCGCCTGCACACGGTGCCCGTCTACGACTACGTGCTCATGACGGAGCCGCTGACGGATGCCCAGCTCAAGAGCATCGGCTGGACGCACCGGCAGGGGATCGCCGACACGGCCAACCAGTTCCACTACTACCGACTGAGCGCCGACAATCGCATCCTGTGGGGCGGCTACGACGCGGTGTACTACGCGGGTGGCCGCATCCGCGCCAAGTACGACGACCGGCCGGCGAGCTTCACCAAGCTCGCGAGCCACTTCCTCACGACCTTCCCGCAGCTCGAGGGGGTGCGCTTCAGCCACCGGTGGTCCGGAGTGATCGACACGAGCACGCGGTTCTGCGCGTTCGTGGGATCCGCCCATGGCGGGCGGGTGCAGCACGCGGCGGGGTTCACCGGGCTCGGCGTCGCGGCGACCCGCTTCGCCGCCCAGGTGATGCTCGATCGGCTGTCGGGACTGACGACCGAGCGCACGGAGCTCGACATGGTCCGCTCGGTTCCGCCGCCCTTCCCGCCCGAGCCGATCGCCTCGGTGGGCGTGCAGGCCACCCGGTGGTCGCTCGACCGCGCGGATCACTCGCAGGGGCGCCGCAACATCCTGCTGAAGACGCTGGATGCTCTCGGCCTGGGCTTCGACTCGTGATCGACGTGGTCGCCGCGCTCGCGATCGAGCTTGAGCACGAGCCGGTCGCGGCCGAGCAGGTCGTCTCGGGCGCGCCCACCACGGCGCTCGCCGAGCTCGGGATGATCGGCGACCAGGCCTGGGGGGTCTGGGAGATGAGTCCCGGTGGGATGAGCGACACCGAGGTGGACGAGCTCTTCGTCGTCGTCGCCGGGCGGGCGTCGGTGCTCTTCGTGGATCGCGGCACGACCGTCGACCTTGCCCCGGGGACGGTGGGCCGACTGGATGCCGGCGACCGGACGGTCTGGACCGTCACCGAGACCCTGCGCAAGGTCTGGATCGCCTGAGGCCCGCTCGTAGACTGACCTCATGCGCATCCACATCGCGACCGACCACGCCGGCCTCGAGTTCAGTGCTCACCTGCAGGAGCACCTGCGCGCGGCCGGCCACGAGGTCGTTGATCATGGGCCCACGGTGTACGACGCTCTCGACGACTATCCCTCGTTCTGCATCAACGCGGCGATCGCCGTCGCGGCCGATCAGGCCGTGGGGGTCGAGTGCCTCGGCATCGTGTTCGGCGGCAGCGGCAACGGCGAGCAGATCGCGGCGAACAAGGTCACCGGCATCCGCGCCGCCCTCGTCTGGAGCGAGTCCACCGCGCTGCTGGCCCGCCAGCACAACGACGCGAACGTCATCTCGATCGGGGCGCGCCAGCACACCGTCGAGGAGGCGACCCACTTCATCGACCTCTTCATCGCCGAGCCGTTCTCGGGCGAGGAGCGCCACGCGCGCCGGATCGCGCAGCTCGCCGAGTACGAGGCGACCGGGCTGATCGCGGGCCACCCGATCGGGATCTGATGCCCGAGGGCCATTCCGTCCATCGGATCGCGCGCCAGTTCGCGCTGCACTTCGTGGGGCACCGGGTCGCGGCATCCAGCCCGCAGGGGCGGTTCGCGGCCGGGGCGGCCCAGCTCGACGGCCACGTGATGACGGCGTCGAAGGCCGTGGGCAAGCAGCTCTTCCTCGAGTTCGACCACGACCTGTGGCTTCGGGTGCACCTCGGGATCTACGGGGCGTGGGACTTCAGCGGCGACATCACCGCCGACGCGACCATGGCGTCGAGCAACGGCCGCATCGGGCAGACGAACCAGCGCGGCACCGTCGTGGGGCAGTTCGAGGACTCGCTGTCGAGCATCGGCGCCCCGCGCCGCACGCGCCTGCGGATGGCCGAACAGGAGAAGCTCGAGGAGCCTCTCGAGACCTTCCCGCCGGAGCCCATCGGGGCCGTGCGCGTGCGACTGCTCACCGATGCGACGTGCGCCGACCTGCGCGGGCCGACCGCCTGCGAGGTGCTGGGCCCCGACCAAGTTCAGGCCGTGATCGACTCGCTCGGGCCCGATCCGATCAACGACTCGGGTCGCCGCGCGGAGGATCGCTTCACCGAGGTCGTGCGTCGCAAGCCGACGCCGATCGCTCTCCTGCTCATGGACCAGTCCGTCGTCAGCGGCATCGGCAATGTCTACCGGGCCGAGATGCTGTTCCGCGCGCGGCTCAACCCCCACACCCCCGGTCGCGACGTGCCCGAGGAGCTCGTCCGCGGCCTCTGGAAGGACTGGGTCAAGCTCCTGCGGATCGGCGTCGCAACCGGCCAGATGCTCACGATGGACGGCCTGCGTGGCGGCGCGAAGGAGCGCGCGCTCGAGAGCCGAGCCGACCGCCACTGGGTCTACCACCGCACGGGGGAGCCCTGCCGGGTGTGTGGGACACCCATCGCGATGGAGGAGCTCGGCGGCCGCAAGCTCTACTGGTGCCCGGTCTGTCAGGCCTAGCGTGCTGAGCAGCCGACTCGCCTAGTCGCGACCCCAGTCCTCGACGAGAAGGCCGGGCACCCGGTCGAACTCGCGGGTGTTGTTGGTCACGACGACGAGCCCGCGCGATCGCGCATGTCCGGCGATGAGAAGGTCGTAGGCACCGATCGGAGTGCCCGCAGCGGCCAGCTCGGCGCGGATCCGTCCGGAGTGCTCGGCGGCCGCACCATCCAACGCCTGCACCTCGAGCCGGGCGAGCAACTCCTCGACGGCATCCCGGTTCTGCTGCGGCCGTAATGACCGTTCGGTGCCGTATGAGAGTTCGGCGACCGTGACCGTGGAGACGGCCATCATCCCGTCGGCCGCGCGGAAGCGCGCTCGGAGCGAATCGGGACGCGCGCGAAGCGCGAAGATCACGATGTTGGTGTCGAGCAGGTATCGCACGCTCACAGGGTGGCGCGATCCTCGGCTCGGGGTTCGTCCCTGTCCACCGCGAAGTCGTCGGTCACGCGCAGGCCGTGGTCGAACCAGTGATCCCAGGTCGTTCCGCGGGGAGACACGAGCCGGCTCGATCCGACGACGACCACCTCCACCTCACGCACCGTCTCCGGGAAGGCGACGTCTTTGGCGAGGCGCACCGACTGAGTGCGGTTGTTCTTGAAGACCGTCGTGCGTGCCATGGGCACAAGTATATCCCATACGTATATCCCATCTTCGATGGCAGCATTGACGAATGCGCCACACCCCCGGCTATCTCCTCACCGATCCGAGCGAGGTCAAGCGCCTCATCCGCGAGAACCCCTGGGCCACGATCGTGTCGTCCACGGCGACCGGACTCGTGGCCTCGCACTACCCCGTGGTGCTCGAGGAAGATGCCGAGGGCATCTCGATCGTCAGCCACGTCGGGCGGCCCGACGAGCAGCTGCACGAGCTGGGGCAACACGAGATCCTCGTCATCATCCAGGGTCCCCACGGCTACATCTCGCCCGGCTGGTATGCCGAGGGTGACTTCGTGCCGACCTGGAACCACGTCACCGCCCACCTCTACGGCACGCCGGAGCTGCTCGAGGCGGACGAGAACTTCCAGGTGCTCGATGCCCTCACCGACCACTTCGAGTCGCGGATGCCGAACCCGGTCTCCCTGCACATCGACGAGACCGCCGCGCGCCGCATCGCCCGCGGCACGGTCGGGATCCGCCTGCGGGTCACGCGCTTCGACGCCCGGCTCAAGCTCAGTCAGAACAAGACGCCCGAGGTCGTCGACCGCATCGTCGACGCCCTCGAGAACGGCGACCACTACGCCCACCCCGAACTCGCGCGCGAGATGCGGCGGGTGCATCCTCGTGATCCTCGCTGACGCCCGCGTCGGGGAGCAGCGTCTCGATGTGCGCCTCGAGGCGGGGGTCATCGCGGAGCTCGCGCCGGCGGGCACGCTGACCGGCCTCGACCGCATCGCCGCTGGCGGCCGCTGGCTCGTACCCGGACTCTGGGATCAGCACGTGCACTTCTCCCAATGGGCGATGAGCCGGATGCGCGTGGATGTCGCCCCCGCCACCTCCGCGGTCGCGGCGGCGGCCCTCATGGCCGCGTCCGCGACCCCGCCGGCCGGGGTCGTGCAGGTCGGCGTCGGGTTCCGCGACGGGCTCTGGTCCGACGAGCCCACCGCGGCGGTGCTCGACGCGGTGCTGCCGGACCGGCCCGCGGTGCTCATCAGCGGCGACCTCCACAGCTGCTGGCTCAACACCCGCGCGATGGAGCGGTTCGGGATGCCGCACTCCTTCCTGCGCGAGGAGGACTGCTTCCGCGTGGTGCGCGCCCTCGACGACGTGCCCGAATTCGTGCTCGACGCGTGGGTGGGGGATGCCGCCCGCGCGGCCGCCGCGCGCGGGGTCGTGGGCATCGTCGATCTCGAGATGGCGTGGGGCTTCGACCACTGGCTTCGCCGCATGGATGCCGGGCTCGATGCTCTGCGCGTTCGAGCCGGGGTCTACCCGCACCTCCTCGACCGCGCGATCGCCGCGGGGTATCGCACCGGCGACCTGCTCGCGCCGCTCCTCGAGGTGGGTCCGTTCAAGATCATCACGGACGGTTCGCTCAACACGCGCACGGCGTTCTGCCATGACCGCTACCCCGGCACGAACGACCGGGGGATGCTCACCGTTCCGACCGACGAGCTGGAGTCGTGGCTGCGCCGGGCCACGGGCGCCGGACTCAGTCCGGCCGTGCATGCCATCGGCGACGACGCCAACGGGCTCGCACTCGACGTGTTCGAGCGGCTCGGCATCGGCGGTCGGATCGAGCACGCGCAGCTGCTCTCCGACCGTGACCTCGCCCGGTTCGCAGCCCTGGGGGTGATCGCGAGCGTGCAGCCCGAGCACGCGCTCGACGATCGCGACGTCGCCGACCGCTACTGGGTGGGCCGCACGGGCCGCGCGTTCCCGCTGCGGTCACTGCTCGATGCCGGGGCTCGTCTGCTCCTGGGCTCGGACGCGCCCGTCGCCCCTCTCGATCCGTGGATCGCGATCTCCGCCGCAGTCGCTCGCACCCGTGACGAGCGGGAGCCGTGGCATCCCGAGCAGCGGATCACGCCCGCCGAGGCCCTCGCAGCGAGCGTCGAGACCCGGATCGCCGTGGGGGAGCGCGCCGATCTCGTGCTCGTCGATGCCGATCCGCTCGCCGCCGAGGGCGTCGCACTGCGCGAGATGCCGGTCGCCCTCACCCTGCTGGCTGGTCGCCCGACCCACACCGCGCTCTAGACTCGCCCGCATGAAGGTCACCTCCCTGGGCACCGCGAGCGTGCTTCTCGAGTACGCCGGGCTGCGCCTGCTCACCGACCCCGTGTTCGATCCCGAGGGCGTCACCTACTCGATGGCTCCCGCAGGGGTGCCGGAGCGCTGGTTCGCGTCGACCAAGCAGTACGTCACGCCGGTCAGCCCGGCCGCGATCGGGCACATCGACGCGGTGCTTCTCAGCCACGACCACCACCGGGACAACCTGGACGTCGCGGGGCGCACGTTCCTCAACTCCGATGCGGTGGATGCCGTGCTCACGACCCCCGCGGGTGCGCGTCGGCTCTCCCGCACTCGCTCCGCGGTGACGGGTCTGCGCGCGGGGGAGACCGCCGCGCTCGGCACGGCCACCGTGACGGCGGTCACGGCGCAGCACGGCCCGCGATACGTGCCGCAGACCGGTCAGGTGACGGGGTTCGCGCTGTCGGCTCCGGGCGAGCCGAGCGTCTGGATCTCCGGGGACACCGTTCTCACGCCCGCACTGCGCCTCGCGCTCGCCGGGCTCCAGGGCATCGACGTGGCGATCGTGCACGGCGGCGGCGTGCGGTTCCCGACCGCCCCCCTCGTCGGGTCCGCGATCTTCACCTTCGATCCCGCCCAGTTCGTCGAGGCGTGCACGATCCTGAACCCGGGGATGATCCTGCCGATCCATCGGGTCGGGTGGACTCACTTCCAGCCCGAGGATGCCCTGCGCTCCGCTCTCGATGCGGCCGGGCTCTCCGCCCGCACCCGCTGGCTCGATCTCGGCGAGACCGTCGACATCCCTTCCGTGAGCGGGGGTTAGCCCCCGCGCCGATCCGTGAGGTGGCCGCATGGCCGGTCGCCGCGACGGTGACGATGCTGGGAGGATCATCGAAGGAGTTGCCATGACCACCGCATCCGCCCCCACTGTTCCTGACGTTCCCGTCGCCCCCGCGACGACGCCCGACGGACCCCGACCCCCGCGTGCCACCTACGGCGCCCTCTGGGCGAACATGCCCCGGGAGCTGCTCTACCTGCTCATCTCATTCCCGATCGCCGTCACCGGGTTCGCCATCACCATCGGACTGTTCTCCGGCGGTGTCGGGACCATCTTCACGTTCTTCCTCGGCGTCGTGCTGATCATCGCGGCGCTCTACGTCGCCCGCGGGTTCGGCACCGCGCAGGTCGTGCTGCTCGAGTGGACGACTCGCCGCGACATCCCGCGCCCGGAATGGCAGGACCGTCGGGCGCGCACCGGGTTCCTCGGCTGGCTCCGCGCCGTGCTCGGCAACGGGCACTACTGGCTGTACCTGCTGCACACGATGCTGCTCGACTTCATCATCTCCACCATCAGCTGGACGATCACGATCGTCTGGATCTCGATCACGGCCGGGGGCCTCACCGCGTGGTTCTGGGACCGCTTCATCCCCCAGTCCGGCCGCGACTTCTTCCTCTCCCAGTGGATCGCGGACCGACTCGGCGTGGCGATCGGGGATGCCCGCACGGCCGACAACCTCATCCTGCTGGGCCTCGGCGTGATCTTCGCGCTGACCCTGCCGCTCATCACGCGCGGACTCAGCATGGTGCACTGGCTCGTCGCTCGCGGGGTGCTCGCCGCCTTCCGGTCGGATGCCCTCCAGCGCGAGGTCGCCGACCTCAGCGCCTCGCGCGGTGCCGCCATCTCGGCGGAGGGGCACTCGCTGCGCCGGCTCGAGCGCGACATCCACGACGGTCCCCAGCAGCGCCTGGTGCGGCTCCAGATGGATCTCGCCGCAGCGGAGCGCCAGCTGGACACCGACCCCGAGAAGGCGCGAGGTCTCATCGCTGAGGCGATGCAGCAGTCCAAGGATGCCCTCGAGGAGCTGCGCGCGCTGTCCCGCGGATTCGCCCCGCCGATCCTTCTCGACCGCGGTCTCGTGGCTGCGCTCGAGTCCGCCGCCGCCCGTTCCACCATCCCGGCGCGGGTCGTGAGCGAGCTGCCTGAGGGCGTCGAGCTGCCGCAGGAGATCGAGCGCAACGCCTACTTCGTGGCGAGCGAGGCGCTCGTCAACGCGGCCAAGCACTCCGGCGCGACGGAGATCGTCGTGCGGGTCGCGCAGCGGGTGGAGCCCACGTCGACCTGGCTCGACATCACCGTGACCGACGACGGTGCCGGTGGGGCCTTCATGATCGCCGGGCACGGGCTCGCCGGTCTCGAGGAGCGGTTGCGCGGCCTGGGCGGAACACTCGAGGTGACCAGCCCCACGGGTGGCCCGACCGCGGTGACGGCGCACCTCCCGGTGTCGACGGTCGCGGCATCCAGTGTGGTCGCCCCCTAGTCTGGAGGGCATGTCAGCCCTTCGCGTCGCCGTCGCCGATGATTCGGTGCTGCTGCGCGAAGGGCTCGTGCGCGTGCTCGACGAGGTCGGCGTGCAGGTCGTCGGCAGCTACGGTGACGGCGACGAACTGCTCGCGGCGCTGCCGACGGTGGCACCCGACCTCATCGTGCTCGATGTGCGCATGCCGCCGACCTACCGTGACGAGGGCGTGCGGGCGGCGATCCGAGCGCGCGAGCTGCAGCCCGGGGTCGGCATCCTGCTGCTCTCCCAGTACGTCGAGGTCGCCTACGCGCAGGAGCTGCTGTCCGACGGCAGCGGCGGCGTCGGCTACCTGCTCAAGGATCGCGTCGCCTCGCTCGCCCAGTTGCAGGATGCCGTGGAGCGCATCGCCGCCGGCGGCACCGTGCTCGACCCGGAGGTGGTGTCGCAACTGCTCGGGCGTCGGCACGATCCGCTCGCGGGACTCACCCCGCGCGAGCACGAGGTGATGGCGCTCATGGCCGAGGGTCGCACGAACGCCGCGATCGCGCGTCAGCTGGTGATCGGCACGGGCGCGGTCGAGAAGAACGTCACCTCGATCTTCCAGAAGCTCGGTCTCGACGACTCGGGCACCGACCACCGACGGGTGCTCGCGGTGCTCGCCTGGCTGCAGCGGTAGGGCGAACCGGCCGCGACTACAGCGGCCCGAACCGGTCGCGAACGTGCCAGCCCTCGGCGCCGGCCGCGAGAACCGCGAGCACGAGCGCCACCCCCAGCAGCACCCCGCGCACGACGCGGGAGTCGGTTGCGCCGCGCGCCGCCACGAGCAGCCCTACTGCACCCACCGACGCGTACCACCACGTATCGATGCTCGCCCAGGAGCTCAGCCACGCCAGGGCGAGGGCGCCGGCGGAGACCGCGGCCAGGGCACCGGAGGCGCGCCGTCCGGCGCGGCGCGCCAGAACGAGCAGCACCACCCCCGCGAGGGCGACGAGCAACCACGCGAGCACCACGAGCCAGCGCTGGCCCAGCAGGGGCGCGGCGCCGACCAGGGCGAGGGCGCTCGCCGCGGGGGCGAGGTCGCGGGCGAGCCACTGCGCAGCGACCGCCACGCCGATGAGGAGGATGACCGGCACGGCGTGCCACGCGGGAGGAGTGATGGCGTCCCCGCCCTGGAGCACCCAGACGCCCGGCGGCACGGCGGCCGCGATTCCGGGCGCACAACCGAGGATGCCGACGAGGGCGACGAGCGCGAGGGGGATCGCGCGGCGCCGCGCACGGGCATCCGTCATGGCGTCCCCTCCCTCACGGGATCAGGGTACGCCCGCGTTCGTTCTCAGCGCGCGAGCGCCTCGATGTACTGCTGGCTCGCGCCCGTGACCACCGCGTTCTCGCCGGTGGCGAGGGCGTCGGCGAGCGTCTTGGTGGAGTACCCGAAGGCGGGCTGCACTTCGGGGCGCGGGGCCTCGAGGCGCTCAGTCCACTGTGAGCCGTTCCACCAGCGCAGCATCGGCGACCCCGCAGGGTCGGGATACCAGCCGAAGGGCGGCAGTCCGGGTTGTTCGTCGATCATCGCAGCCATGATGATTCCTGTTTTGCCCCGCCGCTGGGCACATCGGGTGCGGCGTTCGGCTTACCGCGAGAAGCCAGTCGGGTACGGTGTCCCCACCTTAGAGGACAAGGGCTGTCCCCCCGCAGTCCCCGAAAGGGGGGAGTGAGAATCCCTCGTGAGCCATTCTCCCCGAATCGGGCCGTGTCGCTCGCTAGGATGGGCGCGTGAAGATCCTCGGTTTCCTCGTCTCGCTCGCCTTCTTCGTGGGGGGCATCTACCTCCTCGGCAACGCCTTCTACATCCCGGGCTTCGAGGCGATCGCCTTCATCGGGGGCATCCTCATCGCTTCGGTGGGCCTCGCGATCCCGTTCCACCTCCTCAAGCGCGTCGACGGCTGACCTGACGTGGCGAGTCTGCTCGCCCACCTCGTCCCGCTGGCGTTGCGCCTCCGGGGCTCGAAGCGGGAGTTCCGTTCGGCTGAGCGCACCCTCGCCCACGTCGATCGGGTGACCCGAACCCCGGTGTCGTTCGAGCCTCCCGCCTCGGTCGGCCGCCGGGTGTCGATCACCCGCACCGAGTGGCGCGGCTGGCCCGTCTACGAGATCGTGCCGCCGGATGCCCAAGGCCCGCGCCGTGCCGTCTACCTGCACGGCGGCTGCTACGTCTTTGAGATCGATCCGTTCCACTGGCGGCTCATCGCGGATCTCGCCATCGCGTCGGGGATCACGTTCGTCGTGCCGATCTACCCGCTGGCACCGCGCGGAGTCGCGTCCGTCGTGGTCCCCGCGGTCGCGGACCTGGTCGAGGAGCTGATCGAGGGGTTCGGCCCGCTCAACGTCTCGGTGCTCGGCGACTCCGCAGGAGGCGGGATGGCGCTCGCCGTCGCCCAGGTGCTGCGCGATCGGTCCGTTCCGCCGCTCGGTCATGTCGTGCTCATCTCCCCGTGGCTCGACGTCAGCGGCACGGACCCGCGGCTTCTCGAACTCGACCCGGTGGACCCGTGGCTCGCCATCCCGGGAACCCACGCCGCGGGAGCTCTCTACCGCGCAGAACTCGCCGAGATCGACCCGATGGTCAGCCCGATCCACGGGTCGCTGCGCGACCTCGGCCCGATCACGATGTTCAGCGGAACGCGCGACATCCTCAACGCGGATGCGCACCGGCTCTTCCAACTCGCCAACCACGCGGGTCACCTTCTCGAGTTCCACGAGGCGCCCGGCATGGTGCACGTCTACCCGCTGCTGCCGATCCCTGAGGGTCGCGAGGCTCGAGCGCGGATCGGCGAGGCGATCACCCGCTGAAACGTGGAATGCGCGGGGCTTCTTCGCTGTTAGAGCAGACGGAGGAAGAAGTGACCAGCAAGATCTACGAAGAATTCGAGAACGAAGACGGCACCGTCACCCGCTACCGCAAGCACGCGAACGGTCGTGGGCGCATCGCCGCGACATCCACCGTGGACCCGACGGCGTGGATCGACCCGACCGCGTACGTCGAAGACGGCGCCACCGTGGGTCGCGCCGCGCGCATCGGCGCCGGCAGTTGGATCGACAAGGATGCCGTGGTCGGCCCCGGAACGCACATCGGCACCGCCGTGCGCGTCGGCCCGCAGGTGCGGATCGGCACCGGTGTTCGCGTCGGCAGCTACTCGCGCATCGGCGCGGGTGCGGCGATCGCCACGGGAGCCCGCATCGCGGGAGACTCCGTCATCCCGCAGGGCGCGCGCGTCGACAAGGACGGGTACGGCCGCGCCGCGTAACGGATCCAGGCGGGTCGAGCCTGTCGAGACCTCACCGGCGAGTCACTGCCACTGAGATCTGGACAAGCTCGACCCGCCTCACTTGTCAACCCCGCACGCCCTCTGCGGCGTCGTGACTTCGAACCCGGGCACACGGCCCGGGACCGAACGAAGGACACCGCAATGAGCACGAACCGTTCCCTCGCCGCCGCTGCGGCATCCACGATCCTCGCCGCTGCACTGCTGCTGGGTGCCGGCCTTCCCGCTCAGGCGGCGCCACTCCCGAGCCCGACCCCGACGCCGGCCGTCCCGGGTCCGAGCGCACCGCGACCGACCCCGGTCGGCCCGCTCTTCACCATCCCGTCCTGCGCCGACATGCTCGACCGCGCGATTCCTGCGACGCAGGATCGCTACCCGGGCTTCGGACCCGTGGCGAACGTCGCGGGCTCGTACGGCGCCCAGAACTCCACGCTCGTGTCGGTGATCACCGCCATCCCCGGCGCGCGCACGTGCAGCTTCGGCACCGGTTCGGCGCAGGTCATCGTGACCGAGGCCCCGATCACCGCGGCGCAGTACAAGATCATCAAGTACTGGTACGACGGCAACTCGAGCTTCGCTCGCGCCGGGGGTGGACCGACCTGGGGTGGCACCGTCCGCGACACCCACTACATCGTCGGCTCGGTCGTGACCCCCACCGGCTCCGGCCCCTCCGAGGTCGCCACGATCTCGCCCACCGGCTGGTGGATCACCGTTCGCGATGCCGGACGGATCGGCGCGCTGCCCTACTTCCAGAAGGATGCGGTCGCGAAGTTCTTCGCCCTCAACCCGCGGTTGCCGCGGTAGGGGACTCCGCGTTCACGACGAAAGCGCCGACCCGTGAGGGCCGGCGCTTTCGTCGTTGGGTCAGGAGCGACAGAGCTTCCATGAGTTGTTGCTGTCCGGATCGCCGATGGTCCGCTGGAGGCAGCTCTTTGTACCGATCGGTGCGAGCCACTGGAGATCGAGGTTCACGCCGTCGAGCGTGGCGATGGAAAGCTCCCACGCACCGCTGTAGAGCAACCGTGACGGCTTCCATCGGCACTCTGCATCGAATCGGGTGGCATCGGGCAGCGGAGCTTCAGTCTCCTCGTCGATGAGGTTCGGGAAGTTCGTCACATTGCAACCGCCGTCGGCCTCAAGAGTCACTTCCGCGCCGTCGGCCTTGTACGTGCCGGCAATGTCCTCGGGGGACGGTGCGAACAGCACGCATCCGCTGAGGAGAGGGATGCAACCGAGCGCGACCACAACGGAGACCAGCCGGTAACGCATGCGCCCACCATAGCTGTCGACTGCTCAGTCCTCCCCCGCAGGCTCGGTCGGCGCGGGCTGCGCAATCGCTTGCGCGATTGCCCCAGCATCCCGCGCCCATTCGATTCACTGCACCACTTTCGGAATGAGTGAAGGCCCCACCCTTGCGGGCGAGGCCTTCACTCATTCCGAGGGGATGACGGGAATCGAACCCGCGTAGTCAGTTTGGAAGACTGAAGCTCTACCATTGAGCTACATCCCCGCGGCGGCATCCACCGGCAACCGGTGTTTCCGCGCGGGTAGAACTCTACCCGAAGTTGGGTCGCTCACCGTGTCGACGCTGTGCCACTCTTGTGCATGGCCGCCCATCGGCGCCGCGAGAGAAAGACAGCCTCCATGACCAAGTCCACCTTCGGCGAGCGTTTCCGTTACTGGTTCGACAACTGGATGTCGAAGGGGCCGATCGCCCTGATGGCGCTCCTCGGTCTCGCGACGATCGTGCTCGTGCTCGTCGTCTTCGTCTTCGTGCTCATCTTCACTCTGCTGGGCCAGTACCCCAACGACGACCCGACGTTCTTCTGGGGTGACGTGCTCTGGGGCAACCTCATGCGCACGCTCGACCCGGGCACGATGGGCGGTGACACGGGCTGGGCGTTCCGCGTCTTCATGCTCATCATCACCATCGGCGGCCTCATCATCGTGGCGAGCCTCATCGGCATCATCTCGGGCGCGTTCGACTCCAAGGTCGAAGAGCTGCGCAAGGGCCGCTCCAAGGTGCTCGAGAAGGACCACACGCTCATCCTCGGCTGGAGCAGCAAGGTCTTCCCGATCATCAGCGAGATCGCCATCGCCAACGAGTCCCGCGGCAAGTCCGTGATCGTCATCCTCGCCGACAAGGACAAGGTCGAGATGGAGGACGAGATCAAGTCCCTGGTGGGCGACACCGGCAAGACCCGCATCATCTGCCGCACCGGTGATCCGATGACGCTCGTCGACCTCGATATTGCCAACCCGAACACGGCCCGCAGCATCGTGCTCGTCGGCCCGGACGGCAGCCCCGATCCGGATGCCGACGTCATCAAGACCGCTCTCGCCCTCACCAACAACCCCAATCGCAAGTCCGAGCCGTTCCACATCGTCGGTGAGCTCGCCGACTCGGCCAACCTCGAGGCCGCGCACCTGGTGGGCAAGGGCGAGGCGCACTGGGTGCTGGGTGGCGAGCTCATCGGCCGCATCACCGTGCAGAGCTGCCGCCAGAGCGGTCTGAGCGTCGTCTACTCGGAGCTGCTCGACTTCGGCGGCGATGAGATCTACTTCACCGAGCAGCCCGACCTCTACGGCAAGAGCTACTTCGACACGCAGCTCGCATTCGCCACCTCGTCCGTCATGGGACTCGTCAAGGGCGGCTCGGTCGTGCTCAACCCGAGCCCGGACGCCCAGTACGAGGCGGGCGACCAGCTCATCGTCATCGCCGAGGATGACAGCACGATCCGCCTCGCCACGCCCGGCACTCCGGATGCCGCCGCGATCAGCACCGCGAAGGGCACGAAGGCCGCGCCCGAGAAGACCTTCGTGCTCGGCTACAACGACGGCCTGGCCGGCATGCTCAAGGAACTGGACGAGTACGTCGCCGCCGGCTCGACCGTGACGGTGCTCGCCGATGTCGAGAAGCCCGACCTGCCGACGTTCGGCAACCTCAAGGTGGCCTTCCAGCGCGGGGATGCGACGAGCCGCGCCGTGCTCGAGAAGCTCAAGGTTCATTCTTTCGAGCACATCATCGTGCTCGCCTACAAGCAGACCCTCGACACCCAGCGCGCCGACGGCAAGACGCTCATCACGTTGCTCCAGCTGCGCGACATCGAGGAGCGCACGGGCGTCGACCTCAACATCGTCAGCGAGATGCTGGATGACCGCAACCGCGAGCTCGCGGAGGTCACCAACGCGGATGACTTCATCGTCAGCGACAAGCTCATCAGCCTGATGCTGTCGCAGGTGTCGGAGAACCAGAAGCTCACCGACGTCTTCGATCAGCTCTTCTCGAGCGACGGTTCCGAGATCTACCTCCGTCCCGCGACGGACTACGTCACGCCCGGAAGCACCGTCGACTTCTACACCGTGCTCGAGGCCGCCCGCCGCCGCGGAGAGACGGCGCTGGGCTACCGCGTGCACGCCGACGCGCACAACGCCCAGAAGGGCTACGGAATCACGGTCAACCCGCTCAAGTCGGCGTCGATCACCTTCACGGCATCCGACAAGGTGATCGTCCTGACGGAGGGCTAGGATAAACGGGGCCCTTTTCCCGGAAGTGTTGGACCTTTTCCGGAGCTGGCGAACGCGGAACCGCTGACGCGATTCTTCAAGCTCGAATGCGGGGCGTAGCTCAGCTTGGTAGAGCGCTCGGTTTGGGACCGAGAGGTCGCAGGTTCAAATCCTGTCGCCCCGACCCCCCCCCTAGTCATGTCAAATCAATCAGGAGAACGAAGTCGTGAAGACCACCGTTGAGAAGCTGAGCCCGACGCGCGTCAAGCTCACCATCGCCGTGACCCCGGAGGAGCTGAAGCCGAGCGTCGCGCACGCGTACGAGCACATCGCCTCGCAGGTCAACATCCCCGGGTTCCGGAAGGGCAAGGTGCCGCCGCAGCTCATCGACCAGCGCGTCGGTCGTGGCGAGGTGCTCAACCACGCGGTCAGCGACGCGATCGATCCCTTCTACCGCAAGGCGGTCACGGAGGAGAAGATCCGCGTTCTCGGCCGCCCCGAGGCCGACGTGACGGGCTGGCCCGAGGTCAGCGACTTCAGCGGCGACCTCGTCATCGCCATCGAGGTGGATGTGCGGCCCGAGTTCGCGCTCCCGAAGTACGACGACCTCAAGCTCACGGTCGACGCCGTCGAGGTGTCAGCGGATGACGTGAAGGACGAGCTCGACAACCTGCGCGGCCGCTTCGGCACGCTCATCACGGTGGACCGCCCGGCGAAGAAGGGCGACTTCGCCGTTCTCGATCTCGTGGCATCCATCGGCGACCGCCAGGTCGACTCGGCGACGAGCATCTCCTACGAGGTCGGCTCCGGCGAGCTCATCGAGGGCATCGACGAGGCTCTGGACTCCCTCAGCGCGGGCGAGTCCACGACCTTCGAGTCGGTGCTGCTCGGCGGCGACCACGAGGGCGAGACGGCTCTCATCGCCGTGAACCTCACGGCGGTCAAGGAGCGCGAGCTGCCCGAGGCCGACGACGACTTCGCTCAGATCGCGAGCCAGTTCGACACGATCAAGGAGCTCAAGGCCGACATCAAGGAGCAGATCGAGAAGTCGAAGGCCTTCGGCCAGGGTGCCCAGGCCCGCGACCAGATCGTCGACGAGCTGCTCAAGAAGGTCGAGATCCCGGTTCCCGCGAAGCTCGTCGAGGACGAGGTGCACCGTCACCTCGAGAACGAGAACCGTCTCGACGACGACGCGCACCGCGCCGAGGTCGTCATCTCGAGCGAGAAGACGTTCCGGTCGCAGATCCTGCTCGACTCCATCGTGGAGGCCGAGGACGTCAAGGTCAGCCAGCAGGAGCTCACCAACTACCTCGTGCAGGGCGCCGCTCAGTACGGCATGGAGCCCGGCGAGTTCATCCAGGTGCTCGACAAGAACGGCCAGATCCCGGCGATGATCGCCGAGGTCGCCCGAGCCAAGGCCCTCGCGGTCGTGCTGTCGAAGGCCAAGGTCGTCGACTCCAAGGGTAAGGCCGTGGATGTCTCGGCCTTCACCGCCGCGATGACCGGTCCCGAGGGCGGCGACGCAATCGACGCGGCGCAGTTCGGCGGCGGCGCGGACGGCCACGGACGCGACGCGGACGACGAGCACTACGGTCACGACCACGCGTAAGCAGCAGAACTGAGAACGGCCCCGGGAGAGTCTCCCGGGGCCGTTTCGTGTTGCGGGCTACACCGGGTTGCGCCCCGTCATCCCCCCGGCGATGGTGACGAGCGCGCGACGCGGCACGAAGCGCCCGGCCGACGACATGATCGAGTTGCGCGCGCCGGACACGACGCTGGGCGGCGGGTTGCGCTTGTCGAGCGTGCGCAGGCTGAGGGCCACGACCTCTTCGGCCGTCTGGTAGTCGCCGACCCGCGCGCCCTCGCCGGCGACCTCGAAGAACTCCGTCTTGGTCGCACCGGGGGAGAGGCAGAGCACGCCGAGGTTGCGGTCCTTGTTCTCGTACCAGAGGGCCTCGGTGAAGCTCAGCACGAACGCCTTGGTCGCGCCGTAGACGGCCATGAGCGGCAGCGGCTGGTACGCCGCGGTGCTCGCGATCGTGATGAGAGCGCCCCGGTCGTTGGACTGGAGCTGATCGTAGAACGCCTTGGTGAGGTCGACGAGCGCGCCGACGTTGAGGTCGATCTCCTCGGCGATGCGCGCGGCATCCTCGTTCTCGAAGCGGTTGCGCGTTCCGAAGCCGGCGTTGTTGACGAGCGTGCCGATGCTGATCTTCTTCTTCGCGAGGTCCTTCGCGAGGTCGGTGGCGGCATCCGGGGCGGCCAGATCGGCGGCGATCACCGTGACGGCGCTGCCGGTGGCGCGCAGCTCCTCGGCGAGGGCGTCGAGGCGGTCCTTGCGGCGTGCGACGAGCACGAGGTCGGCGCCGCGGGCGGCGAGCTGGCGGGCGAACTCCACGCCGAGGCCGGAGCTCGCGCCGGTGACGAGGGCGGTGGTTCCGGTGTAGTCGATGGTCACGGGCATCCTTCGATCGATTGGTGAACGGGTGTTTACCGTGTAGGTTTACACATGTTCAGCCAATTGTCCAGCGAACGGGAGGTGCCGTGGGTCGCGAACCGAACGCGCGGGGCACCGGCGACCAGTTGCGCGCCCAGCTCGTCGCGGCCGCGAGTGCGCTCCTCGTCGACCCGCAGTCGGTCGCGCTGCCCTCCCTGCGCGCCGTCGCGCGGGCGTGCGCCGTCTCACCGGCGGCCGTGTACCTGCACTTCGAGTCCGTGCAGGCCCTCACCGCCGCGGTTCTGGATGCCCAACTCGACGACCTGGAGGCGGCCATCCGCTCGGCGGTGCCCGACGACGCTCCGCCACGCGAGCGACTCGCCGCTCTGGGGACGGCCTACGCCAGGTGGGGACTCGCGCACCCGGGCGCCTACCAGCTCGTGTTCGAGAGTGCGGACCGACTGGATCTGCCGGACCGCGATCACGTGAGGTGGAGCCTCATCGACGAGACGGCCCGGATGGTCGTCGACGCGACGGGCGCCACCACCGCCGTGGCGGGAGCTGTTGCCGTTCGGCTGTGGACAATGCTGCACGGGTTGGTGTCGCTGCGCATCCACAAGCCGATGCTCGAGTGGCCGCCGGTCGAGGCTGAGATTGCCGAGGCGATCGAGCGGTTCGTCTAGCGCGGCGGGATCTCGATCCGGCGCCGCTCGATCAGAACCGCGTCAGGATGCCGCGCGCACCTCGAGCGCCGCCGCGGCGGTCGCGCAATCATGGGCCTGTTCCCACGCGAACGCGAGGAACGCGCTCGTCTCGATCGGGCCGCTCTCGCCGCAGTCGGCGCAGTAGGGCTCGTACGCCACGAGCTCGCGGATGTCGATGTCTGCCATGCCTCCATGGTCACCCCGACGGCCGACATTGCGGTGGTGCCGCCGCGGGGTGTCGTCAGGTGAGGGCGATGAGCGGCACCCAGCGGGCGCGGAAACGCGCCGAGAGCAGGG
Source organism: Synechococcus sp. UW140 (assembly GCA_943367555.1). GTDB lineage: Bacteria > Actinomycetota > Actinomycetes > Actinomycetales > Microbacteriaceae > Rhodoglobus. The sequence continues at coordinate 69,942 of CALRJN020000001.1, read as the reverse complement.
CGCTCAGCACCCAGGCGGCATTGATCAGCACCGGCACTGCGAACAGGGCGGCGGTGCCGAGGGAGGCGGCGCCCGCGTCGACCTGACCGATGAGGTTCTGGCCGACAATCCAAGTGATCGGCGCGGCCAGCACCGAGATCGGCGCGCCGAGCACCACGAGCATCCAGTTCGTGGCGTTCTGCGCCGTGCTGTCGAGCGGGAGCGCGAAACGCACCAGGAGGGCGACCGCGGCGAGGGCGAGGTAGACGATCATCCCGATCCGGGCCGGCGGGAACAACGTCGAGCTGCCGCGCGGGAACTTCGTGCGCCGGCGCACGAGGATCATGGTGAACGACGCCAACGAGAGCCCGATGCAGATCACGGGCGCGAAGAAAGCCAGATCCTGGAACGGGCTCACGGCTCCGGCGCCGCCGAGAGCGCCGCGGTAGAGGGCCTCCCACACGAAGTGCGCGGTCCAGAACGCGAGCACGACCAGAAGCGCGAGCTGGATTATGCCCCCGACCAGGGGCATCCCGCGATCCGGGGCGGTCGGCCAGTAGGTCAGGGCGATGACGAGGTTGAGCACCATCGAGGCGAACACGACGAACGCGAACCAGATCGGGAACTGGTACTCGATCCCTGGGGGCAGCTCCAGTGTCGCGAACCGTTGACCGACGGCGCCAGCCGCCGCCGCGGCCGACACCGACACTGCGGCGGGAAGGAGCAGCCCGGGGAAGGCCACCCACAGCATCAGTGATTCAACTCTGCCGCGCACCGTCATTCCCGCGCCGCCAACTCGATCGCGTAGCTCCGCACGGAGGCAGAGTACACCGGCAGGTAATCCGCGAGGGTCGCGAGGGCGACGGAGGCGGCATCCCGCTCGTCACCGCGGCTCGCGAGGGCGAGGGCGAGGAAGGCCGCGGCCGGCCCGGTCCATTCGTCCGACGGATGCTCGTGTAACAGGTCCTCGAGCAGGCGCACCGACTCGTCCGGGCGGCCGAGGTTGCGCACGGTGCTCGCGAGCTGGATCGTCGCGCGGGGGAGCGTCGCGGCATCCAGTCCCGCCACGATCGCCCGACGGTAGAGGGGCTCCGCCTCGGCCTCGAGCCCGGCGTAGTCTCGGGCGCTCGCGGCCTCGAACAGCGCGTCGGCGTCATCCGGATCGCGCTCCGCGACGAGCGCGTCGATCGCCGCGACCACGTCGAGGTCCGCCATCCCGGATGCCGCCGCCCACACCTCGCTCACCCGCCGCCGCCACTCATCGCTCATGCACCACACCCTACGGCCGCCGAGTCGGGGCAGATGGTTGGTTGGTGATGACCGGAGCCCACCATTCGCCCCGAGTCGGCGAAAGGGGCAGAGCAGCGGCGCACCCGACACCCGAGTCTGCCCACGGCGGCGGGCTGGCGCCCGTCACCGAGACGGCGGCTGTGCTTTTCGGTTCGCCGCGGGCAGACCTGCGATCTGCCCACGGCGAACAGAGGCGTTCGCCGCCGACGCGGACGATAGATTCGTTCACAGCGACAAACTGAAGGAGCGCATCACATGGCCGAACCGGCACTGGTCAGCAGTGTTTTCGATCGACTGCTGAAAGACCGCATCATCTGGCTCGGGTCGGAGGTGCGTGACGAGAACGCCAACGAGATCGCGGCGAAGCTGCTGCTGCTCGCGGCGGAGGACCCCAAGCGCGACATCTCGCTCTACATCAACTCGCCCGGCGGCTCGATCACGGCCGGCATGGCGATCTACGACACGATGCAGTTCGTGCCGAACGACATCGTCACCGTCGGCATCGGCATGGCGGCGTCGATGGGACAGCTGCTGCTCACCGCGGGCACGAAGGGCAAGCGCTTCATCACGCCCAACGCCCGCGTGCTGCTCCACCAGCCGCACGGCGGTTTCGGGGGAACCTCGAGCGACATCCAGACCCAGGCGCAGCTCATTCTCGACATGAAGCGCCGTCTCGCGGAGATCACCGCCGCGCAGACCGGCAAGACCGTCGAGCAGGTCACGGATGACGGCGACCGCGACCGCTGGTTCAACGCCCAGGAGGCGCTGGAGTACGGCTTCGTCGACCACATCCGCGAGACCTCGCTCGACGTGGCCGAGGTCACCGCCGGCGCGACGGACAAGAAGTAGAGGACACCATGGAGACCCCCACCTTCCGCGCGGCCGGAAACCTGCCGCAGTCCCGCTACATCCTGCCCTCCTTCGAGGAGCGCACGGCCTACGGCTACAAGCGCCAGGACCCCTACGCCAAGCTCTTCGAGGACCGCATCATCTTCCTCGGCGTGCAGGTGGATGACGCGTCCGCCGACGACGTCATGGCCCAGCTGCTCGTGCTCGAGAGCCAGGACCCCGACCGCGACATCGTGATGTACATCAACTCGCCCGGTGGCTCGTTCACCGCGATGACGGCGATCTACGACACGATGCAGTACATCCGTCCGCACATCCAGACGGTCGTGCTCGGTCAGGCCGCCTCGGCCGCCGCGGTGATCACCGCCGGTGGCACGAAGGGCAAGCGCCTCGCGCTGCCGAACGCGCGCATCCTCATCCACCAGCCGGCCATCCAGGGCCAGGGCGGGGGCCAGGCCTCGGACATCGAGATCCAGGCCGCCGAGGTGCTGCGCATGCGCGACTGGCTCGAGGAGACGCTCGCGTTCCACTCGAACCGCTCGCGCGAGCAGGTCAACAAGGACATCGAGCGCGACAAGATCCTCGGTGCCGCGGAGGCCGTCGAGTACGGCCTCATCGACCAGGTGCTCACGAGCCGCAAGGGCGTTCCGGCGCTCACCGTCTCCTAGCCGCACGACCGAGAAGGGCCGCCCCGGGCAACCGGAGCGGCCCTTCCGTCGTTCTAGGGCCTACGACGTCCGACGACGAGCAGCGTGATGCCGCCCGCGACGAGCACCGCGAGCACGGCGCCGCCGATCCACAGCACGGTCGACAGGTCGACGGGCTGGGTATCCACGGGCTGTGCGATCGGAACCGCGGTCTGCGTTGCCGACGGTCCCGCTGTCGGCTCCGGGCTCGGGGATGCCGTGGCGACCGGCGTGGGGGCCTCGCCGCACACGGGCGGCGCGTCCGTTCCCTGCATCAGCACGGCATCCGCCGAGGGCTGCCAGGTGAACGCGAACTCGCCCGACGCGGTGTGCCCGTCGGACGACACGAACTGCCACAGGAAGCGGTAGGGGCCGGGTTCGCCGAGCGTGGCCCCCATGGCGAGCACCGCCCCGGTGACGGTGAGGCAGCCGTCCCCGTAGTAGCGACCGGATGCGTCGATCACCTCGAGTGCGAATCCGCTCGCGGTGCCGCTCAGGTCGAGCAGCTCCTCGCTCGCCGTGACGGAGAACTGGGCCGGGACCTCGGTGACGGTCGAGTCCGCGGCGGGGCTCGAGGCGATGACGGTGTCGTGCGCGGAGGCGGCCCCCGCGGCGCCGACGGAGAGGGCGATGAGCAGCGCGGGCGCCGCGATGAACCGCCAGGGTCGAGCGATGAACATGGTGCCTCTTTCCGCCTTCGATCATTCCACAGCCGAGTGGGAGGTCTTTTCGCTGACCGCGACGCCGCGACCCGCCGAGAGTGACAATGACGGCACTGCGGGCTGCTGTCACCCAATCGGGTTAGGCTCGCTGTACGCGCATGACCACCGCGCGCCACTGGGGAAGGACGAAGCACATGGCCCGCATCGGGGAGAGCGCCGACCTTCTCAAATGCTCGTTCTGCGGCAAGAGCCAGAAGCAGGTTCAGCAGCTCATCGCGGGTCCCGGGGTCTACATCTGCGACGAGTGCGTCGAGCTCTGCAACGAGATCATCGAGGAGCGCCTGGCCGAGGCCGGCGAGGAGACCTCGAGCGAGTTCGACCTTCCGAAGCCCCGTGAGATCTACGCCTTCCTCGAGGAGTACGTCATCGGCCAGGAGCAGGCCAAGCGCGCGCTCTCGGTCGCGGTCTACAACCACTACAAGCGCATCCGGGCCCGCAACACCCTCACCGCAGCGGATGCCGTGATCGACGATGTCGAGATCGCCAAGTCCAACATCCTGCTGATCGGCCCGACGGGCTGCGGCAAGACCTACCTCGCGCAGACGCTCGCCAAACGCCTCAACGTGCCCTTCGCGGTCGCGGATGCCACGGCTCTCACCGAGGCGGGCTACGTGGGCGAGGACGTGGAGAACATCCTCCTCAAGCTCATTCAGGCCGCGGACTACGACGTGAAGCGCGCCGAGACCGGCATCATCTACATCGACGAGATCGACAAGATCGCGCGCAAGGCGGAGAACCCGTCGATCACGCGCGACGTCTCGGGCGAGGGCGTGCAGCAGGCGCTGCTCAAGATCCTCGAGGGCACCGTCGCCTCGGTTCCGCCGCAGGGCGGCCGCAAGCATCCGCACCAGGAGTTCATCCAGGTCGACACGACCAACGTGCTCTTCATCGTCGCCGGGGCCTTCGCCGGTCTCGAGGAGATCATCTCCCAGCGCGCCGGCAAGAAGGGCATCGGCTTCGGCGCCCCCCTGCACAGCAAGGGGGATGACGTGAACCTCTTCGGCGAGGTGCTGCCGGAGGATCTCCACAAGTTCGGACTCATCCCCGAGTTCATCGGTCGCCTGCCCGTGGTCGCGACCGTCACGCAGCTCGACCGCGTCGCCCTCATGGACATCCTCACCACCCCCCGCAACGCGCTCGTGCGCCAGTACCAGCGCATGTTCGAGATCGACGGCGTGGAGCTCGACTTCGAGCACGACGCCCTCGAGGCGATCGCCGACCTCGCCGTGCTGCGCCAGACCGGCGCCCGCGGCCTCCGCGCGATCATGGAGGAGGTGCTCGGACCGATCATGTTCGACGTGCCCTCCGATGATGACGTCGCCCGGGTCGTCGTGACGAAGGCCGCCGTTCTCGAGAACGCCGCTCCCACGATCGTGCCCCGCTCGGCCGTGCGCGCGGAGAAGTCCGCGTAGTGGCCGAAAGCGGCACCCGCGCGGTCGTTCGCCCGAGTCGGCTCGAGGCGTTCAGCGATGGCGTGCTCGCCATCATCATCACGATCATGGTGCTCGAGGTGCGTCCGCCGGAGGGCCACGAACTCTCGGACTGGGTGCCGCTGATCCCGACCGTCCTCGCCTACCTCTTCAGCTTCACGCTCGTCGCGATCTACTGGAACAACCACCACCACCTCCTCCGGGCGACGCCGCACATCAACCCGAGCGTGATGTGGGCGAACATGCTGTTCCTGTTCTTCATCTCGCTCACGCCGGTGGCCACCTCCTGGCTGGGGGAGGACGAGAACTACCTGCGCTCCGCCCCGGTCGCCCTCTATGCCGCCGTCAGTCTGGCGGCGGGACTCTCGTACTTCCTCCTCGCGACCCGGATCAACAATGCGAACCCCGGCGTGCCGCAGTTGCAGGCCTTCCTCAACAGTCGCAAGGGCGCGATCTCGCCAGTCCTCTACGTCGCGGCGATCATCAGCGCGTTCTTCCTGCCGCTGCTGGCCCTCGCGATCATGGTGGCCTCCGCCGCGATGTGGTTCATCCCCGATCGCCTGCTGGTGGACGAGAGACGATAGCCCATCGTCCAACCGATCATCGCCGGGATCGTCGCTGCGATCAGCGGCTTCGCCACGTCTTTCGTGATCGTGCTCGCGGGACTCGCGGCCGTGGGCGCGACGCCTCAGGAGGCGAGCTCGGGCCTGTTCGCCCTGTGCCTGGCGATCGCCCTCACGAGCACGGTCGCCGCACTCACCTTGCGCGTTCCGCTCGCCATCGCGTGGTCGACTCCGGGTGCCGCCGTGCTGCTCGGCACGACCGCGGGCGCGATCCGCTTCTCCGACGCGATCGGCGCCTTCCTCGTTTCGGCGGCCCTGATGATCCTCGCCGGGCTGTGGAAGCAGCTCGGCCGCGCGATCGTGGCCATCCCCCGTCCCCTCGCGACGGCCATGCTGGCCGGGGTGCTGCTGCCGATCTGCCTCAAGCCCGTCGAGGCGGTCGCGACGCTGCCGCTGCTCGCGGGACCAGTGGTGCTGGTCTGGTTGGTCCTCTTCCGTCTCGCCCCGCGGTGGGCGGTTCCGGCAGCGATGCTCACGGCCGTGGGCGCGGTCATCCTCGTCGCCGGCACGGACTGGGTCACCGCCGAGGCGGTCGTGCCCCGCCTCGAGTTCGTCGTCCCGACCTTCGACCCGCTGACGATCCTGTCCCTCGGCATTCCCCTGTTCATCGTCACGATGGCGGGCCAGAACGTGCCCGGCTTCGCCGTGATGACGACCTACGGATACGAGACCCACCACCGCTTCGCTCTCGTGAGCACGGGTGTCGGCTCGGCCGCAGGCGCGCTGTTCGGCGCACACGCGATCAACCTCGGAGCGATCACGGCGGCGATGATGGCCAGCCCGGACTCGCATCCGGACCCCTCGAAGCGGTGGATCGCCACCCTGACCAATGGTCTCGCCTACCTGCCGCTCGGCCTCGCCGCGGCTCTCGCGGGTGCCCTCGTGAGCGCGGCGCCCACGATCCTCATCACCGCCGTCGCGGGGCTGGCGGTGCTCGGCACGCTCGTCACGAGCATCGCGGCCGCCCTCGAGGATCCGGCCCATCGCATCTCGGCGATCGTCACGTTCCTCGTGGTGGCGTCGGACGTCGTCGTCGTCGGCATCGGGTCGGCGTTCTGGGGGCTTGCCGTCGGCGGCCTCGTGATGGCCTGGCTGTCATGGCGTCGGCGCACCGAATCCACCTAGGCTGAGCGCATGTCTGCGCCTGCTCGCCCTGCCCCGTCCGCCACCGTTCGGAGCATCCGTCGGCTCGCGGTGATCTTCATCATCGTCTCGCTGTCCCTCACGGCCCTCATCGGCATCGTCACGCTGCTGACCGCCACGTTCGGGGACCTTCAGGGCAAGATCATGCTCACGACCCTGCTCATCGCGGGCTTCTCCATCACGGCCCTCTGCCACCTTGCGGTGGTGGATCGCGCCTTGCGGGTCGTGGGCTTCATCGGGATCGGTGCGTCCGCCGTCGCTCTCCTGCTCGGAGTCGTGCTCGTCTGGTTCAGCTGGGACAACTGGAACTCGGGCTTGGACCAGGTGTTCAAGGCCTTCGCCATCGTCTCCGTGATCGCCGTGAGCCTCGCGCACGCGAATCTGCTGCTCCTGCTCGCCGAGCGTCACAACCCGCTCCTGCGCGCGGCGCTGTTCACCACCGTCGGGTTCATCGCGCTCGTGGCCCTGCTCATCATCCTGCCGATCGCCACCGAGGGCGAGATCCCCGGGGAGAACGGAGAGCTCTACTTCCGCATCCTCGGGGTGGCCGCCATCCTCGATGTGCTGGGCACGATCGTGCTCCCGGTGATCAACCGGTTCACTCGCGTCCCTGCGGGAATCACGGTGCGCCTCGGTGCGGATGCCGCCGGCAAGGTCACGCGCCTCGCCGCCGCCCGCGGACTCACCTCCGACCAGTTCGTCGAGCTCGTCGTGACGGCCCTGCCCGAGAGCGACGCGCCCGCCGGCTAGTTGAGTCCGCGCCGATCCAGCAGCGGCTGGATGTCGGCATCCCGGCCCCGGAAGTCGCGGAACGCCTCGAGCGGGTCCTTGGATCCGCCCACGCCGAGGAGCCGAGCACGGAAGCGGTCGCCATTGGCGCGGGTGAGGCCGCCGTTGTCCTTGAACCAGTCCACGGTGTCGGCGTCGAGCACCTCGCTCCAGATGTAGGAGTAGTAGCCGGCGTCGTAGCCGCCCGCGAAGGTGTGCGCGAAGTACGTGCTCGAGTAGCGCGTCGGCACCGCGGGGTTGTCGAGCCCGGCCTTGGCCAGGGCCGCCGCCTCGAAGGCGGCGACGTCGTCGACGACCGAACCCGCGGCACGTGCGTGCCAGGCCTGGTCGAGCAGGGCGGCGGCGAGGTACTCGCTCGTGGCGAACCCCTCGTTGAACGCGCTCGACGCCTGGATCCTGTCCACGAACTCCTGCGGCATCGGCTCGCCGGTCTGGTGGTGGATCGCGTAGTTGGCCAGAACCTCGGGCCACAGCATCCACATCTCGTTGACCTGGCTGGGGAACTCCACGAAGTCGCGGTACGTGTTGGTTCCGGCGAACTTGGGGTAGGTCACGCGGGCGAAGAGGCCGTGCAGGGCGTGCCCGAACTCATGGAAGAACGTGTTGACCTCGTCGTACGTGAGCAGCGTCGGCTCGCCCGCGGCGGGCTTGGGCACGTTGAGGTTGTTGGTCACGACCACCGGGTGGTCGAGCAGGGTCGACTGCGAGATGAGCGAGTTCATCCACGCGCCGCCGCGCTTGGAGTCGCGGGTGTAGAGGTCGAGCGTGTACAGCCCCACGGGGGAGCCGTCGTCGTTGTGCACCTCGAACACGCGCACGTCGGGGTGGTACGCCACGATGTCGGGGCGCTCGGTGAACGTGATGCCGTACAACTGGGTCGCCGCGAAGAACACGCCCTGCTGCAGCACGCGCTCAGCCTCGAAGTAGGGACGCATCGCCACCTCGTCCACGTCGTACTTGGCCTGCCGCACCTTCTCCGAGTAGAACGCCCAGTCGTGGGCCTCGATGGGATGCCCGGCCTGTGCCTCGAGATCGGCCTGCTCCTCGCGCGCGTTCTTCGCTGCGGGCACGGCCAGCCGATCGAGCATCGCGGCGACGTTGGCGGGGTTCTTCGCGGTCTCGTCGGCGATCACCCACGCGGCGTGCGACTCGAAGCCGAGCAGCGCGGCGCGCTCGGCCCGCAGTGCGGTGATCTCGAGCACGAGCGCGGAGTTGTCCCAGTCGCCACCGCGGTTGCCGCGGGCACGGGAGGCCGCCATGATCCGCGCCCGCACCTCGCGGTTCGTCAACGCCGAGAGGAACGGATGCCCGGTCGGCAGCACGAGGGTGATGAGGTACTTCCCCTCGAGCCCGCGCTCCTTGGCCGCCTCCGCCGCGGCCGAGATCTCGCCCGGCTCGAGTCCGGCGAGCTCGGCGACATCCTCGATCACCACCGCGAGGTCGTTGGTGTCGGCGAGCAGGTTCTTCTCGAAGCGGGTCGTGAGGGTCGAGAGCCGCTGGTTGAGGTCGCGCAGGGTCGCCTTCTCGGCCTCGTCGAGTCCCGCGCCGGCGACGGTGTACTCCACGTAGTAGCGCTCGACGAGGTAGCGGCTCTCGGCGTCGAGGCCCAGCTGGTCGAGCTGCTCGTGCAGGGTGCTGATGCGCCAGTAGAGCTGGGAGTCGAGGCGGATCGCGTCGCTGTGCGCGGCGAGCAGCGGGGCGATCTCCTCCTCGAGCTCGTTGGTGAAGTCGCTCGAGTCGGCCGAGCTCTTGTTGTAGAACACGGTCGCGACGCGGTCGAGCAGCTGGCCGCTGGTCTCGAGCGGGATCATCGTGTTCTCGAACGTCGGCATGTCGCGCCGTCGCGTGATGTTCTGGATTTCCGCGAGCTGGTCGGCCATGCCCTTCTCGAACGCCGGACGGTAGTGCTCGTCGCGGATCTCGGCGAAGGGCGGCATGCCGTACGGCAGGGTGCTGGGCTCGAAGAAGGGGTTGGTCATCCCACCACCTTATTCTTCAAGCATGACCGTGCCCGAAGAGCGCTACACCCATGGCCACCACGAGAGCGTGCTGAAGAGCCACACCTGGCGCACGATCGCCAACTCGGCCGCCTACCTTGAGCCGCACCTTCAGGCGGGCCTCTCGCTGCTCGACGTGGGCTGCGGTCCGGGCACGATCACGGTCGAGTTCGCCGATCGCCTCGCGCCCGGCCGCGTCGTCGGGCTGGATGCCGCGGCCGAGGTCATCGACAAGGCCCGCGCGTTCGAGCGCTCGAACCTCGAGTTCGTCGTCGGGGACGCCTACGCGCTCCCCTTCGACGACGACACCTTCGACCTCGCCCACGCCCACCAGACGCTCCAGCACGTCGCCGATCCCGTCGCGGTGCTCCGTGAGCTGCGTCGCGTGGTCAAGCCCGGCGGCGTGGTCGCGGCCCGCGACGTCGACTACGCCGGGGTGATCTGGTACCCGCTGCTGCCGGGGCTGGCCGAGTGGCTCGACCTCTACGAGCGGGTGCACCGCAGCAACGGGGGCGAGCCCGACGCCGGGCGCCGCCTCAAGGCGTGGGCGCGGGAGGCGGGCTTCACCGAGGTCGTGCCCACGGCATCCATCTGGAACTTCTCGGACGCCGTCGACCGCGAATGGTGGGGGAGCATGTGGGAGGCCCGGGTGCTGCGGTCCGCCTTCGCGGGGGATGCCACCGCCAAAGGTTTCGCGTCGACCGACGATCTGCAGCGCATCTCGACCGCCTGGCGCACGTGGGCCGATGATGAGGACGGGTGGCTCGCGATGCCGCACGGGGAGATCATCGCGCGGGTCTGAGGCATCCAAAGGAATGTCTGCAAAGATTTACTTGCAAAGATTTACTTGCAAAGAGAACTTTGCAACAGTATCTTTGCATCATGACCGAACCGACCCCGCTGCCCGAGCGCCAGCTCGACTTCGACTCGCTCAAGGGCCTGTCGCACCCGCTTCGGGCGGAGCTCTTCAACCTGCTCGCGGTGCACGGTCCGGCGACGGCGAGCCAGCTCGCCGAGCGGCTGGGGGAGTCCAGCGGGGCGACGAGCTACCACCTGCGTCAGCTCGAGCGTCATGGGTTCGTCCGCGAGATCCAGGGCCGCGGCACCGGTCGCGAGCGCTGGTGGGAGCGCGTGCCGGGGAGCATCAGTCTCTCGGCCGCGGGAATCGGTGACTCCCCAGCGGCCCAATCCTTGACCCGCACGGCCCTGCGCCAGTGGGAGCGGCAGCGCTCCCAGCTGCTCAATGATTACCTCGACCAGGGGTTCGAGCTGATGCCCGAGTGGGTCGATAGTTCGACGATCGCCACGGCCAACCTGCGACTGACCCGGGAGCAGCTCGAGCACGTCGTCGCGTCGTGGGAGGCGTGGTCGAAGGAGACGTTCGGTCCCTTGCGCGACCAGAACCTGCCGGGATCTCGGCCCGTGGAGATCCACTTCAACGCGTTCCCGGTGGTCGACGGAGTCGAGACTCCCGCCGAGGAGGGCGACCGATGACCGCCAGCGCCGTGTCGGTGGTTCGAGGAAGAATCGAGATCGAGGAGGAGTTTCCGATGACTGCCAGCACTGCCTTGTCACCCGCTATGAGGGGCCGCGCCCGCGGCTTCGACCTCCTCGCGATGCGGGTGAGCCTGGCCGTTCTCCTCTGGGCCCGGCGCCGCGCCGACCGGCACGCGATCAGTCGTGACGACCACGCCCGACGCATGCGCCTCGAGCGCGAGACCGAGCGACGAGAGCACGGCTACGCCCTGCGGATCCCGCGCGGCTGAGCCGCACCCCACGACCCGACCCGGTCCGCCCACACCCCACGACCCGTACCCATCCCCACACACCCCACGACCCCGGCCCCGTCCACCCGCGACCTCGACACTGCGCACTCGGCGTCCTAGCGCCACCTCCTGTGCTGGTGAATCCTCGCGGAGGGCGGGGCCGGTTCGCGTGCGGGCCGCTCGCCGCTAGTCGCCCCCGGTTCGTGCGGTGCGATCGCCGCTAGTCGCCCTCGGTTACTGTGACGGCGCCCGCGGCATCCACCCGGATGGTCGTGCCGTCGTCGAGCTCGACGACCGGGCGTCCCTCGAGCCACGTGAGAGTCCAACGCCAGCCGTCGGTCGGGATGCCGTCGAGCTCGGCCTCGACCTGCCGGATCGCGGCGACCACCTCACCGCTCACGCGGGCCGGAGGCTCGTCCCCGACGCTCCAGCGCGTTCCGAGCTGCATCAGAGCCGCACCTCGTAGGTGACCCAGGTGGTGCGCTTGGCCAGACGGTCGTAGACGCGCTGGGCGCGGTGGTTGTCCTCGGCGGTGATCCACCGAAGGGTGCCCTCCGGACTCTGCTCTCGAGCGAGCGCCGTGAGGTGCTGGATGAGCTCGGTCGCCGCACCCAGACCCCGTGCGGCCTCGGTGACGTACAGATCGTCGAGGAACCAGTCGCGGCCCCCCGTGAACGTGTCGGGATGCGAGCGGTAGTGGGCGAACCCCACGATGTCGCCGTGCTCGTCCTCGGCGACGAGCGCGTCGACGCCGGAGCCCGGCGTGACGAGCAGCGCCCACACCGCGTCGAGCACCGCATCCTCGAACGCCGTCTCGTAGAACACGCCGTACGCGGTGAAGAGCGGCCGCCAGGCCTCACCGTCGGCGGGCTCGATCGCCCGGACCGTGACGGTCATTCGGTCACCTCCGCGAGCACGATGTCGCGCACCTCGATGGTGTCGGCCTCGACGAACGCGACGGTCTCGATGCGCCCCACCGCGGCGAGGTCGGCGAGTCCGTTGCGCAGGAGTGCCGGGCCGGCGATCGTCGCTGAGGTGACGGGCGTCTTCTGCGATGCCTTGGCATCCGTCTTCGCCCGCCGGATGCCGATGAGCGCCTCGCTCACGGCCCCCAGCAACCCAGAGGGCACCGCACTCACGCCGAGGTCCGCTGCCGCCGGCCATGCCGCGGTGTGAACGGAGCCGTCGTGCGTCCAGCTCCACACCTCCTCAGTGGCGAACGGGAGGTACGGCGCGAAGAGTCGCAGCAGCACGTCGATGGCCGTGCGCAGCGCCGTTGCGGCGCTCGCCTGGCCCTCGGGGGTGCCGGCGCCGTAGGCGCGCTCCTTGACGAGCTCGAGGTAGTCGTCGCAGAACGTCCAGAAGAACTGCTCGGCGGTCTCGAGCGCGCGGGCGTGGTCGAAGTTCTCGAGCGCGTCCGTCGCGGTGGCGATCACGGCGCCGAGCTCGGCGAGCATGTCGACGTCGAGCGGGTCGGTCACGGTGGGCGCGGCCGCCTCCGGGAACGAGTACACGAACTTCGCGGCGTTGAGCACCTTGATCGCCAGTCGTCGGCCGATCTTGATCTGCTTCGGGTTCTGCGGGTCGAAGGCCGCGTCGGTGCCGAGCCTGCTCGAGGCCGCCCAGTACCGCACGGCGTCCGAGCCGTGCTCGTCGAGCATCCCCTTGGGGGTGACGACGTTGCCCTTGGACTTCGACATCTTCTTGCGGTCGGGGTCGACGATGAACCCGGAGATGCCCGCATTCGCCCACGGGATCTGCCCGTGCTCGAGTTCGGCGCGCAGCACGGTGGAGAACAGCCAGGTGCGGATGATGTCCTGCCCTTGGCTGCGCAGCGAGTAGGGGAACACGAGGTCGAACAGCTCGGGGTCGCTCACCCAGCCGCCGGCGATCTGCGGGGTGAGGCTCGAGGTGGCCCAGGTGTCCATGATGTCCACCTCGCCGACGAAGCGGGTGCCACGGTCGGCCTCCGTATAGCCCGGGGGCACGTCCGACGACGGGTCGACGGGCAGGCTCGCCTCGTCGGGGACGATCACCGCGCCCTTCTCGCCCTCGGCATCCAGTTCGTACCACACGGGGATGGGCACGCCGAAGAAGCGCTGGCGCGAGATCAGCCAGTCGCCCGTGAGGCCGCCGACCCAGTTCTCGTAGCGCACGCGCATGTGGTCGGGGGTGAACGAGATCTGCTTGCCGGCCTCGACGAGCCGGGCGCGGAGCTTCTCGTCCCGGGCGCCGTTGGTGATGTACCACTGGCGGGTCGAGATGATCTCGAGGGGCTTGTCGCCCTTCTCGAAGAACTTCACCTGGTGCACGATCGGCTTGGGCTCGCCGATGAGCTCGCCGGACTCGCGCAGCAGCTCGACGACGCGGGCCTTCGCGGAGAAGACCGTCTTGCCGGCGAGCTCCGCGTAGGCGGCCTTCGCGGCATCCGTTTCGATCACGTCGGGCGCCTCGGCGATGAGGCGGCCGTCGGCGCCGATGATCGTGCGGTTGGGCAGGTCGAGCTCGCGCCACCAGATCACGTCGGTCACGTCGCCGAAGGTGCAGATCATCGCGATGCCGGAGCCCTTGTCCTGCTGGGCGAGGTGGTGGGCCACGACGGGGACCTCGACACCGAACAGGGGTGTGGTCACGGTCGTGCCGAAGAAGGGCTGGTAGCGCTCGTCATCCGGATGCGCGACGAGCGCGACGCACGCCGCGAGCAGTTCGGGACGGGTGGTCTCGATCTCGATGTCGCCCTGGCCGTTGGTGCGATGGAACGCGACGCGGTGGTACGCGGCCGGCTGCTCCTTGTCCTCGAGCTCGGCCTGGGCCACGGCGGTGCGGAAGGTGATGTCCCACAGCGTAGGCGCATCCGCCTGGTAGGCCTCGCCTCGGGCGAGGTTGCGCAGGAACGCGCGCTGGGCGGTGGCCTGGGCGTGGTCGCCGATCGTGCGGTAGGTGAGCGACCAGTCGACGGAGAGGCCCAGCTGGCGCCAGAGGTCCTCGAACTGCTTCTCGTCCTCGGCGGTGAGCTCCTCGCACAGCTCGATGAAGTTGCGGCGGGAGATGGGCACCTGATCGGCGGCCTTGCCGCTCGTGCCCTCACCGCCCTGCTGCGGGGGAGTGAAGCTCGCGTCGTAGGGCAGGCTCGGGTCGCAGCGAACGCCGTAGTAGTTCTGCACCCGGCGCTCGGTGGGCAGGCCGTTGTCGTCCCAGCCCATCGGGTAGAAGATGCTCTTGCCGCGCATCCGCTGGAACCGCGTCACGAGGTCCATGTGCGTGTAGCTGAACACGTGCCCGATATGCAGGCTGCCGGATGCCGTCGGCGGCGGGGTGTCGACGGAGAACGTCGAGCCTGCAGCGAGCGCGGCCGCGCGATCGAACCGGTAGGTGCCCTGGGTCTCCCACGCGGGACCCCACTTGTCTTCGAGGCCTTCGAGGGCGGGCTTCTCGGGGATGGCGTGGGCCATGGCGGTTCTCCGGTTCGATATGTGCGGCACCGTGTCTGATCGGCGCGCACGGCCGGGGTGCCTGAGTGTCAGGTGCAGTCGATTCTATCCGAGGTCGCTCCACCGGGAGGTGTCGATCCGCGGCCACTCAGCGACATCACCGCCGTCGGATTGTCACCCCGCGACGGATGCTCGCGCGCGAGCCAACTCCCGCATCAGCGGACTCTTCGACACCAACCGAATCAGCCTCTGCTGCGGATCCCTCTCCCGCGGAGGCCGGAGCCAGTATCCCTCGGAATCTCGCAGGATTCGCCAGTGGTTGTTGTGCAGCAGCATGTGGTGATGTCGGCAGAGCAGCACCCCGTCCGCGACATTCGTCAAACCTCGGTTCTTCCACTCGACGATGTGGTGCACTTCGCACGCAGATGGCGGCTTCGTACAACCGGGGAAGAGGCATCCACCGTCTCGAACGGAGATCGCGAGTCGTTGGCCCGGGGAGAAGAGTCGTTGCGTGCGCCCGAGGTTCAGAACCTGTCCGAATGTGCCGAGCCTGAGGCCCACCAGCCCGGTGTCGCAGACGAACCGATCAACGGTCTCGCGGGACACCGGCTGAGCGTCACCTTCGAGGTACCCGTGACCAGCCTCACCAAGGAGGGTCTCCGCCGTCACGACCACTCGCACCGCCGGTCGCTGCCCACCGAACAGCGTCCCGGCGTCGGCATCGACCGCGAGTCGCACGATGTCGACTAAGGCGTCGGCAAGGCGCTGGTCGCTCGTACGGTCGTCGGCTACCGACTCGAGCTTGATCTCGACCTCATCGCGGAACGTCACCCGACGACGGGGAGCCATGATCGCGTCTAGTGCACTGAAGAGATGCTGACCCGACTCCGGATCGAGGAGGAACGCGCCTTGGTACATCCCGTCGTCGCGCACCCAGCGCTTGAGGTAGCGCTGGTCGCGGCGCTGCTTCTCGCGCCTGGCGATGCCGGCCTCGTCGAGGCGGTCGCGAGCCGAGCGAGCCTCTCGTCGCAGTTCATCGAGCGACAGGCCGGACGCCCTGCCCAGCAGACGCTCGCACTCAGCGAGCAGATCGTCGGCGGGGGCGGCGTCCGCGACGGGCTGCAGAGCCCGATGGATGGCATCCGCGGCGGGCACGGCGAGCGAGCCGGCCGACAAACCTGCCGCGAGTGCGCCCTCCCAGAGGGTGGTTGGCTCGGCGCCCATCAACTCGCCGGCCGCCACCAACGCGGTTGCCTCGGAGCGACTCACCGGGGCCAGCGCCTGCACGAACGACTCGGCGCTGCCGTGGCCGTTGCGCTGGGCGAGACCCGAGTACCCTGCATCCCGGGACGACCGTCGACTGATCTCGCCAGCCAGGAAGGCCGCGAAGAGATCCGCGTGCCGACGATGCTCAGTGAGCAAGGAATGGGCCGCGACGAGTTGATCGTCAGCCAGTGATGCGAGAGCCGCGGCATCCGTACCGAGCGCCACAACCGCCTGGGCAGTGGCGGCGAAGCGCTCGGTGAAGGTCATGCTCTATTCTCGCACATTCGAACCTATGTTCGAAGAGAATCCCCGCAGAATCAACAACTTTCTTCGGTGCAGGGTGTGGAGGAGGTGAGCCGGCGGCACGACCGAGCCGGCGGCACGACCGAGCGGGTTGCCGTCCCGTTGCCGCCCCGTTACCGCCGACGATCGTCCCCGGATCTGACTCACACCTCTTTGATGATGATCGTGCGGCTCTTGACGGTGCCATCCGACGTCTGCACCGTGATGGTGTACTTCTGCTGCAGGCTCGGCTGGTTGCACTGGTAGTCGAAGTCGAGCGTGTAGTTCAGCGGGTACTCGGCGTACGGCTCGTTCTTGGCGTTATCGGTTCCGACGCCGAACCAGAGGGTCTCTCCGACGGCGGCCCAGCTGAAGGTCACCGTGACGGACGACACGCCGTCGCAGTTCACCTGGTTCTCCGAGGCGGTGAACGTCGAGATCGGGCTCGGGGGCGGCGGAGGCGGAGTCGTCTCGGTGGGGGTGGGCGTCGGAGTGGGGGTGGGCGTCGGCGTCGGAGTCGGGCTCGGCGACGACGCGGTCGGCGTCGGGGTGGATGCCGTCGGCGTCGGGGTCGGCCCGGGGGTTCCGCCGCGCGTGGCCAGCAGGAAGATGAGGATCGCGATCAGGGCGAGGAGCAGAACCCCACCGACGACCGACAGAATGATGATCGTGCGCCGCGAGCGCCCCTCAGCGGCAGCCGCGGCAGGGGTACCACCCGGGCCCGCGGGCGGCGGAGTCAGCAGCTCCGTGGGAGCCTCGGGCTGGTCGAAACGCTGGGTGGGGGTGTCGTCGCTCAAGGGTGACCCTTCGTGCCGTGGACGCGATGCCGTGAGACGACAGCGCCCCCGGACGAGGGACAGCATAGGGCCTGCGCGGGCGACGGGACAATAACGGTTGAGCCGCCGTCACCGGGCTCGAGCGCGACCTCAGACGAGCACGTAGGCCGCCGCGATCATGAACGGCACGCCGTTGTCGAGCGGCGCGGCATCCGGCACCGATCGAGGGGGCATGAGGCGGGTCACGAGCAGGCCGCCCGCGACGCCGCTGACCCCGGTGATGCCGATCACCTCGGTGCGGTCGTGCTGCCCCGCGCCCACGGGCAGGTCGAGGGTGTGCTGCACCGCCGTGGCGCAGGTCGTTGCTGCGTCCGCGATCGCGACCGTGTCGACCGCTCCGGTGATCACGAGGGCGTGCGCCTCCTTGTCGTACCAGCCGGGCCAGTCGAGCTCATTGGAGATGAAGATCCGCTCGACTCCGACCTCGGTGGCCCACGTGAGATAGGTCGCGCACAGCTCGCCCGCGGCGGGGCTGAGGTCGACGGGGATCCAGGTCGCCACGACGGTCGGATCGGAGCAGTCGCCCGACAGCGTCGGGCACACGAGCGTGGGAGGGTCCTTCACCTGAAGGCCGGCCGGCACGGCGAGATCCTGCGCCTCGTCCTCGAAGCGCGACTGCTCGCCCGCGCCGGGAGTGCAGCCCGTCAGCGCGAGCAGGACCAAGGTGACGACCACCGCGCGTCGGCATGACTTGCCCCTCACGTGCTCAGTATGACTCGTCGCCGCGATCGCGGGATGAGCGACGTGCGCATTCCCACTTGTTCTATTTATTATAGAACAATACAATCGAACCATGATCTTCTCCGTGGACCCGTCGGCCGCCGAGCCCCTGTTCGAGCAGCTCGCCGCGAGCATCCGGGCCGCGGTCATCGCGGGGGACGTCGCGGCGGGGGAGCGCCTGCCCGCCGCGCGCGAGCTGGCCGACTCGCTCGAGATCAACCTGCACACCGTTCTGCGGGCGTACCAGCAGTTGCGCGAGGAGGGTTTCGTCGACCTTCGGCGAGGCCGCGGCACCGTCGTCGCCCACCGCGCCCACGACTACGCGGAGCTCGGCCACCGCGTCGAGCAGCTCGTCTCCGAGGCGCAGCGCCTCGGCCTCACCCCGGGCGCGCTGAGCGCCCTCATCCGAAAGGCATACCAGTGACCGCCTCCCGCCGTCGCACGCTCCTCGTCGGCGTGCTGTTCCCTCTCGCCCTCCTGGTCGCCGCCCTCGGCGTCATGCTCGCCACCCTGCCGGCGCTTCCCGATCCGGTGGCAGTGCACTGGGGCCCGTCCGGGTCCCCGGACGGCTTCGGCAGCCCGTGGCTCTCGTTCGTGCTGCTCCCGGTGGTGAGCCTCGCCTACCTCGTGCTCCCGCTGCGGGTCGCTCGGGCGATCACCACCGGCCCGACTCTCAACCAGCGCCTCATCCTCTGCGTCGGTCCTTTCCTCGTGGGTCTGCTCGGCACCCTGCTCGCCGGCTCGCTCGTGATCCAGACGGGCCTCGAGGATGCTCGCACCGGCCCGTCGATCCTTCCGGTGCTCGCGCTCGCGTTCGCGGTCGGACTCGTGGCGGCCGTGGCGACCTGGTTCGTGCTTCCGCCCACCCCGGAGCTCGAGCCCGTTCCGGATGCCGCCTCCCTGCCCGCCCGCGCGCTCACGGTCGACGAGCGCGCCGTCTGGGTGCGTCGCCTCGCGCCGCGCTCCCGAGTGCTCGGGGTCGTGCTCATCCTGCTGTCGGTGCTCGTGGTGGGCGCAGCGCTCGTGCTCGCGATCGTGCAGCCGTGGGCGTTGCTGCTGCTGGTCATCCCGATCGCCCTGATCGTGTTCGGCTACGCCTGCTCGTTCTGGACGGTCACAGCCGATCGGCACGGGGTGCTCGCGCGCGGGGGGTTCGGGCACTGGCCCGTCATCCGGATCCCGCTGGCCGAGATCGAGTCGGCCCGGCCGATCGAGGTCGAGCCGATCGGCGACTTCGGCGGATGGGGGCTGCGGTGGGCCCCGAAGAGTACCGGGATCATCCTCCGCTCGGGCGAGGCACTCGAGGTGACCCGCACGGGCGGCCGCCGACTGGTGGTCAGCGTGGATGGTGCCGCCGCGCCGGCCGAACTGCTCAACGCGCTCGTCCTCCGAGCACGCGGCACCGTGCGGTAGAATCGAGGCACAGGCAGTGATCCGGCCATCACCGGGGAGCCTTCGGAAGAACGGCGCGCAGGCTGCGCTCACTAGACCCGAGCCAAGCAATGAGTGGTCGCCGGTCGGCGGCAAGCGGGGTGGTACCGCGGCAGCAATGTCGTCCTCGTGTTGAGCACAGCACAGGAGCCGCATGTCGTACCCCCGCCACACCCCGGACGAGCCCGTCGCCCCGTCGCCGCGATTCCCGGCGATCGAGGAGCGCGTGCTCGAGTACTGGAAGACGGATGACACGTTCCGCGCATCCGTCGAGCAGCGCGAGGGTGCCGAGGAGTGGGTGTTCTACGACGGCCCGCCTTTCGCCAACGGGCTGCCGCACTACGGTCACCTGCTCACCGGCTACGCGAAGGACCTCTTCCCGCGCTTCCAGACGATGCGCGGCAAGCAGGTGCACCGCCGCTTCGGCTGGGACACGCACGGCCTGCCCGCCGAGCTCGAGGCGGAGCGTCAGCTCGGCATCACCGACAAGAGCCAGATCGAGGAGATGGGCATCGCCGCGTTCAACGGGGCGGCGAAGGCATCCGTGCTCAAGTACACCAAGGAGTGGGAGGAGTACGTCACGCGTCAGGCCCGCTGGGTCGACTTCGAGAACGACTACAAGACCCTCGACGTCACGTTCATGGAGAGCGTGATCTGGGCCTTCAAGCGCCTCTACGACAAGGGCCTCGCCTATGAGGGCTACCGTGTGCTGCCCTATTGCTGGCGCGACCAGACCCCGCTCTCCAATCATGAGCTGCGCATGGATGACGACGTCTACAAGATGCGCCAGGACCAGTCCGTCACGGTGACGTTCCCGCTCGTCGGCGAGAAGGCCGAATCCCTCGGGCTCACCGGCGTGCTCGCGCTCGCGTGGACGACGACCCCATGGACCCTCCCGACCAACCTCGCGCTCGCCGTGGGTCCCGCGATCGACTACGCCGTGCTCCCGAGCGGCCCGCTCGGTGGGGGCGACGGCCACGCCGAGGGGGTCGCGCAGTACCTCCTCGCCGCCGATACCGTCGCCGCCTACGCGAAGGACCTCGGCTACGAGACGGCGGATGCCGCCCGCGCCGCCATCACCCGCACGATCGCCGGTCGCGAGCTCGAGGGCGTGCACTACGACCGCCTCTGGGACTACTACGCCGACACCGAGGAGTGGGGCACGCAGCACGCGTGGCAGATCCTCGTGGCCGACTACGTCGCCACGGGCGAGGGCACCGGCATCGTGCATCAGGCCCCGGCCTTCGGTGAGGACGACCAGATCGCCTGCGCCGCGGCCGGCATCCCGGTCATCATCTCGGTCGACGAGGCGGGCCGGTTCCTGCCGATCATCACCGAGGTCGCGGGCCTCCAGGTGTTCGAGGCGAACAAGCCGCTCACCCAGATGCTCCGCGCCGAGGGCCGCCTGCTGCGCGTGGCGAGCTACGAGCACAGCTACCCGCACTGCTGGCGCTGCCGCAACCCCCTGATCTACAAGGCCGTCTCGAGCTGGTTCGTGCGCGTGCCCGAGTTCCGCGACCGCATGGGCGAACTCAACCAGGAGATCAACTGGGTTCCCGAGAACGTCAAGGACGGCCAGTTCGGCAAGTGGGTCGCGGGCGCCCGCGATTGGTCGATCTCCCGCAACCGCTACTGGGGCAGCCCGATCCCGGTGTGGAAGAGCGACGACCCCGAGTACCCCCGCATCGACGTCTACGGCTCGCTCGCCGAGCTCGAGGCCGACTTCGGGGTGCTCCCGCTCAACGGCGACGGCGAGCCCGATCTGCACCGGCCGTACATCGACGATCTGACCCGCCCGAATCCGGATGACCCGACCGGCCGCTCGACGATGCGCCGCATTCCCGACGTGCTCGACGTGTGGTTCGACTCCGGCTCGATGCCGTTCGCCCAGGTGCACTACCCGTTCGAGAACGAGGACTGGTTCGCCACTCACAACCCCGCCGACTTCATCGTGGAGTACATCGGGCAGACCCGCGGCTGGTTCTACCTCCTCCATGTGCTCTCAACGGCGCTGTTCGACCGGCCGGCGTTCAAGAACGTCATCAGCCACGGCATCGTGCTCGGCAGCGACGGTCAGAAGATGTCGAAGAGCCTGCGCAACTACCCCGACGTCTCCGAGGTCTTCGACCGGGACGGCGCGGATGCGATGCGCTGGTTCCTCATGTCCAGTTCCGTCATCCGCGGCGGCAACCTCGTCGTCACGGAGGAGGGCATCCGCGACGGCGTGCGCCAGGTGCTGCTGCCGCTGTGGAGCACGTACTACTTCTTCTCGCTCTATGCGAACGCGTCTAGCGGGTCGAGCTCCGTCGAGACCTCACCCACGGGTTACTCCGCGCAGTGGCGCACCGACTCGCCCCACCTGCTCGACCGCTACATCCTGGCCAAGACCCGGGAGCTCATCGAGGCCGTCACCGCGGACCTCGAGGCCCTCGACAGCCCGCTGGCGGCGGCCAAGCTGCGCGACTTCGCCGACGTGCTCACCAACTGGTACGTGCGCCGGTCGCGCGACCGGTTCTGGGACGGCACCGACCGCGACGCGTTCGACACCCTCTACACGGTGCTCGAGACGGTCTCCCGCGTCGCCGCGCCCCTGCTCCCGCTCGTCGCCGAGGAGATCTGGCGCGGCCTCACGGGCGGGCGCAGCGTGCACCTGACCGACTGGCCGGATGCCACCGCCTTCCCGAGCGACCCCGAGCTCGTCGTCGAGATGGATGCCGTGCGCGAGATCGCGAGCGCCGGCCTGGCCCTGCGCAAGGTGCGTGGGCTGCGCGTGCGTCTGCCACTGACGAGCCTCACCGTCGTCACGGCGCAGACGGTCTGGTTCTCCGGCGTCGTAGACATCCTTAAGGATGAGCTCAACCTCAAGGCGGTGTCCTTCCGCCCGCTCGAGGAAGACTCCCTCGAGGCCTTCGGCATCACCCGCCGTCTCAGCGTCAACGCCCGCGCGCTGGGCCCGCGGCTCGGCAAGCAGGTGCAGCAGGTCATCCAGTCGGCCAAGGCCGGCGACTGGGCGAGCCTGCCCGAGGGCGTGATCGTCGGGGGAGTGGAGCTGCTGCCCGGCGAGTTCGACCTCGAGCTCGAGGCGGCCGATCCGGCGAGCGCGATCGCGTTCCTCGGCGACGGCGGTTTCGTCGTGCTCGACACCGAGACCACCCCCGAGCTCGAGGCCGAGGGACTCGCGCGCGACATCGTGCGCGTCGTGCAGGACACCCGCAAGGCGGCCGGGCTCGAGGTGAGCGACCGCATCCGGCTCGCGATCTCGGGGTCGTCGGCCGACGACATCGAGGCGCTCACGACCTTCGAGAACGTCATCGCGGCCGAGACGCTCGCGCTCGACCTCTCGATGTCGCTCTCGCCTGAGCCGGAGGTGACCGCCGCCCTCGAGTCGTCCGCCGGGTCGCAGCGGGCCACGCTCGCGGCCGGGCAGTTCGCGAACAGTGGTGTACTGGTCATCGACGTCTGGAAGTCGGGAGCGGTGAATGTCTGAGGATGACGACCGCGACTGGGAGCTCGAGGACTCCGAGTACCTCGACGACGCCGACCGCGCCTACGAGGAGCTGCTCGCCCGGATCGGCGAGGCGGCCCCGCAGCCACGGCTGGAGGCGACGCGGCGGGTGGTGGAGTTGCTCGGGGATCCGCAGCGCAGTTTTCCCGTCATCCACATCACCGGCACCAACGGCAAGACGTCGACGAGCCGGATCATCGAGAGCATCCTGCGGGCCTACGGTCTGCGCACGGGACTGCTCACGAGCCCGCACCTCGTGCGACCGAACGAGCGCATCGTGATCGATGGCGCCCCGATCTCCAACCGGGCGTTCGCGGCGAACTGGGCGGACATCCGGCCGTTCCTCACGATGGTCGACTCCGAGCTCATCGCCAACGGCGAGGAGCCGCTCACCTACTTCGAGGCCTTCACGGTGCTCGGGTTCGCGGCGTTCGCCGACGCGCCCGTCGATGTCGCGGTGATCGAGGTGGGCATGGGCGGCGAGTGGGATTCCACCAACGTCGCCGACGGTCAGGTCGCGGTGTTCGCGCCCATCGCGCTCGACCACACGCAGCGCCTCGGCTCCACGGTCGCCGAGATCGCGCGCACCAAGGCCGGGATCATCAAGCCCGCCGCCGATGTGGTCTCGGCTCGTCAGACCCCGGATGCCGCGGCAGAGCTCGCGCGCGCTGCCGAGCTCACCGAGTCCACCCTCGCGGTGGAGGGCGACGCGTTCGCGCTCGAGAGCACGGCGGTCGCGGTCGGCGGACAGGTCATCACGGTCCGCGGGCTCGCCGGGGTGTACCGGGACCAGTTCCTCCCGCTCTTCGGCGACTACCAGGGCCACAATGCGGCGCTCGCGATCGCCGCGGTCGAGTCGTTCCTCGGCCAGGGCACGCAGGCGCTCGTCGGCGACGTGCTCGCCGAGGGACTCGCCACCGCCACCTCGCCGGGTCGCCTCCAGGTGATCGGCACGAACCCCACCGTGGTCGTGGATGCCGCGCACAACCCGCACGGAGCTCAGGCGCTCGCGGGCGCCATCGGCACCTACTTCACGTTCGACGAGCTCGTGATCGTGCTCGGTATCCTGCAGGACAAGGATGCCGCAGGCATCATCGACGCGCTCGCCCCCCTCGGCGCGCGCTTCCACGTGACGCAGTCGCAGTCGGAACGTGCGCTCCCGATCGACGATCTGGCCGACCTCGTCTCCGACGTCGCCGGCGCGGACGCCACGGTCCGCTACTCCTCCTTTGCAGAAGCGGTCGCGGATGCTCGGGCCTGGGCCGCGCAATCGGACCGCCGCGGCGTGCTCATCACGGGCTCGATCACTCTCGTGGGTGAAGCGATCGCCCTGGCGAAAGAGGAGGGATGGCGATGACCGATCGTGAAGGCGGGTCGAGCCCGTCGAGACCTCCCCGCGCACAACGCCCGCGCCGCCCCCGCTCCACCACCGAGACGCTCCTGAGCATCGTGCTCGCCCTCGAGGCGTTCCTCGTGTTCTTCGTGGCGCTCACCGCGTTCGGTCTCCGAGCCCTCCCGCCGCTCGCGGCGCTCCTTGGCGGCCTCGGACTGATCGCCGCCCTCGTGCTCGTCAGCGGTCTGCTGCGCTACCGCTGGGGCGTGTGGCTGGGTTGGCTTCTTCAGGCCGTGCTCGTGGCCACCGGCATCTTGCTTCCCATCATGTATGTGATCGCGGCGGTCTTCGTCGCGATCTGGATCTACTGCTTCGTGACCGGCCGTCGCATCGACCGTGCCCGCGCCGCGTTCGAGGCCGACCACAAGGAGACACCATGACCACCGTCGAAGAGACCCTCGTTCTGATCAAGCCCGACGGAGTGGCTCGCAACCTCACCGGCGAGATCCTGCGCCGCATCGAGGCGAAGGGCTACCAGCTCGTCGACATCAAGCTCGTCGAGGCCGACCTCGACCTGCTCGCCGCGCACTACGAGGAGCACCAGGGCAAGCCGTTCTACGAGCCGCTCGTCGAGTTCATGCAGAGCGGCCCGGTGGTGGCCGTGCGCATCGCGGGCAATCGCGTGATCGAGGGCTTCCGCTCGCTCGCCGGCACCACCGACCCCACGACGGCCGCGCCCGGCACCATCCGCGGCGACCTCGGCCGCGACTGGGGACTGAAAGTTCAGCAGAACCTGGTGCACGGCAGCGACTCGCCTGAGTCGGCCGCGCGGGAGCTCGCGCTCTGGTTCTAAACCACGTGTCTCACGCGTGATACACTCGACGGTGTCCTCGGTAAACGTGCGCGAGTTGCGCAACCACGGCGGTGAGGTGCTCGACCGCGTCTCGGCGGGCGAGGCAGTCACGATCGTGAGATCCGGCGAGCCGGTGGCCGAGCTCCGACCGCTCCCGCGTCGCGGCCCGGGCCCTGCGGAACTCATCGCTCGACGTCGAACGCTGCCCATCCTCGATGTGGACCGTCTGCGCGCCGACCTCGATGCCGTGCTGGACTCCACCCTGTGACTTCTCGCGGAGTGCTCGACACGTCCACGCTCATCCTGCTCGGACGCATCACCGACCCTGCAGCCTTGCCCGATGAGCCGCTGATCACCGCGATCACCCTCGCCGAACTCACGGTCGGGCCCCTGGTGGCCAGCACCGACGAGGAGCGCGCGGCACGTCAGGCCCACCTCCAGCAGGCCGAGTCCGACTTCACGCCTCTGCCGTTCGATGCTGCGGCGGCTCGCGCCTTCGGACGCGTTGCGGCGGCCCTTCTGGCATCCGGTCGCAAACCTGCGGCCCGCGCCTACGACGCCCTCATCGCCGCGACGGCGATCTCGGTCGGCCTTCCGATCTACACGACCAACCCGGCCGACTTCGACGGGATCGCGGAGCTCGACGTCATCCCCGTTCCCCATCCCTCCCGCGGCGGGTCCTAAACCACCAGGTACGACAGCAGGTCGAGTCGCAGCTGCGCGGTGATCGCGATCGCGAGGTAGCTCGCGAAGGTGAGCACGGGCACCCAGCCGTAGAGCATCTCGCCGGCGGGCACCGCCCCGGGCCCGAAGACGCCCGCCTTCGCGTTGGAAAGCGTCAGTGTCCAGAACATCAGGATCGTCGCCGCCCAGACCACCATGCACCACGGGCAGAGGGTGCCGAGCTCGAAGATGCTGTTGACCATGAGCCAGATGCAGAACGACAGGGCGCCGGCGACTCCCACGTTGAAGGCGATCCAGAACCAGCGGGCGAACGCGGCGCCGGCCAGGAGCGCCACCCCGACGGCGATGGGGGCGACGAACCCACCGAGGCCGAGGATCGGGTTCGGGAAGCCGAGGATCGCACCCTGCCACGACTCGAGGTTCTTGCCGCACTGCACGATCACGC
Source organism: Synechococcus sp. UW140 (assembly GCA_943367555.1). Taxonomy (GTDB): domain Bacteria; phylum Actinomycetota; class Actinomycetes; order Actinomycetales; family Microbacteriaceae; genus Rhodoglobus. Next base: position 43,882 of record CALRJN020000001.1, on the reverse strand, counting down.
TGAAGTTGCAGTCCAGATCGGCCTCGGGGTTCACGAGGATCGCGAACTTGTCGAGCGTCAGCCTGAAGGCCGAGTACCAGCCGATGATCCCGGTGACGATGAGAACGATGGCCAGGGTGAGGGTGCGGCGCTGAGGCACGACATCAGTCATGGTCGGATTATGACACGCACCCATGCGCGCTTCATGGGTCCAATGACCCCTCGCGCCGATTACGTGCGATAATTTCATTCAGTCATCCGGGCCACGCCCGGATCGACTCCCGAAGAAGGCTTACCGGGCATCAACCGGGCCAGATTGCAGCCGCCGGCTGCACCGTCGGATCGCCAGTTCCGAAGTGCCGTGACAGGGCACACCAGAAGAGAACCCGTGCCGTGAGAGGGCACAGCAGAACCACCGCGTCGTAAGGCGCAGTGCCGCAAGGCACGACCGCACCGCGAGCCCAGAGCCCGGTGCGTGACCTGAAGAATTGGTAGCCGCCCGTGAATGGGCGAGCGCACGAGAGAGTACCCGGTGGGCGGTGCAGCCGCACACCCGGGGTGGGAGTACACCAGCGATGGTGAATGACAACGAAACCACTGACGAGAACCCGAAGAAGCGCGCTCGGCTGTTCGGAGGTCGCAAGACGGATGCCGCGGCACCCGTCGAGCCCGTCGCCGCCCCGGTGAGCGAGTCCGCCGAGCAGACCAGCGCCGACGAGACGCCCGCCAAGGCGCCGGCCCGTCGCCGCACCGCGCCGAAGAGCGCCGCGGACCACGTCAACACCGCCGCCGAGAGCGATACCCCAGTGACCGCGGATGCCGAGGCGGCCCCCAAGGCCCCCGGTCGGTCCCGCGCCAAGAAGGTCGTCACCGAGGAGACAGCGCAGGCGGAGGAGGCGACCCCCGAGGCCGCTCCCGCCGCGAAGGCCCCGGTGCGCCCCACCACGTCGCTCCTGTTCCAGGCGCCCGACCTGCCCCCGCTGCCCCCGATGTCGCGCACGAGCGCGGCGCCCGTCGATCTCGACGAGCCCGGCACCGTGCGTCGCCGCTCGCGCCGCCGTCCGGGGGAGGAGCTGCGCCCCGGGGACGAGGCCCCCAACACCGTCGTGCGGGTGCGCCAGCCGCGTCCCGAGCCCGTGCTCAGCAACGAGCCCACGCGCGTCAAGGGCTCGACCCGTCTCGAGGCCAAGAAGCAGCGTCGTCGCGATGGCCGGGATGCCGGTCGCCGCCGTCCCGTCGTCACCGAGAGCGAGTTCCTCGCCCGCCGCGAGAGCGTCGATCGCGCCATGGTGGTGCGCAGCAAGTTCGACCGCATCCAGATCGCCGTGCTCGAAGACGGTGTGCTCGTCGAGCACTACGTCGCGAAGTCGCAGGATGCCAGCCTCATCGGCAACGTCTACCTCGGTCGCGTGCAGAACGTGCTCCCCTCGATGGAGGCCGCGTTCGTCGACATCGGCCGTGGCCGCAACGCTGTGCTCTACTCCGGCGAGGTGGACTGGGATGCCGCCGCGCTCGACTCCGACGGCAAGACCCAGGCCCGCCGCATCGAGCTCGCGCTCAAGCCCGGCGACCGCGTGCTCGTGCAGGTCACCAAGGACCCGGTCGGCCACAAGGGCGCCCGCCTCACGTCGCAGGTCTCCCTGCCCGGTCGCTACCTCGTCTACGTTCCGAACGGTTCGATGTCGGGCATCAGCCGCAAGCTGCCCGACACCGAGCGCGCGCGTCTCAAGAAGATCCTCAAGGAGGTGCTCCCCGAGAACGTCGGCGTGATCGTGCGCACCGCCGCCGAGGGCGCCACCGAGGAGCAGCTGACGCTCGACGTCAACCGCCTCACCAACCAGTGGGCTGAGATCAGTCGTCTCGTGGAGACCCAGCAGGCCCCCGCGCTGCTGCACTCCGAGCCCGACCTGCTCATCAAGATCGTGCGCGACGTCTTCAACGAGGACTTCGGCAAGCTCGTCGTTGCCGGGGATGACGCGAAGGCGACCATCGAGGGCTACCTCAACGCCGTCGCGCCCGACCTCGCCGACCGCGTCGAGAGCTACGACGACCAGAACATCGACTCCTTCGACAAGTACCGCGTCACGGAGCAGATCGAGAAGGCGCTCGACCGCAAGGTCTGGCTGCCCTCCGGCGGTTCGCTCGTGATCGACCGCACCGAGGCGATGACGGTCGTCGACGTCAACACGGGCAAGTTCGTCGGCTCGGGCGGCAACCTCGAGGAGACGGTCACCAAGAACAACATCGAGGCCGCCGAGGAGATCGTGCGCCAGCTGCGCCTGCGCGACATCGGCGGCATCATCGTCGTCGACTTCATCGACATGGTGCTCGAGTCGAACCGCGACCTCGTGCTGCGCCGCCTCGTCGAGTGCCTCTCGCGCGACCGCACCAAGCACCAGGTCGCCGAGGTCACCTCACTCGGGCTCGTGCAGATGACCCGCAAGAAGCTCGGACTCGGCCTGCTCGAGACCTTCAGCGAGAGCTGCGAGGTCTGCGCCGGTCGCGGCATCATCGTGCACCACGACCCCGTGACCAAGCACCGCCAGCAGACGCAGACCGCCCAGCCGGAGCAGGCCGGCAGCAGCCGTCGCAACCGTCGCGGCAGCGGCGGCGGCAACGGCGGTCCGGTGCAGTCAGCACCCTCCGTCAAGAACGGGGTCGGCAGCGCCGGCACCCACGCGATCACGGAGGACGTGCGCAACGCCCTTGCCCGCGTCGCCTCGGTGACGGTGCACGCCGACCACGCGGAGACTCCGCGGGTCGAGCCTGTCGAGACCTCCCTTGTCGAGACCTCCCCGGTCGAGGCCGCCGAGCCCCCCACCGAGTCCCCGATCGCCATCCTCGACATCCCCGTCGCGAAGCAGCCGCGCCAGCAGCGCCGCATCTCGACCTACGACGCCGAGCAGATCCTCGACTCCGTGCTCGACGCCCTCCCCGAGCCCAAGCAGCCGGGGCAGGGACGCGCGCGCGTCTCCCGTCGCGCGGGCAGTTCGGGTCAGGTCGTCAGCGCGCCTGCGGGCGACGAGTAGCCCCAGCCGATGAGCAGGGGGCTACGCAATCTCTCTGGCGTTGCCCTCACCCTGTTTGTTCTTGCTGTCTCGGGGTGCGACTCAAACTTCTTCCAGGACCCCATCGCTGTCCGTGCCGACGGCACAGACCTCTTGGTTACGGTGTGCACCTCAATAGATGCGGGCAAAGTCCTCATGGAGGAGGTTGATCCTTCTCGCGGAGGCGAGTGGGAGGCCTTCTGGAAGGTCGAGCAACGAGTCCAGCTTCAAAAGGGGACTAGCGCAACGAGCGCAGATGGCTTCGCAGGATTCGGGCAAGCAGCACTCATCACGGCGCCTGCGCTCCGCCCGGGGTCAGAGCTTTCCATCGCATTCCTGCCGTCATCCGAAACGTCGGGGAATTCCACGGTTGCGCTGTTCACCGTCCCAGAAGCAGGGATCCCAAGCGACGGCTGGTTGCAAGCGGGCGGTCGGATCACAACCGCGGCCTGCCCGGAATAGGTCACACGAGCGAGTGAGCCTCCTACCGATCCCGCTGCGGCACCCGCAACCCGCTCGCCTCGAGGCGCAGCACGAACTCGCGCAGACCCACGGGCTGCGCGCCCAGGTCGACGAGCTCCTGCCACTTGCGTGCCGGCACGTCGTAGTGGTCGAGGTCGAACCCGCGACGCGGGATGCCCGCAGCCTCTGCGAACGCGTGCAGCTCCTCCAGCGACTCGTCGCTGACGATGTGCGCCCATAGAGTGTCATGGGCGGGCCAGATCGGCTGGTCGATGAGCACGGTCATGGAACGATCCTAGGCAGGAGAACGCATGTCGATTCCGGTGAAGCGGATGCTGCGCACGCGCGGCGCGCTCGCGGCGGCGGTCACGGCACTGAGTGTTGGACTCGCGATCCTCCTCGGCGCCATCCTGGTCGGGTTCATCCGTTTCCTGGATCCGGGGGTCGTCGATTCTGTGACCTACACGGCCAGCTACCTCAAGCTTCCAGTCCTGGTCGCAATCGGCCCTGCAGGCATGGTTCTCACGTCCCTCCTCCCATTCACCGTCGGTTACTTCCTGGGCCTGTGGGTCATCGCACCGATCACCGAGCAACTCAGGATCGGGCACGTCCTGACCCGTGCAGTGCTCGCGACCGGCGTCGGCGCAACCCTCTGGTTCGTCGTGTCGTCGATTGTCGGAGTCGCCATCGTGCTGTCCCAGTCGGCCACCGCACTGCCCGCATTCGATCTCATCCCCGTTCAGGTGGGCTACTCACTGCAGCAGGCCCTCACCGGCCTGATCGTTCTCCTCCCGCTCGGGGTGCTTGGCGGCGTGCTCTTGTGGGTGCGCCGCACCGCGAAGCCCTCCGACCACCACATCGAGGGCCTCATCGACGTCTGACCCGACGGCTCGGAGCGCGTTTGCCGGGAGGGTGGATCTCGGGTATTGTTGACTCTTGGTGTCTGCTGGGCCAAGCCCGCTGTCCACACCGCAAGCTTCCAATAGTTAGGGAACCACGTGGTTTACGCAATTGTGCGCGCCGGAGGGCGTCAGGAGAAGGTCGAGGTCGGCTCGATCGTCGTTCTCGACCGCATCGCGGGCGACAAGGACGGCAACGTCGAGCTCGCGCCGGTGCTCTTCGTCGACGGTGACAAGATCACCCACGACGCGAAGGCCCTGGGCAAGATCAAGGTCGTCGGCCAGGTGCTCGGAGACGAGCGCGGCCCGAAGATCGTCATCCAGAAGTTCAAGAACAAGACGGGCTACAAGAAGCGCCAGGGCCACCGCCAGGAGCTCACCCGTCTCAAGATCACCAGCATCGCGTAAGGGAGCCGACGAACTATGGCACACAAGAAGGGCGCAAGCTCCACTCGTAACGGTCGCGACTCCAACGCGCAGCGCCTCGGCGTCAAGCGCTTCGGCGGCCAGCAGGTGCTCGCGGGCGAGATCATCGTGCGCCAGCGCGGCACCCACTTCCACCCCGGCGCCAACGTCGGCCGTGGCGGCGACGACACGCTGTTCGCCCTCGAGGCCGGCGCGGTCGAGTTCGGCGCGAAGGGCGGCCGCAAGGTCGTCAACATCGTCACGGCGTAGGTTTCGACCGAAGTCTCGGTTTCGATACGCTCGCGGCGCGAGCTACTCAACCAGCGGCAGGGGAGCGGGCTTCGGCTCGCTTTTCCCGTTTAACACGAACAACTCATCAGGATTGGAGAGTGCCATGGCGTCATTCGTCGACCAGGTCACCCTCCATCTCATCGCCGGTCACGGCGGCAACGGATGCGTGTCGGTCAAGCGTGAGAAGTTCAAGCCGCTCGCCGGCCCCGACGGCGGCAATGGCGGCGACGGCGGCGACATCGTGCTCGTCAGCGACGCGCAGACCACGACGCTGCTGGGCTACCACCGCGCCCCGCACCGCCGGTCGGAGCACGGCCAGCCCGGCCAGGGCGACCACAAGGCGGGCACCTCCGGCGCAGAGCTCGTGCTCCCCATCCCGGTCGGCACCGTCGTCAAAGACGCCGAGGGCAACGAGCTCATCGACATGGATGCCCCCGGCATCCGCTTCGTCGTCGGCCCCGGCGGTCAGGGCGGGCTCGGCAACGCGGCCCTCGCCACCACCAAGCGCAAGGCCCCGGGCTTCGCGCTGCTCGGCACCCCCGGTTTCGAGGGGGACATCTTCCTCGAGCTCAAGACCGTTGCGGATGTCGCCCTCGTCGGCTATCCGTCCGCCGGCAAGTCGAGCCTCGTCGCCGCGATGAGCGCCGCGAAGCCGAAGATCGCGGACTACCCGTTCACGACCCTCCACCCCAACCTCGGCGTCGTCGAGTCGGGTGACGTGCGCTACACGATCGCCGATGTGCCGGGCCTCATCGAGGGCGCGAGCGAGGGCAAGGGCCTGGGCCTGGAGTTCCTCCGCCACGTCGAGCGCTGCACCGCGCTGCTGCACGTGCTCGACTGCGGCACGCTCGACCCGGGCCGCGACCCGCTGAGCGACCTCGACATCATCCTCGGCGAGCTCGCCGCCTACCCGGTTCCCGAGGGCCAGCTGCCGCTGCTCGAGCGCGAGCAGCTGATCGCCCTCAACAAGATCGACATGCCCGAGGCGCGCGACCTCGCCGACCTGGTGAAGCCCGAGCTCGAGGCGCGCGGCTACCGCGTGTTCGAGGTGTCGGCGGTGTCCCGCGCCGGGCTGCGCGAGCTCTCGTTCGCCCTCGCCGAGCTCGTGAAGGCCGACCGCGATGCCAAGGCGCTGGAGCCGACCAAGGCGCGCATCGTCATCCGGCCCCGGGCGGTGAACGAGAAGGAGTTCTCGGTCAAGGTCGAGGGCGGCTCGTTCGGCAACACCTACACCGTGCTCGGCGCCAAGCCGGAGCGCTGGATCGCGCAGACCGACTTCGAGAACGAGGAGGCCGTGGGCTTTCTCGCCGACCGCCTGGCCAAGCTCGGTGTCGAAGACGAGCTCTTCAAGGTGGGCGCCGTTCCCGGCTCGACGGTGATCATCAACGGCCGCGTCTTCGACTGGGAGCCCACGCTCTCCAGCACCGCCGAGCTCATCACGAGCCCGCGCGGCACCGACTCCCGCTTGGACGACAACCAGCGCGCCACCAACCGCGCCCGCCGTCAGACCTACCTCGAGCGCATGGATGCCAAGGCCGCCGCCCGCGCCGAGCTCGAAGCCGAGCGCAAGTCCGGCCTCTGGACCGACGACGAGGGCTTCGCCGTCAGCCGCGAAACCGCCGAGAACGCCTCCGCCGAGAACGCATCCACCAACGCAGGAGCCGAGGACCGTGCCGAGTAGCGTCACCTCCCGCGCGGGCATCCCGACCGCGCGCCGCATCGTCGTCAAGGTCGGCTCCTCGTCGGTCAGCGGACCGAACGTCGGTCAGATCGCCCCGCTCGTGGATGCCCTCGCCGCCGCTCACGCGCGTGGCAGCGAGGTCATCCTCGTGTCCTCCGGGGCCATCGCCACGGGCATCCCGTATCTCAAGCTCGACTCCCGGCCCACGGATCTGGCAACCCAGCAGGCCGCCGCGGCCGTCGGCCAGAACGTGCTGATCTTCCGCTACCAGGAGAGCCTCGACCGCTACGGCATCGTCGCGGGCCAGATCCTGCTGACGGCGGGCGACATGGAGAACCCGACCCACCGATCGAACGCGCAGCGTGCGATGGAGCGCCTGCTGGGTCTGCGCATCCTGCCGATCGTCAACGAGAACGATACGGTGGCGACGCAGGAGATCCGCTTCGGCGACAACGACCGGCTCGCCGCGCTCGTCTCCGTGCTCGTGAATGCCGACGTGCTCGTGCTGCTGAGCGACATCGACGCCCTCTACACGCGGCCGCCGGGTGAGCCGGGCGCCGTGAAGATCGAGACCGTGCCGCTCGACGACGACCTGGCCGGCGTCACGTTCGGCGACATCGGCGCGGCGGGGGTGGGCACCGGGGGAGCGGGAACAAAGGTCGCCGCCGCGCGGCTCGCCGCGGCATCCGGAATCCCCACCCTGCTCGCCGCCACCGGGAGCGTCGCCGAGGCGCTCGAGGGCGCCGAGCTCGGCACCTGGTTCGCGTCGCAGTAATACACTCGACAGCATGTCCGAGACCGCACTCGCCCTGTCGCTGACCGACAAGCTCACCGCCGCGCGCGAGGCCGCGCGCGTGCTCGCCACCGCCACGGCGGGGCAGAAGAACGCGGCCCTCGAGGCGATCGCGCAGGCCGTGCTCGCGAATCAGGAGCGCATCCTCGCCGCGAACGAGCTCGACGTGGCCAACGGCCGCGAGAACGGGATGACCGAGGGACTCCAGGATCGCCTGCGCCTCACCGGCGCCCGGCTCGAGGGCCTCGCGACCGCGGTGCGGGAGGTCGTCGCGCTGCCCGATCCGGTGGGCGATGTCGTGCGCGGCTCCACCCTCGTCAACGGCCTGCACCTCACCCAGGTGCGCGTGCCGTTCGGTGTCGTCGGGGCGATCTACGAGGCCCGCCCGAACGTCACGATCGACATCGCCGCGCTCGCGCTCAAGAGCGGCAACGCCTCGGTGCTGCGCGGCGGGTCGGCGGCGGAGAACACCAACCGCGTGCTCGTCGACGTCATCCAGACCGCGCTCGTCTCCGTCGGACTTCCGTCTGAGTCGGTGCAGACGATCGACGAGTTCGGACGCGAGGGTGCCCGCGAGCTCATGCGGGCCCGCGGTTACGTCGACGTGCTCATCCCGCGCGGCAGCGCCGACCTTATCAACTTGGTCGTCGCCGAGTCCACCGTCCCCGTGATCGAGACCGGCGCGGGCGTCGTGCACGTCTACCTCGACGAGAGCGCGGACGTTCAGATGGCGACCGAGGTCGTCCACAACGCCAAGGTGCAGCGGCCGAGCGTGTGCAACGCGCTCGAGACGCTGCTGGTGAACGCGTCATCCGCCGCTCGCCTGCTCCCGCCGGTGCTCGCCCGCGTGCGCGAGGCCGGGGTGACGATCCACGCCGACGAGCGCGCTCTCGCGCTGTTCCCGGATGCCGTGCCGGCCACCGAGGAAGACTGGTCGACCGAGCACATGAGCCTCGATCTCGGCGTGCGCGTGGTCGACGATCTCGACGCCGCGCTGGAGCACATCCGCCGCTACTCCACCCACCACACCGAGTCGATCATCACCAACGACCTCGCCCGCGCGGAGCGGTTCCTCGCCGAGGTCGACTCGGCCGTCGTGATGGTCAACGCCTCGACCCGGTTCACCGACGGCGGCGAGTTCGGCTTCGGGGCCGAGGTGGGCATCTCCACCCAGAAGCTCCACGCCCGCGGGCCGATGGGCCTGCCCGAGCTCACGAGCACGAAGTGGATCGTGCGTGGCGCGGGCCAGGTGCGCGGCTGAGGCCTCCCGCGCCGATAGGATGAGACGTCCGCCGAAACGGAGAAGATGATGCTGTTCGCCCTTGCCCTTGTTGGACCGGTGTTTGCTGAGACCGAAGAGCTCGCTCCTCTGTTCATGCCCCCGATCGCGTTCGCCGGCATCGCCGTCGCCATCTTCACCGCGCTTGCCTTCGTCGTGTGGAGCTTCCGCGACGTGGCCAATCGACACACCAAGTCCGGATCGGGTCACGACTCGCACGGTGCGGGCCACTAAGGACCACTGACGCATGGCCGAGGTTGCACAGCGACGTGCGCGAATCGGCGTCATGGGTGGCACCTTCGACCCCATCCACAACGGCCACCTCGTGGCCGCGAGCGAGGTGCAGCAGCAGTTCGACCTCGACGAGGTGATCTTCGTGCCCACGGGTCAGCCGTGGATGAAGGAATCGGTCACGGTCGGCGAGCACCGCTACCTCATGACCGTGATCGCCACGGCGGCGAATCCGCGCTTCACGGTGAGCCGTGTGGATATCGATCGTGATGGCCCCACGTACACGGTTGACACCCTCCGCGACATCCGCGCCGACCGCCCCGACAGCGACCTCTTCTTCATCACCGGGGCGGATGCCGTGGCCCAGATCATGGAGTGGAAGGACGTCGACGAGGTCTGGAATCTCGCGCATTTCATTGCCGTTTCACGGCCAGGCCATGCCCTGACCATTAGCGGTTTGCCGGAGCAAGGCGTAAGCTCGCTTGAAGTTCCGGCTCTGGCCATCTCGTCGACGGATTGCCGGAGCAGGGTCAGTCGGGGGTTCCCGGTCTGGTATTTGGTACCCGATGGAGTAGTCCAGTACATCGCCAAACACCACCTGTATCGGAGTAGTACATGACCACATTCCAAGAACCGCAGCCGCAGTCGCGGCGTGCGGTTCGGCAGAGTGAGCGAGGGGATGCCCCCGAGCAAGGTCCGTTCACCGCCGCTCCCGGTCAGCCCCCGTTCTCGGCGACGACGCCCCAATACCTCCCGTCCCAGGGTGAGACCCGGGAAATGTGGGACACGACCGCGCGCCGTGCCGCCCAACTGCCGCCCGCGCCGGCGGAACAGCCCGCCACGAGCGGTCGCCGTTCGGCCGCCCCGCGCCCGTCGGCTCCCGGTTCCGAGCCCCTGATGTACTCCACTCAGCAGCGCGCTGCCGCGCCAGCTCCGGAGGCACCCGCCTTCCGCCCCCGCAACCCTGCTCCGCGCCCCGAGCCCGAGGCCCAACCGGCGACTCAGCAACTCCCGCAGGCCGACCAGCCGACCTATCGGGTGCGGGACTTCAGCCCCGAGGGTCGTCGCGCCGCGCCAGCCGACCCGGCGTGGGCTCAGCAGACCGCACCGGCCCCGTCCGATCTCGACTACCACACCGAGGTGCGGTTCCCCGGGGCGGTCCCCGCCGCACCCGGCCCGCCGATCGCCCAGGTGCCGCCCATGGCGGAGCCCGTCGCCTCCGCGCCTCCCCAGGAACAGACCCTGAGTCGCCGCGAGTTGCGCGCGATGCAGCAGGCCGAGGAGGCCGCCGCGCTGCCAGCCCAGCCGGCGGCGTCGGCGCCCTACGGTGCCCCCGCGGCGTCGCCCCAGCCCCAGTACTCGGGGCCGCAGGCGCCGATTCAGCAGGCGCCGATCCAACAGGCTCCGGTTCAGAAGGCCCCGATCCAGCAGGCTCCGATTCAGCCGGCCCCGATCCAACAGGCTCCGGCGGACGGCGCTCAGCCGTGGCCCTTCGCCGACCTCGGGTTCGCCGACCCCTCGCGTCCGCCGGCCGCTGGACCGATGCCGACGCGCGCGCCCGAGCCCGCCGCCAACACGGGCTTGACGAACGCCCTCGCCGAGTTCGATTCCCTTGCGGTGAGCCCGCCCCAGGCCGCTGCGGCACCCCAGCTGATCGACTCCGTTCCGCCGATGGTCTCGAACGGCCCGCGCACGACGCCGCCGACCGGCCACTGGTCGGTGCAGGCTGAGCTCGAGGACGAGACTCAGCCCTACGAGAGCACGATCAACCGCACGGTCGGCAACGCCACGGCGACCACGAGCGCGCTAGTGCTTCCCACGGCCCCGATCGGCAGCGACATCCGCGGGGCGCTCACGAGCACGGGAGAGATCATGCTCACGGGCTCGATCGACCTGCCGCACAGCTACTCGTCGACCGGGGCGACGTCGAGCCTCGACCACCACGCCATGGATGCGTTCTTCGACTCCCACGACGCCGAGGTCATCACGACTGACTCGGCGCCGGTGCGCGCGATCAAGGCCGTCAGCACCCACAACTCCGGTCAGGGTGTCACCCACACTCAGAAGCCCAAGGGCACCCGCGCCCTCACGGCACTCATCATCGTGGCCGCCTCGATGGCCGTGCTCGTGGCGGGCCTCCTGGCCGCCGCGCTCGTCCTGAACATCTTCTGAGTCGTGCCGACTCACTTCCGCCTCAACACCACCCGAAGGATCCTGTGACTGCAACCGCGCGCGCCCGAGAGCTCCTCTCCGTCGCAGCCCTCGCCGGCGACTCGAAGCAGGGCTACGACCCCGTGGCCCTCGACGTGTCCGGCCCCCTGCCCCTCACCGACATCTTTTACCTCGTCTCGGGGCGCAACGAGCGCAACGTGCAGGCCATCGCCGGCGAGATCGAGGACAAGATGATCGAGGCCGGCGCCAAGGCGCTCCGCCGTGAGGGTCGCGCCGAGGGTCGGTGGATCCTGCTCGACTTCGGCGACATCGTGGCGCACGTCTTCCACGAGGAGGACCGCATGTACTACTCGCTCGAGCGCCTCTGGAAGGACTGCCCGGCGATCCCGCTCGAGCTGCCGGTCGCCGGCGCTGCCGAGTAACGTCGTGGCGGCCCTGCGCCCCCGTCCTGACACGACGGTGCTGCAGTTCTCCTTCGTGGATGCGCTCGTCGCGGGGCTCTACGACGGGGCCTTCGCGGCATCCGACATCACGGCCGCGGGCGATCTCGGGCTCGGCTGCGGCGATGCCCTCGACGGCGAGCTCGTGCTGCTCGACGGCGTGCTGCGGGTCTGTCGGGGCGACGGGCAGGTGCTGCCGGTGGCGGCATCCGATCTGATCCCGTTCGCCGAGGTCGTGCGCTTCGAGCCGACGCACGTCGAGACGGTGTCCGGGATGACGGAGAAGCAGTTCGAGACCTATGTCGAAGAACTGGTTCCCAGCAACAACCTGTTCTACGCGCTGCGCGTCGACGGCGCCTTCGAGTGGATGACGGTGCGCGAGGCCGTGCGCCAGCAGAAGCCGTATCGCGGCCTCGCCGACGCCGTGAAGGACCAGCACGAGAACGCCATCGGCGCCACTCGCGGATCGATGGTGGGGTTCAAGGGCCCCGACGTGTTCCAGGGGCTCTCGGTCGCCGACTTCCACCTGCACTACCTCGACGACGCGCGCGCGTTCGGCGGCCACGTCATGGATTTCGAGCTCGCCGCGGCGACCCTCTCGATCCAGGCGTTCTCGACCTTCACGCTGCGGTTGCCCGAGGTGGAGAGCTACCTCGAGGCCGAGCTGGACGACATGGATGCCGACGAGGCGATCCGCCAAGCCGAGAGTTCCTGAGGTCTAGGCCCGGCCGCGCATCAGCCACGGTCGCAGCGCTCGCGTGACGAGCGGCATCGCGAGGTAGGTCATCACGGGGGTGACTGCGAGCACCGTCACGAGCACGCGCAGCGGCATGGGCCACGTGCCGGTGATCGGGCCGAGGGCCCAGTTGGCGAGCAGGCTGAGCGGGAAGAAGACGAGAAAGATCGAGACCATCTGCTTCCAGCGCGGCGGGGCGGCGACCTGGGTCGGGATCACCTCGACGCTCGTGGGGGCGTCGAACCAGCCCTCGATCCCGGTGCGGCGCTCCTCGGGGGAGTGCTCCACCATCCCGAGCGCCGAGGCGACCCACCACGCGCGCTCCGGCGACTTCTGCCAGGTCTCGAGGCTCGCGGTGTCGGCGAACCGGAAGATCATGTGCCAGTCGTTGCTCGCCGGATCGGGGCGCACCCACCCCGAGCCGAGGTATCCCGGGGAGGCGCTGAGCAGGTCCTGACCGGCGCGCGCCCACGCCGCGACCTCTTTGGCCCGCTCCGGGTCGACGCGGCGGGTGATCGAAACGGTGACGGGCTGCGCATCCATGGTCCCCAGTCTCGCGGTTCGGCACGGTCTCGCGGTTCGGAACACGACCCGCGATGTAGTAATCTTGACAAGTTGATTCCGCGCAGGCGGATGACACGGGTCCATGGCGCAGCCCGGTAGCGCACCTGCATGGCATGCAGGGGGTCAGGGGTTCGAATCCCCTTGGATCCACAGAACGATGAAGGGCCCCACCGAATGGTGGGGCCCTTCATCGTTCTGTAATGCTTGGTCGGATTCGAACCCCGGGGGTCCCCATGGCGCCGGTTCCGGCGCATCGCCAGCTCAGTGCAGCTGCGGCAGCGCGCAACCGCGATGTGACGGCCGTGCCCATGGGGCGTCGAATCCCCTTGGATCCACGCTCTCGTCCGACCTGCTTGAATGAGCACATGTCGACTCCCGAGGTGAACCCGTACGCCAACCCGTCCACGACGCTCCCTCCGCTGAGCGCGGCGGAGGAGAAGCAGTGGAGCATCCTCACTCATGTGCTCAGCATTTTCTTCGGACTCGTGGCTGCCGCGGTGTTCTACTTCCTCTTCCGTAACCGAGGTCCGTTCGTCCGCGCCCACACCACGACCGAGTGGAATCTGCAGCTCACCGTCACCGCGCTCTCTGCGGTCTTCGTGGTCCTGAGCTTCGGCAGCGTCTTCGCGTCGATCGGGATCTCGGCCGGAAGCCAGAGCTCCGGCCCGCCGGCCGGGCTGGGCCTCTTCTTCATCGGCTACTTCGGCCTGATCGCCGTGCGGCTCGCGGCGTCGATCCTCGGCATCGTCGCGTCAGTCGCCGCCAACCGCGGCCGCTACTACCGCTACTCGATCGCGATCCCCTTCGCGAAGGTGTGACTCACACCCCCGCGCGAGCCTCCGCGGCCAGCCGCCGGCGCCTCACCGCATCCTTGAACCACTGGGCATCCGGGATCCTCGCGAGCAGGGGACCGGCGACGATTGTCATGAGCACGTAGGCGGCCGCGAGCGGCGCGAGCTGCGGCTCGATGCCGACGCTCACGGCGAGGCCGGCGATGATGATGGAGAACTCGCCGCGGGGCGTGAGCGCGAAGCCGGTGCGCCAGCGCCCGGGCACGCCGATTCCGGCTCGCTTGGCCGCGTAGTACCCCGTGAGCGTCTTGGTCGCGATCGTGATCACGGCGAGCAGGAACGCGGGCAGCAGCACGGGCAGGATCTCGGCGGGGCTCGTGGAGATGCCGAAGAACACGAAGAACACGGCGGCGAACAGGTCGCGCAGCGGCGAGAGCACGGCCTCCGCGTTGTGGGCGACCTGACCCGAGAGCGCGATCCCGACGAGGAAGGCCCCGACGGCGGCGGAGACGTTCACCTGCTCGGCGAGCCCGGCCACGAGCATCGTCAGGCCGAGCACGCCGAGAAGCAGCGGTTCGGCGTGCCGGCTGGAGAACAGGGCCGAGACGATGCGTCCGTGCCGGAGGGCGAGGAACAGGATGACGCTGACGACGCCCACGGCGATCACCACCGTGATCGACCCCTGCACCACCCCGGCACCGATCACGAGCGCCGACAGGATCGGCAGGTAGAACGCCATCGCGAGGTCCTCGATCACGAGGATCGAGAGGATGACGGGAGTCTCACGGTTGTTGAGACGTCCGAGGTCGCGCACCACCTTGGCGATCACGCCCGACGACGAGACCCAGGTGACGCCGGCGAGGGCGACCGCGGCAACCCAGTCCCACCCGAGGATCAGGGCGAACGCGGCACCGGGCAGCGCGTTGAGCAGACCGTCCACGAGGCCGGCCACCCGCGACTGCTTGAGGGCGCCGACGAGTTCGTCGGCCGAGTACTCGAGCCCCAGCATCGCCAGCAGCAGGATGACGCCGATCTGGGAGCCCACCTCGAAGAAGCTCTCGCTCGCATCAAGCGGGACGAATCCACCGTTGCCGACGGCAAGCCCCGCGAGCAGGTAGAGCGGGATGGGCGATATCCCGATCCGGATCGCCAGGCGACCAAGCAGGCTCAGAATCAGGAGGAGGGCACCCACCTCAATGAGCAGCACGGTCGTTTCGTGCATCGGCGACCTAGCTCGGCCCGCGGTCGATGAGCTTGCCGAGCGCGTCGAGTCCCTTGCGGGTGCCGACGGCGATGAGCACGTCGCCGCGCTCGAAGATCACGTCGGGCCCGGGGGAGGGCAGCACCGTCGTGCCGCGCACGATCGCGACGATCGACGAGCCGGTGAGAGTGCGCGCCTTGGTGTCGCCCATGGGGCGTCCGATGAAGCCGGACTCCATCGGGAGCGAGACCTCCTCGGTGTACAGGCCGATCGCCCGTTCGCCGAGCCCGGAGAGACGCGAGAGGGTGAGGGATGCGCCGAGCACTTCTGCGAGGGCGGCCGCTTCGTCATCAGTGAGCGGGATGGAGTCGGTGCAGGCATCCGGATCGTCGGCATCGAACATGGCGATGTCTCGCTCGCCGGACCGATGCGAGACGACGCTGACGCGCCGACCCTCCTCGGTGATCACGTCGCTGCGCACGCCGATACCCGGAAGGTCGACCCGCTCGATTCGTACACTCACGGGAGCCAACTTACCAGCGTGCTGAAGGGTGGACTCCCTACGCCGCGACGCCGTACTTCTTCATCGAGGTCTCGACGATCGTGAGCCCCTCGAGTCCGGGCATCCGCTGCACGTGCTCGTCGAGCTTGCGGATCTCGCGCAGCCCCTCGGGACCGGCGAAGAGGTGACCCATCACGTGGGTGACCTCGTCGGGATCCATGACGGATGACCCGACCGGCCCCCACGCATACTTGAGCGCGAGTCGCGCAAGCACTTGCGCCTTCTTGCTCTTGGCGAGGCGCTCCCGAGCCTGGGTTGCATAGAAGGCGACGTGGCGGGCCTCCTGCTTGGCGATGCGGCGCAGCAGCTCCGCGAGCACGGGGTGATCCTGCAGGTCGGCGAGCCGGTTGTAGGCCGCGACGGCCGACCACTCGTTGGTCGCGCCCCAGATCATGTGCACGGCGATGAAGTCCTTGCCCACCACGTTGCCGAGCATGGACTGCTTGATCGGGTCGAGACGGTCCTTCCACCCGAGCTTGAGACGCGTGGCCTTGAGCTGGTCGAAGTCGACGGTGACGCCGTGCTTGGCGAGCACCGCGGCGAGCGCCTCGCCGTGCCAGAACTCCTCGCGGTTCCACATCGTCATGAAGGCGCTCACGTCGGCCTCTTTGTGCGACGGCGTCACGAGCAGATCCCGCAGGTAGCACACGGTGTGGTACTCGATGTCGCACATGTAGCGCAGGCTGCGCAGCGTGCTCTCGGGCAGCGGGTTCGTGTCGAACTGGTCGAAGTCGAGGTCACCCCAGGCCACGCTCGTCGAGGTGGCGGTGTACCGGTCGATGTCAAAGGCCATGGGATGCCGTGGGCTGGCTCGAGGCGTCGGGCTGCCCTGCTCCTTCCGTGATGCTCGGAGGTGGTTCGGAGACGGTGCCGTTTCGGGCGGGTGCGGCGGAGCGGCGCTTCCAGTCAACCACGGCCCACCGCTTCTCCTGGGCGTGTCGATAGAGATCGATGTCGGGGTTCACGGCCGTCGGATGGCCGAGCAACTGGAGCCACACGAGGTCGGCGTGGCTGTCGCCGTAACCGTAGCTCTGCGTGAGGTCGAACCCGTTCTTCTGGGCGTAGTGCCGCAGCCACGCGGCGCGGGCCTCATCCACGAGCGGGGGATCGGCGAGGTAGCCCGTGAGCACGCCATCCTTCTCGTGCATCCGCCCGGCGACGACCTCATCGAAGAAGGGCTCGAAGGGCTTCACCATGAGGTCGATGGTGCCGGTGACGAGGATGGTGCGGTGGCCGGCATCCCGATGCTCCTGCACCCGACGGAGGGCGTCGGGGAGGGACCGGCGCAGCACGGCGCGACCGAAGCTGCCGCGCACGAGTCGCTCGATCTCGGCGACCTTGAACCCTTCGTAGCGCCGCATGAAGGTGCGGATGAACTCGCCGCGGTCCCGACGCTCGGCCCGGAGGTACTTGCGCAGGCTGAAGGCGAAGTTCGCGAGGTCGTGCGCCACGCGGCTGCGCGGCACGCTCCCGGCCCACAGCAGGAGGTACTGCTCCACGAGGTTCGAGTCGAGCACGGTGCCTTCGAGATCGAAGACGGCGACGACATCCGAGCGAACCGGGAGCATCCGGGCGGAGCGCGTCCTGGCGGCGGGCCGGTTTGCGAACGCGCGCGTGAGCGTGGTGATCGCGGGGAAGTGGATGGTCTGGAAGTACTGCTCCCAGTCGATCTCACTCACGTCGAAGCCGGCCGAGGCACGCTCGGCCTCGGGCAGGGCGGCGTGCAGCGCCCGGGCGTTGGTGTCGTCGAAGATGATCTCCGTCTGCACGTAGGCGCGGTAGAGGTTGGTGTAGCCGCGCAGCACGTCGAGGTCGTGCTTGCTGCTGCGGATGCGGTCGAGGGCGCGACGGTTGCGCGGCGTCGCGGGGAGGCGCTGCAGCATCCGTTCGGCCCGGTCCGCCTGGCGTTCGCGCTGGGCGAGGGCCTTCTCCACCCTGAGGCCTCCTGGGAACTTCCACTTGGGCACGCGGATCTCTCCGTGCTCATCGGGCAGCGGGTTCTCGGTGAAGTAGGCGTGCACGTTCTCGTACATCCGGTGGAAGGGCAGCGGATTGCTCGCCCCGGAGCTCACGTGGTAGTACGCCGGCTCGTTCTTCGGCGGCGGAGTCGCGGCGGCCGCGAGGGTCGCGTTGACGACGAAGTCGACAGGGATGACGTCGAGCACCGAGTCCGGCAGGCCCGGGAAGTCGGGCAGCTGGCCGCGCCCGTAGGCGAGGATGAGCGGGTCGGCCACCTTGAATCCATCGATCCAGCCGGGGAACGGGTGGTGGAGGGCGCTCTCGATGATCGAGGGCCGAACCACCGACAGGCGATGACCGGCGAGACCCCAGCTCTCCTCGGCGACGCGCTCGGCGAACGCCTTCGTCAGCGTGTAGACGTCGGTCCACCCGAGGCTCTCGGCTCGGGTGCGGCCGTAGTCGACGAGCCGGTCGCGCACCCACTCCACCCGGGCGGCCTCGGCGAACTGGGCGACCGCCTGCGGGCCCGCCTTGCCGTGCCGCGCCTTCGCCGTCGCCAGCTGCGCGCGCAGCGCCTCGGGCTGCCGCGACTCGAACTCCACGCGGGTGCGCGCGGTCTTGGCCGCCTCGTACTCGGCGCGCCAGTCGACCGTGTGGGTGAGGGATGCCTCGGGCACGATGCCCTTGCGGATGCCGCCCACGTAGGCCGTGCTCACGTGCACGACGTGCGGGTGGCCGCCGGCCGCGAGCAGGGCGCCGTAGATGCCGTTCGCCCCGCCGACGTTGGTGTCGAACGCCTCGTCGATGGGCGGGTCGAACGAGACGGTGGATGCCCCGTGGATGACCACGTCGATGTCCTTCGGCAGGGTGCCGACGTGGCCGAGGCTGCCTTCGATCACGGTGATGCGGCGAGCGATCTGCTCACGCGCGGACTCCTCGCCGACGCTCTCGATCCACGACGCGAACACCGGCTTGCGCATGAGGTTGGCGAGCCGACCCTCGCCGGTCTGGCTGCCCTTGCCGCGCACGAGGATCGAGATCCGGGTGCCGGGATGACTCGATAGCAGCCGCTCGAGGATCGCCTGTCCCACGAAGCCCGTGGCTCCCGTGAGGAACACGTGCTCGGTGGTGAGGCCGCGTGGCGGCGTCGCCTTCGATCCAGTGGATCGTGCGCTCACAGCCGCGCGGCCTTCCGGATGAGGGCGAGCCCGGACTGGCCGGGCAGCGTGTCGACGCGCGCGTCGAGGTCGGTGACGAGCGCCGGATCGCTGCGGAACAGGTGGTCGAAGAAGTGGGCGGTCTCGTGGCGGGGCTCCGCCTTGGCGCCGATCGGCCACGGCGTGCGCGCGAGCCGGCGGCGGGTGAGGGTGCGCGCCTTGGCGGACTCCTCGAGCCGGAAGCGCGCCTGCGCCTCGAAGAACTCGAGCTGGCGTCCCTTGATCGACAGGAACGTGCCGAGGGTCTCGGCGAGCTGAGGGTGGTTCTCCAGCGCGAGCACGCGACGGTAGGCGGCCTGCGTGAGCCACTCGTCGATGGTTCCCAGGCTCATGTGCACGGCGATCATCGGAACGCCGTGGATGTTGGCGTAGATCGACTCGCGGATCGTGCGTTCGGCCGGGGTGCGGAACGGCGAGCGGTCCGCCTCCGAGCCCTCCGGTTGGTGGGCCAGGAGGATCTGCTCGAGGGCGTCGGCGAGCCAGTACTTCTCGAACGCCCACGTGGTCAGGAACGCGGTGATGCGGGCGTCCTTGTGCGTCGCGGTGACGAGCACGCCGCGCAGGTGGGTCATCGTTCCGCGTTCGACGACCTGGAGGTAGCGCAGGGCACGAAGGGTCTCCGCGGACAGCGGCGCTTCGCGGTAGGCATCGAGTCCCAGCCGCTCCCGGTGGCTGCCCGCGGCGGTGCGCGCCATCTCCCGAACGTCGAAGTCGGGGGCAGGGAATCCGCGGTCGTTCACGGGTGCCTCCGGGTTCTGCGGCATCCGTCGTACCTCCGTGAGCCGGGTCGATTTCCCTCAGAGTCTAGCGACATGGGCGCTGGGGGCCCGTGGCGTAATGTATCGTCCATGGTCACGGCTCTCATCACGGGCGGAACCTCCGGCATCGGCGCCGCATTCGCTCGGTTGCTTGCCGCGAGGGGCGTCGATCTCGTGCTCGTCGCACGCGACGCCGACCGCCTCGAGTCGGTGGCCGCTGAGTTGCATGCCGTGTCGGGCATCCATGTCGAGACCCTGCGAGCCGACCTCGCCGAGCGCGCGGATGTCGCGGCCGTCGCCGCGCGGATCGAGGATGCCGCGCATCCGATCGACCTCCTGATCAACAACGCCGGATTCGGCGTGCACGTGCCGCTCACCTCGCCCGACACCTCGCTGCACGAGCATGCCTTCGAGGTGATGTGCCGGGCCGTGCTCGTGCTCGGCGGCGCGGCCGGTCGTGCGATGTCGGGTCGCGGCGGCGCGATCATCAACGTCTCCAGCCTGCAGTCGCTGTTCACGACCGGCGGGTACTCCGCGATCAAGGCGTGGGTCACGTCGTACAGCCAGGCCCTCTCGGTGGAGCTGCGCGGCACCGGGGTCACCGTCACGGCGGTGCTGCCCGGCTGGGTCTCGACCGAGTGGCACGAACGCGCGGGCGTGCGCACGAGCACCATCCCGGACTGGCTGTGGATCACGCCGGAGCAGGTGGCTCGCACGGCGATGCGCGACGTGGAGCGCGGGCGGGTGATCTCCATACCGACAGTTCGGTACCGCATCATCGGATGGATTGCCCGATACCTTCCCCGTCGAACGATTCGCGGGATCTCGGCGCGTCTGGCCTCGCGACGACGGGCACCCGAAATCTCCGAGGGCTCCGAACAGACCGTTGTGACGGATCACCCCACTCCGACCGCGGATCGTGCCTGATGGCCCCCCGCGACCGCTTCACCTCGCCCGCCCTGGCGGCCGTGCGCTTCGTGGCCCAACGCGGTCTGCTCAAGCCGCTCGTCTGGTCGCTCGTGCGCGTCACCGTTGAGGGGCGCGAGAACATCGCCGAGCTCGACCGGCCGTTCATCGTGGTCGCGAACCACTCCAGTCATCTCGATGCGCCCCTGATCATCGGGGCGCTGCCCCGTCCGCTCGCGCGCTACCTCGCCGCGGGGGCCGCCGCGGATTACTTCTTCGATGTCGCGTGGCGCAAGTGGCTCACCACCTTGTTCTTCAACGCGTTCGCGATCGAGCGCAACGGCGAGGGCAAGCGCGGCGGGTCGAGCCGCTCGCTCCTCGAGCGCCGCGTGCCGTTGCTGATCTTCCCCGAGGGAGGTCGCTCGAAGACGGGGGCGATGGGCTACTTCAAGCACGGCGCCGCCGCCCTCGCGATCGTGAGCAAGGTGCCGGTGCTCCCGATCGCCATCGTCGGCGCGAGCGACGCGATGCCGCGCGGAGTCAGCTGGCCCAAGCGCGGTCGCCTTCCCGTGCACGTGGTCTTCGGCGCGCCGATGCTGCCCGAGGACGGCGAGAATGCGGAAGGATTCACCCACCGGTTGTCGCACGAGGTGCGCCAGCTCCACTCGACCGTGCCGCGAGAGATCGCACCCGAGCACGCCAGGAAGGGAACGACATGACCCAGGTGAAGCACATGAAGTGGTGGGGCTGGGGCAAGGACGGCGTGGGTTTCCACTACGACGACAAGCCCGCGTTCGCCCCCTTCGTGCTGCAGGCCGTCGGGCTCGACCTCGCGACCGCGGTGCAGGCGCAGGAGCCGTCGTTCGCTGACCTCTCCGTTCCGGCCTCCAACGCCAAGGCCGCGCTGCTCAAGACCCTCACCGGGATCGTCGGCGCCGAGCACGTGTCGACGGATGACATGCTGCGCGTCATCCACACCTACGGCAAGTCGCTGCGCGACCTGGTGCGCATCCGCAACAACTGGATCGAGCGCTCGCCCGACGTGGTCGTCTACCCGGCCGACGAGGCCGAGGTGCAGGCCGTGGTGGATGCCGCGGTCGCGGCGAACGCCGTGATCATCCCGTTCGGCGGCGGCAGCAACATCGCGTCGAGCCTGGAGCCCCTGCCCGGCGAGAAGCGCACCGTGATCTCGCTCGACACGGGACGGCTCGACCAGTTGCTCGAGATCGATGAGGAGTCGGGTCTGGCCCGCATCCAGGCGGGCGCGCAGGGCCCTGACCTCGAAGCGCAGCTCAACGCCCGAGGATGGACGATCGGGCACTTCCCCGACAGCTTCACCCACTCGACGCTCGGCGGCTGGGTCGCCACCCGATCCTCGGGCATGCAGTCCGACAAGTACGGCGACATCGCCGACATCGCCCGCGGGATGCGCGTGGTGCGTCCCGGGGGCGTGCTCGTGCTGCGCCCCCTGCCGAGCACGTCGAGCGGCCCGAGCGTGCGCGAGATGATCCTCGGCAGCGAGGGGCGTCTGGGCGTGATCACCGAGGTCACGGTGCAGGTGCACCGCACGCCGGCCAAGCGCGACGTGTACGCCTACTTCTTCCCCAACTGGACGGCGGGCATCGCCGCGATGCAGGAGATCGCCGAGTCGGATGCCGCGCCCTCGATCACCCGCATCTCCGATGCGCCCGAGACCGGCTTCTCCCTCGCGACCAGCAAGGACCGCAAGGGGTTCGACAAGTTCCTCGCGGGCACGGTGCTCCCGGGCCTCATGCGCTCGAAGGGGTGGACCCTCACCGACATCTGCCTGAGCTTCATCGGCTTCGAGGGCGTCACCGCGGCGCACGCCAAGCGCCAGAAGAAGCTCGTGGACGCCATTGTGAAGAAACACGGCGGCATGGGCGTGGGAACCGGCCCCGGCATCCTATACGACCAGAAGAAGTTCGACACCCCGTATCTGCGTGACTTCCTGCTCGATCGCGGCGCCGCCGGCGACGTGTCGGAGACCGCGGCACCGTGGTCGAAGCTCATCCCGCTGCACGCGGCGGTGCGGGCCGCGGCACTGAAGGCCTACGACGAGATCGGCATCAAGGGCTGGATCATGAGCCACCTGTCGCACTCGTACCACTCGGGCGCGTGCCTGTACTTCACGTTCGCCTTCGTGTTCGGGGATGACCCGATCCGCGAGTACAACACGGTCAAGTCCGCGATCCAGCAGGCGTTCGTCGACAACGGCGGCACGATCTCGCACCACCACGGCGTGGGCCTCGAGCACTCGCCGTGGCTGGAGCAGGACATCTCGAGCGAGGGCGTCGTCGTGATGCGAGCGCTGTTCGAGGGAGCCGACCCGAAGGGCACGTTCAACCCCGGGAAGGTGCTGCCGAGCTAGTCGCCGTCGGACGGGAGGTCGCGAAAGTCGAGCACGCGCTCGACGACGTCGTGCGCGACGTCCTGAATCGATCGCCCGCTCGAGAACGCGTAGGCGCGCACGCGCAGGAACGCGTCCGTCGCGGTCACGTCGAGCTGCACCGTGAGCATCCCGGTGGCCTGGTGCACTTCTCGCCGCATCGTGGGAGCGAGGTGCACGTTGCCCGGTTCGACGTCCCCGGCCGCCGAGCGCAGCGCCAGGCGCACGGCCGCGGGCGTGACGTGACGCGTGAGGTGGAGCGCCTCGTCCACCTCGACCTGGCTGAGCACCAAGGCGCGCTCCTGATAGAGACTGACCACGCCGACGACGATCGCGCCGAGCTTCATCGGGAAGGCGAACATGCCGCGCACCGGGAGCTCCGCGACCGCGCCGCCGAACAGGGGCGAGACGTCTGAGCCGGCCGCGGCGATGTCCCCGACGAGCACGGGGATCGCGGTGCGCATCGCGTCCCACGACGGTCCGACTCCCAGCTCGAACTGCACCTCGTCGAGCCGGGTGGCCAGCGCGTTGGTGGAGCACACCGTGATCTGACGTCCCGCGTTGTCGGACACGGAGATTGAGGCGCCCGTCATCGGGAGTCGCTCGACGAACAGGCCGCACAGGCTCGGCGCTTCGGACAGTTCCATGGGGGCTCTCGGGGTCGGCAGTGCCGGACCGGCCCTCACAGGCGGCGCGAGTCGGGGGGCCAGTCTAGGCCGCCCCGTCCCGGGGCAGGTAGAGTAGCCAGACCCCCACCCGCATCAGGCGGACCTCTCGAAGAGCCTGCGTCGAACGCTAATCGTTGTCGGAACGGACACGGCATGACCGAGAAGACTCGGGAACAGCGCATCAACGACGCGTTCGTCACCGTCGCGGACACTCTCGTCGACGAGTACGACGTCATCGATCTCGTGCACACCCTCGTCGAGGTGTGCACGACCCTGCTCGACGTGGACGCCGGCGGTCTCCTCCTTGCGGACGAGAACGGCGAGCTTCAGCTCGTGGCGTCGACGAGCGAGCGCGCCGACTTCGTGGAGGTCATGCAGCTCGCCGCGGGGATGGGGCCGTGCGTGGATTGCTTCACCTCGGGCAAGGCCGTCGCCGTCCACGACATCGCCCGCGACGGCGGCCGGTGGCCGGAGTTCCAGGCCGCGGCCGCCCAACAGGGCTTCCGTGCGGTCTATGCCACCCCGTTGCGCCTGCGGGGCAAGGTGCTCGGGGCGATGAACCTGTTCAGCAACACCGTCGGGGAGCTCAACGCTCCGGATGCCGCGGTGGCGCAGGCCCTCGCCGATGTCGCGACGATCGGCATCCTTCAGGAGCGCAACATCCGGGAGACCGGCGTGGTCGCGGCGCAGCTTCAGCGCGCCCTCGAGAGCCGCGTGCTCATCGAACAGGCGAAGGGCGTGCTCTCGGCCCAGGGCGACATGGATGTCGACACCGCGTTCACCACGCTGCGCACCTATGCGCGCAGCCACAACCTCACCCTGCGGGCCGTCGCGGAGGCGGTCACGAGCCGCACGCTCGACATCCTCGAGGTTTCCACGGCCCCGCGGGCGCCCCGACGCCACTGAGTCAGTGTGCCATCGCGGGACCTTCGGCCCCCACGGCGCCACGATCTGACGTAGTCTGGCCAGTAG
The DNA here is from genome assembly GCA_943367555.1 of Synechococcus sp. UW140. Lineage (GTDB taxonomy): Bacteria > Actinomycetota > Actinomycetes > Actinomycetales > Microbacteriaceae > Rhodoglobus. The sequence goes on along the minus strand of CALRJN020000001.1, from coordinate 19,462 downwards.
TTGCTCCAGAACCCGGCGATCCCCTCAACGATCGTCGAAGGATTCCCCGTGACCCGCTCTCTCCTCATCGCTCCCGTCGCGTTCGCCGAGTTTCCGCCGATCGCGGCGCTGTCGTCGCCCTGGCAGGAGCACCTCGCCGAGGAACTCGTCACCGTGGTGCGGGACTCGGTGCGTCGCCTGAACCCGCGCCATCGTCGCGGGTCCGCCGTGCGGGCCGTGGCGGCACCGGTTTAGCCAGAAGCACGGTGTCGAGCGGGATGGTTTCGGTTCCGCGCACCCCGTCGACGACGAGGTGGTCGCCCGTCATCTGCGTGAGCGTTCCGAGCGCATCGGTCGCGCGTCCGTCCGGCAGGCGGTAGCGCACGACCACCCGGTCGCCGACGGCGAAGGGCACCGTCACCAGTTGCTCGGCCGGTAGTCCTTGAGGAAGACGCCGAACACGTCCTCGCCCGCCTCCCCGCGCACGATCGGGTCGTAGACCCGAGCCGCGCCGTCCACGAGGTCGAGCGGCGCGTGGAACCCCTCCTCGGCGAGGCGCACCTTCGTCGGGTGCGGGCGCTCGTCGGTGATCCAGCCCGTGTCGACACTCGTCATGAGGATGCCGTCGGTCTCGAGCATCTCGCGCGCGCTCGTGCGGGTGAGCATGTTGACCGCGGCCTTCGCCATGTTGGTGTGCGGATGCCCGGGGCCCTTGTATCCGCGCCCGAACACCCCCTCCATCGCACTCACGTTCACGACGTACTTGCGGCGCGCGGGCGACGCCGCCATCGACGGACGCAGCCGGGACACGAGGATGAACGGCGCGGTTGTGTTGGCCAGCTGCACCTCGAGCATCTCGAGCGGGTCGACCTCGTGCACTGCTTGGGTCCACGAGTTGACGCCGTCGAGGTCGGGCAGCAGCCCGCCCGCGTCGATCGCGGTGCCGGCGGCGAGGCGCTCGAGCGAGGAATTGCCCGCTCCCATCGCCTGCTCGGTGAGCTCCTCGGCCTTCTCCGCGGCCGCCGCGAGGATCGGGTGCGCGGCGAGGCTGCGCTCGAGGGCGAGCGGGTGCTGGTCGTTCGTGTGGCCGAAGGTGACCAGCTCGGGCAGCGGGCCGTCGGGCAGGGGCGCGAGCTCGGCATCCACGAGCGGCTGGTAGGCACCGGGGGAGCGGCGCACCGTCTGGGTGGCGTTGTTGATGAGGATGTCGAGGGGTCCCTGCTCGGCGACCGAGTCCGCGAGGCCGATCACCTGGGCGGGGTCGCGCAGGTCGATGCCCACGACGCGCAGACGATGGATCCACTCGGCGGAGTCGGGCAGGCTCGTGAAGCGGCGCACGGCATCCCGGGGGAACCGGGTCGTGATCGTCGTGTGGGCACCGTCGCGCAGCAGGCGCAGGGCGATGTACATGCCGATCTTGGCGCGGCCGCCCGTGAGCAGGGCGCGCTTGCCGGTGAGATCGGTGCGGGCGTCGCGCTTGGCATGGCTCATCGCGGCGCAGTCCGGGCAGAGCTGGTGGTAGAAGGCGTCGACGACGGTGTACGGCTTCTTGCAGATGTAGCACGCGCGCGCCTTGATGAGAGTGCCCGCGATCGGCGCGGTCGTGCTCGTGGAGATCGGGATGCCTCGGGTCTCGTCATCGATGCGGTCGGGCGCCCCGGTTGCGGTCGCGGCGATGACGCTGCGGTCGGCGTCGGCGATCTCGGCGCGCTTCTCGAGCCGGCGGGTCTTCTTGACCGCCTTGAACATGTGGGCGGTGGCCCGGCGCACGGCGATGAAGTCCGGATGCTCCTGATCGATCTCCGCGAGTTGCGCGAGCACCCGGAGGGTCGTCTCGAGCTCCGCGGGGTCGAGGATCGGTTCGGAAGTCACACGAGATTCTACGCCGGGCCCGCGCCCGCCTCACTTGCGTCGATCGAACGCAACTCAATGCATGAGTCGCGTTCGATCGGCGCAAGTGCCCGGCGTACGCTCAGACCATGCCCCGCCAGATCCTTCTTGACTGCGACCCCGGTCTCGACGACGCCCTCGCCCTGCTGCTCGCCCACGGCGACCCGAACCTCGAGCTCGTCGCCGTGACCACGGTGGGCGGCAACGTGTCGCTCGACCACACCACCCGCAACGCGCTCGACCTGCGCGAGTACCTTGGATTCACGACGGTGCCCGTCGCCGCGGGCGCGGCGGGACCGCTCACGCGTGAGGCCCGGGATGCCGCCCACGTGCATGGCGAGCGCGGACTCGGCGGGGTCGCGCTGCCCCAGGCGACCCTCCCGGCCGTGGAGACGCACGCCGCGGACGTCATCGTCGACATGCTGCGCACGTCGCCCGGCAGCATCCACCTCGTGGCGACGGGACCGCTGACCAACATCGCGCTCGCGCTCGAGAAGGAGCCCGCGATCGCCCGGTGGGCGGCGTCGTTCACGATCATGGGCGGCTCCTACACCCGCGGCAACGCGACGGTCGCGGCGGAGTACAACATCTGGGCCGATCCGGAGGCGGCGCGCATCGTGTTCGACGCCGACTGGAACGTCACGATGATCGGCCTCGACCTCACGCTCCAGGCGCAGGCCAATGCCGCCGTGATCGCGCGGCTCAAGGAGCTCGGCGCGCTCGCCGACGAGCTGATCGTGCCGTTGGCGACCTTCTACTTCAATCCGAGCATCCCGGACTGGGACGGCCAGGCCGTGCACGACGTGTGCGCGGTCGCGTTCGTCGCGCGCCCCGACCTGTTCCGCGTGGTGCCCGCGCGCGTCGACATCGAGACGACCGGCGAGTTCACGACCGGGATGACCGTCGTCGACTTCGACCCGCCGCTCGCGAACGCGCGAGTGGCTACCAAGCTCGACGTCGCGGGCTTCTGGGCCTACGTGGAGAGCGTGTGCGCGCGGGTCGCCGCGGAGCACACCCGCTAGGCGGAGTCCCACTGGCAGAGGTGCAGGAGCACCCCGGCCGGATCGTGCACGAACGTGACGAGTGCCCCGTAGTCCTGCCGCTGCGGCGCCTGCACGCGGGCCCCGAGGCCGGGGTCGGCGCGGATGACGGCGGCGACGTGCTCGTGCCACGCCGCCGCATCCTCGACCGTGATGTGGAGCATCGTGTTCTCGGCGACCCGCCGGTCGGGGAAGTCCTGCACATAGAAATGCTGGTCGGATGCCGTGACGAGGTGCAGACCCGACCCGACGTCGGCGACATCCCAGCCGAGCGCGCGATAGAACCGCACCGAGCGCGCGACATCGAGGGCCGGGATGAACGGACGCAGATCGGAGACCTCGAGCACGACTTCAGGGTACGTCCGTCGCCCCGCCCGGCCTAGCGCTCAAGAGCGACGAGCAGCGTCTCGACGAGTCGCGCATAGCTGCGGTCCACGTCGACCGGGAGGCCGAACCCGCCCGCGGCCTCGAGGGAGACGAAGCCGTGGAGCGCCGACCGGAGGGTGCGGATCGCATCGATCTCGTCATCCCCGGTGAGTCCGTAGGAGGCGAGGGCCTCCTGCAGCACCTCAACGGCCCGGATGCTCGCGGCCACGGCTTCGGCGTCCGCGGGATCCGGAGCCGCGAGGGTGGCCGTGTACCGACCGGGATGTGCGATGGCCCACTGTCGGTAGGCGAACGCGATCGCGCGCACGGCGTCGGGTCCGGATCGGCCGACCGCCGCATCCCGCATCACGGTCGAGAGCTCGGCCTTGGCGCGCGCCTCGATCGTGCGCGCGAGCGCGTCCTGGCCGGCGATGTGCTTGTAGAGGCTCGGGGGCTGCACGCCGAGCCGGGCGGCGAGCGCCACGAGGCTCAGCTGCGCGAGTCCCACCTCGTCGGCGAGGGCCTCCGCCTCCGCGACGACGCGGTCCGCGCTCAGCCCGGCTCTCGGCATCAGAACACCTCCGAGAGGAAGGATGCCACGGCCGGCGCCACGACGTCGGGCCGCTGCGACTGCGGGTAGTGGCCGGCCTCCGGCACCATCACGACGGTGGCGGACAACGCCTCGGCGATCCACGCCGCCTCGGTCTGCGGGGTCGAGAAGTCGGGGTCGAGCTCGCCCATGACCACGAGGGTCGGGGCTGTGACATTCGTCAGCACCGCCTCGGCGCCGGCGTGGCTCGTGCGGGTCGTCAGGTAGAAGGCCTTCGCGTATCCCGGACGACGGATCGCCGCGCCGAGACTGCGCCGGTACTCGGCGAAGTCCGCGGGCTTGCGGCCGGCGTAGAGGGTCGGGAGGTAGCCCGTCCAGCTGGCCGCGGCCCAGAGCGGCGCGAGCATCACGCGGAAGAGGCCGAGCATGAACGCGTTCGCGGCGGGGTTGCGCACGAACGGCCCGACGAGCACGAGCTTCGAGACCAGCTCGGGTCGCTCGGCGGCGACGAGAACGCTGATCGCTGCTCCCATCGAGTTGCCGACGAGAACGGCGGGCTCACCGAGGCTCTCGAGCAGAGCGATGATGTCGGTTGCGGATGATTCGTTGCTGTAGGTCGTGAACGTGGCGTCGCTGTCGCCGTGACCGCGGAGGTCCGTGTTGACGACGCGGTAGCCGGCATCCACCAGCTCGGGGGTGAGGAAACGCCAGGTGGCGCGGAGGTCTCCCATTCCGGGGATGGTGATGACGAGCGGGCCGGTGCCCTGCTCCTGGTAGGCGATGCGGCCCTCGGGCCGGGCGAGATAGCTAATGGTCATAGCCATAAAGCTAATGGACATAGCCAACGGTGTCAAGCATCCTGTGGCCCACAACCTGTGGCACGGTTGAGCCATGGCCTCCGACCCGCTCCTGACCCGGATGCCGAGCCCCTTCGATCCGGATGTCGCCTACGACGCCTTCCACGCCTGGGCGACCGACCGGGGGCTGCCGCTCTACCCTGCGCAGGACGAGGCGCTGCTCGAACTCGTCTCCGGCGCGAACGTCGTGCTCTCCACCCCGACCGGCACCGGCAAGTCCCTCGTCGCGATCGCCGCGCACGCGATCGCCCTCGCGCAGGGTCAGCGCAGCTACTACACGGCGCCGATCAAGGCGCTCGTGAGCGAGAAGTTCTTCGCGCTCGTCGAGATCTTCGGTGCCGAGAACGTCGGGATGGTCACGGGCGATTCGAGCGTGAACCCGGATGCCCCGATCATCTGCTGCACCGCCGAGATCCTCGCCAACGTCGCCCTCCGCCACGGGGCCGACGCGCCGGTCGATCAGGTCGTCATGGACGAGTTCCACTTCTACGCGGACGCCGACCGCGGCTGGGCCTGGCAGGTCCAGCTGCTCACCCTGCCCCGGGTGCAGTTCCTCCTGATGTCCGCGACGCTCGGCCCCATGAAGGAGCTCGCCGACGACCTCACCCGACGCACGGGCCGCGAGACAGCACTCATCACCGGCGTCGACCGCCCCGTGCCGCTGCACTACACCTACGCCCTCACGCCGGTGCACGAGACGGTCGAGGATCTGCTGCACACCGGCCAGTCGCCGATCTACATCGTGCACTTCTCCCAGGCCGCGGCCCTCGAGCGCGCGCAGGCCATGACGAGCATCAAGGTGATCGATCGCGAGCAACGCGACGAGATCGCCGACGCGATCGGCGGCTTCCGCTTCACGACGGTCTTCGGGCAGACGCTGTCCCGACTCGTGCGCTCCGGCATCGGCGTGCATCACGCGGGCATGCTGCCCAAGTACCGACGCCTCGTCGAGCAGCTCGCCCAGCGCGGGCTCCTGCGGGTGATCTGCGGCACCGACACGCTCGGCGTCGGCATCAACGTGCCCATCCGCACGGTGCTGCTCACCGGTCTCACCAAGTTCGACGGCACCAAGATGCGCCAGCTGAGCGCGCGCGAGTTCCACCAGATCGCCGGTCGCGCCGGTCGTGCCGGCTACGACACCGCGGGCACCGTCGTCGCCCAGGCGCCCGAGCACGAGGCCGAGAACGCGCGGCTCGTGGCGAAGGCGGGCGACGACCCCAAGAAGGTCAAGAAGATCGTGCGCAAGAAGGCGCCCGAGGGCTTCGTGAGCTGGAGCGAGACGAGCTTTCAGCGGATGATCGCCGCCGACCCCGAGCCCCTCACCTCCCACATGCAGATCAGCCACTCGATGATCCTCAATGTCATCGCGCGCGGCGGTGACGCGTTCGGTGCGATCCGGTACCTGATCTTCGACAGCCACGAGACGTGGCTTGGCAAGCTCGCCCTCGCCCGCCGGGCGCTCGCGATCTACCGCACCCTGCGCACCGCGGGGGTCGTGGAGCAGCGGATGGTCGCCGACACGGTGCTCGTCGACGGCGAGTGGCTCGAGACCTTCGACGAACACGTCGAGATCCGGCTGACCGTCGACCTCCAGCCCAACTTCGCCCTCAACCAGCCCTTGTCGCCGTTCGCGCTCGCCGTCTTCGAGCTGCTCGATCCGGCATCCCCGACCTATGCCCTCGACATGATCTCGGTGCTCGAGGCGACCCTCGACGACCCGCGCCCGGTGCTCTCGCAGCAGCAGTTCAAGGCGCGCGGCGAGGCGGTCGCGGCGATGAAGGCCGAGGGCATCGAGTACGACCAGCGCATGGACCTGCTCGAGCAGATCACCTGGCCCAAGCCGCTCGAGGAGCTGCTCGACGCCGCCTTCGAGACCTACTCGGCGAGCCAGCCGTGGATCGGCGACTTCGCGCTGAGCCCCAAGACCGTCGTGCGCGACATGTACGAGCGGGCGATGACGTTCGCCGACTTCGTGGGCTTCTACGGGCTCGCCCGAAGCGAGGGGCTCGTGCTGCGCTACCTCTCCGACGCCTATCGCGCGGCCCGCCAGACGATCCCGGATGACGCCAAGACCGAGGAACTGCGCGACCTCATTGAGTGGCTCGGCGAGGTCGTGCGCCAGGTCGACTCGAGCCTGATCGACGAGTGGGAGGCGATGCGCAACCCGTCCGCCGATCCCGACGCTCCCGTGGTGCCGCCCGCGCCGCCGAGCATCCTCTCGAATCCGCGCGCGTTCCGCGTGCTCGTGCGCAACGAGCTGTTCCGCCGCGTGCAGCTCGCGGCGCGCGAGGAGTGGGAGGCGCTCGGGGAGCTGGATGCGGCATCCGGCTTCGATGCGGACGCCTGGGCCGACGCGCTCGACCCCTACTTCGACGACCACGATGAGATCGGGGTCGGCGGGGATGCCCGTGGCCCCGCGATGCTCATGATCACCGAGGGACCCACCCAGTGGACCGTGCGTCAGATCCTCGACGATCCGGCGGGCGACCACGACTGGGGCATCAGCGCGATCGTGGACCTGGCCGAGTCCGCCGAGCTCGGCGTTGCCGCCGTGCGGGTCACCTCGGTCGGGCGGCTCTGACCACTCGTTACTGAGGCGCCGGCTCCCACAGCTCGATCGGGTTGCCCTCGGGGTCGTGGATGCGGGCGAACCGTCCGACCTCGGGGTCATCCCACTCGGCCTTGACCGTCACCTCGACCCCCGCGGCCTCGAGCGAGGCGATGAGGTCATCGAGCCCCTCGACCCGCAGGTTGAGCATCCACTGCTTCGAATCGGAGAAGTAGTCGCTGTCGTGCGGGAATGGGGCGAACACGGTCGGCCCGGCCTGCTGCGCCCACAAGCCCCACTCACCGCCACCCACGCCGAGGTGGGTGGAGTACCACTCGGCCAGTGCCGCCGGGTCCTGCGCCCTGAAGAAGAGCCCTCCGATGCCGGTGACCGCCATGGGTCGAACCTAGCGACACCCGATGCGGCAGTCCAGAGGCGTCAGGCGCCGAACACGTTCCGCTCCAGGAACGGGTTGCGGAACTTCCCCCTCGGATCCATCGCGTCGGCGAGCGCGACGAAGTCGGGCATCCGCGGGTAGAGGCGCTGCGGCGGCGCAGCGAAGAGCTTGCCCCAGTGCGGGCGCGCGGCGAACGGAGCGAGCGCGTCCTCGACCACGGGGAGCAGCGCGAGCACGGCATCCGGTTCGAATCTCCAGGTGAAGTGGATGCCGAGCACGTCGGTCCCGCTCGCCCCGCTCAGCCAGAACGAGTCGGCCGCCACCGTGCGCAACTCCGAGATGTGCAGATGCGGGGCCAGACGCGCACCCAGCGCGCGCACCGCCTCGACGGCGGCGACGGCGTGCTGACGCGGCACGAGGTACTCGCTCTGCAGCTCCTCGCCGTTGCTCGGCGTGAACTCGAGCCGGAAGTGCGGCAGCCGATCGATCCACGGCCCGGGCACGCCGCCCTGCGGGGTCGTGGTCTGGCTCGGATTGCCGGGCAGCGGATGCCGGTCCGCCCGCTGCGGCACGGCGCCGTAGAGCGTGGCCGGCGGCTTCGAGCTCCCGATCACGGATTTCAGCCACACCGCCCCGACGTCATCCCCGAGCCAGGTCGTGAACACGGAGACGCTGTCGGCGCGGCCGAGGATCGCGTCGAAGTTCGTCAGCAGCGCGTCCCACGTCAACCCCTCGTAGACGTCCTGTCGCACCTGGTAGCTCGGCTCGATGTCAAGGGTCAGGCGCGTGACGACGCCGAGGGCGCCGAGCGCGACGACGCTCCCGTCGAAGGCATCGTCGAGCGGCGCGATCGTCACGAGGTCGCCGTCCGCCGTGACGAGTTCGAGCCCGGCGACCGCGCGGGAGAGGGTCCCGTTGCCGTCACCCGACCCGTGGGTGCCCGTGGCCACGGCACCGGCGACGGAGATGTGCGGGAGCGACGCGAGGTTTCGCAAGGCCCAGCCCGCGCGTTCGAGGTGCGCGCCGAGCTCGCCGTAGCGCACGCCCGCCGAGAACGAGACCGTCTCGCTGTCCTCGTCGATGCGGATGTCGGCCGGCATCCCCGCGAGCGTGATCAGTTCGGCGGAGTCGGCGATGTCCGAGAACGAGTGGCGGCTGCCGAGAGCACGGATGCGGGGGGCCGCCGCAACGATCCGCCGCACCTCGTCGAGCGTGCGCGGCTCGTGGAGCACGGTGGCGCCGTACACGTGGAAGCGGGACCAGTTCGTGCCGACCGTCGTCATGCTCCCATTGTGCTCTGCCTAGACTGGCGCCATGGGCGAGGATCGCGTGCGGGTCGGGGTGCGCATCCTCGACTACGCCGACATCCTCCGGCGGCAGGCGTCCTCGATCCTGCGTCCCCGGGTCCCCGTGCCGTACGCGCACGGCGACCGGGCGCCCGTCGTGCTCCTGCCCGGGGTGTACGAGCGCTGGGGCATCATGCGCCCGCTCGCCGACCGGCTCAATGCGGCGGGGCATCCGGTGCACATCGTGCCCGGGCTCGGCTTCAATCGACGACCGATTCCGGATGCCGCCGCGCTCGCCGCGCACCGGATCGAGCAGCTCGGCCTCGCCGGCGTGGTGCTCGTCGCGCACAGCAAGGGGGGACTGGTGGGCAAGGCGCTGCTCCTCTCGCCAGCGGCACTGCGGATCGCCCGACTCGTCGCCGTCGCGACGCCGTTCGGCGGGTCGAGTCTCGCCACCTACATGCTCGGGCGCACCCTGCGCGAGTTCCGGCCCGCCGCTCCCGCGATCGCCGAGCTGGGAGCCAGCGCCGACGTCAACGCCCGCATCGTCTCGATCTTCGGGGAGTTCGACCCCCACATCCCGGAGGGGAGCCGCCTCGACGGGGCGACCAACGTCGAGCTTCCCGTGTCGGGGCACTTCCGGGTTCTCGCGCACCCGCTCGTGCTCGAGGCCGTCGAATTCGCGGTCTCCGGGGCTCCGACCTCCTGAGCGGGTGTTGGATGGTGCCGTGACCTCTCGTGAACGTCTCGTCCTCGCCGTCGCCGTGCTCGCGTCGTTCGTCGCCTTTCTCGACGGCTCGGTGATCAACGTCGCCCTGCCCGCGATGAGCGCCGAGCTCGGCGGCGGCCTCGCCGTGCAGCAGTGGATCGTCGATGCCTACCTCATCACCCTCGGGTCCCTCATCCTCCTCGCGGGCTCGCTCTCCGACCTCTACGGCCGCGTGCGCGTGCTGCGCGTCGGGCTCGTCGGGTTCGCGATCACGTCGCTCGCGATCGCGCTCGCCCCGACGGCCGAGTTGGTGATCGTGTTCCGCGCGCTCCAGGGCGTCGCCGGTGCTCTGCTTGTGCCCAGCTCGCTCGCGCTGATCATCTCCACGTTCCGGGATGCGGCCCAGGCCCGGGCGATCGGCACGTGGACGGCGTTCACGAGCGCCGCGTTCCTCGCCGGCCCGATTCTCGGCGGGCTCTTCGTCGACTTCGCGAGCTGGCGCTGGGTGTTCGCGATCAACGTGCTCCCGATCGCGGTGACCCTCGTGCTTCTGGCCGTGCTGCGGCAGCCCGACGAACGCACCCCGGGGGTGCGCGTCGATGCCTTGGGGGCCGTGCTCGGCATCCTCGGGCTCGGAGGCCCGGTGTTCGCGCTCATCGAGCAGGAGCGCTACGGCTGGGGGAGCCCCGTCGTCCTCGTGCCCTTCATCGCCGGTCTCCTCTGCTTCGCGGCGTTCCTCTGGTGGCAGTCCCGAGCGACGTCACCGATGCTCCCGCTCGGACTCTTCCGCACCCGCAACTTCTCGGTCGGCAACATCGCGACGGCCCTCATCTACGCGGCCCTGTCGATGGGCGGATTCGTGCTCGTCGTCTTCCTCCAGCAGGTCGCGGGCTTCCCCGCGACCGTCGCCGCGCTCGCCCTGCTGCCCGTCTCGATCGGCAACGTGCTGCTCTCGCGCTTCTTCGGCGGGCTCAGCGGCACGTGGGGTCCGCGTCTGTTCATGACGGTCGGGCCGCTGCTGGGCGGGATCGGCTTCCTGCTCTTCCTGCGGATGGGCTCCGAGGTGAACTATCCCCTCGATGTGCTGCCCGGCGCGATCGTCTTCGCGCTCGGCCTCTCGATGACGGTGGCTCCGTTGACCTCGGCGATCCTCGGCTCGATCCCGGCACGCCAATCGGGGATCGGCTCCGCGGTCAACAACGCGGTCTCCCGGGTCGCGGGGTTGCTCGCGATCGCGGCGATCGGGGTGATCATCGGTTCCACCCTCGATGTCGACGGGTTCCACCGCGCCTTGATCGTGACGGCGGGACTCCTCTTCGCGGGAGCGATCGTGTCCTTCGTCGGAATCCGGAATCCGCCTCGCGCTTCCGCCGACGCTCCGTCGGACTAGGCCAGCAGCCGCTCGCCCGCCGTGACGAGCAGCACGACGTTCACGAGGGCTCCGACGACCGTGAGCACGAAGATCGTGCGCGAGACGGGCCGCACGACGACGAGCACGGCGCACACGATCGCCAGCACGAGGGAGAGGGCGAGGGCGAGGTACTGCGCGAGCGGTGCGGGTCCGGGGCCCAGCACGATCGAGGCTGATGCGCCGACGAGCGCGACGGAGATCACGAGCCCGACGGTCCTCCGGCCCAGTCGATGCGGGAGCCCGTTCACTCCCGTGCGACGGTCGTCGTCGAGGTCAGGGAGCACGTTCGCGAAGTGGGAGGAGATCCCGAGCAGGGCGCCCGCGAGGATCGCCCACGCCGACGCGAGCGCGGGCTCGGCGCGCGAGAGCGTCGCGATGAGCGGGATCGACCCGAACCCGATGGCGTAGGGGAGCACCGAGAGCGGACCGAGCTTGAAGAAGGCGTTGTAGCTCCACCCGGCCGCGAGGAACACGAGGTTGGCGGCCGCACCCCAGCCGAGCGGAACGCTCATGGCGAGGGACACCGCGGCGAGCACGAGCGCGACCGTGCGCACCTGGCCGACGGCCAGCACCCCGAGGGCAACAGGCTTGTCGGTGCGACCGACCGCTCGATCCCGGTCGGCGTCGAGCCAGTCGTTCGACGAGCCCACGGAGAGCTGGTTGGTGAAGACGGTGAGGCCCAGGAGCGCGAGACGCCACGGCTCGAGTCCGACGGCGACCCCGATCACGACGGTGATCACCGCGACGGCGGCGCTCGGGAGGGGATGCATGACGCGGGCCCAGGCCAGAGTTCGCGACATCCCGCTATCGTAGCCCGGGCGATTCGCCGCGCTCCGCTGGGCGACGGCCGCCCACGGCAGTAGCATCGGCGCATGGCCAGCGCGGGCGCAGCACGGTCGGGTCTGCCCCGACGGAGTTCCGCGAGCATCGTGATCGCCGCTCTGCTGCTGACGGGATGCACCGCTCCCGCCCCCGCGCCCGAACCGGTGGCTCCCGCGGTCGCCCGTCCCACGCCGCCGCCGGTCGATCCGATCAAGCAGTATGCGGACGACCGCCTGAGCGTCATGACGCTCGAGCAGAAGATCCTCTCGATGTTCATGGTTCATGTGCCCGGCACGGATGCCGCGGCGCTCGACTCCTATGCGTCCTCCACCGGCGTGGGCGGCCTCATTCTCATGGGCAACAACGTGCCGGAGCCGGAGTCGGACCTCGCGGCGATCACCCCGGCCATCCGGGGCGAGAAGGGTCTCCCGATCCTCATCGGCATCGACCAGGAGGGCGGGGTCGTGCGGCGGCTCTTCATCGACGAGGCACCCGCCGCCGAGGACCTCCGCGAGCTGCCGCCCGAGGACGCCACGGCGGCGTTCGCCTCCCGGGCCGCTCTCCTCGCGGAGCTCGGCGTCACGGTGAACTTCGGCATCGTGGCCGATGTCACCGGGGATCCCGCATCCTTCATCTACGACCGCTCCTTCGGGGCGACGCCCGAGGATGCCGCGGCTCGCGTGGGCGCGGCGGTGGCGGGCGAGCGCGGCACGGTGCTCTCCACGCTCAAGCACTTCCCCGGCCACGGGGTCGCGCCAGGGGACTCGCACTCGAGCATCCCGACCACGGCGATGTCGATCGACGAGTGGCGCGCGGGCCACGAGGAGCCGTTCCGCGCGGGGATCGAGGCCGGCGCCGAGTTCGTCATGGTCGGGCATCTGCAGTTCGATGCCGTCGATCCGGAGCCCGCGACCCTGTCGGCGTCCTGGCATCAGCTGCTGCGCGACGAGCTCGGCTTCGAGGGGATCGTCATCACCGACGACATGGTGATGCTGCAGAACTCCGGCCGTGACGATCTCGCGGACCCGGCGGCGAACGCGGTGCGCGCCGTGGCCGCGGGCAACACGATGCTGCTCTACGTGGGCGGGGTCGACCTACCGCTCGTCGTGGGCGCGATCCACCAGGCGGTGATCGACGGCGTCATCGACGAGAGCGTCATCGACGACGCAGCGCACCGACTGCTCATGCTGCGACGCACGCTGTCGGGGGAGACCACGCGGTTCTCGCACTGCTTCGAGGAATGCCAGTCGATGATCGAGTGACGGGCCGTGCCCGTCCGGCCCCCTGCTGTTGGCGGCTGGGTAAGCGAGCCACCAACCAGCAGGGTGCCGGCGCTCGTCACGATGGCTCCCACCGAGGGCGCACGCGCGGCCGTTTCGGTCGCGACATGGGGGGTTCGCCTTCGGTGATTCTCACGGGACGACCGTGGGTTTCACGTCGCTGAACCGGTCCCGTCGGGTATCGGGACCGTGAATCCGCTGGTCCGCCAAATGGAGGACAACCGGTCAGCGTTGAAAAAGTAGCAGGGCCGGATTCGGCCGGTCAAGACGCCCGATGGCCCCCATTCAGGGGAATCCACTGCGGATGGGAGCGCTCTCACGTCGACTTCGCGACGAGATTTATCGACACCGGGCCCACAACGGTCGATCACCTCCGTGCTGCGGCCCTCTGACAACGGAATCAGTCGCCGTTGAACCCGAGCGGCCGGTTCCCCTGACGGCACCGTGCGAACGGATTCCAGTGGTTGAATCGGGCATGGCCATCACCGTTTCCGACCCCATCGACCTCGTCATCGACACGCCCCTCGAGGGCACGAGTGACGTCCTGCACGGCGTGCTCGGAGTCCCCGAGGGATCGGGCCCGTGGCCCGCCGTGGTGGTCGTGCACGAGGCGTTCGGAATCGACGCCGAGATGCGCAAGCAGGTCGCCCACCTCGCCTCCCTCGGATATCTCGCCCTGATGCCCGACCTGTTCAGCAACGGGGGAATGCGCCGCTGTCTCGTCGGCACGATGCGGGCGATGCGCTCCGGCACGGGGCGCGCCTTCCACGACATCGAGGCGGCCCGAACCTGGCTGCTCGCGCGGCCCGACGCCAACGGGAGCGTCGGCGTGATCGGGTTCTGCATGGGAGGCGGTTTCGCGCTCATGACGGCGAGCGGGCACGGCTTCGATGCGGCCGCGTCGAACTACGGGATGCTCCCCACCGAGCTGGAGGTCACCCTCGAGAACGCGTGCCCGGTCGTCGGCAGCTACGGCGGCAAGGACTCGAGCCTCAAGGGGGCCGCGGCGAAGCTCGAATCCACGCTCACGGCCGCCGGGGTCGTTCACGACATCAAGGAGTACCCCGGGGCGGGTCACTCGTTCCTCAATCAGGCGGCATCGGGGCCGGGCTGGATGCGGCCGCTCGCCCGCGTCATGAATCTGGGACCCGAGCCCGAGTCGGCCGTGGACGCGTGGCAGCGCATCGACGCGTTCTTCCGCGAGCACCTCACGACCCGCTAGGGCCGCGGGCTCAGATCCGACTGCTCAGATCCGACTCCTCAGAGCAGTCCGGCTCACAGCAGTCCGGCGGCGGTGAGTTGCGCCGCGAGCCGGGCCCCATCCGGCGCGGCGAAGTGTCGGATGCCGGTCGCCGGTTCCGGCGCGGCCGTCGTGCTCCGTCCGCCGGCGAGCACCGCCTCGCTCGGGGAGAGCTGACGGATCGCGATCGCGGCGACGTTCTCGGGATGCGCGGCCGCGAACTCGCCGTAGAGCTCCTCGTCGTGCTGCCCGTCGTCGCCGATCAGCAGCCACCGCATGCCCGGGAACTCCTCGGCGAGGCGCCGCAGACTCGTGCGCTTGTGATCCTGGCCGCTGCGGAACCACCGATCGTGGGTCGGTCCCCAGTCGGTCAGCAGCAGTGGCCCGCGCGGGTAGAGGTTGCGTTCGAGGAACCGCGTGAGGGTCGGGGCGACGTTCCAGGCTCCCGTCGAAAGGTAGATCACGGGGGCTCCCGGATGCGCGAGCGTGAGCCGCTCGTACAGCACCGCCATTCCCGCGACCGGGGTGCGCGCGTGCTCGTCGAGCACGAAGGTGTTCCAGGCGGCGAGGAACGGACGGGGCAGCGCCGTGACCATCACCGTGTCATCCACGTCGGAGAGGATGCCGAAGGCTGCTTCCGGGTCGACCACGAAGATCGGGGCCGAGACGGGCTCGGTGTCGTCCGTGCGCAGGGTCACGGTGTGCCAGCCGGGGGCGAGGGTCGCGTCGAGGCGGGCGTCGAGCACGCCGCCGCGCATCGGACGCACGCGGTGCTCGGTGCCGTCGACCGTGATGATCACCTCGGCGTCGTCGACCGGGATGCTGAAGAAGCTCCGCCAGCCGCGCACCTTCTCCGCGCGCTGGCGTGCCGCGGCGCTGCCTCGCGTGAGCACGACGCGGCACAGCACGCGGATCCACCCGGGGGACCCGTAGCCGGTGTACGGGAGGATGGTGGTGCGCAGCCCCCGCCGGCGGCCGCGACGTTCGCGCCAGGCGTGGAAGGCATCCTCGATCCGGGCCGCCCGATGGAGCAGTTGCGGCGCGGGGGGACGAGCGGACCGAGCCATGCTCTCAGTCTGGCAGACCCACTTCGAGCACGAGGTCAGGGGAGTTGTTGCGCACGTTGCCGACCGCGCGACCCACCGCGTGGTATTCCATCCGGTCGGCGACCTCGATCCCGCCGTGAGCCACCTCGGGCAGCAGCTCATCGGGGTCGTCGGTGTGCGGGTCGAGCCACTCGTCCACGAGTTCGGGGGAGAGGAAGACCGGCATCCGATCATGGATGCCGGCGAGGTCCCCCGTGGAGTCCTGCGTGAGCACGGTGGTCGAGAGCACCCAGCGATCGGCGGCGTCGTCGGCCTTGGCCGGATCGCGCCACCACTCGTACAGTCCGGCGAAGAGCACGAGCTCGCTTCCGGGCAGGTGGATGAAGTGCGGCGTCTTGGCGTCCCCCACGGTGTGCCACTCGTAGTACCCGTTCGCGGGCACGACCGCCCGGCGTTTGCGCACCGCGGTCTTGAAGTGCGGCTTCTCGGTCACCGTCTCGATCCGGGCGTTGAACGCGGTGACCCCGAGCTTGGGATCCTTGGCCCACGACGGGATGAGCCCCCATCTCGCGGCCTCGAGGCGCCGCACCGGTTCGCGATCGGCATCCTCTCCTTTGGGGATCGAGTCGAGCAGGATGGGCACGCGGTCGGTGGGGGCGACGTTCCAGGAATCGGGGGGCAGGTCATCCGCGACGAGATCCACATCGAAGAGGGCGACGAGATCCGTCGACGCCCCGGCCACCACGAATCGTCCGCACATGGCTCCATTGTCGCCGCCCGATGACGGATATTCGCTGAGCGAACCTCGGTACGCACGGCGTGTCAATACCCGAGAAACTCACCTGTTGCGGCGCTAGTATCGTGAGCGAAAGACAAGGAGCCACCATGGCTGATCACGACACCATCGAATTGTCTGCGGATACTCGTGCGGCATTGCGCAACGAACCGGTGCAGGCCAGAAGCACCGCTCGACTCACCGCGCTGCTGGATGCCGCCGCCGCCGTCGTCGACGAGATCGGCTTCGAGCGCCTCACGACCGCGATGGTCGCCGAGCGCGCCGGCGCCTCGATCGGCACCGTCTACCGCTACTTCCCTGATCGCATCGCCCTCCTGCAGGCGCTCGGTGCCCGCAACCTCGAGCGCGTGCTCACGCGGGTGAGCGACGAGGTGCAGTCGCCCTCGCACTCCGATTGGCGCACGGCCGTGACCGCGGCGCTCGGCATCCTCGTCGAGGCGTACCGCACCGAGCCGGGCTTTCGCGGCCTTCGCGTCGGCGATGTCATCGACCTGCGCCCGGCGCCGTCCGAGCGTCCGTTCAACGGCATCCTGTCCGACCGCATCGTCGACGGCCTCGTCGCGCGCTTCGGGATCACGGATGACGCGTCGACGCGTCTCGCCTTCGAAGCCGCCGTCGAGGTGTCGGATGCGCTGGCAACTCGGGCCTTCGCGCGGGACCGCGCGGGGGACGCGACCTTCCTGGCGATCGGTCGCGACACCGCGATCGCGTTGCTCTCGGAGCGCCTGGGCTGATCCGAATGCTCTGAAGCGCCCTCGAATCACCGAGCCGCTTCGGAGAAAAAGTGCGAAACATTCCGCAATCCGGAATGTCGACGGCGTCGAACCTTGTTGTGCTGGGTGTACTGGCAGGAGTCGATCCGGCGCTGAGCGCGGAGAAATGAGCCGCACATGATCGAGTTCCGTTCGGTGACCAAGCAGTTCCCCGACGGAACTCGGGCCGTCGAGAGCTTCGATCTCGTCATCCCGTCGCGCAAGACGACGGTTCTCGTCGGCTCCTCGGGCAGCGGCAAGACGACTCTGCTCCGGATGATTAATCGGATGGTCGACCCGACGTCGGGCACCATCGAGATCGACGGCGAGTCGATCCTCACGCGCGACCCGGTGCACCTGCGACGCAGCATCGGGTACGTCATGCAGAACTCGGGGCTCCTCCCGCACTTCAAGGTGATCGACAACGTCGCCACGGTCCCCGTTCTCAACGGGGTTCCGCGCAAGGTCGCGCGCGCCCAAGCGCTCGAGCTCCTCGACACCGTCGGCCTCAGCCGAGACCTCGCGGACCGCTACCCGAGCCAGCTCTCCGGCGGCCAGCAGCAGCGCGTCGGAGTCGCGCGCGGCCTCGCGGCCAACCCCAACATCCTCCTCATGGACGAGCCGTTCGGTGCCGTCGACCCCATCGTGCGGGCCGAGTTGCAGCAGGAGACGATCCGGCTTCAGCGCGACCTCGACAAGACGGTCGTGTTCGTCACCCACGACATCGACGAGGCGTTCCTCCTCGGCGACCAGGTCGTCATCCTCGAGACGGGCGCGAAGATCGCCCAGGTGGGCAGCCCGACCGAGATCATGGCCAACCCGGCGAGCGACTTCGTGGCGAGCTTCATCGGCATCGACCAGGGCAAGCGCGCGCTCTCGATCAGGAAGACGCCGCGCGGCGCCATCCTCGTCGACAGCGAAGGGCGGGCCGCGGGTGTGCTCGTCGACGACGGGCGCACCTCGTGACCTGGATCCTCGACAATCTCGAGCTCATCGGGCAGCTCACGCTCAAGCACCTCGCGCTTGCGATCCTTCCGATCCTCATCGGGTTCCTCATCTCGATCCCGATCGGGTTTCTCGCCTACCGCTTCAAGCTCACCCGAGGACTCCTCCTCACCGTCGCCGGACTCCTCTACACGATCCCGTCGCTCGCCCTGTTCGTGATCCTGCCGCCGCTGCTGGGCATCAGCTTTCTCAGCCCGCTCAACCTCACGATCGCGCTGACGATCTACGCCGTCGCGATCATGTCGCGATCCGTTGCGGATGCCCTCACCTCCGTCGATCCCGCGATCCGCCAGTCGGCCACCGCGGTCGGGTTCGGGCCGTGGCGTCGGTTCTGGACGGTGGAGTTCCCGCTCGCGGGCCCGGTCATCCTCGCCGGTCTCCGGGTCGCCGCGGTCTCGACGATCGCCCTCGTCACGGTCGGCATCCTCATCGGGGTCGACAGCCTCGGGTACCTCTTCACGAACGGATCGCAGCGGCGTATCCTGGCGGAGATCCTCACGGGCGTCGTGCTCACGATGGCCCTCGCCCTCATTGTGGACTTCCTCCTCGTGCTCGCGGGGCGCTGGCTCATGCCGTGGGCGCCCCGGCGCACGGTGCGGCCGAAGTTCGAGCACCTGCCCACCTCGATCGGCGGTGCAGCGTGAGCCTCTTCGGCGATGCGATCGCGTGGCTGTTCTCGCCCGAGCGGCTCGGTGGGTCGTTGCCCCTGCTGCTGGCGATCGGCCAGCACCTGTTCTACACGTTCCTCGCGGTGGCGATCGCGAGCGCCATCGCGATCCCGCTCGGCTATCTCATCGGTCACACGGGGCGCGGCCGTGAGCTCGCGGTCGGCATCTCCGGGGCGGCACGCGCCCTCCCGTCGTTCGGTCTCATCGTGCTGCTCGTGCTCGTGATCGGGGTCACCCAGAAGCCGCTCGCCGCGACGATCGCGTTCGTCGTGCTCGCGATCCCGTCGATCCTCGCCGGCGCGTACACCGGACTGGAGCAGATCGACCGCCGGGTCATCGATGCCGCCCGGGCGGTCGGGATGACGGAGTGGCAGATCCTCGTCAAGGTCGAGATCCCGCTCGGCCTGCCCCTGCTGATCGGCGGGATCCGCGCCGCGGCACTCCAGGTCGTCGCGACCGTGACGCTCGCGGCCTACGTCGGACTCGGCGGGCTCGGGCTCTACATCATCAAGGGTCTTGCCCTGCGCCAGTTCGACCAGATGCTCGGAGCCGCGATCGTCATCGTGGCCCTTGCCCTCGCCCTCGATGGCGTGTTCGCTCTGCTCCAGCAGCTCGTCGTG
Source organism: Synechococcus sp. UW140 (assembly GCA_943367555.1). GTDB lineage: Bacteria > Actinomycetota > Actinomycetes > Actinomycetales > Microbacteriaceae > Rhodoglobus. The sequence continues at coordinate 200 of CALRJN020000001.1, read as the reverse complement.
CCCCGCGGTGTCGCCGCCGGGCAGGTCACAGACGTCCGCAGTTCGCCATCCCGGCGTGGTGCGGTGGTGGGAACCCCCGCCGATGAAGGAAGAGGAAAGCAACATGTTCACAGCTAGGAACAAGGGCCGATTCGCTCTGGGAGCGATCGTGGTCGGGGCGGCATTGGCCCTGTCAGGGTGCGCCGCCGGTGATCCGCTGG